>DUZS01000060.1 GCA_013349405.1 Desulfuromonadales bacterium | reverse complement strand
GGTTGTGGAGCAGGCAGCGGATTTGGAATGCACGCACTTGCCGGTGGCTGCAAGGCCGCTTGCGGTTCAGTTCTGGGAGTCGGATTTTTGCCGATGGCACTCGTGGCTGCCGTTGGTTTTCTCGGGTACAAGGTCTATACAATGTCAAAAAATGAAGAGAACTCGAGCTCAGTAAAAGTGTCGATTTGAACGTCGACCAGCAATTAACTCCGCTCAAATACTGTTAGTTGTTGCCATCGTGGCAGTTCTATTCCCGGCGGTTCTGTTCCCTGATCAGAACCGCCTTCCTGTATCGGCCAAAAACACTCCTGGAAAAAATCATGATATTCGATATGCGTAATAATCTGAATCAAGTCGCAGAGATATTCGTTACTGCGGTAAAAATGACCGCCGACTCCGCGATGCAGTACACAAATCTTGTCTTTTCATTGTATGGCATCAAACAGCTTCAGAATTATAAAGAGCAGACTTCCATAGATGTCGGTGTACGCGCCACTCGCCTGTTACAGGAGGGGACGTTTGATCTCTCCCGGGATGCTCTGTTTTCGGAACTTATTGTCAGACTCAACGACATCGAACAGGAGCTGTCGAAACACGAGAAACCAAAAAACAGCAGTGTAAATCCGTTCAAAGCAAAAAAAACAGCGTGTGCTTGCACGAGCAACTGTCAAGGAAAGGAGGAGTAGCACGTATGGGCAAGGTATTTATCGGGGTACTGTCAGGCATCTTTATCGGCGCAGTGATTTATGAGCTGCTCTGCAGGAACAATCCGGAGTTGATTCGGAAAATGGAAGAATTAACGAGCCGGAAGGACGATGACTTGTGTGATGCAAAGATTAAAGTCAAAAACGGCGCCAAATATTAAAAAGGGGACTCCTCCGCCACACGGCAACAGGGGGAGCTGTGCCAAATGTCACGTACTACTCTGAGTCAGCGTGGGAACAGTCAATAATGGGAAATGGCGAGTGGCTTGGTGAAATTACCGGAATATCGTCGCTGCTGCTCTTTGTGGTAGCCAATGTCTATTATCCGACCCGGTTAATTGCCAATCAGTATCGCCCCTGGCCGAGAGATATCGCCATATTTTTCAAAAAATATCTTGATATCCATATGTGGCTGAACGTCATTGCCTTTGTATTGATGACCGTTCACGCACACTATACCAATGACCGCAATATCTTCCTGTATGCGAGTCTCCTGGTGACCGTCTGGCTGACGTTCGCCGGGATTTTAATGCGTTCCAAAAAATTCTCCAGTGACACCAAGAAACAGATGCGCATGATCCATACCCAGCAGATGATCTTCTCTATATGGCTTGTGCTGCTGATACTTGGTCATATGGTGGGGTGAAAAATTGAATTTCCGGTTGCAGATGAATACGGGGGGATTATGCCTATACCACTTATTCTGTTAGGTGCCGCTGCGCTGGCAGGGGGTTTTGGTGTCAAAAAAGGTGTTGACGCCACATCTCTTTTCAAACGTTTAAAGTCGGAAAACCTGCAGGCACAAAATCGGTATGAATCCGCGTCAAAAGAGTTGGAAAAAGCTGTCAATACTACTCAGATAACGTTTGAGGTTCTCGGCAATCAAAAAATTGAACTGTACAAGAACAGCATTATTCCTTTTGTAGAAGCCTTTTCACTGATCAAAAATATCGACTTCAAGGACGGCAGCATTATCGAAGAGGCATCTCTCACTGTCACTCAGGCAGATATGCTGATGCTCCTCGATGTGAGTTTGAAAATGAAGGACGTCATTACGACCGGAGTCGGATGTCTGGGAGGGGGCGGCTTGACAACACTGGCAGCGTATGGGGTTAACGGATTGTTTGGGACCATCTCAGCCGGCACAGCAGTAACCAGCTCTGCTGTAGCGTCCATAGGTGGAGGTGGCATAGCTGTCGGTGCATGTATCGGGGGCGGTACAATGGCGGGTGCGGGCTGCATGGCAGGAGCGGCAGGCGGCATGGCGGGTGTCGCCGGAGGTATGGCCGGAGGCATGGGCATGGGTGGTGGCGCCGGAGCAATGGCTGGTGCCGGTGGCATGGGCATGGGTGGTGGTGCCGGAGCAATGGCTGGTGCTGCCGGAGGCATGGGCATGGGTGGTGGAGCCGGAGCAATGGCTGGAGCTGCCGGAGGCATGGGCATGGGTGGTGGCGCCGGAGCAATGGCTGGTGCCGGTGGCATGGGCATGGGTGGTGGTGCCGGAGCAATGGCTGGTGCCGGTGGAGTCAGCGGCGGTGTTGTCAGCAGCGTCGCCGGGGGAGTTGCCGGGGGAACAGTTGGCGCTGTTACCGGGGGAGTAACCGGTGGCACTGTTACCGGTATGGCAACTCTCGGCGGGATGATTGCCGGTCCATTTCTCGCTGTTGGCGGCATGGTGCTGGCATCGAAAGCAAAAAAGGCCTCAGCAGATGCCGGTACAAACATCGGGAGGGTAAACGCCGCCATTGAACAGCTGAAGAATAAGCAGCTTGCAACTGAAGCCGCCTTTTATCGAGTGTATAGCATACTCTCACTCCTCGGCAGGCTTGATGAACGCTTCACCCCTTTATTAGAGAATGTGCAGGGGCTTGTTGCCGTCTCACATGATTACACCTCATATACGGACAAGGACAAAAAAATTGTGATGATGGCTGCCATGCTGGCAAAGACAATCAAGAATGTTATGGAAACATCG
>DUZS01000059.1 GCA_013349405.1 Desulfuromonadales bacterium | reverse complement strand
TCACCATAAACTTGTTAATTAATTACCAGATGAATCCCAAAAGCGGAGTCTTCTATAAAAATTAGACGGGAAGACTTACATCACAGCCTGTCCAAAAAGGATGGCGGAACATTTTGCAAGAACCTCCATTGTTATAAATTTTGACCTTGATAATAGAAAATGGATAGAGATAGTCCCGAACGCTGAAATCAAAAGCGAACATTTCAGTTCCATGGAGACCAAGTTCAAAATTTTTGCCGGGAACGGCAACAAACAGGTGTTTTTTCTGCTGATCAATAAGCAGTTTACAAAGCTGAACCGAATCATTCTCGGCATTTTTGATGACAAAACCTGAAAATAAACGATAAAAGCCAAAACTGCTCATGGCAACGACAATGAGAATTGAGACAATTGCTGTTTTTACCAACAGATTCAGCAGACTGTCCGGGTTGTTGCGTGCTTTTATGTTGAGAAACTCATTCAATTTCATACGCACTACTTTCATTGCTTAAAGAAACAAAAGTCTATTGATGGCATAAGAGATTATACCTATACACGATAATCGCGGATATGCTATCCAAGAGTGAATAGAATAACAATAAAAATGGATTTAATGATAATGGTTTTACACACACAGCAGGAACAGAGTCACCTCAACATAATCGAGATTGCCATTCCACTCTATCTGGACAGAACCTTCCATTATCTCGTTCCTGAATCGTTACGCGATCAGATTCTTTCCGGCAGACGGGCCCTGGTTCCGTTCGGGAACCGCAAGCTGACCGGCTATATCCTGGGGATTGTCAGCGACTCCGCTATTGCCAATTTAAAAGAAATAATTGCCGTGCTCGACAATGAACCGCTCTGGACGGTACAGGAGCTGGAGTTTTTCCGCTGGACGGCATCCTATTACCAGCACCCGCTCGGCGAAGTCGTGCGCACCGCCCTTCCGGCCGGCATTAATATTCAAACCCGTAAGGGTACTTCCGGTGCGCATGAGGCATTCACCGGAGGAAAATCTGCCCGCCGGGAAAAATTTTACCTGTCGGGCACAGTTGCCCTGCCCTCCCGCCAACCCGGAACCAAAGCACTCGAAATACTCGCCGTCATTCGCGACTCCGGCGAAATTTCCGCCGCTGATCTGCGCACACGTTTCGGAACCTGCACAGCACAGCTCAAACGCTTGACAGAACTGGGGCTGAGCAGAGTTGAAGAACGTGAAGTGTTCCGTGATCCTTTTAAAGATCATCGGGTAGCGCGCGACGAGCCCCGGCTTCTTCATAGCCATCAAAAAGCGGCTTTGTCAGCAATTTCGGCCTGCCTCGCCGGAGAACGTTTCACCCCGTTTTTACTCTATGGCGTCACCGGCAGCGGTAAAACCGAGGTTTATCTTCAGGCAATCTCTCATGCACTTGAACTCGGCAAAAATGCCCTGGTGCTGGTACCGGAAATCGCGCTCACTCCTCAACTGACCGGACGCTTCCAGGCCAGGTTTGGCGGCGGCATTGCCATCCTGCACAGCGGACTCTCAGATGGGGAGCGCTATGACGAATGGCGCCGCATCCGACGGGGCCTGGCACGGATCGTCATCGGCGCCCGCTCGGCAATTTTTGCGCCGCTCGAAAAAATCGGCATTATCATCGTCGATGAAGAGCATGAAGCATCCTTTAAACAATCAGACGGCCTGCGCTACAACGCCCGCGATCTGGCGCTGGTCCGGGGGCAGATGATGCAGGCCGCTGTTGTTCTCGGTTCAGCAACGCCATTGGTTACCAGCATTCACGCGGCGGCAGAAGGCCGCCTGACACTGCTCGCATTGCCGGACCGGGTTGCAGGGCGCCCGATGCCGCTCGTTGAACTGGTAGCAATGAAGGGGAGTAAAGAGACTATTTCTACAACCCTGTCAGCACAATTGGCTGAAACGTACCTGCAGCATCGCCAGGCTATCGTGTTCCTCAACCGGCGCGGCTTTGCGACGTTTCTGGTCTGTACCGACTGCGGAAAGCCGCTGACCTGTCCCAACTGTTCGGTAACCCTGACCTATCACCGCCAGCGGGGCCAGAGTCTCTGCCACTACTGCGACTATGCCGTGCCGGCACCCGGAACCTGTCCGGCTTGTACAGGAGCGGCACTCACTGAATTGGGAGCAGGGACGGAAAAGCTGGAGCATGACCTGAAAGAGTTGTTGCCGACAGCCCGCATTCTCCGGATGGACAGCGATACAACTTCCGGCAAAGGGAGCCACGAGCGCCTGCTGTCACGCATGAACGACGGCAGCGCTGACATTCTGGTCGGCACCCAGATGATTGCCAAGGGGCACGACTTTCCCGAAGTAACGCTGGTCGGAGTTGTAAACGCCGAGGCGAGCCTCGGCATGCCTGACTTTCGGGCCGCTGAACGGACCTTTCAACTGTTGTCGCAGGTCATCGGCAGAGCCGGTCGGGGTGAGAATCCGGGAAGAGTTGTTGTGCAGGCGTATGAAACCGAACATTATGCAATACGATCGGCTGCCGGACATGATGCCGCCGGGTTTTATCAGCAGGAACTTGAGTTTCGTCGCGAAGCCGGCTATCCACCCTTCGCCTTTCTGGCGGCGTTTGCCATTTCCGGACTGGCGGAGCAGGCGGTCTCCGATCAGGCTGACCTGACGGCCCGGCTGCTGGCGCAGCTAAAATCGGAGCTGAAAGTCCGGGTTGAGATTCTCGGCCCTGCCCCATCTCCGCTCTATCGTCTCCGCAATCGATTTCGTCGCCAGATACTGCTGAAAGGCGCAAACCGGAGCGATCTTCACAGACTGCTCGCCTGCTGGCGACAGCGAGCGGCCAAAATATCAACAGTCCGTATTTCTGTTGATATTGATCCGGTTGATATGATGTAAATCATGTTATAACCGTCACCCGAGGACTTTTACCAATGCACCACGGCGGAATCTACGAAGAAGAAATTGCTGGAAGAGCCTACGATACTGTGCTGCTGCGCCGTTTTGCCCGCTATGTGGCTCCGTACCGCTTTGCAATCATTGTGGTAGTGCTGATACTGCCGCTCGTTGCCGCCTGCCGGTTGGCGCAGCCCTGGATCATTAAACTCGCCATCGACAACCATATTATTTCCGGAAAGCTCGCCGGGCTTGAAGGTATCGCCCTCGGCTTTCTCGGCATCCTGATTATCGAATCACTGCTCTCTTTTCTCGAGGTATATCTGCTGCAGTCGGTCGGGCAGCGGGTTATGTCTGACATGCGTGCCGAGCTGTATCGCCACGTCATGCACCTTCCGGTCACCTGGTTCGACCGCGTGCCGACCGGAAGTGCGGTCACCCGCCTTACCAGCGATATCGAGGTTCTGGGGGAAATGTTTGCTTCCGGCATCATCACTATCATCGGCGACATCCTGCTGCTGATCGGGATCATCTCCGTGATGCTCTGGATGAACCTCAAACTGTCGCTGGTGACCTTTTCCGTCCTGCCGGTTCTCCTCTACGTTGCCTACACCTTCAGGCGTCGCATGAGGAAATCATTCCGGGAGGTCCGGGCACGCCTCGGCAATATGAATGCCTTCCTCAACGAATGTATTTCCGGCATCAGCATTATCCAGATCTTTAACCGCGAACGTGATGAAGAGCGCCGTTTCAGCCTGTTGAACGCATCGTACCGCGATGCCAATATGCCGGTCATCTTCTGGGATGCGTCACTCTACGCCATGGTCGAGGCGCTCTCATCCATTGCCGTGGCCCTGATCATCTGGTACGGGGGCGGGGAGATTTTGCAGGGAGCCCTGACATTTGGCGTTCTGGTCGCCTTCATTCAGTACATTGAAAAATTTTTCGGGCCGATCCGTGACCTTTCCGCAAAATATTCGGTCATGCAGGGGGCGATGGCGGCTCTGGAGAGGATTTTTGCGCTGCTGGATACGCCAAGCTCCTCTCCCCCCCTCCCAACCTCCCCCCGCTGGGGGGAGGAGCAAACTCCCTCACCTTTAGGC
>DUZS01000058.1 GCA_013349405.1 Desulfuromonadales bacterium | reverse complement strand
CCACCGCAATCGACGCCGCGCAGATGCTCAACTTCAGCGCGGGTAATCGGCTGACGGTAGGCAACAATCGCCAGGGTTTCAAGGGCGGATTGGGAAAATTTAGCCGCTCTTGTTTTAATATGGCGGGTGATGTAGCTATGAAAGACGGGACGGGTCCTGAATTGCCAGCCTCCGGCAACTTCAACCAGCTCAAAGCCCCCTCCCCTCCCCTGATAATAATCTACCAGTTCGGACAGGGCGGATTTGACCTCCCCACGCTCGAATTCAGTCAGCAGGTCACAGAGACGATCGGTTGAAAGCGCAGAGTCGGCGGTAAAAATGAGGCTCTCTATGATAGCAGGCAAGTCAGAATTCATCAGTACTCAAAACCTCAGAGGGATCTGTGGAAACAGCGGGAACAAACCAGATTGCGCCATGCTCGCTCCCCTGGAAAATACGAATCAGTTTGAGACGGCAGAGCTCCAGCAGTGCGAGGAAAGTGACAATAATCCGTTCACGGGTCAGTTCATCCTTAACAAGATCATTGAACTGTATGGTGTCATACTCCTGTAATTGTGAAAGAATATCGTTAATGCAGTCGGCAATACTGAGCGAATCTCCCGGAGCAACGTCATGGAAGCTTTCCACCGGAATCCGCAGCAGCAGAACCCGAAAGGCATCAACCAGTTCAAACAGGCTGACTTCAAGCGGCCCTTCCATAGTATGTGCCGCAGCAAGCACCGGTTCAGCAGCGCTTCGTACAAAGACCTCCCGTCCGAGCAGGGCCCGCGCACCAATAAGCATGCCGGCATCCTTGTACTGCTGATACTCCTGGAGACGACGAATCAGCTCCAATCGCGGATCGGTTTCATCTATTTCCGGATCATCCTCTTCCGCTGCCGGGAGCAGTTGCCGGGACTTGATCTGCAGCAGGGTGGCGGCCATAACGAGAAAGTCACCCGCGACTTCAAGATTCAGATCTTTCATCACCTTGATAAAATCGAGATACTGGCGGGTTATGACCGCGATGGAAATATCACAGATGTCCAGCTCATTCTTTTTGATCAGATGCAGCAGCAGATCCATCGGCCCGTCAAATTGGTCGAGATGGACATTGTACTGTTCGTGCAGTCCGTCAAGCAGCGGCAGATGTTCGTCGCGGTGATGGTGCGCCTCAGCCTGCATATCAGAACTGAAGTGCCGTTCGAACTTCCGCCATGACGGCGTCTGATATGAGGGATGCCTTGCGGCTCCCTTCACGCAGCATATCGTCGACAAAACCGGGGTTGGCGGCAAGCTCCGCCCGACGGGCACGGAACGGTGCCAGACGTTCGTTGATACAACCGGCCAGGATTTTTTTGCACTCGACGCAGCCGATCTGGGCAGCACGGCAGGCCGGTACGATCTCGTCAAGCTTTGCCTGCGGCACATAGAGGCGGTGCAGGTTGAAGGCCACGCAGATGTCAGGATCACCAGGATCAGCACGGCGGACCCGATTGGTATCGGTGACCATCGACATCACCATTTTGGCAGTCGTTTCGGCATCATCGGAGAGATATATCGAATTGTTGTACGATTTGCTCATCTTGCGCCCATCAAGGCCGGGTAGTTTGGGGGTCTCGGTCAGCAGCGCTTCCGGTTCGGGGAAAACCGCGCCATAGAGATGGTTGAAGCGGCGGGCAATTTCCCGGGTTATTTCCAGGTGCGGCAACTGATCATGTCCGACCGGTACACGCGTCGCCTTGTAGAGAATAATGTCAGCCGCCATCAGCACCGGGTAGCCGAGAAAACCGAACGTGGTCAGATCCCGGGCCTCGATGTTGTCGAGCATCTCCTTATAGGTCGGATTGCGTTCCAGCCAGGAAACCGGAGTGATCATGGAGAGTATAAGATTCAGCTCTGAGTGATGCGGAACGAGGCTCTGCCGGAACACCACGCATTTATCAGGATCAAGGCCAAAGGCCACCCAGTCAAGCACCATTTCGCGAATACTCTGCGCAATTCCGGCCGTATCGGCATATTCCGTCGTTAGAGAATGCCAGTCGGCAACAAAAAAGAAACAATCATAAGAATCCTGCATCTTGACCCAGTTTTCCAGTACCCCGTGATAATGCCCGATATGCAGCCTGCCACTCGGCCTCATGCCACTGACAACGCGTTGTTTCATGGTAAAACGCTCCTTGTTCCCGTAAGTCAATTCTGCTACACTGTTCTCATAATTTAATCATAAAGACAGGGAAATTTACATGAAGCGGCCAGAAATTGAAACCAAAATCATAAATCCGTTGCTCGGGACAGCCATTCCACTGCCGGAGTATGCAACAAACGGCGCAGCCGCGATGGACCTGCGCGCCTGTCTGGAGAGTCCGAAAACCGTACATCCGGGCGAAACAGTTTTAATCCCCAGCGGCATTGCCATCAGTATTCGTGATCCAGGTCTCGTGGCGCTGCTGGTACCACGCTCCGGACTTGGTATCAAGCATGGCATTGTATTGGCGAATTCAGTCGGGATCATCGACTCTGATTATCAAGGAGAGATTGGCATAGGAATTGTTAATCGCGGCGCAGATTCTTATACCATAGAACCGGGAGAGCGGATCTGTCAGATGTTGTTTATGCCGGTGCTTCAGGCTGATTTGTGTGTTGTAACGGAATTTTGTCAGAAAAGTGAACGGGGAACCGGTGGTTTTGGTTCAACGGGTAGCCATTGAACTGAAGAACGAATCTCATATCTTTAATATGCATTTATGACTGTTGGAGGAATTATGGCCGGATTTGAACAAATCTTCCTGGAACAGATAACCAACATCCATGGTGTTGATTTTTCTACCTGGCAAGGCTGGGAAAAACTAATGTCCTGGACAAAAAGACAATCGTGGGCAGGTGATTTTTTTGGCGAGGAGAAAACTCCTGCACGTTTTATTCATCCAACCACGCTGGCGGAAGAATTAACGAAATATCTGGGCGGATAAACAGACACCGGTTTTATTGGTGACACTCACAAAGTACGCTATATTGTCGTTGATCTGCTGTAATGTGTGGTATTAGTTCTTGACGTACGGCTCTGCCTGAATTATATCTGACACCCTCGGCGGAGTGGTGAAATGGTAGACACAGCAGACTCAAAATCTGCCGCAGGCAACTGCATGCCGGTTCGAGTCCGGCCTCCGCTACCAACACACAGAAAAGACGGCACCCTATCAAGTCATGGTAGCGGTGCTTTTTTGTTACCCTCTCCATTTTGAAGTCATTTATTAATATGCCGATAGGTCAGTTGAATTTGTATCAGCGGAAAATATGGAGAACTATTGACATGAATCAGGTATCAATTGACGGCATTACCCTCACACTGGCCCGACCGGTGGAACTCAACCTGCAGTGGGTCGGGCAGGATGAACTGTTGCTGCAGCTTTTAGCTGCCTGGATGGTTATTGACGAGCGAGACATTCCCTTCAACCCTCGCCTGGTCGGTAAACCGGGAGTTGGGAAAACCACTCTGGCCTATGCTGCGGCAAAACGCCTGGAACAACCGGTCTATCTTTTTCAGGCAACCATGGATACCCGGCCTGAAGATCTGATTGTCACGCCGGTCATCGGCCCCGATGGCAGGATTCAGTACGCCGCCTCGTCACTGGTATCAGCCATGCTGACAGGCGGAATTCTTATTCTGGATGAAGGTAACCGCATGAGCGAGAAAGCGTGGGCTTCACTGGCGCCGCTCCTCGATGACCGCCGCTACGTAGAATCGATCGTTACCGGCCTGCGCATTCCGGCAACCCGCGATTTCCGTATTGTTGTCACCATGAACGAAGATTCCTCGACGTTCGAAATTCCCGAGTATATTCACTCACGCTTGCAGCCGCAGATATATATCGACTTTCCGGAAGCGGACGAGGAGTTGACTATCCTCAAAGAGAACCTCCCCTTTGCTGATAGTGACATTCTGAAGTACGTGGTTACATTCCTGCAGCGCGCCCACAAGAGAGACGAGCTCTATTCCGTGAGAGACGGCATCAACATCGCCCGCTATGCTCTGAAAATGTCCGCTGCAGGCGGCAGTCCCCCCCTGGATCTGATGCGACTCTCCGTAGCGCGTATCCTCGGCAATGAAGCCCTCCCCTATCTCGACTGACTGATGCCGCACCGTCTCTATCTGGAAAAGTTCGGACC
>DUZS01000057.1 GCA_013349405.1 Desulfuromonadales bacterium | reverse complement strand
GGCGCCGAAATTCTCATAGTTGTCAACCCGAAGGCCGGTGTACAGGATCAGTTGCGGTACAATGTGATATTCGTCCTGCAGATAATACCCCTGGACCAGACTGCGATGATTCAGCTCCAATGCCGCCTGCGGCTGGCCAACATCATAATTATGCATATATTCGGTGAACTGCCAGCGGAATTCCATGCCGACCGTCAGCAGGTGATCACCAATCAGCTTGGTCGCGTACATGTCGCTGCCAAGCCACTCGCCAAGATCGTCGTCCCGATTCACGGCGCGCACACCGGCGTTGTCAAGAATGGGATAGTGACTGTCAACTTTGTAGCGGTTGTAAGTCAAGCGGGCGTTCAGATCGGCCCAGCCGCCAAAATGGCTATACGTGAGTCCTATCAGGGAATGCTGTTCGCCTACCACCCCATCGGAATCATTAAAGATAGATCCATAGTGTGCCGTCGGGACATTTTTTTCCCGGGCCTGGTGCAGCATAAGCAGAGAGAAGTCCTGCCAGGCGGCCTTGGCCAACAGATTCCAGGAGTTTTCGCCATCCAGATTGCGGGCAATGCCATTGTTGGTAGCAGCGTATTCGGGAAACAGAATGTTCTGTTTACCGGACGAATTCAGGATGCTGCCCGAGAGTAACGTTTCAACAGTGTTACGCGATTTACCACCGGCAGTGCCGCGCCCGGTCCAGGAATTATAGCTGCCACCGGAGGTGGAGAACTCTGTTCCTCTAATATCGGTGCCACTACGTGTCATAACGTTAATAACCGCCACGAAGGCATCGGTACCATACAGTGACGAACCCGGTCCGCGGATGATTTCAATCCGGTCTATCAGATCGATATCGACCGGAAAGTCACTACCTAATGGGGCTGCTTCATAGAGCCCGTCATTCAGGCGGTGGCCGTCGACCATCAGCAGGATTCGTGTACCAAAATCTCCCAGGGGGCTGAAACCCCGCACCCCGATATTGTAAAAACTTCGAACATAGGTAGTGTAAAAGCCGCCTACAGAATTCAAAATTTCACCCAGATTGCGAAAGCCACCTTTACGGATATCGTCAGAGGTAACAATGGCAACAGAGGCCGGGGCATCTGTCAATTCCTGCTGATACTTGCTGGCCCCGGTCACGGTGGTAACCTCGGTGTTCAGCAGTTGTTCAATGGAATTCGGAGAGGAAGGGGCTTCCAGTGCTGATGCCGACAGGGAAAAACTTCCCAGGATAATTATCATGAGTGGAATACTGGCGAGATATGACCACATACAGTTTTGCCTCCAAAGAAGATTAGGCGGCACTATACAGAATAACGCTGTAGAAATATATTTATTTCCCCTTACAAGGGGTTATTACCGGCGTTTGGGGGGCATGCAGCAGCATACATTCATTGAGAAAAACCGGTGTCAGGCTTCCAGGACGCTGTAGCAGGGACGACATCAGACAGCAGTTCTGCCGGATAGAGGAAATGTAGATAACCAGGCAGGTATCACTCTGCGTTTTAGTGTTCGCTCATCATTTCCAGTGATTTGCTCAGCTCTCCTATTAATTTGACAGGGGAATTGCCTTTTCGGATCTTATTTTTCCTTCTCTTTCCCCCGATACATCTCGCGCATCTCTTTCACCTGCCGCCTGACCTCTTTGCGCAGTTCCGGCGGCTCCAGTACCTCGGCGTGTATGCCGTAGGAGAGAACCCAGGAAATCAGCTCCATCAGGCCCGCCGCCTCAAATTCGACGACCACCCGGCCACCCGAATCGGTGCGGATCTTCTGCCCCGGCATCCAGATGCGATCCTTGACGGCGTGAGCGATCTCAGCAGAAAAACGGACCCGCACCTTCATCGGCGCGTCGCTCACCAGGCCGAAAGCACTGCTGAAATGGGTTTCCGGCTGATAGCTGTCAGGTATCTCAAAGCGCTGGCGGGTCACCTCCACCCCCCGGATGCGCTCCAGGGCAAACAGGCGCATGCCGGAACGGTTGATGGTATTTCCGAGCAGGTAAATCCCACCTTTGTGAAAGACCAGGGTATAGGGATCGACTTCATAATCGTCTACTTCATTTTTGCCCTTCTTCGCATATTTCAGCCGGATGCGGTACTGCTGCAGCAGTGCTTTCTGCAGATCACTCACAAAGACGGCTGAAGGTGAGTAGTCCCGCACCCCGTGCAGCAGTGGCAGCGACACCCGCGCGATCCGCTCAAGATGCGCGGCATGACGGTCGGGGAGAACGGAGTGAATACTTTTAAACAGCTCGTCAATCTCGGCCTGAAACGGGGTGCCGGCCAGGTGGGCGCCGAGGGAGCGCAGCAGGTAGAGCGACATCAGTTGCGGCAGAGTAAAGGTAATCGGGGGGAGGTTTCGTGACCGGGTCAGAAAGCTGTAGACCTTTTTCCCGTCAATCCACTCCGTTGTCAGCGTATAACCGGCCTGTTCCACCGCATTCAGATCACGGTGAATGGTACGCCGATCGACGTCGCACTCTTCCGCCAGTTCGTCAAGAGTCAGGCCGCGCCTGGCTTCCAGCAGCCGAATAATCGAGTGTAAGCGCCCCGCCTGGGAATATTTTTTCGCCGGTCTTCCTTTCAGCATTGTTCCCCCTTGCCGAAACTGAATTTATCGCTACAATGACAAGCAAAAACCCCTCCAAACCTCCCCTTGTCAGGGGAGACTTAAAAGCTTCCCCCCTGACAAGGGGGGATTGAGGGGGGTTGATTTCGGGAGCATTGTAGCAATTTGAGCCATTTTGACAATCAATTTCTGACATATACTGTCATGCTGCATGACTGGCTCAACCAGCCCGGCTATGTTTCGCTGTTCTTTATGAGCTTTCTCGCTTCTACGCTGCTGCCGTTAGGCTCGGAGTGGCTGCTGGTGATGATGCTGGTGAGCGGCTATGATCCCCTGTCGGCAGTTGCCGTTGCCACCGTTGGCAATTATCTGGGCGCCGTGGTGACCTACCTGATCGGCATCTGGGGTGGCAGTTGGCTGATCGAGAAGGTTATGCGTGTCTCGCCGCAACAGTTGGAACGGGCTAAAAACTATTACCAACGCTTTGGCGTGTATTCGCTGCTCTTCTCCTGGCTGCCGATAATCGGCGACCCGCTCTGCCTGGCGGGGGGAGTCTTGCGGATCAATTTCTGGTTGTTTTCTCTTCTGGTAGCAATCGGAAAACTTGTCCGTTATGCGGTAACGGCAGCAATAACACTAACGGCTGCCGGATAGAAAAGGGCGCAGATGGACAACCAACTGTTTGACACACATGAAATATTCAATAAGATTCTGCTGACACTGTTTTTCGGGATGTTACTGGTAGCGATGCTACTGAACATTACTGCCGGGACGGCACATGCCGTCACCGTTGACGAAACATTTGTCGGGGTCAATGAGCAGCTTGGTTCAAAAATTCCGCTCGAGATCAGTTTCACAGATGAGACAGGGAAAACGGTGCGCCTCGGTGACCTGATCACCGGGCCAACGATTATACTGCCGGTCTATTACAACTGTTCAAATGTCTGCTATAACCTCCAGTGGGGTCTGGGACAGGTGCTTCCCAAGATCAAGAGTCGTCCGGGCGTTGATTACCGGGTTATTTCCATCAGCTTTGATGAAAATGATCCTCCTCAACTGGCGGCCAAATTCAAGCGGGTCTATCTGACTTCGATGCATGCCCCCTTTCCGGAGGATAGTTGGCGTTTTTTGACTGGAAACGTGCCTAATATAAAGAAATTTACAACCGCAGCCGGGTATGGTTTTCAACGCAAGGGGAGAGATTTTCTCCATCCATCAGTCAGTTTAATCGTCACCGGTGATGGTACCATTGTGCGCTACCTGTACGGCTCAACCTTTCTCCCCAAGGATCTTAGCCTGGCCCTGATCGAGGCGCGTGACGGCACTTCGGGCACCACTATCCGGAAGATTGTTGATTATTGTTTTATTTTTGATCCTGAGCAAAAAACATATGCTTTTAATCTTCTGCGGGTTAGTGCTACTATCGTCATCCTCTGCACCGGAAGCTTCCTCGCTTTTCTGATTGTGACCGGCAGAAAACGTAACCAGAACACTTCATCGAGAAAATGATTATGACTGAAAACAAACACCCTGCCCCCGTCAGCAGTTTCTGGAACGATACCGGCAAAACCGGCATTACCTCCTGGATATTTTCCACCGACCACAAGCGGATCGGTTTCCTCTACTTTTATGCGACCTTCGGCTTCTTTCTGGTCGGTGTGCTGCTTGGTCTGCTGCTGCGCATCGAGCTGATGGCGCCGGGGCGGACTCTCATGGGGCCGCAGACCTATAATGCGCTCTTCACCGTGCATGGCGTGGTCATGATCTTCCTCTTTATCATTCCCGGCATACCGGGCGCATTCGGCAATCTGGTCATGCCGATACAGGTCGGCGCCCGCGATGTCGCCTTCCCGCGCCTGAACCTGCTTTCCTGGTGGCTCTATATCATCGGTGCCGTGATCGTGCTTGCGTCACTCTTCAGTGGCGGCGGTGCACCCGATACCGGCTGGACCTTTTACGTTCCGTTCAGCTCCCGCACCGGCACCAACGTTTCTCTGGCGGTTTTCGGAGTATTCATCGTCGGATTCTCCTCGATCCTGACCGGGGTCAACTTTGTCACTACGATCCATCGTCTGCGTGCAGAAGGTATGACCTGGGGGCGACTGCCGCTCTTCACCTGGTCGCTCTATGCCACTGCGTGGGTGCAGATCCTGGCGACGCCGATTCTCGCCATCACGCTGGTACTGATCATGGCGGAACGAATTCTTGGGGCCGGGCTGTTCGATCCGACCAGAGGCGGCGATCCGGTCATGTACCAGCACCTGTTCTGGATTTACTCCCACCCGGCGGTCTACATCATGATCCTGCCGGCGATGGGCATCATTTCGGACATCATCCCGGTCTTTTCCCGCAAGCCGATCTTCGGCTATAAAATGATCGCCTTTTCCAGCGTCGCCATTGCCGCCGCCGGTTCTCTGGTCTGGGGACACCACATGTTCACCAGCGGCATGAGCGATACCGCCGTCATGGTGTTCTCGTTTCTGACCTTTATTGTTGCCATACCCTCGGCCATCAAGGTTTTCAACTGGGTTTCCACGCTCTACCGGGGGTCGATTTCTCTCGAGGCCCCGATGCTGTTCGCCCTCTCCTTCATCCTGCTCTTCTCCATCGGCGGCTTAAGCGGGCTGATCCTTGGCGCAGCCGCAACTGATATCCACGTCCACGATACCCATTTCGTCGTCGGCCACTTTCACTACGTCATGTTCGGTGGCACCGCATTTGCTTTTTTTGCCGCCATGCACT
>DUZS01000056.1 GCA_013349405.1 Desulfuromonadales bacterium | reverse complement strand
TGGTGTTCAGGGCCACTTCCAGCCCTTCGAGCTGTTCCAGCAGCGGGTCGAGCATTTCCAGCGAAGCCAGACGGATGGCGGTCGGAATGACATCATTGGTCGACTGGGCCATGTTGACATGGTCGTTGGGATGCAGGGTGGAAAAATCGCCCCGTTGCCGTCCCAGCAGCTCCAGAGCCCTGTTGGCAAGTACTTCATTAACATTCATGTTGTGCGAGGTTCCGGCTCCCGCCTGGAACGGATCAACGACAAACTGGTCGGCCAGTCCCCCGGCGAGTACCTCATCTGCAGCAGCAACAATAGCGGTACCGATATCGGTAGAGAGTCTGCCGGTGGACATATTGGCCTGTGCCGCACACTTTTTGATGGTCACCGTAGCCCAGACAAAGGCCGGGTGCGGTTTTAGCCCGGAGATGGGAAAGTTCTGCACGGCCCGGGCCGTTTGGGCACCGTAATAGGCGCTGTCCGGTACCGTCATCTCTCCCATGGAATCTTTCTCAATACGCGTGGTCATGATAGTTTCTCCTCTTGGTAATAGGCTCATTGTTTTCCCAAGCCTGTCAGTACGAATGCGACCATACTGTTCCCTCCGTCTGTTTGAAAATCATGCAAATTTCTCTTCAATTCCATTTGGATCAAAAATCAAGTGGGCTCTTCGGTTCTTTTACTGTCCTGTCTGCAGGAGTTGCTGAAATACCTGCGGAAGGAGTAATACCACTTCGAGAAATCAGCTCCTCCAGCCGCAGCAGTTGCTCTAAATGCTGGCTCAAATACACGGGACAGCCGAGCTGTTCCGGCACTCGAAGGTCGACATCATAGCGGTCGCCGACAAAGAGCGCCTCCTCCGGAGAAAGTTTGAGTGCCGCCAACACCCTGCATACCATCTCCTCATCCGGTTTGCCCCGCCATGTGTCATCAATGGTAAAGATATGTGCAATCAGGCCATCAAGACCAAGACAGTTCATAATACGAGCCGTCAGGGCGCGATTGTTGTTCGTATAAATGGCGAGTGTAAACTTTTCTGCAAGACGCTTCAGCAGTCGAATCACCCGTTCATCCCGAACCAGATAGGCTTCCGGGCGCAGTTTTTGTAAAAAGACGCGATGCAGATCAGGTCCGTTACCTCCCAACCCGGTACAGACGGCAGATATAGTCGGAACGGTGCCGCTCTCTTCTACCAGCCGCAACCGTGTCGCGGCCATGATCAGTCCGGCCTCTGCAGTGCTGATCTGCATAAGGGCGGCAATATAACCAACAGCTTCAGCGTGAATTTCGGCAGCATAGCGATCGCACACATAGAGAGTGCCGTCCAGGTCGAAGACGATGCCGCGTATTTCAGCACACGCATTCGCGACCATTCACCCTCCGATACCGCGCCGGCACAGCAGCTGGGGAGCATTCACCCCCCGGGACTGGATCAGTACCTTGAAGGTTTCGCCCATGCCGCCATCGGGGAGGATCAGTTTTTTGATGGTCAAACGGAGCCGCAGCTTTTCCTCATCGGATCTGGCAGAACGCTCGTTCTCTTCAATTTCTTCGACGATTCCGGCTGAGAGGAGAAAACGGTACTGTTCTCCGAACCAGTCGTTGTGCAGGCCATATAGTTCGCCGCACTTCATCAGAGTTGTGAAGTCTACGTGGGTGGTAATATCCTGCAGTCCCAGGCGGAGATAGGGGTTTTCCTCGATCTGGTGGCGATAGTAACAGAGCAGAGTGCCCAGCTTGCGGCGCGGAGTATAGAGCTCGGCAGCGGGATACCCGTAATCGATCGTCACAATAAAGCCGCGTGTGAGCGCCCGGGAGGCGGACGCCAGCCACTTCGGAGCATTCAGATTGACTTCAGCCTGCTGGCCGGGATGAAGCTCCACAGCAATACGATCCAGATAGGCCGCAATCTCCGCAGTGGACAGCTCTCCGGCCTCCTCGACAAACGCGCCATCCTTGCAGGTAACATACACCTCCTTCAGTCCGCAAGAGGTCATGACAACGCGGTGTACCGGCAGGGCGTCGATAAGTTCATTGGAGAAGAGGCAGCCGCTGAAGGTGAACGCTCCTGAGGCAAAGTCATCGGGAGAACACCAGGCAAGCCGGTCTGAATGGGCCGCCAGCATCTCCCGCTGTGCCGACTCAAGAGACGGTTCCTGCTCTACCAGCACCAGGCGGAGCCCCCCGTACATGTCAGGCTCCCGCTCCGCCAGAAAATCCATGATGTCGCACGCGAGGCGGCCGTTGCCGGCACCGCACTCCACCAGAGTGAACACGACCGGTCTCTCCATGCTGCGCCACATCTGGGCAATCTCGCGGGCAATCACCCGACCGAAAGCGCCATGCACGGTGATGCTGGTATAAAAATCTCCCTCGGCGCCGACTTTGCGCCCCGGTGAGGTATAGTAGCCGAGTCCCGGTTCATAGAGACAGGCGGCCATGAAGTCGGCAAAGGTAATGCGGCCTTGCTCGGCGATGCGCGCGGCAATGATGTCGTTGAGTGGTGTGGTTTCAGTGGTCATATGGCTCAATACTCCCTATTACATTTCCACAGGGTTTAGCCGGCCCATCAGCCAGCATACAACACGTATCTTGAGTGTGCCCAACCGTGTGCACATGCATATCTTCCAGAGTCATCGGAGAGTTAAAGAAACATTGCAAGAGTTTGGTGGCCGGCAAAGGGCGGGAATAATAATATCCCTGGGCTTCCTGACAATGGTGATTTTTAAGAACCAGTTCCTGCTCGGCCAACTCAACCCCCTCAGTAACAACTTCCAAACCGAGACTGTGGGACATGGAAATGATTGAGGCAAGCATCCGGTTATCTTCGACAGATTCGTGCGCGTGCAGCATAAATGAACGGTCTATCTTCAGAATATCGACCGGCAGGGTCCGCAGATAACTAAGTGAGGAGTAACCGGTGCCAAAATCGTCGATACTGATTATGACGCCGATATCCTGCAATTTCTTCAGGATGCTGATGGAGTGACCAACATTATCTACCAGGGCACTTTCTACGATCTCCAGCTCAAGTGACTTTGTGCAGAGATGGTTTGATACCAGCGCATCTTTGACGATGGCAAACAGATCCTGCCGCTGCAACTGCAGAGGCGATATGTTGACGGAGACTCGCGGCAGATAAAATCCCTGGCAATGCCATTGGCGGAGTTGACGACACGCCTCCCGGAGCACCCATTCACCAATGGGGAGGATCAATCCGTTCTGCTCCGCAAGTGTAATGAATTTGTCAGGGGGCACCAGGCCAATTTCCGGATGATTCCAGCGGATCAGGGCTTCAACACTACTCCATGAATTCCGTAGCAGATTTATTCTGGGTTGATAATAGAGCTCAAATTCGCCCTGCTCCAGTGCCCGGTGCAGGTCGTTACTGAGGCCCAATTGCTCCGAAAACTTTGCGTGCAGAGACTGAGAAAAGAGTTCTACGCTGTTTTTGCCTTTTTCTTTGGCCTGGTACATGGCGGCATCGGCGTTCTTGATCAGGGTTTCCGGCGTGACGCCATGTTCGGGAAAAAGAGCAATGCCGATGCTGGCTGATACATACAACCGGTTGTTTTCAATCTCATAGGGGAGGTACAGATTTTCTATATATTTCCGGGCAACCTGCACAGCAATTTCCGGTGTTCTGGTACCCCGCAGAAAAACCGTGAATTCATCACCTCCCAAACGTGCCACGGTATCGCTGACACGGGTGCCCGACTCAAGCCGGGCGGCGGACTCCAACAGGAGCAGATCGCCGATGCGGTGGCCATGGGTATCATTAATAACCTTAAAATTATCCAGATCAATAAACAACACCGCAAGTCCTTCGCCGGTTCTCGCGGCGAGCAGCAGAGCCTGTTCGAGGCGGTCGTTGTACAGCGCCCGATTCGGCAGACCGGTCAGGGCATCATAATTGGCCATGTGGTATAGTTGGTCCTGGCGCGCCAGCAGTTCTTCATCCCGTTGCTCGATTTCTGTCAGCATCTCGTTGAAGCGCTCCGCCAGAAGGTTCATTTCGTCAGTGTCACAGGAAGACACACGTTGGGAATAGTCCTTGGTAGCACTCACCTCCTGCATAGTCGCGGCCATAGCGGTCAGCGGGTCGGTGATAACCCGTTGGAAACGATTTGCCAGCACGTAGCTGAGTCCAAGGGCAAAGAGCAGAATCACCGCACTGATTACGGTGGTAACCGCTAATTGTTTGATAATGACCCGCTCGTCTTGTTCAATTAAAATGCTGCCCAGGCGATTGCCGTCCCTGCTGATGGCCTTTTCTATCCCCGGGCTCACGTCGAAAATGTATGGTTTTCTGACTTCTGAGCGCAAGGTGCTCAGGCGTAGTTGCACATTGTCAGGTACCACTTCAAGTTTTTGGTGATAAGAGGCGCTTATCTGGTCGTGCTCGTTGAGGATGAAGAGTTGCTTTACGGACGGATCGGCCCGGAGAACCTCAAGCGATGTGGTGATGGCCGGATAATCGCCAAAGGCCAGAGCCGCACTTATATCGGCACCGATGATATCTCCCAGCGCTTCCATCCGCACCCGGCTTTCATGGTTGAAGGAGAGATAGCTGAAGCCCAGGAAGCAAGCTGTGGTAGTCACCAGAACGATGCAACATGCCAGCATAATCACAAGGAGCTGCTTGCTGCGGAAACTCGAGACCAACCGGAATATGCGCTCAGTGGGCTTCATGGTGGTCATTTGATGATATCACGGGCTAATTTCAGCAGATGTGTGCTGAACGTGATAGATGCCTTGTTGGCAGCGGACAGATTAAGATCGAAGGTGACCTTGTTGTTGACGGTCTGCAGGCTGACCATTCCTCCTGACCGGGCGAAATCACGCATGTCGCTGATGGTCAGAATCCCGCGGCGCTGGGCTTCGGGCAGTAAAGCCTGCAGACGATGCCGTTCGGACGAGCCGATAAAAAGCATCTGGCAACTGCCCATCTGACTCAGGTCTTCAATCTTTTGGAGAGTCAGTGGGCGATTATTGATCAGTGTTCCCCTGAATGCTTCCAGAACGCTTTCCAACGGGGTGTCACCGATCAGGCAGACCGTATATGAAGTATCTTTTTTAAGCTGAGGCGGCATCTCGGTAAAAAGCGGTATATTGAGCAGATATCTGGCCTTGATCTGGTATTCCTGCGGCACCACGTCTCCTTGTCCCAGGGAATAGGTTGACTGCAGGACGATAAAAAACAGCATGGCACATAAGCACAGCTTCATGATCAGAACCGGTAGGTGGCTTTAACACGAAAGGTGATACCGTCCTGAGGGATGCCCCGCAGACTTTCATTGAGAGCGTTAAAGTGTTCCGGTCCTGCCGGAGCAGAATACTGTTTATCAAACAGATTGTAGACCGAGGCTGAGAGGTCGAGTCCCTGCAGCAGTTCACGGGCTAGCAGAGTCAGATTGAAGATGGTGGCTCCGCCAATATTCTCCTGGTTGGCGTTAAGCCGGGAACTGGCAGAGAGCATTTCGAAGGTCGCAAAGCTTTTTCGCAGCGGCAGGGGTGCGGTCACCGTTCCCTTGACCAGAGTGTGCGGCGAATTAGTCACCGGTTTATTTGCCCCCTGGTATTTGGAATCCTGATAGCTGTAGTTCAGACGTCCGCTGAAACCACTTTCCCACTTGCCCTCAATCTGCAGTTCCACCCCTTTTGACTCCACTTTGCTCTGATTTTTATAAACCAGCCGGCCGTCGCTGTCGGTCACTTGCTCCAGCAGATCAGAGATGCGGGTAAAGAAACCGTTAACGCTGGTACGGATATTTTCCCCGAAGTGCTGATCCCACCCCGCCTCGACGGTGCGGACCTTCTCCGGGTTCAGATTCAGATTCCCTTTTTGATAG
Organism: Desulfuromonadales bacterium; assembly: GCA_013349405.1. Taxonomy (GTDB): domain Bacteria; phylum Desulfobacterota; class Desulfuromonadia; order Geobacterales; family Pseudopelobacteraceae; genus JACRCG01. The sequence goes on along the minus strand of DUZS01000056.1, from coordinate 246 downwards.
GCCCCGTCAGCATAATATTGTTCATACGCGTTCGGAGCCCTGAAGGCTTCACCATAGGTAAGACGCAGAACCGAACTCTGCAGGGGTTTCCAGACCAGGGCCGTCCGGGGATTAAACGTGGCGCCGAAATTCTCATAGTTGTCAACCCGAAGGCCGGTGTACAGGATCAGTTGCGGTACAATGTGATATTCGTCCTGCAGATAATACCCCTGGACCAGACTGCGATGATTCAGCTCCAATGCCGCC
>DUZS01000055.1 GCA_013349405.1 Desulfuromonadales bacterium | reverse complement strand
CACCCTAACCCTCCCCCGCCAGGGGGGAGGGGACTTTTTGGACTTTTGCAAGAGGCTCACTTGTTTTTTAAATTTTTACGTAACCGACACACGGTTGTCATATTCAAATGCTATAGTACGGAATTATGTATTTGTTCCAGAATTCATTCAAGAGAGTAAGAACAATATGTCAAAATTGATTTTCCTGAAGCCACTTTTAAAAGCAGTCTGCGTTTTACTGCTCTGCCTGGTACTCCCCTGCATGTCATCGGCAGACCAGGTTGAAATAATTCCTGAAAGCTCGCAGCAGACCGGAGATGGTTCCGCAAAAAAAGGCGCTGACCCGTTGACATCACTGTTTCAGCGACTTCACGGATTGATCGGCAGAGACAATGAGAAGTCTGCCGCTGTTGTCGAACAGACTCCCGTCGAGACGGTTTCCGAAATCACACCACCTGAAAATCCGTCTAGCGCTGTGACAACGAAGCAGGCTGCTACTGGAGGGACCGCAGTCAATGCTGAGGAACAGAGCCGCAGTGCTGCTGAAAAGGCAGCGCTTGAAAAATTAACGTACGAGAAGGCCGAACTGGAACGGCTGGCATCTGAGAAAGCCCGGCAGATAAGGGTTGCAGAGGAAAAGTTGGCGGCAGAAAAAGCCGAACAACAGCGCAGAGCGGTAGAGAAAGTGGAGCAAGACCGCACTGCACGAGATAAAGTGGCAGAGGAGCAGATTAAACTTGAGAGCGTCGTAAATGCAGAGAAAAAATCACCAGACAAGCCCGAACCGGTCAGCGCTGTGCCAGCAACAACTGCTCCCGCGACTGCCGCACCGCCGCCAATCGATTCCCGGTCACCATCTTCCTGGAACAGTTTACTGGCACTGGTCGGCTTGCGAGATGACAGAAACTCGATCCCTCCCCAGGAATTAAAAAACTCACCTGTACTGTCCGGTCAGGATTATCTCATCGGACCGGGTGATGTTGTCGGAGTTTCGGTCTGGCGAGATGAGGCGCTCACCAGGACGGCTGTTGTGCTCCCTGATGGCAAAATTCAGTTTCCGCTGATCGGTGAGATCGTGGCCGGCGGAAAAACGGTACTTCAACTGAAGCAGGAGTTCGTTGAAAAGCTCTCCAAATATGTTGTAGATGCCGATATATCTGTTGACGTCAAGCAATCGAACAGTCTCGTCATCTATATAATCGGTAAGGTCAACAATCCCGGACGCCAGATACTGCTCTCCAACACCACGGTATTACAGGCTCTGTCCATGGCGGGTGGGTTGAATCTTTTTGCCGACAAAGACGACATCAAGATATTCCGTCAGGATAATGACCGGACGGTTGTGTACTCGTTCCGCTATTCAAAAGTTGTATCCGGCACTTATCTGGCCGATAACATCATGCTGAAACGCGGTGATGTTATTGTCGTTCCGTAAGAGTTCGGCATTTATGAAACGTTATACCGGTGCGTCCCGTTGCCTTCTGAGCATGTTCCTGTTGCAGGGAGCTCTTGTGACAGCTTCTTTGTTTCTGTCGGCTGCAGATTGCCGGACGGTCTATGGTTCCGAAGTAAAACTTACCCCCGCCTGTGAATTAAAAGAGGAATTCAATGACAATGTTTTCCTCACAGCGGGCAATAAAAAGAATGACTTTATTACCACCATTACACCCGGCCTGGGATTCCTGCACAGTTCAGAACGATTAACTATTGACCTTCTGGCGGGACTGAGTTGGCATGACTATGCGCGAACGTCTGGTGTCGCCACTACGGATTACCAGTACACCGGCCAACTGGCGACCAGAATTACCCAGCGGGATGACCTTGGCCTGAATGCGGCCTACATCCGGAACACCCGCCCTGATACAATCACTACATCTACGGGACTTCCGACAACATCAGGAAGCAGCACCTATCAATATTCGGGCAACATGAGAAGACTCCTTGATGAAACGACCTCAGCAGCCCTGTCGTACTCATTCAATAAAGCAGAGTATGACAATCCGGCATCAGAAGCCAGTCGTGTTCATTCGGCCGGTCTGGTTTTTTCAAAGGATCTGGGAGAACTGATGCCGCGCTTGAAAGGTACTCTGAACACAAATTTCAGCAGGTCTCTCTATAGCTTTTCACATAATGATATTTATACCGTAAGTGTCGGAGCAAGCAGAAGTATTACCGAGCAGCTCAACCTCAACCTCTCCGCAGGCGAACAGTTAATCCATTCAGCGCTTGATACAGTGCCGCAAAGGCGTAGTGACTCGTGGGAATCAATCGGCTCTGCCTCGCTTAACTATACTGCTGAACAGGGTTTCGGAGCTTTTTCCGTTACGCACAACTTCACCCCTGCATCGGGACAGGTCGGTGCCGTTCTGACATCAACGTTCGCACTTTCTCTGGGGCGTAATCTCAGTGACAAGACGACCGCTCAATGTGCGGCATCATATAACCTTAACCGTGCAGACAAAGGTCAATACGCATCACGGGGCGTCGATGACCGGGCGCTCAACCTGAACGCCGGCATCACATACAAGTTCTCGAACTATTTTGATATCAGCCTCCAGTATGCCTATTACACGGTCAATAACGTTCTCGACGATCAGACGGTATCTCAGAACAGAATAATGGTACGGGCCGTCTCTAAATATCCGTTTACCTGGTAGGTTCGGTAACTATTCAATCAGTGAGGTTTTCATGGAACAAAACAATGTAGGTATTTCTGATATGCTTGTTATCGTCAAAAGAAGAAAATGGTACCTGATAGCACCATTTCTGGCTGTTTTTGCAATCGCGACAGCAACGGCGTTCCTGATTCCGCCTAAATACCGCTCAACGTCAACCATTCTGATCGAGGATCAGGAGATTCCGAAAGAGTACGTTTCGGCCAATGTGACCAGCTACGCCGACCAGCGTTTACAGTCGATCAATCAGAAGATCATTGGTACGACCCGTCTGATGGAAATTATAAACCGGTTCAACCTCTATGCCGATATCAAGAAGAAAAAGCCGATTGAAGAAGTTGTTGCCAAAATGCGCAAGGATATCAAATTCAATACGATTAACGCCGATGTAAAGGACCCGCGCTCAGGTCAGCCATCTCAGGCTACCATTGCATTTTCGGTATCATACGATGGTACCAACCCGGCTGTCGTTCAGCAGATTACCAACGAGTTATCCTCTCTGTATCTCTCGGAAAACCTGCAGGTACGCCAAAAGCAGTCAACCGGTACGGCACATTTCATGGAAGATGAAATGAATAGTGTCCAGAAGGAACTGGCTGCTATCGATTCCCGGATAGCAGCATACAAGCAGCGGAACTTAAATACATTGCCGGAACTCAACCAGCTCAATCTGCAGACGCTTGACAGTCTTGATCGTGATGTCAGACAGGCGAACGAACAGCTGCGTTCATTGCGGGAAAAGGAGAGTTACCTCCAGTCCGAGCTCAGTTCCATTCCCACCGATTCGGCTAATCAGGATAAAAACCGCCTGAATGAGCTGCGTGTTCGGCTGGTTGATCTGAAAAGCCGCCTCTCTGATAAACACCCTGATGTCATCAAAGCCAAAGCTGAAATTTCGGAGCTGACGAAACAACTGCGCGGGACCAATCGCGAGACCCCCGAAGGCAAGCCGGATAACCCGACCTATTTAAATCTGCAATCACAACTTGCATCAAACAGGTCCGATATTGCTTCCGTCAAACGACAACTTGATGATTACTCGCTCAAACGTGAAAGTTTCCGTAAGCGGATCGAAGCAAGCCCTCGCGTTGAAGAGGGCTATAAGGCCATGATTTCCGAAAGAAACAGTCTTCAGATGAAAAACGACGACCTGTCGAGAAAATTCATGGAGGCGCGCGTAGCTAACGGCCTTGAAAAAGAGCAGCTGGGGGAGCGCTTTACCCTGATTGAAGCGGCCCGTTTACCGGAGAAACCGATCAGCCCGAATATTCCGGCAATTATTTTGATCGGATTTGTATTGGGAATCGGTGCGGGTGTTGGTGCTGCAGCTCTTAAAGAAAATAGTGACGGATCGATATACGGCGTTGACGAACTCATGAGGGTAACCAACGTATCAGTTCTCGGAGCAGTGCCGGTAATAGTAACGGAAATTGATCGCGCGCACGCAATGACGCGCAGACGAGTTATTATTGCGACTACGCTCGCCTCCTTCGTAGTTTCATTATTGGTTTTCCATTTCCTGATTATGGATCTTGACGTTTTCTGGGCCAAATTAGTGCGCAGGGTAGCCATGGCTACTTCGTGACCAGACACTACCATTAACACCGTTCGACACTCCGGAGGATCACGATATGGCAATAAAGATAAAGAACAAATCAATACATGAAAGGGTTGATACGTTTACGGAAGATACGGCCGTTGAGACGATCAGCCGCACGGAAACAGGTGAAGCCGCTGCGGCGGCGGCTGAACAAAGCGTAGTGTCACCGCCGGAGCAACCGGATCCGTTTCTACGTGAAGAGCTGGCTGAAGTAGTAGACCGGTCAAAATTGGGATGGTATTCACCCACGTATTCGGCATCACGATCAATTGTACTTGACCCGGAAGTCCTGCACGCCAATCGGTGCCTCGCCTTCGACGGTGATGCCCTGATAATTGATTCCTATAAGGTGCTTCGGGCCCAGATTCTGCAGCGGATGAAGCAAACGAGCGGAAATACACTCATGGTAACCAGTGTCCTTCCCGGAGAGGGCAAGACTACCACAGCAATCAACCTGGCCCTCATCATGGCAAAGGAATTCCAGCAGACTGTTCTTCTTGTTGATTGCGACCTGCAGCAGCAGGATATTCATAAAAGGCTCGGGTACCCCAGTGATAAAGGACTTATCAACTATCTGCTCGATGATTGTCCCGTTGCCGACCTTTTCACCTGGCCAGGCATTGAGAAGATTTTACTGGTTTCAGGTGGGAGGACAATCAGGGACAGCAGTGAACTGCTCGGCTCACCACGCATGAAGGAACTGGTCACGGATATGAAAACGCGCTATCCAAACCGGCTGATTATTTTCGATATGCAATCAACGTTTGCCGGGGCCGATACGTTGGTTTTTGCTCCCCTGGTGGACAACATTCTTTTGGTTGTTCAGGAAGGTCATTCTTCAGCAAAGGAAATTAATAGGGCCATCGACTCTCTGCCCGGAGAAAAGCTCATCGGCTTGATGCTGAACAGACACCGTGCTGCAACGCATATTGTCCCCCCGAGAAGTGCCCGTAAAATAAAACCTGAATCCGGCATGTTTGCCCATCAAAAGCACATGGAACGCAAAGGGATTGTGAAGATGATTAAGAGGCTCGTTTCACGGAAACGGCAATGATTCTGCGTGGTGATTGATGCATAAAAACGGCACCTGCATATATCCGGCAGGTGCCTTTCAATAACTGCATGTAACTGTGCAGAGGCTACATTGTCATATGCCGGATATCCTTTCCTTTGACCATAAAAATCACCATTTCTGAAATGTTGGTGGCATGGTCGGCAATCCGCTCCAGTGATTTTGAGATATAGTTAAGTTTTATGGCCCGGGTGATAGTTTTCGGGTCTTCAATCATGAATGTCAGCAGTTCACGCTGAATCTGTACGTTCAGTTCATCCACGAGATTATCGTCCTTGCACACCTTGATGGCCAGATCAGCATCGCCCCGCACAAAAGCATCCAACGCTTCCTTGACCATGATCTCCGTCCAGTGAGCCATGCGGGGAATATCGATATACGGCTTCAGCAGCGGCTCTTCGTTCAATTCACGGGTACGCTTGGCAATGTTCGCGCACAGGTCTCCCATCCGCTCCAGATCGGTAACGATCTTGAGGGCGATGGTAATGAAACGGAGATCGCGCCCAACCGGCTGGCGCAACGCGAGCAGCTCCAGACAACGTTCGTCAATTGTCACCTCAGCACCATTTACTTCATGATCCATTGCAATAATTCGTTCAGCTAATGGTGTGTTCCGCTCTACCAGCGACTTTATCGAGTTGGTGATCATCAATTCGACTTTGCCACCCATAGTCAGGATGCTTTGCCGCAAATCATCCAACTCAATATCAAATATCGTACTTATATGTTCATGAACCATCATTTCCCCTTACCCGAACCGTCCGGTGATGTAGTCTTCAGTCTGTTTCTTTTCCGGGTTGGTAAAAATCTTGCGTGTTCCCCCGGCTTCGATCAATTCCCCCAGGTAAAAAAACGCGGTTACGTCAGATACCCGTGCCGCCTGCTGCATGTTGTGGGTGACGATGACGATAGTGTACTTGCTTTTCAGCTCTTCGATCAACTCTTCAATTTTGAGCGTCGAGATCGGATCAAGCGCCGAGCAAGGCTCATCCATCAGGATGATCTCCGGATTGACGGCAATTGCCCGGGCGATACAGATGCGCTGGGCCTGTCCACCGGAGAGACCGAGGGCCGAATCATTGAGGCGATCCTTGACTTCGTTCCAGATGGCGGCGTTCTTAAGGCTCTGCTCCACCGCTTC
>DUZS01000054.1 GCA_013349405.1 Desulfuromonadales bacterium | reverse complement strand
ATGGCGTTCTTTTTGACGATGCCGAGCAGCATGATGATGCCGACAAACCCGTAAATGTTGAGGTCACTGCCGAAGATCATCAGCGTAATCAGCGCTCCGAATCCGGCCGCCGGCAGACCGGAGAGAATCGTGATCGGGTGGATGTAGCTTTCGTACAGTACGCCTAACACGATGTAGATGACGAAGATCGCAATAATCAGCAGAATCCACAAGCCGCTGAACGAGGATTGAAACGCCTGCGCCGTCCCCTGGAAGCTCGTGCTGATTGTTGCCGGGAGTGCTGTGTCGGCCAGTGTATCCACCAGCTTAATGGCATCCCCCAACGCCACGCCGGGGCGCAGGTTGAAGGAGATTGTCACCGCAGGGAGCTGCCCGAGATGGTTCACCGCCAGCGGACCGATTGTTTTTGAAAGTGTTGCCACTGTTTCCAGCGGAATCAGCTGCCCGGTTTTGGCGCGGATATAGAGCATCCCGAGCGCGGCCGGATCGCCCTGATAGAGCGGGTCGAGTTCGAGTATCACCTGATACTGGTTGGTCGGGGCAAAGATGGAGGAGACCTGTCGGGAGCCGTAGGCATACCCCAACGCATCCTCCACCTGCAGCACGGTGAGCCCCAGCGCCGCGATCTTGTCGCGGTGGAGTTCCACATGAACCTGTGGATTGCTGATCTGCAGGTCGCTGGTGACATCCTGAAATTCCGCAATTTCGCGCAGCTTTGCCTCAAATTCATCGGCAGAGCGGTAGAGCTCCCCGGTATCCTGCCCTTGCAGGGTGAACTGGTACTGGCTCTTGGAGCTGGTGCCGCCGATCTGTATCGAGGGGACGTTTTTCAGAAAGACTTTGACTCCCGGCACCGTGGCAAGCTGGGGGCGCAGCTTCTGGATGATCTGATCTGCCGAGAGTTCGCGCTCAGATCGCGGTTTGAGACGCATGAAAAAACTGCCGCTATTGGTGCCGCGTCCACCGCCGATGGAGGACATGAAACCTTCAATATCGGGCTCTTTGGCGATGATCGCCGCCACCGCTTCCTGATGAAGTTTCATATTGGCAAACGATGTTCCTTGCGCCGTTTCAATGTCCGCATTGATCCGTCCGGTATCCTCGGATGGCAGAAAGCCCATCGGAACAATCCTGAACAGCCAGACTGTCAGCAGAGTTATCAGCAGTGTCACGACCACCGTTGTCCGGCGAAAGCGAAGCACCAGCTTCAGGCTCCGTTCGTAGAGATTCAGCCAGCCGTCAAAAAAGCGCTCCATCGCCATGTAGATGCGACCATGATGCTTCGTCGTCACCGGTTTCAGGAAGCGGCTGCAGAGCATCGGGGTCAGCGTCAGGGAGACGAAGCAGGAGACCAGAATGGCCACGCTGATCGTCAGGGCGAACTCGTGCAGCAGTCGTCCGAGAATACCTCCCATGAACAGCACCGGGATAAAAACCGCCACCAGGGAAATTGTCATGGAGATGATTGTGAAGCCGATCTCTTTTGATCCCTTGAAGGCCGCTTCCATGGCGCTTTCTCCCTTTTCCATGTGGCGGACGATATTCTCCAGCATGACAATGGCGTCATCCACGACAAAGCCGACCGCCAGCGTCAGCGCCATCATGGAGATATTGTTGAGCGAGAAGCCGAGCAGGTGCATGACGGTAAAGGTGCCGACAATCGACATGGGAACCGCCAGCGATGGGATAATCGTGGCGGAAAAATTACGCAGAAAAAGGAAGATCACCATGATCACCAGGCCGATCGTCAACACCAGCGTAAACTTGACGTCGTGCATTGACTCACGGATCAGGGTGGAACGGTCAAAGAGCACATTCAGCTCGACAGAGCCGGGCATCTGACTCCGAAACGTCGGCAGCAGTTTTTTGACATTGTCCACAACCTCGATGGTGTTGGTTCCCGGCTGACGCTGCACCGCCAGGACAATCCCCCGGGTGCCGTTGTACCAGGCGGCCCGTTTGGTATCCTCAACCGTATCAATGACCTTGCCGAGTTCCTCCAGGCGCACCGGTGAGCCGTCCCGAAAGGCGACCACCTGTTGACGGTACTCAGCCGCTTTAAAGAGCTGGCCGCTCGTTTCGATGGTATATGCCTGCTGAGTACCATCGAGCGTGCCGGTCGGCAGATTGACATTTGCCTGGTCGATGGCGGTTGCCACCTCGTCTATGCCGATCTGGCGGGAAGCGAGCGCCTTCGGGTCAAGCTGGGCGCGCACGGCATATTTCTGAGAACCGTACACATTGACCTGTGCCACGCCGCTGATGGTCGAAATGCGCCGCGCAATCAGAGTCTGGGCGTATTCATCAATGGCAGAGAGCGGCAGGGTGGCGGAATTGAGCGCCAGATAGAGTACCGGCTGATCGGCCGGGTTGACCTTGCGGGAGGAGGGTGGCGTCTTCATATCCTTCGGGAGCGAGCGGGTGGCAAGGGAGATGGCTGCCTGCACATCCTGCGCAGCGGCATCGATATCGCGATCCAGCGAGAACTGCAGGGTAATTCTGGTCGTGCCGACACCATTGGTTGAGGTCATGGAATCAACACCCGGAATGGTCGAAAGCTCATTCTCCAAAGGGGTTGCCACTGCGGATGCCATAGTATCAGGATTGGCTCCCGGCAGGTTGGCATTGACCTGGATAGTCGGGAAATCGACATTAGGGAGGTCATTAACCGGCAGGAGGCGATAGGAGACCACCCCGAAGATGAAGATGGCAATCATGATCAAGGAAGTCATGATCGGTCGGCGGATGAAGAGCGCGGCTATGTTTATCGGTTCTTTCCCGTTCTCAATCATTGAAGAAGCCCCTTCAATGTATTTAATGCATCTGCAACAATCTTTCCCTGTTCCTCAATATTCCCAATAATCTCGTCGGCGGTTCGCAGGTCCAGTCTGGTTACAACATTTGGATTTACCGCCTTCAGATCAAATACGGAAGCGTCTATTTCGTCTGCCTTTGCCAGCGCGTCACGAGAGGATTTTTCCGTATCTTTGATCTTTAACTCAAAATCCTCAATCTCTGCTGTGGTGGCATTGTTTTTCCTGAGCACCTTCAGCTTTTCCTTGAGCGTCACCACCTCACCCTTTAAATGAGCGGCTTCCTCAAGGTAGGGCTGCATCTCCTCTCTGGCAACTTTGCGACGATCAGCGAAATCAATGGTCCATGAATAGCGGCTCTCGCCAGCCGGAGTGCCACGACTTGAAAACAGCCTGGCATAGCTGGGAAACGGTTTGCCATGGCTTGCTTCATCTTCCAGTAAATCAGCAGTAAGCGTTGCTGGCAGCAGAGAGTCGTCAAGGGTTTCACCATCCGTACCAAAGCCAAAAAGCCCCAACGTCATGGGCGTTTTTTTGCCGACCTTGATATGAGAAAGGTCGTAATACCAGATTTTCTCTGTTTTCTTCCCCTTGGTAAAAAAGAGCAGATTGGTTTTGACACCAGCCCCGGCTGTTGAAAACACTCCTCCCGGCAGGCTGATAACACACCAGAGGCTGCATTCATCCACCAGCTTACGCTTGGTCTCAACAAAGGCGCTTTCGTTGGTACGAAACAGAAGACCCTCGTCAAGGACTATCCCGCAGCGGCCACCGGGAGCCAATTCAGCAAGAATGTCCTGAACAAACAAAACCTGAGTGGAGCCGGTTTCAAAGGCAAAATTTTTCTGAGCGTCGTTGCCTTCTTTGCCGCCGAAGGGTGGGTTGGTCAGAAGGACATCAAATGTTTTCGGAGCATTATCAAAGAGTGCTCCATAGGTGGCGCGCTTGGTCAGGGTGTTGCCATGCCAGAGATTTGGCTGGTCGATGCCGTGCAATACCAGGTTTGCCAAGGCAATCGGAAAAACAAGATTCTCCTTTTCCCGGCCAAAAAAGGTGTCATGTTTCAGTGTGTCAATGTCTGTCGACGCGGGTGAATTCCCTTGATTACGGGCAATATGCTCGTAGGCTATCGCCAGAAAGCCACCTGTGCCGCAACAAGGGTCATACACCGTTTCGCCCGGTTGAGGATCAATTGTATGCACCATTGCCCGGATGACTTCTCGCGGCGTGAAAAACTGGCCGCCATCAGAGTTTTTCTCCCCCATTTTCAGCAGCAGATCCTCATATACCTGGGACAGTGTAAAGAAGTGGGTATCGTCAATATTGTCGATGCTGATCTCATGGACCTTGTCGAGGATATCGCGCAGATTTGTTTCGCTATCAACCCGCACCCGCTCGACAGCGGTGATGATCCGCCCGATGATGCGCTGCTTGCGCGATGCCGCCGGATTGGGCAGGCCGGTACGGGCATCGATGTCCAGGCCATGCAGATGCGGCAGCAGTTCAGCGTTGATGAAATCAAACAGATTGCCGTCACCTTTGGCAAACAGCTCCTGTCGCTTCCAGCCGAACGGTTTTCCTTCGCCAGTTATGGGATGATCAGGCTTTTCGGAAAATGGAGCAGCCCAGTCCTGCCAACGAAACGGGCTTACCAACGCCGGTGTGAATGTTCCGCCGACCGCTTCGGCTGCCCCGCGATCACGCTCTTCCTGGGCATCAAGAATACGCAGAAAGAGAATCCAGGTCAGCTCGGGAACATACTGCAGGGCACTGGCGCAGTTGGAGCGGCGCATGATGTCGCAGATCGACTTGACGAAGGAAGAAAGCGATTGAGTTGAGGATATGGTTTTGGCTTTTTTCGGTTTTTGCATGAGAGTCCTTTATTTTCATCACCTGCCCCCCTCCCAACCTCCCCCCGCTGGGTGGAGGAGCTTTTTCTTAACCTTCCCCAAAGGGGAATGGTTTGCTTTAAGTCCTCTCCCCCAGCGGGGGAGGGTTAGGGAGGGGGAGTGAGTGGCACTATTTTCTGCTGTTCCATCAGTACTTCATAAATCCGCTGCAACACACCTTCCAGATTTGTAAAGACATCATTGTTCCAGAATCTCAAAACGTAAATTCCGTGTTTGTTTAGAAACTCTGTTCGCGCTTTGTCCCGCGCAATTCCTTCTGGTTCATTATGCTGTCCTCCATCAAGCTCTACCGCAAGTTTTGTTTCACAGCAGTAGAAATCCAGCACAAACATCTCAAAGGGATGCTGGCGGCGAAAGCGGAAACCACCAAGCTGCTTACGTCGTAGACAGTACCATAGAAGTTGCTCGGCATCGGTCATGGTGCCGCGCAAGGCACGGGCTGCTTTGAGCAGCGGTAGCGGGACAGGTGAAGGGATGAAGAGTTTTTGAAGTTCCATGATGCCTACCTTCTCCCCCTCAACCCCCTCCCTAACCCTCCCCCGCTGGGGGAGGGGACTTAAAGGCCTTTAAAGCTCCTACCCCCCGCACAGTCTGCAACTCCTCCAGCTCTGCACGGGTTTTAGCTCCTCCCCCCAGCGGGGGGAGGTTGGGAGGGGGGAGGTTTTAGCTATTGAAGGCTTTAGCCAGTATTTTACCCGGTAGCAGATTAATCTCAGCCAATTGTTTTTCAATGGCACTGCGCATCGGCTTTAACTCCGCCAGCGCCTTTGCTGCCGTAACCTGGACTGTGTATGACGGTAACTCGATGCTTCCTTCCGCCAGTCGGTTAAACAGCATACGCTCCCGCACCGCGCCACGGGCGAGCGAGGCAATGCAGCTTACACCGTAGGGAGAGCGGAGCCAGTAATAGAACCAGCGCGAATCGACCAGCCCCTCTTTTCCCCGTAACGCCACATAATCGGGGCTCGTAATGCCGGGCGTGTCAAACTCATCCACCATGGCTATCGAACCGATCATGATACGCATCGGATTGTAGAAAACCGTGCCGTGCAGTACCGGCTTGTAGCGTTCCGGGATTTTGCCCACCGGATCCTTGGCCAGCGCCAGCCCGGCTCGTGTCGCACCCAACACCGGGTACTCCGCCCATGTCTTGCCGACACCCTTCTTTACCTCATCGAGCACGTCGCCCAGTTTTGCCGGGGCGGTGTCCGGGTGTTCGACGCTTTGACGGATGATGGCGTTGGCGAGGTTGATGAGTTCGGTGAGTTGGAGTTGTGCGGCAGTTCGGGCTTGTTCGAGGGTGGTGAGTTGGGATTTCAGGTGGGCGGCGATGAGGCGCTGGTGGTTTAGTGACACCGGAACTCGTACCTCGAACGCAAGCAATGCATTCATATCGGCTCTTGGCATCCGTGAACCTGTTTTATCAAGCATAGCAGCTTGGACAATTTCATCACGCTTCAACAAAAATGCTAGAAATTCCCTATCAACGTCAATTGGTAGAAGTGGAATAATTTCTGTTGAACAACGACCACTGTTCTGTGGTAAAGCAACCTTGTTTAAATAAGGTCGTAACTTCCCATAAAGCACGTGATTGACATCAAAAGCAAAAGTAGTGCTTTTGCCTTCAACACTATCAGAATCGTAAGACAAAATAGTTCCTGTTTGGGACTCAATCTGTTCCAAACCAAGATAGGGACGCGCTGAGGCTTCTAACGAATCAGGAGGGATGACAGTTCGATCTTGAACAGCGATCTGTCCTATTGTTACAGATTTCCATTTCATACCCCAACCACCCTCATTCACCTCAATAATCTCCAGCAGTTTCCTTGCGCCAGCATCTCTCTCCCCCTCCCTAACCCTCCCCCGCTGGGGGAGGGGACTTAAAGGCCTTTAAAAGCTCCTCCCCCCAGCGGGGGGAGGTTGGGAGGG
>DUZS01000053.1 GCA_013349405.1 Desulfuromonadales bacterium | reverse complement strand
GCCGGTCTTACTCCCCACGTTTGGTTACCCGCCCGTGACAGACCGCGACTACATATTGAACGAGCAATTTATATGTCTGACACTTTTCAGTCAGATAGATCAACCAGGCTTAGCCTGGCGTACCAAAGGCGCCAATTTGCAAAGACGCAAAGAACGTCCAAAACAAAGAATTATCGTTTCACCCCAAAGACCTTGTCCAATCTTTCCGGTTTTCCTTGCGTCTTCGTGCCTTTGCGTCTTTGCGTTAATGCTTTTGACTTGGAATTTCATGGTTGTTGAGCTTGTTATTAATAGTGCTGAGCAGTTACGAATAATAACACCGATGTTTATACTACACCTGCGTTTCCGTCTCTCCAGCCCCTTCTTCCTCACCGTCAAATTCTTCTTCATCTTTCTCGGCCAGGCGGGCAACAGCAACTACCTTCTCATTTTCCTCAGTATTCATCAGGTTGACGCCCTGAGTGTTGCGGCCGATGACGGAGAATCCGGAGACCGGGACCCGCAGAATTTTGCCCTGGTCGGTGATCACCATCAGGTCATGATCATCTGCAACCTGCATGACGTTGACTACAGAGCCGTTGCGCTCGGTGGTTTTGATGGTGATGATACCCTTGCCGCCGCGCGACTGGTCGCGGTACTCATCCAGATCGGTGCGCTTGCCGAAGCCGTTTTCGCAGACGGTGAAGATCGTCGAACCAACGGCAGTGTTGTCAACGATCTCCATACCAATCACACGATCATCCGTGCCCAGGTTCATGCCGCGCACCCCGCGGGTTGCGCGACCGGTCGGACGCACGTCCTCTTCGTTGAAGCGGATTGCCTTACCGTTTCTGGAAGCGAGGAATATGTCCTTGGTGCCATCTGTCAGAGCAACAGAAATCAGCTTGTCGCCATCATCCAGATTGACGGAAATGATGCCGCCGACGCGGACGTTGGAGTAATCAACGAGAGAGGTCTTTTTGACGACACCACTCTGCGTGGCCATGAACAGGTAGGTATTCTCGCTGAACTCCTTGACCGGCAGGATCGTAGTGATCTTTTCACCGGCCGAGACGTTGACGAGATTGACGACCGCTTTCCCTTTGGTGGTGCGGCTCCCCTCCGGAATTTCATAGACCTTGAGCCAGTACATGCGACCGGCATCGGTGAAGCAGAGCAGGTAATCCTTGGTCGAGGCGATGAACAGCTGTTCGACGAAATCCTCCTCTTTGGTCTTCATGCCGGTCTTGCCTTTGCCGCCACGGCGCTGTGAGCGGTAGAGGTCAACGGCACTCCGTTTGATGTAGCCGGTGTGGGAGATCGTAACCACCATCTCTTCATCTTCGATGGTGTCCTCCCGCGAGATATCGGCGCTCTTGTCGGCGATCTCGGAGCGGCGTTTATCACCGAAACGCTCCCGGATCTCGGTCAATTCACCGACGATGATCTTGAGAATTTCCGTATCTGACGCCAGAATCTCACGCAGACGGGCGATCAGTTTCATAATTTCATCGTATTCGGCAATGATCTTGTCGCGCTCAAGGCCGGTCAGGCGCTGCAGGCGCATCTCCAGAATGGCCTGAGCCTGAATATCGGAGAGCTGCACCGACTCCTCAAGACCAACCGGTCGAGGCAGGTTGAGTCGCGCCAGAAATTCAGGGTTGGCAAACTTCCCCTCCATCAGGCCGATTTTTGCTTCGGGTGGTGTTTTTGATTCACGGATCATCTCAATTACCGCATCGAGCCAGTCGAGGGCAATCTTGAGACCTTCGAGGATATGAGCGCGGGCAAGCGCCTTCTTCAGCTCGAAGTTGGTACGGCGGGTGACGACTTCGCAGCGGTGCTCGACGAAACAGTCCATCATCTCGCGGAGAGTCAGCACCCGGGGCCGGTTGTGGACGATTGCGAGCATGATGATACCGAAAGAGACCTGCAGCTGGGACTGCTTGTAGAGCTGATTGAGCAGCACCTCGGCATTTTCGTCCCGCTTGACCTCGATAACGATGCGCATTCCCTGACGGTCAGACTCGTCGCGGATTTCGGTAATCCCTTCGACCTTCTTCTCCTTGACCAGTTCGGCAATTTTTTCGATCAGTTTTGCTTTATTAACCTGATACGGCAGCTCGGTGACGATGATCGCCTGACGCTCGGAACGCTTTGATGCCTCAACATGCGCCTTGGCACGGATCTGAATGATGCCGCGCCCGGTACTGTAGGCATCCCTGATCCCCTGGCGGCCATAGATGGTGGCGCCGGTCGGGAAGTCGGGGCCGGGGACCATATCCAGCAGCTCTTCAAAACCAATCTCCGGGTTCTGGATGACAGCGATGATACCGTCAATGATTTCGCCGAGGTTATGCGGTGGAATGTTGGTGGCCATACCGACCGCAATACCGGTCGAACCGTTGATCAGCAGGTTGGGGAATTTTGCCGGCAGCACCGTCGGCTCCAGCATCTCCTCGTTGTAGTTCGGCACCATGTTGACGGTTTCTTTATCGAGGTCGGCCAGCAGTTCGTGGGAAAGCTGGCGCAGGCGGATCTCGGTATAGCGCATGGCAGCCGGGCGATCGCCGTCAACCGAGCCGAAGTTACCCTGGCCATCGACCAGCATGTAGCGGAGGGAAAAATCCTGAGCCATACGCACGATGGTATCGTACGCAGCGGTGTCGCCGTGCGGGTGGTACTTACCGATAACATCACCGACCACACGGGCCGATTTTTTGTACGGTTTGTTGTAGTCGTTGCTCATGTCATACATGGCGTACAGACAGCGGCGGTGCACCGGCTTGAGGCCGTCACGCACATCCGGCAGCGCCCGGCCGATGATGACCGACATGGCGTAATCCATGTAGGAGCGTTTCATCTCATCTTCAATATTAACCGATATCTTGTTGACGGGGATTTCTGTTGGAATCTGCATTGCTACCTCGTATCTGGCTGTTTTCAGCGCATTGATACGCGCTGGTTGTGCAAAACTGCTCTGTGGAAAATGTATGGTATCGAAGTCCTGTTATCGGCTGTCTCCCGGGGAAAACAGTCGTTGACCATACCATATATTCTCTGACAAGAGAACCATTTTGTACATTGAAGGAATCCGCCAGAACTATCCCGGGGTTCGCGAAACCGGTGCGCAAAACACACACACCAGCATGCGGCAGTCAAAGAGGAGATGCTAAAAACATGCCTTCAAAAATGTCTGTGCATGCCGAGGATGCTTAAAACCATCTCGGGAGCAGCAACCCTGATGACCTTGGCGATGTACCTGAAAGGGTATGGGTTATTCTCCTCAAGCAGGCGCAAGCCGCATTCGTCGTCGACGCCGACGCCCGGAAACTCACCGTCAATGCGCGTGCACAGGTGCATATCTCCACCAGCAAAGGAAAGGTTTGTAACGGTACCGGGATAGGAGACGCCATTCCAGTCTACGGTACCTTTCTTACTGCACTCAAACCGTGGATTTACTCTTCTGATCTGCATGGGGCACACTCCCGAGATAAAAATGCCTCACGTGGTATGATGTCGGCTTTGAAATTTGACCCACTATCGGCGTCCAAAATTGACCTATCCAAGGTAGTTTTTTACCCTCAGACAGTACCGAAGGGTACTTAATTTTAATTATTGTTTTTATTCTCCACATTCATCGCACGTTTCTATTATCTCCTGGTTCTGTTCACACTATTTTTTGATGCTGAGCAGCTCAACCTCAAAAACTAATGCTGCGCCCGGCAGTATTTCTCCAGCACCTTCCTCTCCATAAGCGAGCTGCGACGGGCAGAGCAGTTTTGTTTTCCCGCCGACCTTCATTTTTTGCAGCCCTTCGGCCCAGCATGGAATGACGCTGTCCACTTTGATTTCCAGAGGTTCGTTACGCGTATACGAGCTATCAAACTCCTTGCCATCGGTGAGAGTGCCGCGATAGTTGACCATGACCGTATCTTCGGCTTTTGGAGAAGCGCCGGAACCCTCTTTCAAAGAGATCGTTATGAGGCCCGATTCAGACTTGACCGCCCCTTTTTCCTGAGCGGCCTTCTCAAAGAACTTCTTGTCAGCCGCCGCCGCTCTTTCGCTCTGTTCTTCACGTCGCTTGAGTGCCAATTCCTGAATTTTTGCCTCATATGCCTCCAGCTCAACGGTTGGGGGACCCTTTGCAGTCGAGTCGCCCAGCCCCTGTTTTACAAGCTCCATTTCTGCAGGGGTCAGATTAAATACGGAAAGTTGACGGGCCAGGAACATGCCGATTGCGTAGAACGTTTTCTGCTCATCTGTCTTGAGCGGTTCGGCAGCAAAAAGTGGGGTAGTGAGAAAGCAAACGAGCATTATTACAACTATTCTGAACATAATTTCTCCTTGTGATGCGGTATGCGGAACGGTGATTATTTTATCAGTGCTGTTGCTATCGCCTGCAGCTGGGCGTCTGTCAAGCCTCCCAGTGAGGACATTCCACCGCTGTTGTTGGTGATGGCGGTCTTTATTTGATTATATGTTTTGTTCTGCTTCGATGAAGTTGCCAATGGACCGTGACACGCGACAGCGGAACAATTTGCCGCATACAGTGCGGAGCCATCCAGCGATACAGCAGTTGAAGGCGAATAATTCGGGTCCGGTGTTGCTGGCGTTGAAGTTGAAAGTGGTGCGCTGCCGGGGTTCATAACGGCGCTGATCTGACTGGAATTGAACGAAACATTCATCGGGTTATGGTTCCGTTTGTCATTACTGTGGCAGTTGTAACAGTTTTTCTCATACAGAACACTGCCACCCTGAATACTCCAGGAGTGAGTATGGCTGGTTCCTGAATTCGCTGCTGATGATGCAAGAGCGAGCCTCATGCCATTATTCAAATCGATCACCTGCTGCTTTGAAAGTGCTATCACGTGAGAATGGCCGTTACTGACCTCACTCCTGAACTGATAAACATCGGCAACAGGAACTGGCGAAATATCAGTAAACGGAATAGTAACCGTGTGAACGTGGGCAGTGGCATCAGCTCCAGAGGCAACGGTTGACGCAGTCAGCTTTATTGCCGGTGCATTTGTTTCATTTTCACTGCCGCAGCCACATTGAAGTGCGGATGCTACAAGTACACAGAAACCCACAAGGACATTTTTTGCATAGCTCATCTTGATTCCTCCATAAAAATTGCCGGATTTTATTGTTTCCCGCCATAAGGATAGCTTTTGAACACTATCACAATAGTATACAGGATGCAATTTGTCTTGTTTAGTTTTCTGAAATGAGTACTACCAATGTCTAAATCAAGAGTGATATCAAGGCGGCGAGGATTGAGGCGACGAAGGCGTAGTAATCCTCCACGTTTACAGGATTAACGAACACATATTTTGAGTTATCAAAACTGAGTGAACAGGCACTCGTACGCTGTTCACACAAAAAGCCTGCCTTCTGGAATCTGAGGGCAGGCTTTTTGTATACCAAACATATTTTCAAGCGGTTATCGCTTCACTTTGCTTACCATGTTGCAGAACCATGACAAACGGGTGTACAGCTTTTCGTTGTCGAATTCCAGCTGCTGATGCTGGTGCCTGCGCCACCTACCTGAGCTGCAGTACTTTTCACCCCGTTTGACCATCCGTGCGCCTGGCTGCCACTCGTAATTGGGTGACACATCGTACAGGTATAGCCGGGGTGGTCACCGGCGAAGTGTTTACCCTGTCGATTGGGGAACACTGTCCCGGCTCCACCATTGGGTCTTCCGGTTGTCGCATCACCATGGCAGTCCGAACAGCCGACAAACCGTGAGCGGATATGGCAGCCTGCACAAATCGGGGCAGTCCCCCGTGAAACAGGATAGATACCTGATGCACTGGTAATGTCATGGCAGCCTTGACAACTGCCTGGCGCACCGGCTCGGTGAGTCGCTCCGGGATTCGGATAGGCATGCCCGCCACCGCTGGCATCAACAACACCATTGATATGCTTGGTGGCATCAACGAAGCCATTGTTTGTCGCATTGACATGAGCATGACATCCCGAGCACGCGCTGCTTGTTGAATGTGCAGCGGCCCCGTTCCGTACCGTGGTTGGCGGGTAGCCATGGCAGGTCGCACAACCGGCGACAAGATAATTGGCCTGGCTCCAAACCGGAGACTTATTTGAGCCGCCGCCGGTCAGGGTATTACCGTGACAGTAAGTATTGGCACAGACACCGGTTGCAGCAGTGTAGGCCGGCGCCAGAGAGCCGGTTTTTGCCAACGTGCCGAAGTTGATATCGTTCGTACCATTTCTGTGGGCGCCGGAAATTCCCGGTGCTGCGGGTACAGTGTGACATTCGGAGCAGGCGATATTTGCCGAATACACGGATACCTGAGTCGCAGCATTGAGGTGTTTCACATGGGCACCGACTTTTACGTCACTCGTAGCGGTGTTGCCTGCCATCGATTTGAAGGGATTGGTCGTCGCAGTACTGTGGCAGGCATCGCAGTTACCGGTTTTTTTGACATCACCATGACACATGGCTGCAGTGTAGCAGCCCGGCGCTGTTCCGGAGAAGGAGCCGGCCGGTGAGCTGGCAAAGCGGGTAAGGTACGGTTCACTCAGATTTTTTGTGCCTAGGTTATGGCAGGTGGCGCAGACAGTCGCGTTCCCTTCGCCCGCCTTCACATGGCTGAGAGTACCGGATTGCAGAGTCCAGTCAGTTCGTTGCGGATGCGGAGCATTGACGCCATGGCACACAAAACAGGATTTATTGGAACTGCCGCCGCTAAAGTTAGTCCCATGGCATTGCTGACACGCAATTAGTCCGTTATTACCTCCGCTGCTCGGGTCGGCTGCAGCCCGCGCGCCATGATTAGCCGCAGAACCCCACGGCTGCGGGTCGCTGCTGTGCCCCATGACACCATGGCAGAGGGTGTTGTTGAAGCAGCCTGATGTGCCGATAATGGCAGTTACCGGTAATTTTGTCACTCCTGCAGCGCTCAAATTGGCCCGGCCTGTATGACAAGTGGCGCATACAGGGGCATTGGAGGTGTCAGTGTTCTTATGCGTGAAGGTACCGCCAAACCACGGCTTGTCCGGATGTGGTGCTGCCGTATGACACCTGAGGCAGTCTTTCTGAGGTGCGCCGGCTCCGCGATAATCGGCGCCATGACAATGTGCACAGAACGCCATGCCATCGGCCCCGACTGCTGCGGCTTTGGCATGCACTCCATGTGCCGTGGGGAGCTTCCAGCCGGCAGGATGTCCGGACGGCCCCTGGGGGTGGCAGCTAATCCCGTTTCTATCAGAGCTGAAACAGCTCACGGCAGTGACACCACCCTTATAATCGGTTCCGTGACACTCCTTGCATGTATCGGGAGCAGAGAGAAACATGGCAGGATGTTTCCCGCCGCTAGCGGCGACTACCCAGCCGTCAGAGTGCTTGCCGGCTGCATCAAGCACAACCGTTTGGTCATTGGCAGTGCTGCATCCCCACAGCGTCACAAACATGAGCAGAACTATTGCGTTTTTGAATTTTGTCATGGTGTTCTCCTATTTATGGCACGCCACACAGCGTTCGTTATTTGCTCTGCCGTGGCAGCGATAGCAGCTGGCCGGGTCGAGTTTCCCTTCGATTTTGTGCATGGTCATGAAGTTGCCACGATGCGGCATTTC
>DUZS01000052.1 GCA_013349405.1 Desulfuromonadales bacterium | reverse complement strand
CGTTTCCATTTCAGGGTCCCGCACTTTCCAGTGATCAACAGGCGGTGCTTCATCGACCCTTCTCATACCTCTTCTGATGTTGAGAGCCCTCACGAGATTCCGGTTTCTGGCCGCTATTTTCCACAACTCCTCTGAATCCATTTCCATGCCGGTTGCGAGTGAAATCAGCTGCGGCAGGTTATTGATATGATAAGGCGGCCTTCCACCGAACTGCCCCCTGAACGACGATAGCCAGGCGCAGGTGCCGATGGCATCATCGACGTAATGCATTGTCTCGTTCCAGTCACAAATATTAACGGACGCTTCAACCGTCGGATGGGCACGCGGTTCCCACTCCATAAACCATTTTTTAAACCGCTCCGGAGCAGCATCCCATCTTTCGACAAACTTTGCGCGCTCTTCCAGGTCGGCTATCGGTATTTGCGGATAGGAACCTTCGATCTGGGTGATATTCATTTTCTCGCCCGTTGCATACATCAGGAAGTACGGGTAGTTGATCATGCCGAGTTTGAGCGGCACCTGCTCGAATTTTTTCATGGTATTATGGTCATACGCTTCTGCACCATTACCAATAATGCGGGCGGCGTGGTACACACCGTTAGCCAGTGCATCGCCAACTCTTCCTTCCCGGCGCACCACTTTTTCAACCAGATAGAAAAATCTTCCGGCACCGTCCGGAGGAAAATCAGGCAGGTCTTCGTCGGTTAATATGCCGTTATCGTAAAGCTCGATGGCAAACGCGAGGACCTGCGGTGTCGAGAAACCATCAAACCCGTACTCCTGGGTGACGCCAAGAATATCGTAATCAAAATCGAGCTCTTCGTATGCCGCCATGGCGTAGGTCAGTTTGCTGTAGCATTTCTGGAAATAGAGGGGGCGACCCGGGTATTTGATCGCCTGATGACAATCCTTCGGACAGTTATAGCAACCGGTCCAACGCTGCCGCACACTGTCACTGATCGAAGTCCACTTCTCCTGACGCTCGGCATTCCAGTAATTTTTCTGCCGCCCGCGGGCATTGCCCCAGGCGAAGTTATTGACATGAAACTCTTCGTCTTCCTCGTGGGCCATAATATCGCCGCAATCATGGCTGTCATATATTTCTTTGTACATCCGGTTGCAGATTTCAGAAAGCTCGGCCGGTTTGGCGACATTGATATCTTTCGTGCCACGGACAACGATCGCCTTTAACCGTTTATCACCCATAATAACGCCAACGCCACGCGAAGCACTGGAGTTGCCATGTTCAATGGTTGCCATAAAAACCCTGTTTTCACCGGCAAGGCCGATGGCGGCAACCTGGGCGTGCGGCTCTTTCAGCTCCTTTTTCAGGGCAGCCGCAGTTTCCAGAGCGCCCTTCCCGTGGAGGTGACTTGCATCGCGGATCTCCACCTTGTCATTGTGTATGTACAGATAGACAAGGCCGGCAGCCTTCCCCTTGAAAATAATTCTGTCGTAACCGGCATGTTTCAGTTCCGGCCCGAAAAATCCGCCGAACAATGAATGGGAATAAAGACCGGTCTGGGGAGAAAAGGTATTAACGGCGGTACGGTTGGCGCCGATAACCGGAGTGCCCTGTAACAGACCGGTACTGAAGATAAGAAGGTTATCGGGAGAAAATGGATCCGTTTCAGGTGGAACCCTGTCCCAGAGGATCTTGGCTGCTGCCCCCTGCCCACCGAGATACTGCCTGGTCATTTTCGGTTCCGCCGCTACCCGCTCGATGTTTCCCCGGGTCAGATCAATCTCCAAACTAAACCCTGTCTCTGCGTATGCCATATATCTGCTCCTTTATCGATTCGATACTGCGTAACAGCCGATTGTATCAGTGAATCTCCTTGGTGAGAATCAGACGCTGTGAAGGTTTGAAGCCGCGCTTGGCCAGGAAGTTCCTCAGGCCGGAATTCTCATGTTCCACTTTTGTCCGGACCACCTCGACCTGAAGAGTTGCAAGGTTCACAAGCAGTTGAGAAAGGAGCTCATGGCCGACACCGGTACCGGCATAGTCCGGATGAACACCGATCGTGTCGATGACCGCCGCTTTCTCTACCTGGCCGAATTCGCCGTAGTCAACGCGCGCCATAATGTAACCGCTGATAATCCCTTCGTGTTCCGCAACCATTGACACGCGGACACCGGAATCATCGAGCATTTCCCTGAACTTGGAGGCAAAATAGGCAGAGCGGTCGAGACCGGTGAGCTTTGTATCTATTTTATTGATAGCCGAAATATCCGTCCCTTTAAGTGCCCGCACAACAATGCCAGGTGCCACCGGGGCAACATCACCGTTGAGCGGCGAAGTGTCACGCTCAATAATCTGGCCGGTGGCCATGGAGAAACCTGTTGCGGCAAAGAACCTGATCATGGCGTACCGCGACCAGACGGTCTGAGTCTGGATAACAGTGATATCCCTGTTTTTCATCCGCCGCTCAATGCCGGACAGTATCATGTTGCCGATACCCCGACCCTGATATTCGGGAGCAACCCCAACGGTATCAAGCACGGCAATGGCACTTTTAGAGCCGAACTCTCCCTCCAGCACCCGTGCAAACCCGTAACCGGCAAGCTTCCTGTTCTCAGTGACGGCACAGGTGATGAAATTTTCCGGTATCGCCGATGCCGCTGCGAGCCGTTTTTCGAGGAAAAACATCCTCGGGCTGCCCGCCAGGCTGCTTTCAATGTCTGAAACCTGTTGTATGTCTTCCGGATAGAGCGAGCGAAGTGTGAACTCTGGCATTTTACGTTTCCCTCTCAGTTACGGGTCAAAAGTGATTCGGTTAACCATTGGCAAGCAGCTGCTGAAGATCAAATATCGTTATTTATGTAATTAGGTACTACAATACCAATTAATAAGTCAAGAAGAATTTTCACGGTTATTACACATTTTGCGCACGTCGATAATTGCGCTTGATATAAAAAATATATAGTGGTATTACGGTACCGAAATATACATCATTATCACTTATATTTGAAAAGCTATTTGATTTCAACCCATCGGACTTGATATGAAAGAGATAATTTCCATCCGTGATGCCATAGCGACCGATCTTGATGCCGTGGTCACCCTGGGTCTAGTGGCTTCCCAAAGTAGAAAACCGGGCTTTTGGAGCAACGTCTTTGATCACTATGTACTGCGTGACAAAATTGACCGTTTCTTTCTGGTCGCGGAATCCGGCAATAGTATCGTCGGCTTTATCATCGGTGAAGTTCGCGCCTGGGAGTTTGGTTCGCCACCGTGCGGTTGGGTCTTCGCGCTGGCAGTATTGCCGGAGAAGCGTCAGTTGGGTATTGGTCAACAGATGTTCGAAGAAATAGCGCAGCGGCTGAAACAGGCCGGCGTTACAACGGTACGCACCATGGTCGACCGTGACGACAAGCTGACGCTGTCGTTTTTCCGCGGCCTCGGTCTCTGCACCGGAAAGTACCTCGAACTTGAAAAACAGATTGATTAAGGGTCTCTACCATGAAACTGAATAAAGCAAGTCTGTTCGCCCTCATTGCGGTACTTGAACTGGCCGGTGATACCGAGAAACAGCTGTCAACAACTGATATCGCACAAAAGCATGGCGTTTCAACCCATCACCTCGCCAAGATCATGCGCAACCTGACTCATGCAGGACTGGTTCAGGCGGTTCGCGGTGCCGGCGGCGGCTATCGGTTTTCAGGGAATGTCAGGCGTACCACATTACTGGATATTATCCAGCTTTTTGAGACGCTGGAATCGGAACTGGACGTACCACACTGGGGTAACGACGGTGACCCGATCATCGGAGAACTGCAGAGCATTACCAGCGAAATTGACAATCTCACCAAGGCGGTCCTGGATACCATTACACTTGCGACAGCCCTGAAAAATACCAGGATTCGCGCAGAACTGATGGCGAATCCTGTGTAATTAATCGGGCTCGCACGGCTCTAGAGATGGCCACCTGATGCCTTTTATCCCGACTACATTGACAGAATCCAGCACGCGTGGCTGGAACGAACTGGATGTTATCTTCGTCAGCGGCGACGCTTATATTGATCATCCTGCGTTCGGCGTCCCGCTGTTGGCCCGCTGGCTTGAGAACCACGGCTTCCGGGTCGGCATTATTGCACAGCCGGACTGGCGCTCAAAGGAGCCGTTCATGGTTCTTGGGCGGCCACGGCTGTTTTTTGCCGTTTCGGCCGGTGCCATGGATTCGATGGTGGCCCACTACACTCCGGCCCGCAAGCTGCGCCATGATGATGCGTACACGCCGGGCAACCGGCATGGCGCGCGTCCCAACCGTGCCATAATGGTGTACACCTCCCGGCTGAAGGAGGCATTCAAGGACGTTCCGGTTGTCATCGGTGGCATTGAAGCATCGCTGCGCCGCTTTGCCCACTATGATTTCTGGGAAAACAAGGTGCGGCGCTCGATTCTGTTTGATGCCAAAGCCGATCTGCTGATCTACGGCATGGCGGAGCGGGCACTTCTGGAAGTGTCCGAACGCATGCGGTCCGGGGAACGGTTAGTTGAAATCCGGGATGTGCGGGGCACGGCCTGGCATGGCAGCAATAGTAGTGATGCTCCGTGTGTTGAGATACCGTCCTGCGAGGAGGTCTCCGCGTCCAAAGAAAAATTTGCTGAAGCGTTCCGCGGTGCCTACCTCCAGCAAAATCCCTGGTCTGCCAAAACGGTTATCCAGAAACATGGCACGCGCATTCTGCTCTGCAACCCTCCGGCACTTCCCCTTGCGGAAGCAGAGATGGACTCTGTGTACGCGCTGCCGTTTGAAAAAAGTCCCCATCCTTCATACACCGAGCCAATTCCGGCCTGGGAGCAGATCAAAACCTCCATCACCAGTCACCGGGGCTGTTTCGGCGGCTGTGCCTTCTGCGCCATCACCATGCACCAGGGCAAAACGATACAGTCGCGCAGCAACCGCTCAATTCTCGCAGAAATAGCTGCTATGACCGCTAAACCCTGGTTCCATGGCAGTATCAGCGATATCGGCGGCCCCACGGCCAATATGTATGGCCTCAGCTGCGGCAACGCTGAGGCCAAGAAAAAATGTCAGCGTGAAAGCTGTATTTTCCCTGCTGTCTGTAACTACCTGCAGACTGATGATACGCAGGCGACGAAGTTACTGCAGTCAGCGCGAGCAGTGGCAGGAGTCAAACATACAGCGGTGTCATCCGGAGTGCGCTATGATCTGCTCGAACGGCAACCGGCCTATTTCAGAGAGTTGACCGGCTATCAGGTCAGCGGCCTGCTCAAAATAGCTCCTGAACATCTGATTGATCATGTCACTGACATCATGCGCAAACCGGGTAAGAGGTCTTTTGAAAAGTTTCTGACCCGGTTTCGTGAAGAGAGTGACCGTCTTGGTAAACGTCAGTATATTGTGCCGTACCTGATCTCCGGTCATCCGGGCTGTACCTTGTCAGATATGCTTGAACTCGCGCTGGTCCTCAAAAAAATGGCGATAACGGTTGAACAGGTCCAGGATTTTACGCCAACGCCTGGAACTATCGCTACCTGTATGTTTTACAGCGGTATTGATCCGATGACCGGTAAAGCGGTCTACACGGCAACAAGCGACCGAGAAAAAGGGCTGCAGAAGTCGTTGCTGCTCTGGCATGTTCCGGCCGAGCGGGCCAAGGTTGTGGAAGCATTGAAGGCGTTGGGGCGCGAACACGATGCGGGGGTGCTTCTTGGCTGCAGCAATAAAGCGGTTGTGAGTCAGAAGAAAAGCAGATCCACAAAAAAAGCCCGCTGATGCCAGCAGGCTTTAATAAACCAAAACGATTAAAATATGTTACTTCTTAACGACGTTTGCTGCCTGCAGGCCTTTCGGGCCCTGGGTAATTTCGAAAGTGACCGCATCACCCTCTGCAAGTGATTTGAAACCGTCGCCGCTAATCGCAGAGAAATGAACGAAGACATCTTCGCCCCCCTCTTGCTCGATGAAGCCAAAACCCTTCGTGTCATTAAACCACTTTACCTTGCCCTGTGCCATTTCCTGCCTCCTTTTTGTCCGGCTTAGTGCCGGTGCGTCTGGTTACCGCGTAAGTTTCTGGAGTCTGATGCAGGAAAAGCGCAATGCCTGGTCAAACGTGCTACTTGCAACGTTCTGCAAAAAGTTCCGAAACTGCGTGCCCGAGTCGTTTATCACAGGCATAAAGCGGGTGTCAAGACAATTTACGCCAACTTATGGTGCCTTTAATTCCTCGTTTTTGCTTTGCAGTTTTTTAACCAGCTTATCGTAACCGTTGGCAGTGATGATTTTGTTAAACTGGCTGCGATAATTCGAGACGAGACTAACCCCCTCGATAACAACGTCATACACCATCCACTTGCTTTCTTGCTTGAACAGGTGGTAATCAAGCGTAAACTCGTCACGGGTGGCGGTGACGACCTTTGACTTTACCACGGCGTGTTCATCATCTTCCTGATACTCCTTGATGTAGACAATTTTCTCATTGTTGTATGATTCGATCTTGCCGGCGTATGAATTTTCAAGCAGTGTCGCAAAAAGCTCCGCAAATTGCTTCTTCTCGCCGCCTGTGCGGTCTTTCCAATGTTTACCAAGAGAGCGCTTCGCCATCTCGGAATAATCAAAGATGGTGCTGATTGATTTTTTTAGGGCCTGGCGGCGTTTGGCCTCATTTTTTTTCATATCCTTGTCAGCTACGATACGAACAACTTCATCAACCGCTTTTTTTACCTCGTCGGTCGGCGTTGCACACGCAACGGAAACCAAAAATAGTGATGCTGTCAGTACCAGTATGAATCGCTTCAGCATATGAACTCCTCCGGATTATTTTTCAAGGGAATGTGACGGTTCGTTTGTCGCATAGTCAAGATTTGCCGCAGCAACTCGATAATTGTAAATGGACCTGAAATAGTCGGAGCGCATGCTCGAATACGCTTGAAGAGCTTCAAAAATATCTTTGGCCGGGCCCATGCCAAAGTCAAAGTTTGCAACTGCAGTGACGGTCCATTTTTTTGCGTTCAAATAGGCGCCGCGTGTCGCGATGGCACTATTGCGTGCTTCAATAAGATCGAGGTAATATTTTTTTACCTGCAGCGGGATATTGGTCGCGGCGTACTCCCTGGTGCTCAGCAAGCGGTTGTACTGGGCACGTTCAGCCGCCACTTTTGCTCCGGTTATGCCGAAATCAAGCTTCCAGCGCGCTCCAAGCGCGACACCGGCGTTAAGGTGCTTGAATGGATCATTGATATACGGGTTATTAATGCGGTCACGGTTATCTGCGTAGGCCCACGAAAAAAGTCCACCAAGAAAAATATCGGGATAATAGTTCGCTTTAGCCGCCTCAACCAGCGCCGTACGTGCCATAAGCCCTTCTGCGATCTGCTTGAACTCAGGTCGCCTCGAGTTACCCAGTTCCACATATTTTTCCAGAGGGGGGATTTCAACGTCAACAATGACGAGGCGCTCCGTGGCGGTCACCAGATTGGCATCGGCAGGCATTGCCATGCGGGCTTTCAAGGCCGCTAAAGCAAGCGCCTCTCCCTTCTTCGCCTCTTCCAGATATTTTGTTGCGACTCCGGAGAAGGCATCCAGCTTGTAGAGGTCCACTTCATCAACCGAATCGGAGCCCTGCTCCAGCAGCTTGCCTGCCTTTTCACGCGCCTTGATGAGTATCTCTTCAATTTCAAGGACCAATTCTCTCATTTCCCGGGCCAAGAGGAGGCCGTAATAGTATTCATGGACTTTCAGGACGATCTCGTTAGCCCGCTGC
>DUZS01000051.1 GCA_013349405.1 Desulfuromonadales bacterium | reverse complement strand
AACCGTTCAAGATCACTGACCCGGTAAGGCTTTGCAATAGCACCGGCAAATCCATGGGAACGGTAGTCTGACATTATCGGATCATTTGAATACCCACTCGAAACAATCAGGCATGCGTTCGGATCGATGGCCAGAATCTCTTGAGCCGCTTCCTTGCCGCCCATCCCCCCCGGAATGGTCAAATCCATGATCACCGCCAGAAATGGCGTACCTGATTCCCTGACATGCTTATAATGCCAGATGGCTTCTGCTCCATCTCTACACGTCGTGACCTGATAGCCCAGCTCTTCGAGTATCGCCGCAGCAAGATCGCGGATTATTTGCTCATCGTCCATAATGAGGATTGTGCCGCCTTTGTGATTTTCAGATATCTTTGAATCAGATTCAGCATGGCTTTCTGATACAGACGACTCTCCGGTTGACGGCAGGTGTATTGTGAAGGTAGTTCCCTTGCCTACACGGGAAGTGACGCCGATGTGTCCGCCATGCCTGATGATGATCGAGCGGCAGGATGCGAGCCCCAGGCCGTTACCGCTTGCTTTGGTTGTAAAGTACGGATCAAATATTTTATTCAAATCAGCATCCGCAATCCCGCACCCTTCATCAGTAAATGAAATGCAGGCATAGGGGCCGGGAGGAAGTGCCAGGCTGTTATTGGCTTCAAGCACACTGTTCCGTGCCGAAACAGTCACTACGCCTCCGCCGGGCATTGCCTGTGTCGCGTTGATAAGAATGTTGTGGAATACCTGGCTGAGCTGCCCTTCATCAGCTTCCATGGGATGAATTGAGTCAGGGATGTCGACAGTGCCTTTTACATTCGAGCCGTGAAGCACCAGTGAAATGGATTCGTTGACAATGTCCTGAACTGAAACAACCCTCTTGACTGGTTTACCACCCTTGGCAAAAGTCAGGAGTTGTTGTGCCAGTTCGGTTGCGCGGACGGAGGCTTTTTCAGCCCCCTCGAGTGCGTTGAATGATTTGTGGGTGTCATCAATAAACCTCTTTGCCAGGGAAATATTCCCCATGATCCCGGTAAGAATGTTGTTGAAATCATGGGCAATGCCGCCGGCCAGAACTCCCAGCGATTCGAGCTTTTCGATTTTCAGTCGCTCATTTTCGTGCTCTTTTAGATTCGTTATATCGAAACTATGAACGACAATGGATACTACTTGACCACTGGTATCTTTAATCGGATTATAATTTACCTGAATCCAGCGTTTCCCCGAAACAAGATCAAAAACATTTTCGTAGGAAGCAGTTTTTCCCGCTCTGGCTTCCTCGATATATTTCAGGGCAAACTGGAAATTATTTTCTCCAATGATGTCCTTTACGAAACTGCCTGTAATTTTTTCCTGTGGCATACCAAATGATTTTTCAAAGGCGACATTTACAAACTCATACTTTAAAGTGGCTGCGTTGACAAAAGCTACGTGCCCAGGCACGTTGTTGACGAGGCTGACAATTTTAGCAGTTGATTCTTCCAGAGCCGCCTGCGCGCTCTTGAGAACCGAGATATCCCGCAGGAAACCGACCAGTATTCCCCCCTCAATTGCTATGAATGTGGAGCTGACTTCTACGTCGTAAACCGTGCCGTCTTTGTGGCGATGCCGGGCAACAAATCGATCGCTGCCCTGCGCCATGATCCTGTCGATGTGGGCAACTGTGTCTTCGGCCGTCTCTGTTACGTCAAAATCAGCTATACTCATGGTCAAAAGTTCTTGCCTGCTGTAGCCACTCATGCGGCAATAAGCATCATTAACTTCCAAGAGTCTGCCGGCATGATTCACAACCCAGAATCCATCGATTGCCGAATCAAGAATTGTTTGATGCCTTTTTTCCCTCAATTTCAGAACATCATTCAGCTGTTTGCGCTCGTTTATATCCCTGACAACAGCGATGATTCTATCGGCTTCCTGGATGGTGATTCGTCGTAAGGAAACTTCAGACCAGAAGAGCTCACCGTTTTTTTTACGCGAATGCCATTCGAAAACCTGAGGCCCCTCAAACAGAGCCTTGCGCACACTCTCTGCAGCATCAGCCTGTGAATACGGGGACGCTCCTTCTGACAGATCACTGATTTTAACAGCCAGAGCTTCTTTACGCGTGTAGCCGTAGATTTCCAGCATGCGGTCGTTTACATCCAGAATGCGGCCACTCCGGGCGTCGTGAATAAGTATTGCTTCATTCGTTGTATTGAAGATGGTCTGATAGTTTGTCAAACTCTCCAACCGGGCTGATTCGGCTGAAATTAATTTACGGCTGAAACGGTTGATCAAAAAATACAGGAGTGTTGCCGTGCAGAGAATGAAAAGGGAGCCTTTGAAAACAGCAATTTTCACCATCACATCGTGCTCATGGACCAACCAGCCGAGAACAGTATCAGATCCGTAAATCCAGACGAAGCCGAACAGGGAGTAGATCGCGACGATTCTAAACGTCTCTATTCTGCGCTTTTGAATAATCTGGGAAGTCATGGCATGTCCTTGCAGTTATTGATCGTGGATCTAACATTAATTATTTTACATTCTAGTGAGATAAAGCAGTAAGTCAAACAATATTTTCCACATCATCAAGAGGGTTACTTACTGGCATATTTCTTAAGTGGAATGGTAATGAATACCACTTGCAATAATTTATGGAGAAGATTACAGTTAGAACATTAGGAACCAAATAACGATTATAGGAGTTAGCGATGAAATCAACATTTAAAAGATTTGCGTTGTTGACTGCCTCCCTTATGATATTTGCTGTTCCCGTTCTGGCGGATGAAGGTATGTATAACCCCGTAACAGAACCTGAACAACAGCAGGGTGGCAAGGATCAGTGCTTACTGGTAGCACGCAACTGTTCAGGCAGTATGGACTCAATACAAGAAAGAATTAACAGAATTCAAGGTGAATTAAACAAAGGTTCCACTGTTTACAGTAATGATGAGCTGAGAAGATTGCAGAATAGTCTTGATGAAGAAAAGAGATTTTTAAACAACATAGAAATGGGTGGGTAAAATCTTCACTCATAGCTGATTTGAAAGGGACGTTACTTTACAGGTAGCGTCCTTTTGCTGTACGTGATAGCGGTAGTTACTGTAGGCTGTTTAAAATCGGTGAAAACCATTTACCTGTTGCGCTTCAAAACCGGGCAAAGGTGTTTATGGATAGTATTATAATCGGGCACGCTCTAAAAACTCATTTGCGTAAAAGTATCATTCCAAAATGGAGGGTATAAAAATGGATAAGAAATCAAATTTATTTGATACGATCTTCAAGGTTGCTGTTTTAGCATTGATGGTAGATTGGACATTTGCGTTATGGAAGATTGCAGATAATATAGCGAGATTAAAACCTTAGATGATTCAATCTCCGCTCTGATTTGTATCTTTTCCGGAGCTTGTATCTTCTCCCTGATTGGCCCGGTTAGTTACCGGTCATCTCAAACTACGACTGAGAGCGAAAATTTCCCATGAAATCAATTGTTACTCCGGTGCGCCGCTCCCCTGAAGAGCAGGCAAAATATGAAGCGACGTTTAAAGAAATTTTTGAACATGGTTTTGGCTTCAATGAAGTGATTGGTCTTAAAGTCGAGTCATTTAACCCTGAATCTCCTCGTTTAAAATTCGATATGCGTCCGGAACTGGTAGGCAGTTATATACATAAACGCCTCCATGGTGGCGTCATTGCAACTGCATTGGATACTGTTGGCGGTTTTGCGGTTGCTGTGGCGGTCGCCGATAAATTCGCGAGTGAGACAGCAGAGCAGATTGTCGCACGTTTTAGCCGCTTCGGAACTATTGATTTGCGGGTCGATTACCTGCGTCTCGGTGTCGGCCGCACTTTCCATGCTACTGCAAACGTTGTACGGTTGGGTGGACGAATCGCCTTAGTGCAGATGAAATTGAAAAACGATGCCGATCTGTTGATTGCAACGGGTACAGCTGCCTATATCGTCAGCTGACATCCTCGCTTCCTCAACGATGACGGGGTGCTTTTCCAACATCGTCATACGCAAATAAAAGTCCGCCCCTTCAATGTGTACTATAAAGAAGGAGCGGATTTTTATTTTAAGCTGTAATTATAATTATGATTGTCACATATGCTTTCCTGTGGTGATGTTGAAACTACTTTTTGTCCCGTTATCTAAACCAAATGGTAATGCAATATGAAATACCAAAAATTTTAATGTAATTGGTATTAATGCCGCTCAGGGCTCTTTTCGATGGATGGTTTTAACTCGTGAGAGGTGTTTTCTATCGTATGAATAAATATCCTTTATTCCCTGTTTTTCCATCAGAGCCGCTATGTACGCATCCACAAAGTCAATATTCTGCAATTCATACATAACGAGTGCTTTGCCAACCAGATCACCATTTATTACGTCCATACCCGGAGTCGCAAGGATACCGCGAATTAATGGAGCTATTTGGCTGTGGGTTAAACGATATGACGATTCAAGAACCCAGACGGCTTCAGCCATTACCAGCTCTGTGGTCACAAGCTGCACGGATCCGGTCGCAGCATCATCCAGTAACTGCTCCACTCTGTCTGCCAGAAGGGGATCATCGTTTGTCAGATAACGGATGAAGAGATTAGTGTCGACAAAGCACCTGGTCATGCAGTTTCTCCCGTTACTCGCTCTGCAACAGCACGTTTTGCCTCTTCCCGTTCCGTAACAATTGTGCTTGGACCAACGGTAGCTATCGAACCTCTGAGTTGTTTGAGCGTCCTTACAGGGGTGATAATGATTCGTTCGCCGTCAATAAAGAAGTCAACTCTATCGTTAGGCCTGATTTGAAAACGGGTTCGTATTTCTGCCGGGATGGTTACCTGGCCCTTTGTAGTAACATTTGAGAGCATGCCTGACCCCTGTCGTATTTTAGCAGCATTGTAATACTACAGGCTGATAGTAATACCTGTCGGTGTCTTTTACAACAAAAAAAGCGACAGAATTTTAATGTTTAACTGTCTGATTTTGTAATTACTTTTGACGTGACAGATCAGATACGACGGAGCGACAGTACGACTTGTCACACAATCATGCCACCCCACAGCTCTTCAAGAAACAGTTGCCAGGGAATAATCCGTATGTCGCCGGATAACCGGGGTTCACGCTCATTGCATACTACAATTGATTTGTCCGGTCGATGTTCATCCTTGAATGCACATATTCCTTTCATATCCGAAGGCTTTACCAGACTGGTCCCTTTTACTTCAATGCAGACCTCGGCATCATTCAGTATAAAATCTACTTCCTGACCGCTTTTTGTTCGCCAGTAATAAATTTCAAACTCCCTTTCCCGATATAATTTGTACGCCTGTAATTCCATAAATATGAAATGCTCGAGTGCGCGACCAAACTGCTCACCTTTTTCTTCCATGACAGTTCTTCGAGCGATATACCCGCCAACCCCCACATCAAAAAAATAGAATCTGGGCATCTGGGTTATAATTTCACGGGATTTTCTTCTGTTATATGGATAGATGAGTGTACCCACGAGGGTATCTTCAAGAATCAAAAAATATTCCCGGACCGTTTTTGCATCAACCCCGCAATCCCGGGCAATATTAGTGAAATTGAGCATTTCTCCCTGACAGTGCGCCAGTGCTTCAAAAAAACGGGAAAACGCCTGTATATTACGTGTCAGTCCTTCATGAAAAACCTCTTCAATCAGATAATCGGCAATGTATGCTTTGAGGCTTTTTCGATAATGTACTTCACTTGCAGCGTAGTGAGAGGGAATCAGGCCCTGATTGAGTATTTTGAGCAGATTGCATTCGCCGGTTTCTGAAAATGTGAGTGGTGCCATCTGGTAACGCCACGCTCTTCCACCAAGCAGATTAGCATGTCCCCGTTTCAATTTTCGTGCACTGGACCCGCATAAAATAAACGACAGGCCCCTGTTTTCTATCAACCAGTGTACTTCATCCAGAATTTGGGGGACTTTCTGTACTTCATCCAGAATAATCGGAAAAGCAAGAATCTCTTCACTCTTTGCAAGAATTCTTTCACGTAACAGAGATGGCGATCTCAGGCAGTCAAGGAAAAGATCGGTTTTCAGAAAATCAAAATAGAGGCTCTGAGAATATTTCTGTTTCAGATACGTGGTCTTGCCGGTTTTCCGGGCACCCCACAGAAACGCGGACTGACTTTTTGGCACATCAATATCAAGTATTCTTCTAAAGTTCATTTCAGTATAATACTCCGTATTAGTTTAACTATTAAGGAATGTATACCTGATTAGTGAAGACATCAAGTCAAAAATCATGAAACTCCACGAACGTTTTCCGTCACCAGATATACTCTTTCGCGATCGCACGTTTGTCCTTTCCGGAAAGAATATGCAGTATCCGCAGCTGTTTGAGCTTGTGTGGCGAGAGAGAGCCAAGCGGAATATAGACTATTTTTCGCTCTTGACGGGCGGCCATCTGCTTGAAGATGCTGCGGGGCGGTTTTGCCGCTACGTAGACAACATGTTTCTCGATGGAGTAGTCGAGCGCCGCCATCAACAGAATTTCTGCTCTGGTTGCAGCCAGACGATAATCGGGATCCTGCCAGACATCCATCATACGGCGCGGCGGATACGAGAGCAGAAAGCCACCATATTCGCAGCGGCAGATGCCGGGCCCGACAATATTCTCAGCCGGATCGGTGGCGTAAAAAGCCATATCCGATTCCTGCTCGTGCTCCCCCAGCCAGGTCATGCGATAGGGGTAGCGCTCTGTGCGACGGTCATCGTCAAAAATCACCACAAGACAACCGACGCCCCCCTTGGCCCGCTGCTGCTCCCGCACATAGATTGCACCTTCGTGGATGTTGCGAATCGTCTCCCGCATATCAATGCCATCAAGGAGCGAAGTGCTGAATTTTTCACTCCGGGTGAGTTCCTCAGAAAGCTGCATACTCCCCTTGCGCTTGAGAAAGCGGCCATACTCTTCTATGGCAATATCCTCCTGAGGATAGGAGCAGATCGATGGATCATCGAAACCCTCCAGCCATTCGCCGGGGCGCTTCTCACGTTTGCGCTTGAGGAGTCCCATGCGTGAGATGCTCTTGTTCCGTTTCTGCCGTGGCCGGAAGCGGATGTGCCGACTGCCGCCCCAGATCTCTTCAGGGGAGATGCTGATAGTGGCACGGTCACTGCTTTCGGATTGCCACGGATAACAGGTAGCGAGGCGACAGAGTGCGTAGGCAAAGTTGTCATCAATGCAGCCGCGGGCCGCTGCAAGGAGCTGGAACAGGTCAGGCATCAGATGGCCCCCCTGCAGTGCATAATTGCGGGAGAAGCGGAAGAACGCCCGTTTCTGCCATATGTGCACGGTTTCACCGGTTTCCTGACGGTAGTGCCGGGCGGCCTCACAGAAGAGGCGATAGATAACGCGCTGACGGTTGATGAAATCGCCCTCTGTGCCCAGATGGCGAGCAGTTCTGAGGATGGCATTGGCAAGAAGCTGCTCTTCAGGAAGCTCCTGTTTACCGCCATGAATCAGTTCCAGAGCATGGAAGCTTTTGCGCAGACCGGGACCGTTTTCTTTCGGCTCTTCGGGAAGCGGACCACGGCGATGTTCATAGACCGCTGTTAAAAAAGGAAACTCGGCAAGGATTTCACGACACGATTCCGGATGCAGATTCCAGAGTATGATGCCATCGCGCCGGATACGTTCCAGTGGCTCTGCCTGGGGAAGTGCGAAGAGAGCTTTAACGCGCTGCAAATGGGCCATGCCGCAGACATAGAGAACCCGCTGCCGTTTATCTGCCAATCGCTGCAGACGGAATGCCATACCCTGTTCCCGGCGTTGATCCTCAAGGCAGGGGGGCTGCCCGGCATTGTATTTCAGGTATTCGCAATAGTACGCTTCCAGACCGATGCGACAGAGAGAGTAGGAGTCCGGGAGTTGTTCATGGTGCCGGGGGTAGCTGTCGGTGTCGACATCAATAAAATGGAGTGGCAGATTGAACTCAAGGGCCTGCCGCGCCGCCTCTACCAGAGGATCTGCCGGTTCCACCAGCAGATAAACGGTTTCACTGCTCCCTGACTCCTGTCCCTTCTTTACAGCCCCCTGATAGCTGATAACTGAGATTTCCGGAAGTCGTCGCACCGCTCCTGTAAAAGCGGCCTCAAGCGTGGCGGGCAGCTCTATGGCTACGGCATCAGGGCGCACTTTATGAAACGCCATGCGCACCAGCTGGGCAAACTCCATACGGTAATGGAGTATCGGCAGGGCATGGAT
>DUZS01000050.1 GCA_013349405.1 Desulfuromonadales bacterium | reverse complement strand
TGATACCATTGGCGCTGCAACCATTGTTGACCGTACGGATTACGACGCAGAACTGAAGAGTGAGCGGGATATCCCGGAAAAGCGGGAAATCGTCTGGCATAAAGGGCAGGTTTCTTTTGTTGACAGGGTGCTGTTTTTTCGGCAAAAGCCGGTTACCATCTGGTTTACCGGTCTCAGTGGCTCGGGAAAATCAACTCTTGCGTTTGCGCTCGAGAGACGCCTTATGGACACCAGCAAAGCTTGTTATGTTCTTGATGGTGATAATGTCAGGCATGGGTTAAACCGCGATCTTGGCTTTTCCCCAAAAGACCGGACAGAAAATATCCGCAGAATTTCCGAAGTTGCCCGTTTGATGAACGACGCTGGACTTGTCGTCATTACCGCGTTTATTTCTCCCTTCAGGGAAGACCGGGAAATGGCAAGGCGAATCATCAGTGCAGAGAATTTTGTGGAAATCTTTTTGAACCCCGGATTGGAGACCTGTGAAGGACGTGATCCGAAAGGGTTGTACAAGAAAGCTCGTACTGGTGAACTACCCGGCTTCACAGGCATTTCTTCTCCGTATGAACTGCCGGAATCACCTGCCTTGATTCTGGATACCGGCAGACTATCTATAGAGCAATGTACTGAGGCTATTCAACCGTACTTGATTGCACCTTGGCAAGAATTCGGATAGCGCGGGTGGTAACAAATGTTTTAGTTGTGTCTTCAAAAGCAAAGATTTTAATTTTACAGACTTCTGGAAAATCTGAAAAAATATCATAAAAAAAAAGTCTCCGCCAGTGGCGGAGACTTTTTAGTGATAGTATGTTTTTGGGGACAGCATTTGTATGCTGTCCCCAAAAATGTTTTAGCTTTACTGAATTGCAAAAATATTAAACGTACTCCATGGTCCAACTCCTGCGGCATTCTCGCCCCTCGCATAAAAAGCGTAAGATTGGCCAGAAACGAGTGGAGTCGCCTGTGTGATGCTACAAGTGCCTATATTTCCTGGGCATCCTGCAGCTGCTGGTGTAATTGCAGTAGTGACGGAGCCCGTTCCTGCAGTTGCATCCCACAGATATACACTATAACCAGAAGCACCTGAAACTGCGGTGAAGGTGTAGGTCGGTGTGAGGGATATTATCGAACCAGATGGTGAAATCAAAGTTGGAGCAACTGGGGTAACTAAAGTATTAGGTGTAAAAGTATTAAACGTGCTCCATGGTCCTACTCCTGCTGCATTCTCTCCTCTCACATATAAAGCGTAGTTTCGACCAGCAACAAGTGGAGTAGTCTGTGTGATGCTACAAGTGCCTATATTTCCTGGGCATCCTGCAGCTGCTGGTGAAATAGCAGCAGTGACGGAGCCCGTTCCTGCAGTTGCATCCCACAGATATACACTATAACCAGAAGCACCTGAAACTGCGGTGAAGGTGTAGGTCGGTGTGAGGGATATCGTCGAACCAGATGGTGAAATCAAAGTTGGAGCAGCTGGAATAACTAACAGATTAGGTGTAAAAATATTAAACGTGCTCCATGGTCCTACTCCTGCTGAATTCTCTCCTCTCACATAAAAAGCGTAGTTTCGACCAGCAACGAGTGGAGTCGCTTGTGGGATGCTACAAGTGCCTGTATTTCCGGGGCATCCTGCAGCTGCTGGTGTAATAGCAGCAGTGATAGAGCCCGTTCCTGCAGTTGCATCCCACAGATATACACTATAACCAGAAGCACCTGAAACTGCGGTGAAGGTGTAGGCCGGTGTGAGGGATAATGTCGTACCAGATGGTGAAATCAGAGTAGGTGCAACCGGAGGCACAACAACATCCATACTAACCAACTTGCTAGCCGACCCTGCAGTCGGCGTAGAACTATCAGTTACCTGAACAGCAAACAAATACGTTCCGCTTGCCGTAGGCGTACCGGACAACACGCCGGCAGTGCTGAGGCTGAGGCCAGGGGGCAGTGGGCCAATTGACACTGCCCAGCTGTATGCACCATAACCGCCGGTTGCTGCAAATGTATAACCGGAGTAAGGAGTTGTATAGATTGGCAGCGTCGTCGGTGTACTGATGGCAAGAGGTGCTACTACCGTTACCGTTACCGTGGCACTGTTTGACGGTATTGCCGGTGTGCTTGTATCATTCACGGTGTATGTAAAGGTATACGTGCCAGGTGTTGCCGGGGCGAGGTAACTTACCGTGCCGTTGGCGTTGGCTGTTGCCGTACCGCCTGTGGCGGCAGTGACCGTTACCGTGGCGGAGTTAATGGCCGTTGGTGCGGTAACCGTGTCATTGTTCAAAACAGGGATGATGACGGTGCCGTTGACGACAACATTGGCTGTATCACTTACCGCAACCGGGGGAACTTTCGTTACCGTTACCGTGACCGTCGCACTATTTGAGGTAACTGCAGGTGTGCTCGTATCTTTCACGGTGTATGTAAAGGTATACGTGCCCGGTGTTGCAGGGGCGGTGTAACTTACCGTGCCGTTGCCGTTGGCTGTTGCCGAACCGGCAGTGGCGGGGGTTACCGTTACGGTCGCAACGTTAATGACGGTTGGTACCGTTACGGTGTCATTGGTCAAGACCGGGATTATGACGGTGCTGCCGGCAAGAACCGTGGCACTGTCTGCTACTGCAACCGGGGGAACGGCAGTTACCGTTACCGTGACGATAGCACTATTGGATGCTACCCCCGGTATGCTTGAATTTTTTACGGTATACGTGAAGGTGTATGTGCCGGGTGTAACCGGGGCGACATAGGTCACCGTGCCGGTGGCGTTGGCCGTTGCCGTGCCTCCTGTGGCGGCACTGACTATTATGGAATCGACGTTAATGACGGTTGGTGCGATAGCAATGTCATTGGTCAAGACCGGGATTGTGACAGTGCCGCTGGCGACAACAGTGGCGGTGTCAGGGACCGCTACCGGTGCGGTGGTTACGGTTAACGTTACCGTCGCAACATTTGACGTAACAGGAGTGACACTATTATCTTTCACTGTGTAATTGAACGTGTAAATACCGGAAACTGCCGGAGCAGTGTAGCTGATCGTACCGTTTGGATTCGCGATTGCTGTTGCAGCACCGGTGACTGCAGACACGGTAATCGTCGCCGGGTTAATGGAGGTTGGTGCTGGTGCCGTGTCATTCGCCAGGACAGTGAGGAGCGTTGTTGAACCAACCGATAGGGCGTATGTGTCATTGACCGCCACCGGGGCAAGAGCCGTTACGGTAACGGTTACCGTTGCGAGGTTGGTTACTTTAAACGGCACGCTGGTATCTCGCACCGTGTATCTGATGGTGTACGTACCGGCCCGTGCCGGCGGGGTGTAGCGTACCGTCCCGTTTGCTAAAGCAACGGCGGCACCGCCCGAAACTGACGAAACAACGACTGTCGCCGGGTTGATAACGGCAGGCGTCAGAGCTGCATCATTGGCAATTACATTGATGATAACCGGCGTGCCGACAACGGTCGTTGCGCTGTCATCTCTCGCCACAGGCGCGCCTACAACGGTCAGAGCAAAAACCTTGCTGGCCACTGCACCGGTGCTGTCCGTTACCAGCAGTTTAAAGTTAAACGTGCCGAGAGTGGTAGGCGTGCCGCTGATGCTTCCTGCAGCGCCATTAAGGCTCAGACCTGGAGGGAGTGATGTGGCGGGGTCGAGAGACCAGACAGTCCCACCGGGGAAACCGCCTGTTTTAGTGAAGGTCAGGCTATAGGCCAACGTGGTCGCGGCACGAGGCAGCGGACTCACTGTGGATATGGCGAGATCAGACACCGTTACCGTTGTTGCTGCCGTTGCCGTCCCGCCTTTACCGTCACTTACGGTAAGAACGGCGGGGTGCGTGCCGAGACCAAGCACTGCAAGCGCTGCTTTATAGGAAATGACCGGGTTGGCAATCGTGTACTCATTACCCGCCTTGCCATCAACGTTCCAGCCGTAGGTTAAAATATCACAGCTGTCCGGATCGGTTCCTGAACCGAGCAGATTCAGAGTGCCACCGGTGGCGACAAAATACGGACCACCGGGGATTGCCGTCGGGCTGTGATTTGTGACAGTGAACGTCTGGGAAGCTTGAGCCACTTGACCGTTATTGCCATTGACGACTCCGAGCGTTACCACGCTGGTACCGATGGGCAGCAGGGCACTCATGGTGGTTGTTGCAAAAGGAATAGCCGTGTTGTTAACCATCCAGCTGTATCCCGTAATGGTGCCGGTGGATGTACTGGT
Source organism: Desulfuromonadales bacterium (assembly GCA_013349405.1). GTDB lineage: Bacteria > Desulfobacterota > Desulfuromonadia > Geobacterales > Pseudopelobacteraceae > JACRCG01. Next base: position 7,922 of record DUZS01000050.1, on the reverse strand, counting down.
AAAGGTTGTGGTGGCGCAGGCATTGATGCCGGAAGCGTTATTGCTGGTGAAGCCGGCAGTGAGGGTGGAATTGACTACAACAGGGAGCGTGGCCGAGACAACCGACCCGCCAAGGAAGCTGTGGAATACTCTGGCGGTAATCGAGTGGGTGCCGGCCGTGACATTACGCCAGACGAGGCTGTATGGTGCCGTGGTATCAGAACCGAGAAGCGTTGCGCCGTCATAGAACTCAACTCTGGTTATGGTCACGCCGGTCGGAGGAGCGGTTGTTGTGGCCGTGAGTGTAATCGGGCCGGGTGACGAGAACGGGCCATTGGTTGCGGTTGCCACCGTAGGAGTAAAGGGCGTGCCGACAAAAGAAATCGTTGAACCGGCGGCATTGAATGCTTCTACGACATAGGTGTTGGCGGCAGCACCGGCTGCAGGCGCTGCAGCGACATCCGTATAGGTGGTGGTATTAGCCAGGATGACGGTGGGGTTATGCGGCACCGGTTTACCGGTAATGGCGTTCAGCGGAAATGCGCCATTGGTGGTGCGGTAGATATTGAAGCCTTCCTCGTTTTCAGGTTTTCCGTACGAGGTGATGTCCCGGTAATTAATCGGAGTCGGATCATTCCAGTTGAGCACGACATTAGTGCCGCTGGTCGCTGCTGTTGCAGAAAACGCCGGTGGCAGTGCGGGGGTATAATTGACGACAATCGTGCGCATCATATCCATCTCTTCGTGACTGAGGATGTGGCAGTGCCACACATATTCAAAGCCGAAGTTGTACAACACGTTGGTGACAACACCGGCATAGCCGGGGTAGGGGGTTGGCGGTGGCCCTGCGGCAAATACATAGGGAAGGCCGGTTTTGTAATCAATGTTGACGAAGCCGGAGACGGTGGTGCCGTTATTTTTCTGAATCGGCCAGTTACTTCCCGCAGCCGGAACGCCCGGTACCGGAGCGCCGAAGCCCATGGTCGAATCAATCGGAATGGCAGGGTTGAGCGGGCGGATACTGTTGGGAATACCGAACGGCAGTGACGGTGCCCGCGGACGCACGGCAATAATGGTATCCTCAAGCGGACTGATCTTGATGGTTTCTTTCCAGCCGAGTTCGTTCGGCTCCGGCATGAGGATCTGGCCGTCCCAGCCGACGCGATTGAGCAGCTGGACATCAAAAATATGGAAATGGATCGGGTGGGTATCAACTCCGTTGTGCGATATTTTCCAGATCTGGGTGCCGTCTGTTACGGTGCCCGGTTGACCCGGCAGGCCAGGCAGAACCTGTACCAGAAGATCTTTGGAGTCTTTGACAAATTCGGTCGGAATATCGGAATAGCCGTAGAGAATCAGCAACGCGGTGAGGCTGGTCGGGTTGGGCAGCTGCATGCCGAGGTTGCCGCTCATACGGCCATAGATCGGATCAAAAGAGGCGCCCATCTCATCATGCATACCTTTCGGTTCGGCCGGAACTGAAACCTTCTCACCGGCAAGCGTAACAAAGGTCAGCGCCTGGTCATTGATCTGCATGATACCTTCCCACGGGAAGTTTGTCGGGAAGTAGGAGGTGGGATAGGCATCTTTGAAGGCGGCCTGTCCGACAATAATCGGCTCCTGGGAGCGCTCGAAGAGGGTTTTGGTGCGCTGTCCCGGTATTTCCGGGTTGAATGGAATCACCGCACTGGTTACCGGATCTATTTTTGTCACAACCGGCGCGGCGGAGGTGAATTCATTTCTCAGTAACGTCTCGTTAAATTGATACGCGCCGGCACTTGCTGCCGGAGCAACAACAACCTGCATGATGGTGCGGGTATTCGGGGCGTAGCCGACGAGCGGTCCCGAGCCGCCAAGATAGGTGCCTGACGCGGGGTCAAAGGTGCCGCCAACGCCGAAACCGCCGGTACTGCGATTATCCGGGGCGCCGGTATAATAATCATAATTGGCGACGCCGGCCGGCCATGCGGCAGGAGCGTCATTGTAGAGGATGAGCGTCTGGCCGGCAAAGCGGCTGAAGTCGACCACAACATCGGCACGCTCGGCAGGTCCGAGGGCAAGACCCATCTTGTTGACATTGCCGACCCAGAATGCGGTCGGGTCGATGTTATAGGTGATCGGCTGATGATTGATTACCACCGGATTGGGCAGAAAGCCGCTCTCGGTGCCGATCTGGAGAAAGTTTGGTCCAAAATTTTCACAGGAATACTGGCCGGCCACTACGGTACAGAGACCGGGATCGGGCACGTCGCCGACACGACCATCTACCGGCCAGTCGGGCGGCCAGTTGTTTGCGGCTGCATTAGAGAGCGACGCTGCGATCATCTTGACTTCGGTTTTGTTGGAACGACCCGGCCGATAGTTCGGATCGAGAGGATTCAGCCGGGGGTCCGGACTGAGTTGCGCCGGATCGGCCTTATAGAAATTGAGGTTCCAGAAGCGATCGCTCGCTGCATTCAGGATGCGGAAACGATAGGCCCGCGGCTCGAGAGTCACGGAGGGGAAGACGGCGCCGTTAACCAGAGCGCTGTCCTGAAACGCTTCCATACCCATGGAAACGTCCGGTGTGCCGGGGATCTGCGTCGGCTGTCCGGGGGTCAGGCAGTCAGCCAGCTCGAAGGGGTTGGTGCTGCTGCAGTTCGGGTCATAGTACGGATTGGCGACCGGCCCTTTACTGATGACGGTGGCCGGGTAGAACCAGGGACCATACATCCAGCGACCAAAGGTGTTGGTTCCGCCCGCTCCGGGGACCTGGGTCTGGGCCGGCATATAGACATGCGGCATCCAGAGATCGCCGGTTACCGGCGGGCGTATGCCGTCCGGACCAAGCGCGCCGCTGCCCCAGTTCCACAACGGGTCGGTAAGTCTGATTTGTGTCGTTGCTTCTCCGGTCACCGGATGGACAACCGGTGTGGCATCAACGAAGGTTCTATCCTGAATGACCAGAGGAATCGGCTCGGGCGGAAGTAAACGACGCTCGATGAGGTCGGCTTCCCACTTGTCGGTGATCAGATAGCCGGCGGCAACACCGACGTAGGGGTTAAGGCGCGTGATGCCCCAGGCGTGCTCATGATAGAACATCAGGCGGGCACTCTGCTGGTTGGTTAAGTAGTAGGTTGTCGAACCATCACCCGGATCGGGCATGTCAGGGACGTTTTTGAGGCTGACCCCTTTGGTGAACGGGGTGATCTCTTCAACCGGGGTGATCCACTGGTGAGGGGTGCCGTCACTGATCCAGGGGGTGCGACCGCCATGGAGGTGGATGTCGGAACGATTCTGGGTGTAACTGGCGCAGCCGTTCGGTTCAACGGTACTGTTGCAGGGGCGGCCGACTTCGCCGCGGAACGTGACAGGATAGGCCGGACCTACACCTGCTCCCATGACGGAAGTGTCAGTCGGGATAAACAGTTTACCGGCTTCTCCCGAGGGGAGGCGGTTGGTAAACTTGATACGCACCGGACGATCGCGCTCTGCGATAATAATCGGCCCGAGAAAATGAGCGCCGGAAGGAACTACAGTGTTGTGCGTGGAGGTACAGTAGCCGACAGCGGCGGGATTGGTAACAGCGGGGTTGCACGCAGCTTTATTGGTGCCGTTGTTGACCTGGACATAGCCGCGCAGCAGGGTGCCGCCCATGGTGCCGGTGGTCGGGCCGGTGGTGAGCGGCAGGTCGGAATGCATCTGCTGCCGGTACTCGACCAGATTAATTTCGTAATAGTCGCTGCCGGGGTAGGTGACGATATCGGGAGTCGCAATGCTGACGTATTGCCCCAGATTGTTGGCGCCGGCCGCGGTAAGACCGGGCAGGGTATCAACGAACTTGGCCAGTGGCGGACTGTTGGCCCAGTTGGCAGTCGTGTAATAATCGGGGGTGGCCGGTTGTCCGTATATGTTCATCGGACCGGTCGGGATCGGCAGTACCGCTTCGGCAGTCAGCGGCGTTGCGCAGAGTGCGATCAGGACAAGCAGCATCCAGAATTTCCATAGAGACAGCGCTTTTGTTGTTTTCATACTCACTCTCCGTGTTACGTAGTTAGCATTCTATTTTGTATTCGTGATGACCGATTCAGGATCTGGGGCAGCTGCAGGTGCGGGGGTGGTTGGCGGGATCTTGCCGACAGCCTCTTTGGCTTTATGTACCTTGATGCGTTCCGCTTTGAGCGCTTCTGCCGCTTGTTTGCGCTGTTCAGGCGTGATGCGCTGGTCCTGCTGTTTCCGCACCATCTCCCGTTTTGCCGCCAACTCGGGCGTCATGGGGCCATTGCCTTCGGCATGGGCGAGCCCGGCGCTGCACGCCAGCATCCCGGTCAGTACGACCGCTGCAACAATTTTTCCTGCGGATGTTTTTCTCATACGGTTCTCCTTTGAAGTGGTGCCTGGTGGTATGTTTTGCAAGATCAAACAACTGTTGGCTCAAGTAAACTGCGTCTTTATTAAGCAAGAATTATGCCGACGCACTAAAATTGGAAGAGTGTTATAAAATCAGCCACATTGAAAAAAACAGAGAAACCGTTTTTGCGCCTGATTCGCAAAATGATATTTGCTGTCGCATATTTGATAGCATGGCGGGGTTTTATAACGGAGCAATCAGTGAATGACCCATTCGCTGCGCGGCAGGAGAGGGGGGTCGTTGCCGGGGCCGAGCTGGATGATGTAGCACCCCTTTGACACGTAGCGTTGTCCGGGGCCGAAACTGAGACGTTCATAATCCTGAACCATCACATCCATCTGCATGCTCATGACATCGAGGAGATGGTCCCGATAGAGATTGTCGTAAATCAGATTAAGCCCCTGCAGGGTCGCCTGCTGCAGCATGGTGTTACTCCGCGAGGCGATTCTGCGCTCACCGAAATTTCTGGCGCTCGCCGTAATCGGCACCTTTAAATCGCGCCCGCCGGTCTTCGGGCCGACGTAGGGGGTCAGGCGGTAGGGATAGGTGATATAGACGCGGTCTCTAACGGACTCGGCAATCGCAGTCGTTTTGGCGCCAAGGTAGCTGGACGAGACGAACACCATTCCGGGAGCCGGAAGCTGTGCGAGCAGTTCCGGCAGGTTCGGCAGCGGTTCGGCATCACTCCAGAGCAGCAGTACGCCGGGTCGGTGTTTCTTTATGAGTTTTCTCAGGTACACCTTGTTACTCAGCTGTTTCGCAGAGAGGGTACGTGTTAAGACCGGCGGCCGACCCGATTCCTGCCGGCTGTTGCGGAATCCGGCCGCCAGCGCAGCTCCGGCGGGAGAATCCTGAACGAGCTGGAGAATGGGAGTGGCTGCAGGGAGCGTTTCCAACCGGTCAAGATAGTGGGCGACCGCTTCACCTTCCTGCGCGTAGCCTTTATTGAAATAATAGGTGTACCAGTCCGTTGCGGAAATGACGGGAAAATCGGTTATCGGAAAAAGGCAGGGAAGACGTTGTGCTTCGCAGAAATCATGAATCGGCCGCCAATCGCGGTTTGAGATGCCCCCCAGCACGGCAAAAACCGGAGCAGCCTTATTATAGGCGGCAAGTTGCGCCGGCCAGGTTGCGGGCGGTCCTTTCAGCTCCCAGATATCAAGAGATGCCTGACGGAATGCGTAGATCATTTCAGCGGTGGCGACAAAGCCGGACTTTAAGAAGTCCTGATAGGTGGCCATCTGCTGGTTTTTTTTCGCAATAAACTTCTGCAGCGGTTCGAGGAGCGCCTGACGATCCTCCGGGCTGACATCGTCGCTGATAATGGTGGCAAACCTGAACTCACGGGCGCTCGCACCGGGTGACGGTTCAGCGGAAAGCGCTTCGAGGTAGCTGATCAGGATTGCCATGTCCCGGTCTGACAGCGGATAGCGCGGCATGACATCGTTAAACTCGACTTTTACCGGATCGAAGCCGAAGCGGAGCGCCGTTGCCAGGGTGTCGCGCGTGTAGGCGGGACGTTCAATAATGGTTTTGGCATAGATAAAACGCCCGGTCTGATCCATGGTGTCACCCATGGAAGGGGGGCGACGATACGGCTGATAGAGTTTCTTTCCGGTGGTCGGCGGGGTAACCACCCCCCCCTCATAGGAACCGATCCCGGCGCGAAGATGACAGCTCGAGCAGGAGAAGGCGCTGCTGTCGATCTCGACGTCACCACGGATAAAGGCCGGCATCGGTTTACCGGACGGCAGAATGCCGTCGCGGTACATCTGTTCGCCAAGGCGCATGATTTCGGCGTGCGGAAGGTCGAGAACGGGAGTAACGGCAGCTACGGGAACTGCGAAGAGCAGCAGTAGTGACAACATGAGAAACTTCATACAATTATTCATCCGTTAGTTACTGCCCCTCTCAATTTCTCCACGCACTGCTTCGATCTCAGATACTGACAAGCCGGTGTATTTTGAAATCTTCTCATTCGCTTCGCCATTTCTGATCATTTCTCTGGCAATTTCACTATTTCTCTCATTTTTGCCTTCAATTTTGCCTTCAATCTTTCCTTCAATCTTCCCTTCAATCTTCCCTTTCATCTCACCTTCTGCCCATGATGTTCTTATAGAACTTTCAACAACACGCTGGCCTTCTATGTAACTCTCGTAATCTTCGCGATCTGCTTTGGAAAGCTTTAAAATATCTAACTCCAGTGCGGCTTTCTGCAAACCTTTTGCATTAAATTCTTTTTTTATTTCTGAGTTCTTCAAAAAATAGATCCATTCGTCAAGGCTGTCTTCTGCGCGGTCATTAAAGCCATTTACCTTGAGTATATAATATTCAGGGAAAATCTCGGAAACATGTTCCAGGTTACTCAACGTTTCAATCTGTAACGTGGACAGCTTGAGCAGATCGTTTTTGTGAATTCCTCGAAAGTCAGTAAGTCCCTTGTATACGTAGTCTTCACCATGGCCAAGGTCAAAGTAGACTATATTTATCGATACTACCTTGCGAACTTTATCGTAGCTGAAGCCGGCGTCCATATGGTCAGTTATCAGTTTTGACGATCCGTACAGCATTCTATGAAAATAGTCATACTGACCACCCACCTGCAATTCAATCAAAACCAGTTCGCCGCTTTCTATTTCGGTAAGCAGGTCAACACGATTATACTTGTCATCGCCGCTCTGCTTATTGCTTTCACTCTCAAGGATGTTTTTTATGGTAACATCCTGATGGATCAATACTGAAAGAAAACCTTCCAATATCTCAAAATTAGCCTTGTTACGCAGTAACTTCTTCATTGCCCAGTCAAATCTTACCAGCCGCTCTTTCATGGGTTGTACCTCTGCCACATATTATTTCCCCGCGACACTCTGATACTCCTCCAGTAACTCCCGGGTGCTCATGATGCCGAAGAGCCTGACCCAGGTGCCGTCTTTGGGGGAACGGATCATGTTTAACGGGTAGTGGGACATTTTGTCCGGAATGTAGGCGTTAAACGCTTTCATGACTCTGTCTATTTCGGAGCGGCTGCCGGTGAGGAAATCCCAGCCCGGCTTGGCCCGGTAGCGTTTCAGATACTCTTTCATGACCTGCGGGGAATCGTTTTCGGGGTCTATCGTAATGGAGACCAGTCTCGGTTTCTGGCCGCCGGCCGCCAGCTTGTTCTGCAGATTGATGAAGCCGGCGGAGAGGACCGGACAGATGGTGGTGCAGGTGCCGTAAATAAAATTGACAACCACCGGCTGGTCACCGCCCAGCAGCGCTGCGAGGCGTACTTTTTTCCCGTCCTGATTGATCAGGGGAATATCAGGAATGGCGTATGTCTCTACGCTGCGCTTGTACTTTTTACTTTCAGCACCGGCCGGTGAGACCGACACGGCAGTGGCCGTAAGCACGAGCAGCAACAGTGGCGCAACAGCACGGAAAAGTTTTTTCATCATTGAGCCTCTTGTAAAAGTCTTAGAAATTGGCTCCCCCTCCCTTGACGGGAGGGGGTTGGGGGGTGGGTGAAGCTGCAACCGGCTGATTTCATGGCAACCCCCCCCCACCCTAACCA
>DUZS01000049.1 GCA_013349405.1 Desulfuromonadales bacterium | reverse complement strand
GAAATGCCGCATCGTGGCAACTTCATGACCATGCACAAAATCGAAGGGAAACTCGACCCGGCCAGCTGCTATCGCTGCCACGGCAGAGCAAATAACGAACGCTGTGTGGCGTGCCATAAATAGGAGAGGTGAAAAGATGCCCTCAATTTCAGCTTTGACCAGAATATTTTTTGTGTCTGCAGCGTGCTGTGTTCTCTTTGCCTGTGGCAAGGCGAATGATCAGGCACCAGCATTAAACAGCGTAAACAAACATCCGGACACATGGCTGACCGGACATCGGATTGCATACCGGTTGGATCAGAATCAATGTCGAGGATGCCACGGTACGGAACTGAAGGGTGGCATTACCAAAATTGACTGTTTCAACCAGGCAGGGGTAGCACAATGCCACGCAAATGGGCATGGTCCGCGTGCGATAGTTCATCCCGTCCCCTTTAAAGGCACAGCTGATCTCAATAAGGCCCATGGTGCCTTGGCCAAAAAAGATCTGACCATCTGCCAGGATTGTCATGGACAGGCTGGTGGGGCGGGCAGTAATCCCCGTTTCAATCTTGTTTATGGCTCACTGCCGGCTGGCTGTGAATCATCCGGATGCCATAACCCGAAAATGGCACACCCGAAACCGTGGCAAGCGCACTCCTCATCGGGCAATCAGTCAAATGCCTGCGCCCTTTGCCATGGTGCCAATTTTGAAGGAAGTGCTGCCAACGGTGCGCCATCATGCAAGAGCTGTCATACCGGGCTCACTGCAGGAGTTGTCCCGATGGCCGGGCAATGTGCCTCTTGTCACGGCAATCCGCCCAACGGAACGGCTACACCCAACAGAGCCGGTTCCCACGCTGCTCATCTGGCTCTTCCCGTCATGTCCGGCAACTGCGCCGCCTGCCATACCGGAGGGGGGAGCGGAACGACTAACCATTCTACCACACTGACGATGGCCTTTGCCGCCACCTTCGGCGCAACGGCATCTTTCAATGGCAATGACAACACCTGCAGCAACATTACCTGCCACGGTGGCCTGACATCACCGGTTTGGGGAACAAGCCTGGATGTCATTGCCAACTGCACAAAGTGCCATCAGCCAGCAGTTGCATATCCCGGTTATCATACCGGGCAACATACAAAGCATCTGGAAAAAGGTATTCTCTGCACTGACTGCCATGATATGACCGATCAGTCGGCCCATTTTGCCAATGTAACAACACCTGTTTTTGAGACTCCGCCGTATTCAATGCTGCTTAAATATCTCAACTACAATCAGACCGCTCAAAGCTGCTCGGTAAGCAACCCTCCACCGCCAGGAGTTCAGTTTACCGGCTGTCACAGCGGCACAAAAAGTTGGCCGTAACGTATAGAATTTCGTAATGCTGCACCACTAAGCGTTCCCTTATCGGGGAGGACATAGTCATGACCGTTTTTCTGCATAGATTTATTTTTTGTTCTGCTCTCTTGCTGGCGACCCTGTTACCGGGAGTTAACCGGGCATTAGCCGCCATTGTTCCTGATGTCACTGCGTTCTCGTCCATTTCATCGGGTCTCAGTACGCCGGTCCGGCTTGCTGCTGACAGCGCCGGTGCCTTGTATGTGGCTGATCCCCGTGGCGGCGGAATCGTGAAGTTTGCCAGTAATGGAAGCTATACGGCAACGTATTCTGCATCGGCAGGCATTCTAGGTCTTGCAATTGCTTCAAATGGAGAAATACTGGTCAGTCAGGGCTCCTCTGTTGCGGTGTATACCGCTGCCGGGCTCAACAAGCAGACACCATTTGGAACATTCGGGAAGGCAAATGGTATTGCCGTTACAAAAACAGGGAAAATATTTGTCGTCGACAGTCTGAACAACAAGGTAAAGATGTTTAATGCGGATTATACATCAGCAGGTGAGTTTGGTGCGGCCGGTACCACAGCAGGAAAGTTCCTGCAGCCAACCGGTATCGCCTACGAAAAAGGAGCCGATCAGCTTGCTGTTACCGATACCCGTAACGGTCGGGTCCAGTTTTTCTCCACAAACGGGCTGTACCTGAAAAGCATTGGTTCTTTCGGAGCCGGTCCTCTCAAATTCACTTCGCCACAATCGGTGTCCTTTGAATACGGCGCAGACCAGACCACTCTCAAAAGAATTTATGTTGTTGACGCATATCAGAGTACTGTTCAGGTTATTGACGGCAGTACCGGTGAGTTTGTCCGTTATATCGGTGGTTATGGCGTCATTGACGGCAAGTTGATAACCCCGTCTGACATCCTTTTTAACAAGAGCAGCCAACTGGTTGTCGCCAACGGCACGGGCAAGCTCTCCCTCTTTGGCGTTGCCGATCCTTCAACCGGCCCATATCTGCAAATTAACACCATTCCCCAGGCAACAAATCTCTCTACATTGACAGTTTCAGGAACCACAACCGGGACATCTGTCACGGTAAATAGCGTTCCTGCTTCAATTTCCGGAACAAATTGGAGCGCACCGGTTTCACTTTCCGTAGGCATAAACAAAATATCGGTAATTGCAACTGACGCAAGCGGGCAGAAAACGACGCTAACAACTTCTGTAACTGCCAGTGCCCCCGCCTTAAATCCAGTGATTGTTACTGTTTCGCCGGTATCTTCGGTGACTTCACAGGCTGTTCTGACACTTTCAGGCACTGTTACTGCGGGAGCAGTCGTTACCGTTAATACTATACCTGCAACTGTCACCGGAACTAACTGGAATACACAGGTTACGCTTAAAGCCGGAGCCAACTCTATTGCAATATCAGCAAGCAAATCAGGAATGGATACCAGTACGGCAGACCTGTCTATAACCCTTGATACGAGCGTACCGGTTTTAGCGACACTTCTTCCCACGTCAGGCAGTGTTTTCAGCTCACCGCTACTGACTATTTCCGGCACCGTCAGCTCTTCGTTTGCAACAACGATCATACTTACCGTAAATGGGATAACTCAGGCTATTCCGGTTAGTGACGGAGTTTTTTCAATTCCCGTCGCGCTATTGATCGGTGGTGACGGCAAAGGCAGTAACAGCATTTCTATTGCTGCTGTTGATTCATTTGGAGCAACAAGCCAGACTTTGGTAACTTCCGTCGTGTATAATCCACAGGCTCCTAATATTACCATATCATCGCCGGCAGGTGCCGTGAGCGGAACGGCCACATATAAACTGGCAGGAACCGTGTCTGCAGGCAGCAGCGTCACGATAAACGGGACTCAGAATGCGACGGTCAGCGGCACCGGATGGAGTGCCGATGTATCGCTTATCCCCGGTATAAACGGATTTGAAATCAAGGCGACTGCTCCCTCAAGTTTATCAACGACCGCAATGACTTCAGTAGCGTACTCTCCCGGAGTTCCTTCGCTCTCAATTACATCGCCGGCCAAAGATATGCCTGTCGCAACGACAGCAGGCATCACTTTTTTCGGGACTGCATCTCCAGGCGCTGTGGTCACCGCACGGGTAAACGGTACTCCTGCATTGGTAACAACTACAGCATCAGGTGCTTTCACCGTTGCCCTTCCCGTTATGGCCATCGGAACCTATACGGTCACGGTGAGTGCTACAGACAGCACCGGAGCAACTTCATCCAGTTCCAGGACGATCGTCTTTGATCCAACACCGCCTGAATTTATTTCAGTGTCAACGACCCCCACAACTATATCAGTCTCTGCAGCGATTTTGTCCGCTAAAGACAAAAACGGCGCCGTCGGCGTTATTGACTATTCAACGGGGAAGGCTGTTCTTACGTTGCCGGTTGGTAGCTACGACCCGACCACCCTCAATATCCAGGCGTTTTCTCCCGCAGGTTTGAGCAGCAGAGATGGTGACGCCAACCTTGATGGTGTCGTGGATATTGCCGATGCTCTTAAGGCCTTGAGGGTACTGGCGGGACTTGATCCGCAGCCGTCATTTGAGCAGATGCTCCATGGCGACGTCGGCCCGGTAGTAAGTGGTGCCGCTACGGTAGACAGTAAAATACGGATGTCAGATGTTATCGTGATTCTGGAAAAAATTATCGGCCTCTCGTCGTGGTGACTATGAACACGGTGCCGGGCAACGGAGTACTTATGCGAAAAATTTGTTCAGGTATTGCGCTGTTTCCCCTGCTGGTTTTTCTTCAGGCGTGTGGAGGCGGGGGAGGCGAAAGTGTTGTGCCAAGCGCACAAAAAACTGCCATGGTTGAGTTTGCGGTATCTACGCCCAACACTGCCGCAAGTGCCCTGACAGAGGGTGTTACTATGGTGGCAAAACTTCCCGCGGGAGTTACCGTTGCAACTGATACGGCAGGTGGTACTACAATCAGCAAGGCTTTGACCGGAGTTAACAACTTTCTGGTATATCCTGCTCCAACATATGTAGCTGCAAATAATGAAGTAACGATCTATGCAACTAACGTGAGCAACGCCGAGAGGAATGTTGTTTTTGCCAGACTTATCTGTGATGTCAAGCCGGGCAGCACGTTGACTGCAGCACAATTTTCGTCGATTACACCAACGAAATTTGAGCCGATAGGCCCTGGAGGATCGGATCTTACGCTGATTAACCCGCCCGTCGTCCCGAAAATTACCGCCACTTTTGGATATTAACGGTATGAATTGTTTGAAATCATGGATTGCACCCAAAGACCGTTTGTTGTTCATGTTGTTCAGGAGTCAACTATGAAGAAATCGACATCAATTGCTCTGATTGTTTTGGTACAGGCTCTGTTGCTAACTGTTGGTGCATTTGCGGCAATAACAGTGTCTCCACCCCATTACGACGAAGCTTCCGGTCTTGTATGCGCAACCTGCCATACAACACACCTTGATCTTGGCAGCACCGGCTACAACAACGTATGCCAAAGTTGTCATCGTCCAGGGGACGCCGCTGCAGGGGCCAAACCGATCACCCCGGCAGATGCCGCCAACCCGTTCGGGAATCACTCAACAACGGGCATCTCCAAAATGTACCAGACCTCGCATCGCTGGGATGGTTCTGCTAAAAGCGATGCGGCAGGGGCCAAACCTCCCGTTCAGGCACAAATGACGACCTCCGGACTGCTTTCTCGTACCGCCGGACAACTTGCGTGTGTCAGTTGCCACAATCAGCACTCCAATGCCAACGGTAAATTTTTGCGGATGGCAAATGATCAGGATCAAATGTGCCTTGATTGCCACCGCAGCAGGAATACTGCAGATCAGGCCAAAGGGACGCATCCGGTAGGCGTTGATTATCAGCAGAAAGCGGCGTTAAATCCGGCTGGATTTAACACCCCGCCGGTTAACGCCAATCCGGCCAACCCCTCTTCAGCCATGAAACTTCTCAACGGCAAGGTATCTTGCAGCACGTGCCATGGCGTGCACACGACTGATTCTCGCAGCGGCACTGTTGACGGCAGTGCTAATTTCGCCAATTTGAGCAGTGGCGACGGCAATATTCTGCGCACAGACCTCCGTGGTAAAAGTGCTGGAGCCGGTTCTGACAGCTCAATAAATATCTGTACCAACTGCCATGCCGGTAAAAAAAGTCACAACCTGAAAGGACAGGATATACAGTGTGTGGATTGCCACGGCGCACATGTGGAATTTGACCAGAACGACCCGAGCGGCAGTAAGGGTATCAACATTAAATTGATCCGTCGGAATGTTAAGCCTGGAGCATCCGGTTCCGGACATATTTTTTACCGCTATACCGGCAGTCAGCGAGAGTATAAAAATGCCGACAACACCGGTGTCTGCCAGGGATGCCATGCTGTCCCAGCAAGTCCGAGCGAGCACAGCAGTAATGACCCGAAGGTGTGTGCCACGTGTCACTATCACAACAACAGCAATGGTTCCTTCTCTGGCGCCTGCAATTCTTGCCACGGCTATCCGCCTGCCACAGGCAATCATGCGTTCCATGTCAGTAGTGGAGCCAGCGGAAAGAGCATGGCTTGTGAAGATTGTCATGGTGTAAAAACCGACACTACTCATAATAACAAGTCGGTTAACTGGGCACTGAGTGGTCCAGCTGCAGGTGGATTGTATAAAGGTTTAGCCGTTGGCAGTACCGGAACTCCCATGCCGAGCGCCAGCTATGGCTCCTGTTCGAATGTTTCCTGCCATGCCAATGTCTACGGAGCCGGTACAATGACAACGCCTGTCTGGGGTACCACTGCCGGCTGCTCGGCGTGTCATACGACGCCGATTGGTTCTACCGGCCCTGCTACCGGCAGTCATGTCAAACACAATAATTCCGATTGCTCGCAGTGTCACGCCGGAGCAACCACCAGTGCGGTAGTCCCGGCACTTAATCATACCGATGGCGATATTGACGTAACCAACGGTTACCCCGCTAACGTTGCCAAGCACACAACGGCAAGCGGCTTTGGTGGTCGTACCTGCTCAACTGCATCGTGCCATGCCAACGTCTACGGGCCAGGTACTGCAACTACTCCTCCCTGGGGTACTGCTGTTGCGGCCTGTTCCGCCTGTCATACGATTCCAATCGGAGCAACCGGCCCTGCCACCGGCAGTCATGTCGTTCACAATGACAGCACGTGTACCCATTGCCACAATGCCGGAACAACGGCAACATCCGCTCCCGCTACCGGGCACGCCAATGGCAGCATCGACGCTACCAACGGCTATCCGGTTACGGCAAAGCATGCAGCGGGTAGTTACACCGGCACCTGCTCCACCGCAATTTGTCATGGTCAGGGAGCGCCTGCCTGGGGAGCTACCAGCACAGTGCCGGTTAATGGTTTCCCTTACTCAGCGGCACAGTGCGGTAAATGTCATGCACAGGAAGGTACTGTAACAGCGGGGGCTCCATTCTACTCGACAGCAATCCCGAAGGTGACGCTGAATACCAATGCGAAAGTCGGAGCCCATACCGCCCATCTGGCAAGCGTTGACAGACTTCACCCTGTACTCTCCTGCTCAGATTGCCATGGCACGGTAACTCTTGGCGATCCGACCCATATGAACGGCGCGACCACTTTTGTATTCAGCGCACTTGCTAAAACCGGCAATTTAAATCCCTCATACAATCCTCTTACTGGCACTTGCTCCAACGTTTACTGTCACGGCGCTGCCATGCCGAGTGGTATTGTAAGTGGCTCCAATACAACACCACAGTGGAATAACCCCAATTATCTGCCGGCGACTCTTACTGTGGCCGGCTGCGGCACCTGCCATGGCTTCCCGCCACCATCATCGAGTCATTCTGCGGTTACAATTCCGGTCGGATTCCCGTCGGCAACCGTGGCGATCGGTACGACCTGCAGTTGCCACGGCAATATTAATCCGACAGGTAATAGCTATGCCACTATATTCGTTGATCCAGCAGTTCACATAAACGGTACACTTGATGGTGGTACCTGCAATGCCTGTCATGGCTATCCACCTGTCAGTGCGACGTTTGTCGGTGCAGGTAAACAGAATAACTGGTCCAGTGCCCGTATCGAGGACTACGTCGGCGGTGGTGGTGCCCATACAATCAACGGCCACGTCAGCAAACTTGCCAAGCACAATGATGGTTTTGCCTACTGCAGCAAGTGCCACTCTCCGAACGATCATAAGACGAGTCCGCTTGAGTTTAAACCGAGCAAAAACATTAAAGTCACTATCGATCAACGCTATAGAATGGAAAGCACCAAACAGGCGCGCTACACATCAAATCGTCTCGATGGCACCTCTCACATTGCCGGAAATTGTTCCAACATCAGCTGTCATTTCGGCGCAACACCGGCATGGAATCAGAGCCAATAACTGAGTTAACGGTAATTTTTACCAGAGTCAGCATATAGAGGAGTACTTTATGAAACAATCACACTCAGTAGGGCGAATGGTGTTCATGTTGGTTGGAGCGATTGCAGCTGCAATGGTGCTCTGCAGCGCCGCTCCGGTTCAGGCGAGTTTTCTCAATTCGTGTACATACTGTCACGGTATGCCGCCAAAGGATGGCGTTCGTAAAGGCAATCCGCATTACGACTCCGTGTCGAGCTCTTTCTCCGGCAACCACCAGACCCATGCCGCCGGGGCAGCAGATTGCTCTCTGTGCCACACACCGGTTGCTCCAACCGCTTTTGGTCACCAGGATGAGCATATTGACTTCCAGGCAAACATCAACACATCTCCCGCAATCGGACAGTATAAGGTCGGCGGAGTTGCGGTCGTCTTCAAGAACCAGACCTCAATACCGGTACTTGGTTCCTGTTCGAGTGTGAATTGTCACTTTGAAAGTCAGACACCCGTGTGGGGATCCGCAAAGCTTGTTTCACCTGCGGGATGTGCTACTTGCCACGGCACACCTCCAAGCGGCGGCGCAACTGGTACAGCTGGCAGCCATGCAAAACATGATACGTATTACACAGGGACAGCAAATTGCGTCAAATGCCATAGCGATCATACCGCTGAGGCAAAGCCCTTTGCCCATGCAACAAGTGTTGGTCGCGTCTTGAATATTCAGATTGAAGGAGGCGGTACGTATTCAGGTACAAAAACAAATTACCTCCCCAGTCAGAGCGCAAGCCAATCCTTTGGAACTTGTAACAGTGTGTACTGCCATAGTTCTGTACAAGGCCCTGCCGGCACTGGATCCATAACATATCAGAACCCTGCCTGGGGAAGTGCTACTCCCCTGAATTGCGGCAGTTGCCACGTCAATATGTCCTCCAGCGCTTCTGCAACCGGCAGTCATATCAAGCATGCCCAGACTGCACAGATCACCTGCGACAAATGTCATAGCGGGTATACAGCATCAACAGTCACTACTGCCACTCATGTTGACAAAAGTATCAACCTCGATTACACGGGAACGACAGGTGCAACTATATCCTCAACGATTACACCCGGCACTGCATATTCAAGCTGTACCACCAGTTACTGCCACAGTACGGTTCAGGGAGCCACAGGAGCAGGCAATGGCACGGGCCAGTCGGTTACATGGGGCGGCTCTGCACTAAACTGCGGCAGCTGTCACGTTGATATGTCAACGAGTGGTTCTGCTACCGGCAGTCATATCAAACATGCTCAGGCGAGTGGCTATAGTATCGCATGCAGTGTCTGTCACGGGACAGGGTACAGTTCAGCGACGGTCGTGTATCCAGGTCATGCAGATGGGTCTATAAATCTCGGAATGACCGGCATTATTGCACCAGGTACAACCTACAACAAAGGCACAAGTTTTGCGCCGAAAGCCGTGTATGGAACATGCTCTAACAGCAAGTGCCACAGCAACGGTCAGGCAACTCCGACTTATGCCTCACCATACTGGGGTGGCGCTGCGGTCACCTGCACCAGTTGTCACGACACCAAACGCTCCAGCATGACCGCGAGTACACTTTCCGGCAAACATGACCGCCACTTGAATTACTCGACCAACTCGGCACTCGGCCTCGGCAACAGTTTTAACTGTATCGACTGCCATGCCAAGACGGTCAGCGGCAATACTACCATTAGTGACAAAACCAAGCATGTTAACGGCATGGTTGATTACTCGGGAGCCAGAGCGGGCAAAACATACAGCGCAGGAACCTGCAGCACGGTTTATTGCCACTCAAACGGCAATGCGAGAGGTGCAACTTCTCTGGTGTATATCAATATGACCGGCAGCAAAACCTGGACCGGCAGCGCCTCATTTACCTGTAACGGCTGCCATGGCCGGTCGCATATCATCGGATCGCCGGATTACGCGAGCGGCGCTCCTGGCAGTGCCACAGCCAACAGTCACCCGATTCACGTTACAGCCGCCGGCATTACCGATACCACCGGCTGCACCAACTGTCACGCCAAGACAGCCGATGCCGTCATTCCAAATAAATTCAAAAATTATACCGCCAACTCGTACCATATCAACGGCAACCGCGACATCTACTTCCGGGCCAGTGCCGGTGGAGCGGCGGCGAGCTTTAATGGCTCGACCTGTTCCAGCACCTATTGTCATGGCGCTCTTTCTCCTCAGTGGGGTACCTTGGGGAGCCTGACCTGTGCGAGTTGCCATAGTGCCAACAATTTATTGCCAGGCGCTCACCAGATTCACGTAACGACAACGCCAATCGCTTCCAGTTACACTAATATGTCCGGCAATGTCAGTACGACGAGTAATTACCGTTTCAGCTGCGCTGCGTGCCATAAAGGGCAGCATGCTAATGGTCCACCGGCAAGCGCCAATGGCAATGGCGTGGCCGAAGTATTCTATGGTTTCACTTCTTCCACCATGAAGGGGAGTTATGCCTATGGTGCCCTGGGTGGAACTGATAGCAGTACCTTTAAATGGTCAACCGGTGGTGCCGGTTGCAATACGACCTATTGCCATAGTAACGGCACTAATGTAAGCGGCTCGAACGGGGCCTCAGCTGTAGCCTGGTCAACTATCGCCAGTACAGGAACTTGCGTTCAGTGTCACGGTGACGCAACATCCCTGACCACTGGAGCCCATGCGAAACATGTCAGTGTCGGCGGAAAAAATCTGGGTTGCGTCGAGTGCCACGCCAAGACCGTCAGCGGTAATACCGCCATCAGTGACAAACGCAAGCATGTCAACAAGTTCAAGGATTATTCCGGTCTGCGTGCCGGTGGCAGTGCCAGCTATAATTTGTCAACCAAGAGTTGCAATAACGCCTATTGCCACAGTGACGGCAAAGGTACCAAGGTGGCAGTTACCTGGACAGGCGCAGCCGCTTGCGGTTCTTGCCATGCTGCCACATCACCGGTTATCGCCACGAATGCCCACTTCACCCACTTTTCAACGGCGTTCGGGCCCAAGTATTCACGTGTTGAAAACAGCTGCGCTGCCTGTCACACCTATACGAATGATCTCGCTGCGACTCATGTCAACGGTATGGTTGATGTTAATACAACAGGAACCAGCACCTGTACCAACCAATGTCACCGCAATGCTTCGCCTCTCTCTGGCTGGGCAACAGGAACACGTTTGGCCTGTGAAACCTGCCACGATGGCAACGTCTCCTACGATGCCCGCTTCACCAATATCTCGGCTCCGCGTAAATCCATGACAATTTTCACGCAGACTGCAGCTCATGGCAACTACGGTACCCCTTCCAAATACGTTTGTACAACGTGCCACAGCAATACATCCAGCCATATCGACGGCGTTCGCGGTTCGACAAATCGTCTCGGTGCCACATATGAATCCAACCAGAACGGCCTCTGTTCATCATGCCACAGCAATGCTGCCACAGTAACCAACGCATTACGCAGAATTACGCTGAGCCATGTTACAACACTTGGCGGCACCGCCACAGCGCTCTGCTCCAGCTGCCATAACGTTCATGGAACCGCAAATTATGCCTCGATAGTCTCATCAATCACTGTCGGTGGGGTGTCGGTTGCAATTTCTCATCCGGCTACCGGGACTAACTTCATTAACACGACCACAAATCGAGGTCTCTGCCAGGTCTGCCATACATTGACAAACCACTTCCGTAGAGACCTGGCTGAGTCGGGAGCTAACAGTGGCTATAACTCCGCAGGAACCGACCATAGCGCTTTTACTGCAACCACGAATTGCCTCTCGTGCCATACTCATGATGGAGTATCCGTCGCTTTTGCGCCAAATGTCAGTGCCATGGCGTGCGACAGCTGTCACGGCTATCCACCGGTACCGCGGAATACAAATGTTACTATCAACACCTCAGGAAATTATCTGAATGCCAAGTTCCAGAATTATACCGGCGGTGGTGGTGCACATGTTGTGAACAATCATGTCCCCAAAACGGCCATTGCTTCTGATGCCTGGTCAGCTAACTGCACCAAGTGTCACAAGGAGAGTGACCACGTTCCGTCACCGACCAACTTCAAGCCCAGCAGCAACATCAAGGTCAACATTGATCAGCGCTACCGTTTTGTGTCGACAACTCAGGCGAAATACTCATCCAACCGCCTGGATGGCAACCTGCACGTAACAAACAAATGCTCGAACATCAGCTGTCACTTCGGGGCAACGCCGGCCTGGAATCAGCGCTAACAGTAACACACGGGCGAAGCCGACACATGCTTCGCCCGTGAATGAATAACTATCAAAGGCAGGCGAAGCAGATGAAGCTTGCTTAGCCCCTACTCAGAAAATGCATCAGACTGATAATGAAGGAGTAGACTATGGGATATATCAGCGCACAGCAGACACGGTACTCGCACCTGATATCAGGATTTTTCTTGCTTGCGATACTTTTGGTCAGTGCCGGTAGTGCCACTGCTGGCACTGTTATTACCGCGTGTAATGACTGCCACGGAATGCCTCCAAAAGATGGTACTCGCAAGGGTAATCCCCACTTCCGGTCATATTCCAGCGCCACAGTCGGCAGTCACCAGAAGCATCTCGCTGCTAGTTCGCTCCCTAATGACTGTGTTGTCTGCCATGGTACCGTCGTGTCGACATTTGATCACCAGAACGATGTAATTAACATGGCTGCGCCCATTTCCGGCGGTTCTTACGGTAAGGGTGTCTTTTTTAACCTGACTTCAATACCGGCCCTCGGTACAACAGCAAAATGTTCCAATGTAAGCTGCCACGCCGACCCTTATAGTGCTGGTACTGTGACGACTCCGATTTGGGGAACCTCCGCAGGTTGTGCCGCCTGTCATACTACGCCGATAGGCACTAATGGCCCTGCCACCGGCAGCCACACGACAGCAGTCGGACACGCTGTCGCCTGTACCACCTGCCACGCAGCCGGCACCACTGCGACAACAGTACCGAGCACCGGCCACAACAACGGCAACATCAACGTCGTCAATGTCGGCTACGCAACGCTCAACAAAGCCAAAGGCACTGCCGGCGTCAGCTGTTCAACAGCTATCTGCCACGGTTCAACCTCACCGGCATGGGGTGCCAATACCGCCAATGACATCTGCACCAAGTGCCACGGAACCGGTACCGTCACTGTAACCGCTGCCAACCGCGCTGTTATTGCTCCTTCCGATGCCGCTGGAGTCGGCACCGGTAAAGTAAGCGCCAATGCTAAAATCGGCGCTCAC
>DUZS01000048.1 GCA_013349405.1 Desulfuromonadales bacterium | reverse complement strand
TGCTTGGACATGTGGATACCGATGATGCCAGTTACCTGGAGTTGGCAGAATTTATCGCCACTTACGGCGAGGCAGATCATATTGCCCGCGACCTTGAAGAGTTGTTCACCAGGGTTGTGTTCAATGTAACAACTGCCAATCGCGATGATCATTTGCGAAATCACGGTTTCATGAGATCCCCTGCCGGCTGGACACTGTCGCCAGCTTTCGACATGAATCCTTCGTTCAAGAAAGAGGAACACGCCCTATCTCTGGACCCTTATAACCGCCAACCTGATCTGGAAATCGTTCTTTCGACAGCGGAGTATTACCGGCTGGACATCGGTCACGCAAAAAAAATCATCACTGACGTCTGTAAGATAGTGGGGGGGTGGAAAAACCATGCAAGAAAGCTTGGCCTGACCGCGCAGGAATGTTCAGAGGCAGACCATTTATTTTGCTGCGCTTATCCGTGAATATTGATGTGACGAGAAAATGTTGATTGAAGTCCACGAATAAATTGCTATATAACCGTGTAAATCAAATTTCCAAGGAGGAACTATGACAAAGACTGAGCTCGTAGCAAAAATTGCAGAAGATACTGGACTAACAAAGGTTCAAGCTGAGAAGGCTCTCAACAGTTTCATAGCAACGACCACGACCACATTGAAAGCCGGAGATAAGATTGCTCTTGTCGGCTTCGGGACATTCAGTGCTGTAACCCGTGCAGCTCGCACTGGCAGGAATCCACAGACTGGCAAGGCCATCAAGATTGCGGCCAAAACCAATGGTAAATTCACCCCTGGTAAATCACTGAAAGATCTGAATGCAAAACCAGTTAAAGCAGCAGCCAAGAAAAAATAGACTTTTAACTCCAGAACCCTGAGTTCATGCCAAATGACAGCCCTGACTGTAATTACTCTTGAAACATACTAAGCAGAAAACGGGTGAACTTTTGAGTTCACCCGTTTTTTTGCTTTTAGTGCGGACCATGCATCATCCACTGCCCGTTACAAAGCACAATCAGCTTAACACACTATTTTGTTGATTTATATCAGGCAGATACCATTAAAACGGATACAAAAGCGGATACAAGAGCACTAAAGCATCAAGCAGGAAACCGAATTTCTCACGTCCACCCCCAGATAAACATAGGGTTGTCGCTCCAATTTTCAAAATGTCTCAGTTTATTTCTATTGTATTCTCAGCCAAACGGAAACAAAAACGGAAACAACGGTGGTGTAGGCAAGAAAAAGGGCTTAAGCATAATGCCTAAACCCTTGAATTCTTTGGAGCGGGAAACGGGATTCGGACCCGCGACTTCAACCTTGGCAAGGTTGCACTCTACCACTGAGTTATTCCCGCTTGCGAGGCTTCGTTATATAGCAAATTGAAGAATTGGTGTCAATGTTTTTTAGCAGCTGATAGTTTTTTTTAAAAATCTGAAGTGGTCCCAGGTGCCACAATCTTTTTGTACACTGACTCCAGCAGCAGCGATCTGCTGTTCCAGGAATGAATATTGATCGCCCTGTCTCTGACTTTTTTCGCAAGCGACATCATCCCTTCGCTGTCAGATAGCGATGCAGCAATTGTAGCTGCCATCGCGGCGGTGTTTCCAAATTCAACATAGATGCCGGTATCACCTAATATTTCGCGATTGATGTTACTTTCGAACGCTATCGTCGGCAGTCCGCACGCCATATAGTTAAATAGTTTACCATTTGCCTCTGTTTGCGCCAATTTTGGTGAAACGGCAAGATCTCCGGCGCTCAAATAAAAAGCGGCACGCTCATACGGAACCCGTCCGGTGAAGATAATGACATCATCAATACCCATTGCCTGTGCCTTTCTCCGGTATTCCTCATCGGGAAACCCCATCAGCAGAAAGCGCATAGCAGAGGAGTTTTTCTTGAGCAGAGAGATTACATCCATTAACAGATCAACCCCTTGATACTGATTGAACAGGCCGAGATAAGCAACCACCTTCACCGTATCAGGGATGCCGAGCTCGCGACGCGCTTCGCTTTGAGAGTGCGGACGAAACACCTCCGTATCTACGCCATCAATAAGGTTGAAAACCTTCTTGGGCGCTATTCCCCTCGTGGTCAGGAGTTCCTGCCGTCCCTGATCTGAACTTGTGACGATGATATCAGCGCGACGGTTAATAAAATTCTCGATCCAGTTAAAAATATTTGTGAGTAGTGATCTCTTATGAAAAAAACCATGATTGAGAGCTTCGCCGGTCAAACTGCCTTGATAATCAAAGAGAAGCGGGATACAGGTCAGGAGCTTGAGGACGAAGCCGATCAATGCTCCTTCGTGAAGATGGGCATGAATAAGATGGGGGCGAAATAGCCGGGCTTCGGCAAGTGACTTCCACAGCAGGAGTATATCAAGATACGGCTTATGCCACGAAGGACCGGCCTCAAGTTTGTTGTACCACGGAATTCCCGGTGTGCGAACCACTCGTACCCCGGGCATATCACGACCAAGGTGGTAGGTAACAATAGAGACTTCGTGGCCTAGCTTCGTCATGGCCCGCGCCTCTTCATATATTCTGACGTGGCAGCCCCTGTCGCAAAAATAGGGGGTCGGGGCGATCATGAGGATGCGGAGTGCATCTTTAGTCAAGATTTATCCTGTCTTTAACAACATAAATGGGTTTGCCTTGCGACTCAAAATAGGTTCTGGCATTAAGCTCTCCGAGCAAACCGAGGACAATAAACTGAACCCCCATAAACAATAAAAAAGCGGTCAGAATAAGCAGCGGATTGCGATTCATGCTGAAATGCTCAAACAGTTTCATGTAGAGTGTCATTGAGCCGGTGCCAATACCTGCCAGAATTGTATACACGCCCCACTTGCCGAAGAGTTGAATCGGTTTTGTGGAGTAGGCCATCAGAAATTTAACCGTCATCAAATCGAGAATAACCCGGAGGGTCCGGGAGATACCATATTTACTGACACCATGCAAACGAGGGAAATGATTGACCGGCAGCTCGGTTACTCTGGCCCCGAACTGCGAGGCCAGCGCCGGCACAAAACGGTGCATTTCACCATACAGATTGATGCCGTCAAGAACTTCCCGGCGGTACGCCTTGAGCGTACAGCCGTAGTCATGGAGATGAACTCCGGTAAGCCGTGAGATAAGGGCATTGGCAAGCATTGAGGGGATTTTTCGGGTTACAACGGTGTCTTTTCGATCGCGGCGCCATCCGGAAACAACGTCATACCCTTCATGAATTTTATCAAGCAGGCGTGGAATATCAGCGGGATCATTCTGCAGGTCACCATCCATAGGAATAATAATATCGCCCTGCGCACAATCAAAGCCGGCTGACATGGCGGCAGTCTGGCCGAAATTCCTGCGTAATCTGATGATCTTCAGGCAGGCATCGTCAGCTGCGAGCCGGGACAGTACCGAATATGATCCGTCAGAAGATCCGTCATCAACCATAACGATTTCATACGAGCAGTGCATGGCTTCGAGAGCCGATTTGAGCGCAGAATAGAGCGCTTCCACATTATCCCGCTCGTTATATAGCGGTACTACAATACTTACTTCCACGTTATTCTCCATCAGTAAACGTCACACAGCTACACGATCTCCGTTTACCTCGTCATATTCTCTGCGTGTTTTATTGAGACGACCTTCTCCGAAACTTTTTATTTTTGTTATTATAATCGGGCTGTTACCAGCTGAATCCGGTTTTCCTCTCAGTAATCCCCACAGGAGCCCAAGTCCGTTAATGATATGCATGAGTGGATATAAGCCGAGCAGAAGCAGAGAAGAGAGACGGCCGCTCGAGATCATGATCCGGAGAGAACTGAAAAGAGCCGCAGCCAGATATATCATGAGCGGCGTAAGCAGTAAAACATACTTTATGCATAGCAACGTAATGACAAGGTAGATGACAAAAAAGAGCGGGATAAAGCTCGGTACCGAATACTGTGAGGTAACCAGGGTCTGCTGTGCCCGGCCGCGTCCGTAAGCAAATATCTGACGAACAAACGCTTTCAGTGAGTGCCGCTGACTCCGGAATACACGCATGGACGGGTCATGTAGCAGCACATATCCAGCTGAGAGGACCCTTGCCAAAAATTCATTCTCTTCATTCGGATACAAACTTTCGTTAAAACCTGCCAGGTCGATAAATACGGAGCGGCGAACGGCGAGATTACAGAGGATAAGTTCCCTGTCCTCTGTTTTACGGACTTGACCATGTGAACGATACCGGTTGAGAACCGGACCTGAACCAAATGCCGAGGAGAGTGCTGCCCCAAACAACTGCTGCAGCCATGTGTCATGTTCGGGCGTTATTGATGGACCGCCGACAACTGCAACCGATGGGTCACTCATTGCAGCGGTGCAGAGAGCAAAATTTCCGGGAGCGATCAGGGAGTCATCGTCAAGGAAATACAAAATTTCACCGACGGCCTCGCGCACCGCACGGTTGCGTTGTCGACTGGGAGCGTTTCCCTCGGCCAGGAGGACCTCATACGATTGATCATCGGGTATGTTCTCGCTGAGGTGCCTGATAGCCGCAACATGGCCACCCGGTTTTACCGGGATAATTACTGAGAACGAGTTCATGGGCGCCTTACACAAAAAAAACCGGGCATGCCCGGTATGGTAAAACTATCTGATTCAAATCCATGTACGTCAAGGCCTCAGAGGTATGTGAAGTCTCTGAGGCCTTCTTAAACGAAGTCATCGCTGCTACATCTTTGAACCGCCGTAACTATGCAGCCCGGAAAGAAACAGATTAACTCCCAGATAGCAGAAAATAGTCGCGGCAAAACCGATGACCGAGAGCCAGGCGGCACGTTTTCCGACCCACCCCTTGGTAATACGGGCATGCAGAAAGGCAGCGTAGACAAACCAGACGATCAATGACCATGTTTCCTTAGGATCCCAGCTCCAGTAGGTTCCCCAGGCATAGTTGGCCCAGGCGGCACCGGTGATGATGCCGAGTGTCAGCAGCGGAAAGCCGATCATGATTGAGCGATAGTTAAGATCATCGAGCACTTTAAGCGGAGGAAACATCGACATCAGGCCGCCTGCCTGCGCCGACGAATTATTACCCTCAATGGCGGTCTTTATCAGGTACATCATCGATATTCCGCAGGCGACAGCAAAAGCGGCATAGCCGAGAAAGCAGGTAATTACATGATAGAGCAGCCAGTTACTCTGGAGTGCCGGCACAAGTGGTTCGATACCGGTATTCATGCCAAGCTGTGCCCAGGCCATGCCCAGCAACGCAAACGGCACAACAAAAGCACCGATTATCCGGTATTTATAGCGGAGATCGATGTAGGCAAACAGCAGAATT
This sequence comes from Desulfuromonadales bacterium, assembly GCA_013349405.1. Lineage (GTDB taxonomy): Bacteria > Desulfobacterota > Desulfuromonadia > Geobacterales > Pseudopelobacteraceae > JACRCG01. The sequence continues at coordinate 9,830 of DUZS01000048.1, read as the reverse complement.
ATCGTCCAGGAGAAAAAGACTATCGATTCATACAGGTTGGACATAGGCGCATGGCCGACCCCCATGTCATAGGACTCTTTCCAGCGCAGTGCGATTGCTACTGTCTGGGCAGCAAGTCCAGCATAGGCAATGAAACTACCGGCGATGCCTATTGATTTGTTCTTGCTGGCGAGAAAAGCAAAAAACACGACCGTCGAGATCAGATAGGCAAAGGTTGTTACGTTAAAAAGCATGGAGCTGTTCATAAATCAGGTGACCTCCGTTAGATTTTTATTTCCTGAAATTTTTCGGAAATATCTTCGAACTGCATCTGAAATGCAGCCTGGTTCTTACTGGCATTGCCATAGATGCGGGCATGCCCCTTTGTCACAACAATCCAGATCCGCTTATGCGACATAAAGAATGCGACACCGATACCAATCACCATAAGCGTGCATCCAAGCCATACTACCCAGACACCCGGGTCCTTGGCGACCTGAAGCCCGGTATACTGTTTGGCATTTGTTCCCTCATAACCGAAAATGAGGGCATCGCCGCGCTGGGCGTTAACTTCCGGAAAGTTTTTAAACGCGATAAAGGTGAGGGGCGCCCCACCTTTTGGCGTCACTTCAATCCGGGCAGCCGGACCGGAAAAACCGGGGGCAAACTGACGGACTTCCTGCGTTGCCTCGAGCAGTTTGAAGACGGTGCCATCCTTCAGTGTAACAGCAACACCATCACGAACAGCAAATTTTTCCGCCGCCCCGCCATTTCTCGGAGTGACCGAAATGAAGTGCTCGCTTCCTTCGCTGGCCTGGCCATAACTTGATTGATAAAACGTGATGCCTTTGTAGGTCATCGGTTCATTGACAATAACCTTTATCTGGGAATAACCGGGAACCGGTTTGCCGTTTTCCAGAACTGTCAAAATACTTCTGAATTCCTTGGGAGCTCCGCTAGCGTAAAAATCTACATTAAATTTTTCACAGAGCACTTCAAATCCGAGCGGCATCTGCTGGCCATTCTGTTTTTGAAAGGCATTGACACTGGATCCTTCAACTATGGTGACAAAGCCTTTATACCCGGCCAGGGACCCGATAATCGCCCCGACAAATATCACCAGTATGCTGAAGTGTACGACGTATACGCCCAGACGACACCAGGCCGTTTTTTGCGCAAAAAGATGATATTCGCCGTGCTGCTCAGTAATGACCGGCACGGAAAATTCTTTCCCGAGAAAAGCGGTCAGGCGCTCCTTCCCCTGTTCAACAGAGCCGGAAAACGTCAGCTCTTTTTTCAATGCGAATGAGTTGCGCGCACCCTCTCCCAGAACCAGAGTCGGCTCACTGATAAATTTGAATACGTGCGGAAGTCGCTTGATCGAACAGGAAACAAGATTCAGGCTGAACACATAGAGCAGGGAAATAAACCACCAGGAGTGGTACATATCAAAGAAGCCGAGTTTAGAATAGATCTGCAGCCTGGTGGGGCTTATCGAGGCGACATATTCCGGTGCCAGCGTTCCCTGGGGAAGAACGGTACCTATAATTGACGTTAACGCCAGCGAGATGAGGAGAAAAAGGGTCAGTTTAAGAGAACAGAAAAAATCCCAGACGGAGGTTGCAAAACTCTTATCGTTAGTGGCCAATGGAATCTCCAGACGATCTATGAATATTTACCCTGCGGTTCAAAACGTGAACTCAGCTTTTAACATTTGGACAGTACCTCAAATTCCAAAAAATATGTACTATTTTTTTTTGCATTATCATCAAGCCGAGTTTCAGTGCAATGAATGACTTTCAATTTTACACCCATCGTGTATACTTCCATCAGAGAGTTACTATTACCCTTATAAACGGGGGCGTGTATGCCCATTATTATTGAAGCAATTCTTGTTTCTGCCGGTATGCTCCTCATTTTTGCCATGGCATTTCTGGCTCTGTTCTTATTGGCAATCACCATGTTTCCAATAGAGCGCAGTCTGTCAAAAATAATCTGGGAGGCAACGGCACCGAAAAAGCTCCCACCCCCTTCAAAGGGCTCGTTCCGTGATTTCAGCAAGAGGCATTAAATTAATTATTGACATTTTTGCTGTGTAACTGGTAGATTTGCCATCATTTATTTACACTATATTACTCAACAAACATATTCTTATCGAGAGCGACTGAGGGACTGGCCCTGTGACGTCGCGGCAACCAGCTTTCGGCAAGGTGCCAATTCCAGCGAGACCGTATGCGGTTTCGGGAGATAAGGAAGAGCGCCATCGACAAAGATCCTCTTCCGCACCCCGGAAGGGGATTTATATTTTGGAGGACTCTATGAATATTGCTACTCAGGCAGTACAGATCGGCCTGGAATGGGACACTCGGACCGGTGCCGTTACCGTGCCGATTTATCAGACGGCCACCTTCAGGCATCCCGGACTTGGACAGAGCACCGGCTATGATTACAGCCGCTCGGGCAACCCGACCCGGCAGGCTCTCGAAGATGGCATTGCCCGGCTTGACGGCGCTGCACGCGGTTTTGCATATGCATCCGGAATGGCGGCGATTACCAACCTGCTGCTGCTGTTCAAATCAGGGGATCACCTGATCGTAACGGAAGATCTCTACGGCGGCACCTGTCGCCTGTTTGACAGAATTTTCACTCAGTACGGACTCTCTTTCAGTTACGTTGATACCAGCAATACCGCTGAAGTAACAGCGGCTATCCTGCCGTCAACCAAAGCGGTTTTTGTTGAAACCCTCACCAATCCGCTCCTTAAATTTGCCGATCTTCGGGCAATTTCAGCCATCTGCAGGAGCAACAATCTGCTGCTGATTGCCGATAACACCTTCCTGACACCGTATCTGCTCCGCCCCCTTGATATGGGTGCCGACATCGCTGTCTACAGTGCGACAAAATACCTGGCCGGACACAATGACACCGTAGCAGGACTGGTTACCGTCAAGGATCCGATGCTGGCGGAACGGGTATATTTCCACCAGAATTCAGCCGGTGCGGTTCTTGGTCCGCAGGATTCCTGGTTGACCACCCGAGGTATCAAAACCCTCGCAATCCGGATGGAGCGTCAACAGGAGAATGCCGGACGCATTGCAGAGTGGCTGGCGACACACCCCCGCATCACAAAAGTCTATTACCCCGGCCTGAAAGATCACCCCGATCATGACTTGATGGGACGTGAGTCCCGTGGTTTTTGCGCCATGATTGCGTTTGAGGTTGACCGGCATGAGCTGGTGGAGCAGATTCTTCTGAAGACGAAACTTATCTCGTTTGCCGAAAGCCTTGGCGGGGTAGAGAGCCTGATCACCTTCCCGGAGGTGCAGACACACGCCGACATCCCGCCCGAGCTACGCGTCAGACTCGGAATTAACAACGTCCTGCTGCGCCTGTCGGTCGGAATCGAGAACTGCGACGATTTGATTGAAGATCTGCGCCAGGCATTGGAGAATTAACCATGAAACTTGCGACAAAACTGATCCACGGCGGTCCGACAATCGACCAGCAGACCGGCGCCCTCGGGATACCGATCTACCAGATATCGACCTATCGCCAGACGTCGGTCGACCATTTCAGTAAATATGATTATGCCCGCGGCGATAACCCGACCCGTGAAGCGTTGGAAGATACGCTTGCCGTACTGGAAGGGGGTACTCGGTGCCTCGCGTTCGCCTCGGGAATGGCCGCCATATCAACTACGCTGATGATTTTCTCCCCCGGTGACCATCTTGTCGTCTGTGACGATGTCTACGGAGGCGCCTATCGGGTGCTCTCGACGATATTCAGCCGGATGGGCATTACATCGACCTTTGTCGACGCTACCGATCTGACTGCGATTGAAGCCGCCATCCGACCCAAGACAAAGGGGATCTATCTTGAAACACCTTCAAACCCCCTTCTCAAAGTCACCGACCTGCGCAGAGCCGCTGATATTGCTAACCGGCACGGCATTATTACACTGGTGGACAACACCTTTATGACCCCCTATCTCCAGCGCCCGCTCGAACTCGGCTGTGATATTGTTCTGCACAGCGGCACCAAGTTCATCAACGGCCACAGTGATGTCCTGTGCGGCTTCGCCGTAACAGGAGACAAAGAACTTGGCCAGCGGATCCGTTATATCCAGAATGCCTTCGGAACCGGACTCGGACCTCAGGATTCCTTCCTGACGCTGCGTGGTGTCAAGACGCTCAAGGTGAGAATGGATCAGAGTCAGATGAATGCTCTTAAAATCGTTGCATGGCTGAAACAGCAGCCACGTGTCACTGCTGTTCATTATCCGGGACTTCCCGAACATCCCGGTCACGCCATCCACAAGGCCCAGGCGGATGGACCGGGCGCGGTCTTTTCCTTTGAACTTGATTCCTACGAAACGACCAAACGGCTGCTGGAAAATGCGCACCTGGCAGCTTTTGCCGTCAGCCTTGGCGGGGTTGAAAGCATCATTTCCTATCCGGCAAAAATGTCACACGCCTCGGTGCCGAAAGAAGAGCGGGAGCGCAAGGGGATTACCGATACGCTGGTACGCCTCTCTGTCGGCCTGGAAGATCCTGATGACCTGATTGCTGACCTGCAGCAGGCTATCGGGTAGAGCATGAACATCCGTATCAATGAAAAAGCGGTCACCACTGAACGCGATCTGACCGTCGGTGCAGTAGTAGCAACGTATAAAGCGGGTGCGGACGTTGTGATTCGCAACGGTTTTCCCGCCCCTCCGGATACATTGGTGCAAGATGGCGACGAACTGTTCCTGATAAAGCGAGGAGAAATACCTACTGAAGCAGAGTTGGAAGGGTTAATGGCTGCCCGCCACACACCCGGTGTGCATACGCGCTTGAAACAGGCGGCGGTAGGCATTGCCGGCGTGGGTGGCCTTGGCTCTGCCGTGGCGGTTGCCTTGGCACGGGTCGGCGTCGGCAGATTGGTGATCGCCGATTTTGATGTTGTTGAGCCATCCAACCTCAATCGCCAACAGTATTTTATCGACCAGATCGGCCGCTATAAAGTAGACGCAATGGCTGATAACCTCAAGCGTATCAACCCGTATGTCACCGTGCAGACACACTGCACCCTCCTCACCCCGGAGAACATTCCGCAGCTGTTCTCCGCCTGTTCAATTGTGGTTGAGGCCTTTGACCGGGCCGACATGAAGGCCATGCTGGTAAACAGGGTTCTTGAAGCCATGCCGCAGTGCTGCGTTGTCGCCGCATCCGGGATGGCCAGCTACGGATCGAATAACAGTATTGTCACCCGCAAAGTTTCACCGCGGCTCTACCTCAGTGGTGATTCCATTGCGGAAGCCAGGCCAGGCTGCGGCTTGATGGCTCCCCGTGTCGGCATCGCGGCACATCATCAGGCCAATCAGGTTGTCAGGATAATCTTGGGGGAAGAACTATGAAAATTGCCGTTGCCATGAGCGGTGGCGTTGATTCCTCCGTGACAGCCGCACTGCTGAAGCAGCAGGGGCATGAAGTATTCGGCATCACCATGCGCCTCTTTGCTCCACACAGCAGCGGCATCGGTTCAGCGGTCCACGATGCCACTGCTGTAGCCGGGCATCTCGGTATTCCGCACCACGTTGCCGACTTTTCCGAGGATTTCAGCAGGTTGATAATCGGCGACTTTATTGAGGAGTACCGGGTTGGGCACACACCCAACCCCTGCGTTCGCTGCAACCGCTCCATTAAATTCGGGCTGCTGCTTGATAGCGCTCGTGAGTTTGGTGCCGATCTTCTCGCTACCGGGCATTACGTCAGGAAAACCGTTGACCCCGACGGGACCTGCCATTTGAAAACAGCTGAGTACTCGAAGAAAGATCAGTCGTATTTTCTCTACACCCTGACGCAGCAGCAGCTGCAGAAGGTTATTTTTCCGCTCGGCACGATCGAAAGCAAGGATGAAGTACGGCGACTGGCGCATGAGTTTGCCCTGCCGGTGGCGGAAAAAAATGAGAGCCAGGAGGTCTGTTTTATTGCGAATGATGATTATGTGGCCTTTTTGGAAGGGAGCGGAGCGTTAGTCAGATCGGATGGCGACATCATCCATCTGAACGGACAGGTCGTCGGGCGCCATCATGGCACACATCGCTACACGATCGGTCAACGCAAAGGGCTCGGGGTAGCCTGGAGCGAGCCACTATACGTGGCCGCAATTGATATTGTACGAAATGTGATTATTGTCGGCGAGCAGCATTCAGTGTATGCAGGCGGCTTGCAGGCGGAGACGGTCAGCTGGATCGTTGCACCGGGAGCTGACACCTTTGCTGCAACCTGCAAGATCCGCTATCGTCATCAGCCGGTCGCCTGTCAGGTGAAGAGATTGTCTGGCGACAGATGCGATGTTACCTTTGAACAGCCCCAAAAAGCGGTCACTCCGGGACAGGCGCTGGTTTTCTACCGGGAAGATGAAGTACTGGGCGGAGGCAGGATTGTCAAGGCACAAGAGTAATTTGCCGACTGGCCTGGCTCTTGAGTGAATGTATGTCCAGGTTGAGTGCTTCCGATTCAAGATATTGGCGTTATCAGCGGGCTGTTTCCATTTTACGATTCTTCTCAGGAAAGACACTAATCAGCATACGCAATGCTTTGTTCACCGCTTCCTCTGTAGAAAAATATTTTCTTACATCCGGCTCCAGCATTACTGTACCATCTTCCTGAGTAAAATACTGAACGGTAGCGGTTCCGTCGTCATTGTGAATGGTGACGGTATGCCCCTTGCGGTACGCTTTATGATACTTGCCACGAACCCCGGAAACTCCCGTGAAGTCATATTCCCTCTTCATTGTTTCAGAAGTATTTGTATTAGTAGCTTTCATAAAGTTTTTTCTCCTTTGCAGTTGACTTACGGGAACTAATAATTCGCACTTTGCCTCTTCTTTCGGTAAACACTACCAGCAATAACCTTGATTGTATTTTTTTCCCACTCATTGAGATATGTCGTCCGGGCGAATCCTGCACATGCTCACTAGTAAAGACCAGGTTTGGATTTATTTGTAATATTCCAACTCTACGCATAACACTACAACATTCACCTGCCGCCATCCGCTTCACTTTCGATTCGAGCGGCCTGTTCTCTTGCCAGTTCAATGGCAAAGTGCAGACGGGATCGCAGCAGTTCAATCGGTGGCAGTTCAGTAAGATATTCCGCAACCCGGATTGATTTTTCGTCGAGTTGCAGCAACTCCACCTGTTCAGCATCCGAACCAGCACACAGTATTATTCCAATGGGAGATTCCTCTCCTGCTGCACGATCATATTTGTCCAGCCAGCGAAGGTAAAGCTCCATCTGACCAATGTGGGCAGGCTTGAAAGATTCTAGCTTCAGCTCAATAGCCACAAGCCGCCGCAGAAATCTATGGTAGAAAAGAAGGTCAAGACAGAAATCATCCTTGCCGACGCTCATCCGCTTTTGGCGAGCGACGAAGGAAAAACCACTGCCCAGTTCCAACAGAAATTTTTCCATTTCCCGCAGGATTGCGTTTTCCAGATCTTTTTCGCTGAATGCCCCTTGCAGTCCCAAAAAGTCCAGTAGATACGGGTCACGGAATACCATGTCGGGAGTCATCTGTCCGTCACGCAGGTTTTCGATTTCGCCTTTTATGACCGCTTCAGTATTTTTGGAGAGCGCGGTTCGCTCGTACAACATCCCGCCAATTTTCTTTCGCAAGGTTCGAACCGACCAGCGCTCTACCCGGCACATCTCGGCATAAAACTCGCGGGCAAGTGAGATCTTTATTGGCAATAATGCCAGAAAGTGAGCCCATCCCAAATGTTGTAACAGTGATACAACAATTTTCTCATCAGGGAATAGTTCGGTGAATCGCACCATCCTCGTAAGCGCCGAGTAACTGAAACCATTGCCAAATTCAGCGACCAATTCTTGTGACAGTGTTGCAAGAATCTGTTTTCCGTATTCTGCCCGGCCATCTGTCAGTTTTTCAAATGCAATCCGTTTACCCAAACGCCAATAAAGGAGCGTCTGCTCGGCATTGGCCGATGTGGCTACCCGAAGACGGGCGGAGTGTATCAATTCACGCAGGTCGGCGAGAATACCAGAAGTATCAACTGTGATGTTACTTTGCTGTCTGATAACGGTGCTTTTAGTCATTTCCAGATGCCCTTTTTGCGCAATGACTTACTCTGAAGATTCCTGCACAAGCTCACTCGTAAAGACCTGGTTGCGGTTGATTTGGGTTGTTAACCATTCAGGGTACTGCGCTCCATTTTGTAAAGAGTGTAGACGCGCCCCCCCATAGCTCCTTGTGCTGGTTTGAACACTCGCACCAACTCCTATGCTACAAACCCAAACAAACGCAGCACCCAACCCTGCTAACCCAGCTGGCAAGATAATGGCTGCCGTGAAACTGACCGTGGCGAATCCACACCAGTAGAGAATACTTCCGGTGATCGAGACAAGCCATGTGATCACGTTAGTGACCGCGTTGACAACAAGCATAACCAGGCAGATGAGACCTAAATTGCCTGATTTCATTCATTTAAGCTGTCCACGATTTTTGTTTCATCAACGCAACAACTGTTATTACATGGTCATACAATTCCTGTATTTGCTTTCGCAATACTGGCCGGTCAAGCAGTTCATCGACTGTTTCCAGTGGTTCATAGCGAAATTGAGCGGCAAACGGGATCAAAAGGGTCAGATTCCGGAATTTTTCGATGTCACAACCCAACTCACGAAGTATCATCAAAAAAACTCGCAAATCATGGCCAAAGCTATATGTTCCACCAATTGAAGTTATCCAGGCTTTCAGTGATTTTTCAACCGCCTGCTGCGCATGAAAACCAAAAATTTCGTCGTCAATTGATTCCGGCAATATCATCAGATCCATAGCTTTTATGTCTTTTAAAGCCATCAACAACAACTGTTCTGCTTGGTCAATTTGATTCATACAATGTTCTCCCTTCCCTCAAGGCATGGGCGATGACGTGGTTTTTTACATCCTTCCATTTATCAATTTCTTGCGGGGTAAACACCAAAAAATCAATCGGAATAAAGTAATCGAACATGATATTCCCAAGTCGTGTCATTTCCGCCCGGCGGCTACGTTGAGCATCGAATGGGCCATCCTCCACGACTATGAAATCAAGGTCAGAATCAGCACGAGATGTGCCGCGAGCATGAGAACCGAACAGTATAATTTTACGAGGTTTTACTTCCCGCACGATGAGGTCTGCCATTTCCTGTATTAGTTTTTCAGTTACCTGAAGCATTGGTGGTCTCCTGCATTCTATGAGTCAATTGATTGAGTGGGCATGGTGAAACTATGCCCATCCTGGCTGGAATTGTGCCGGTTGGAACACGAGCACCAACTCCTTTGCTGCAAACCCAAACAAACGCCGCACCCAACCCTGCAAACCCAGCTGGCAAGAGAATGGCTGCCGTGAAACTGATAGTGGCGAATATATCCCTCTGATTTCATTTTTTTTCAAGTGATACTTGATTCCGTTGAGCTGATTCCTACAAATGTCAGCTCTTTTCGCGTGATGGAAGGTTTATTTTCCCAGCAACTTCAATATCTTTTCTTGGGTAGTTGTTTCTTGGGTAGCTTTCCCGCTTGGCCCCCTATTTTGAGATGGAGGATGCACAAAATGAAATATCATCCACAAGCCGGTGGACTACAACGTAGTTCAGGGGTTGGTATTCATCACGCCAGGATTGTTTCAATTCGACGTTCTGATTCTCTTTCAGATCAATGAACCCTTCTACTTTGAGCCTCTTGCAAAAGTATATGCAAGGATTTGAATGCGATTTATTTTACGCATAACATGTTGTAATAATTGAGCTTCAAGGTGTCTTGTGGTATTGTTCTGTTGCGAAGAGAACCAGTACCGAAA
>DUZS01000047.1 GCA_013349405.1 Desulfuromonadales bacterium | reverse complement strand
AGAACCGGCACAATGTCTGACTTCATCCGCATCAGGAGCGGCTGACACTCCGGATCGCCAAAACGGGCATTAAACTCAAGAGTTTTTACTTCGCCGTCCTTGACCATCAAGCCGGCGTACAACACGCCGCGATATGGCCGTCCTTCAGCAGCCATGCCGTCGACAGTCGGCCGGATCACCTGCTGCATGGCTTTTTCGTGAATGGCGGGAGTGACCACCGGTGCCGGTGAATACGCACCCATGCCACCGGTGTTCGGTCCCCGGTCGTTGTCAAAAATGGCCTTGTGATCCTGAGCGCTGGCGAGTGGGATGACATTTTTTCCATCCGTGATAACCAGAAATGACGCCTCCTCACCGGTCAGGAATTCCTCAATGACGACCCGCGAACCGGCAGACCCGAAGGCGTTACCGCTGAGCATGTCGCGAACCGCCGCAACCGCCTCTTCACACGTCTGGGCAATGATAACACCTTTACCCGCTGCCAGCCCATCCGCCTTGACGACAATGGGTGCACCGGTAACCTCGATAAAAGCCTCGGCCTCGGCCTGGTCGGTAAAAACCCCGTAGGCAGCGGTCGGTACATGGTATTTCTGCATCAGATCTTTTGAAAAAGCTTTGCTCCCCTCAATGTACGCGGCTTTTTGCGACGGGCCGAACACTTTTAATCCGTGAGACTCGAACAGGTCGACAATACCGAGCGACAGAGGCTGTTCGGGACCGACCACAGTAAGGTCAACTTTGTTTTCATAGGCAAAAGCCAGTAGCTTATCGAGCTGATCAACGGCAATCGGCAGATTCTCGGCAAGCGAGGCTGTTCCCGGATTTCCCGGGGCGCAATAGAGCTTGGTTACTAGAGGTGACTGGGCTATTTTCCAGACAAGTGCATGTTCGCGGCCACCGCCGCCGATTACCAGAATTTTCATAAGGGTACACCTCAATAGTGATGTAAGCCCCCTCCTGTATATATGGAGGGGGTTGGGGGTGGTAACGTATCAATGCCTGAAATGGCGCATGGCAGTAAACAGCATCGCGATGCCATGTTCATTGGCGGCCTTGATAACCTCTTCATCGCGAACGCTGCCGCCGGTCTGGATGATGGCGGTGACACCTGCTTCAGCAGCGGCATCGACTCCGTCGCGAAACGGAAAGAAGGCGTCGGAGGCAAGCACCGTTCCCCGGGTCGGAAGCAACGCCTTCTGGACGGCAATCTTCGATGAATCGACACGGGACATCTGACCGGCACCGATACCGACCGTTTGATCGCGGTTACTAAAGACGATGGCATTTGATTTGACATGTTTACAGACACGCCAGGCGAAATCAAGAGCCTCATATTCAGAGACTGTCGGTGTACGCTCGGTTACCACACGGCAATTACGGGCATTAACCATTCCCAGATCACGACCTTGCAAAAGAACCCCTCCGGTCACTCGCTTCAGGTCGAATCCTCCGGCGACATAACGATCGAGGAGCGGCACCTGCATAACCCGGACATTCTTTTTCGCAGTAAATATCGCCAGGGCCTCCTCACTGTAGCCGGGAGCAATGACCGCTTCCAGAAATGTGGAGGTGAGCTCTTTTGCCGTTTCGGCATCAACAGTGCGATTAAAGCCGACGATACCGCCGAAAGCGGAAACGGGATCACATTCGCGAGCTTTCAAGTAGGCTGTTAGTGGCGAATCGGCAAGAGCGGCGCCACAGGGATTGGTGTGTTTGATGATGACCGCTGCACTCTGCTCGAATTCCTTGACCGTTTCAATGGCAGCGTCAAGATCAATGATATTGTTAAAAGAGAGCTCTTTACCCTGCAGCTGCACGGCATTGGCAACGCATGGCTCCAAGATCTGTTTCTCGATATAAAATGCTGCGGACTGATGAGGATTTTCACCATAACGAAGGTCCTGGGCTTTTTTTACCTGCAGAGAAAATGTGGGGGGATATTCCTGAACTTCGCCAGGTATAAGACGTGATCCAAGGTAATTGGAAATAGCGCCGTCATAAGCTGCCGTGTGCTGAAACACCTTAACCGCCAGGGCAAAGTTAGTCGCTACAGAAACCGCGCCGTCAGAAGCTTTCATCTCTTCGAGTACTTGCGGGTAATCAGAACTGTCAACCAGGACAGTGACATCAGGATAGTTCTTGGCCGCCGAGCGAAGCATGGTCGGTCCGCCGATGTCGATGTTTTCAATGGCATCCTCAAGGTGACACCCTTCCCTGGCGGTTGTCGCCTCAAAGGGGTACAGATTTACCACCACCATGTCGATGTTCTCAATACCATGCTCCTTCATTTTGGCAACATGTTCCGGATTCGAACGCATCCCGAGTAGACCGCCATGTACCTTGGGGTGCAGAGTCTTCACCCGACCGTCGAGCATTTCCGGAAAACCGGTAAACTCGGAAACGTCTTTAACATTCAAACCGGCGTCCCGCAGCAGCCTGGCGGTTCCTCCGGTAGAGAGCAGCTCAACGCCATACCCTGCCAACTGCTGAGAAAATTCAATAATGCCGTTCTTGTCAGAGACACTGATCAGCGCCCTGGTGATTTTTGCCATGCCCTACTCCTTGCTGGTGGTTGATTGACTGAAAAAGGGATAGCTTGTAACACACTTTGGACAGAAATTCCAAACGTTTTCGGTGCGTTTGCATCCCCGAACTCTCGATACGTTATGTGAGATACACTCGCGGCACCCGCTTGCTGATGCCGCAGAAGATGACATAGGGGATTGTATCCGCCCAGACAGCCAGTTCTTCAGCATGAATACAGCCACCTGAATCATCCGGCCCCATGAGAGTGACAGTATCTCCCACGGCGACCCCTTCAATCGAGGAGACATCAAGCATGATCCAATCCATACAGACAGTTCCGGCAACACCGGCACGCTGGCCGCGAATCAATACTTCGCCCCGGTTGGTGAGCGCACGCGGGTAACCATCGGCATATCCGACCGGCACACTGGCGATCAGCGTGCGCTGACCGGCAGTAAAGCGGCGCGCGTAGCTGACAGTCGTTCCCGGATCGATCCATTTGAGCATTGCTATCTGACTTTTAAGACGCATGACCGGTTTCAGGTCAAGTTTCCCCTGAAAATCAGCTGACGGGAGAGCGCCATACATTGCGATCCCGGGCCGAATCAGGTTGCATCCGGGAATATCGTGCAACAGTGCCGCAGCGCTGTTGGCAATATGGACATAGCGCGGAGTGAAACCTGCCGCACGGACTTCGTCCAGCACCCAGGCAAAGCGCTCCGCCTGGAGTTGTGTAAAACAACGTCCGGATTCATCAAGCTCATCGGCACTGGCAAAATGGGAAATTACACCTTCGAGGGCAATATTCGGCAGTTTTTTCAGTTCAGCAAGAAATTGTGGCACCTCAGGATAAGGAATCCCCAGACGCCCCATGCCGGTATCAATTTTAAGATGTACCTGTGCCGGGCGAAAGAGTTTGCCCGAAGAGGCCGCCTGGTTCAGGGCCTGCGCCTGCTCCAGCGTAAATATCGTCGTGGAGAGATTATAGCCGATGCATTTTCGTTCCTGACCGGGGTAAATTCCACCGAGCAGGAGGATCGGCTTATCACTGCCGCTTTTGCGGAGCTGAATCCCTTCCGCCAGGAAAGCAACACCAAAGGCGTCAATCCCCAGAGTTTCCAGCTCACGGCTGATATCCATAAATCCGTGACCATAGGCATCAGCCTTTACCACCGCCAGAATTTCGGTATCCCGCGGAATCGTCGAGCGGATTAACCCATAGTTATGTTTCAGCGCGGAGAGATCTATCTCGGCGTATGTGGGACGGCCATCGTACAAAATCTTCTCACCTCGAATTCAGGATAAAGCTATAGAATCATCTTCTTCCGTGCGGTCGCCAGACAGCGTCCCATATCAACACTAGTGCGGCATGCCAGCGCCGCACGCGCCAGACGGCGGCATGAATCAAAACTGTTGGAGCGGAGTGCCTGTTTTACGAGCGGAATACTGGGGGCCGAGAGGCTGAATTCCCGGATACCCATGCCGGTCAGCAGCAGGGCGCACAGTGGGTCCGCAGCCATTTCACCGCAGACGGAAGCTTTCTTACCCGCTTTGTTGGCGGCATCGGCAACACGTTTAATGGAATGGAGAATAGCCGGATGGTACGGGTCATAATACTGCCTGACTCCGGCATTATTGCGGTCGGCAGCGAGCGTATACTGGATCAGGTCGTTTGTGCCGATGCTGACATAATCGACCTCCTGAATCAAAAATTCGATAATCTGCACTGCGGCAGGCACCTCAATCATGATGCCGAAAGGAATATAGCCGGGCACGTCATGCCCTTCACGCAGCAGTTCGTTTCTGACCGAGGACAGAATCTCGCGAATCTGCCTGATTTCATCAAGACTGCTGATAAGCGGAAACATAATGGTCGGGTTGCCGGCATGTGACGAGAGTAATATTCCGGCTAACTGTTCCCTGAAAATATCCTGCCGGTCCAGCGAGACTCGAATCGACCGCCACCCGAGAAAAGGGTTATCTTCGTGTGGATAGGGAAAGTATGAGAGGCCTTTATCCCCGCCGATATCGAGCGTCCTGATATTAACGGCCTGGCCGGGAAATCCTTCCAGAATTTTGCGGTAGATACCGGCCTGCTCGTCACGGGTGGGAAAGGTAGAGCGCGCCATATACGGAAACTCAGTCCGATAGAGACCAACCCCTTCCGCGCCATGCAGAGTGGCAACCCTGACATCTGAAAGCAGTCCGATATTGGCACTCAAGGTAATCATCACACCATCGGTCGTAACCGCAGACAGGTCCCGCAGACCCTCCAACTCCTTCATTCGACCGGTGTACTCTTGTTCAAGCCGCACATATTCTTTTTTGACGGCGACATCAGGGTTCAGATAAATGTGCCCCGAAGTGCCATCGACGATGATTTCATCCTTGACGTTGGCCGCAGCCATCACACCCTGTACACCGAGAACAGCCGGAATACCGAGTGATTTTGCCATGATGGCGGCATGCGAGTAGGCGTTCCCCTTTTCGGTAACAATACCGAGAATTTTGCCGAGATCCAGCATAGCAAGGTTTGAAGGGAATATCTCATCCGCAACGAGTACCCGCTTCTCTTTAAGCGTCACTTCAGCGGAATTATTCCCTTCGATCGCGTCAATAACACGGCGCCCGATATCCTCGATATCCGCCGAACGCTCACGCAGATATGGATCCTCCATGGCCGAAAATGCTTGTATATATTGCTGAACAACATCATGAACAGCCCGGGTAGCTCCCATACCCTGCTCTATAAGGTCGGTGATCTTGGCAGAAAAGCTCCGATCTTCCAGTATCATCAAGTGAGTGTGAAAAATCGCCGCATCATCGGCGGAAAGCATTTCACTGACCCGTTTTTCCATATAAATGGTTTGAATTTTAGCCTTTTCAAGCGCCTCGATAAATTTATGCCGTTCTTCACCTGGAGTCCCTACTATTGCCAGTTTGATGACTTTATCGTTGAAGCGGTCGAGAATGTATACTTTCCCGCGGCCGAAGCCAGAGGAAACTGCGATGCCGCTCAATGTCCGGGAAACGGCTGCCTGCTTTTTTTTACCGGCTCCGGGAGAGGTTGATTCACCGATCGAACCACTTTTGGTCCTGGCAAGTTCCTGTTCAAACCAGGCGCGTTCCTGTTCTTTACGCTGGATGGAATCTAACAGCCGTGCGTTGTGGACAATACTGCCGATCTGAAAGGTAATCGTCCGCAGCACACTTATTTCATCATCGCTGAAATGACGCGTTTCTCGGGTCTGTACGACAATCACGCCAATCGGAGCCTTGTGCTCGAACAGCGGTAAACCGAGAAATGAAAGGAACCGTTCCTCTTTTGCCTCCTTGAAATATTTGAAGCGCGGATGTGCCGGGGCGTTATCAGTCATCACCATCTGGCGGGTTTCAACAGCAAGACCGCTCAGACCTTCATGGATCTTCATGGAGACACGGTTCACAGAGGTTTTGGAAAGTCCCTTGGTGGCCTTGAGAGTAAGCGTTTCGCCGTCTTTTTCCAGCAGGTAAATCGAGCAGACATCGCTCGCCATCCGCTTGGCAACAAGAGTAACAATATTATCAAGGGTATCTTGCAGATTATGCGAATGGAGAATAATCGAGCTGATGTCTTCAAGAGTACGCAGGCCGATCGATTGCTGTGGATCTTTCATGAATGTTCCTTGTGGAAAAGTATATCGGCGCAAAATATAGTCGGAATTGTTACTATTCTCAAGTAGTATCATTGCTTCAGCATCAAATGCAGGGTATTGATAGTTTACTGTCTGCTGGATACAGTAGCCATGATATGATAGGTAAATAAAAAAGAAGAGGAGAAATAGTTATGAAAACCGTTGTTACTACAAAAATGGCTCCAGGAGCAATAGGACCCTATTCACAGGCAATCAAGGCGGGAGGCTTCCTGTTTTTATCCGGACAGATTCCTGTAAACCCGTCAAGTAATGCCGTTGTTGAGGGCGGAATTGAAGCCCAAACTATTCAGGCTTTGGAAAACCTTAAAGCAATTCTTGCCGATCAGGGTCTTACCATGGATAACGTCGTAAAGACAACGGTATACCTGATTGATCTCAATGATTTTCAAGTAATGAACGGCATTTATGGCAATTATTTCAAAGAGGAAACTCCCGCTCGCGCCACCATACAGGTAGCGCGCTTGCCGAAAGAGGTCATGATTGAAATTGACGCCATTGCAGTGATCTGATTTTTAAATGACGCTGCTTTCAACCTGTCGCTATCAGCGCCTTCAAGACACCAATCGCCCCAAGCAGGGCAACGACCACCCCCATACAACGCTGGAATAATCCACGCCCGAGTGCAGACAGTGTTGAAGCCACCTGTCCGTATGCCAGGAGCGCGGGCAGGGTGCCTCCGCCGAAAGCAAGCATCATGGCACCCCCCTTTATTGCGGAACCGCTGGTTGCCGCGGTGATCAGTACGCCGTACACCAGGCCGCACGGCAGCAAGCCCATTAAAAGTCCCGCCGGAAGAGCTGCAAGTACCGACCCGCTCCTCGCCAGGCAGGAAAGCGACCTCGTCACCCACTCCAAGCCGGAACCGTCGAGCGCCGCAATCCCGAGAGAGCGCACACCCAGAGCGGTAAAGATACCGATCGTGACAACAAAAAGATTGGCGGCCAGAAACAGCCACCTGACCGCCGGTTTTAACCCGTCAACAAGGCCCGCCCGCGCGGCCAGACCAACCAGAAGCCCAAGAAGAGCATAGGTGCAGATACGGCCGGCATGGTACAGAATATTAAAAAGAAAACGACGACCGGCATCAGCATCACGCTGTGATAACGCCAGTGCACTTACGATCCCGCCGCACATGCCGAGACAGTGGCCACTAGCGGCAAGTCCGACCGAAAATGCCAACCAGATTTCAACCATCCCCTCAGGTTTCCAGTGCGCCGATCAGGCTCTTGATATCGGCGACGCCGTTGGCAATCAGCCACGCCTCCATATCTTCGGCAATCTTCTGGGCTGCACCCGGGTTGATAAAGCTGGCGGTGCCGACCTGAACCGCAGTTGCACCGGCGAGCATGAACTCAAGCGCATCGACCGCATTCATAATGCCGCCGATGCCGATAACCGGCACCTTGACCGCCTGTGCCACCTGCCAGACCATGCGCAGAGCAACCGGCTTGATGGCCGGTCCGGAAAAACCGCCGGTGATATTGGCCAGCACCGGGCGGCGTCTGTTCAGATCGATGGCCATACCGATCAGGGTGTTGATCAGCGACAACGCATCCGCACCGGCATCTTCGCAGGCCCGCGCCATAGCAACCACATCCGTCACGTTAGGAGAGAGTTTGACGATCAACGCTTTCTTCGTTGCCGCCCGGCAGGCGCTCACGACCGAAGCGGCACTGGCTGGATCTGTGCCGAACACAATCCCGCCATGTTTTACATTCGGGCAGGAAATATTAATTTCAAGGCCGGCGACCTCGGTAATTTCATCGAGTCGTCCCGCCATCTCGGCATACTCATCAACGGTATTACCGAAGAAATTGGCGATTGCGGGGGTCTTGACCGTGCGGAGATACGGGACTTTTTTGGCGATGAAGGCATCAATGCCGACATTCTGCAGGCCGATGGCGTTCAGCATCCCGCCCGGAGTCTCGACAATGCGCGGCGTCGGGTTACCGGCCCGGGCTTTCAGTGAAAGGCCCTTGGTTATAAAGGCTCCGATCGATTCCATGTCAACATATTCCGCAAACTCTTCGCCATAGCCGAACGTACCGGAGGCGGTCATTACCGGGTTGCGGAGCGGAATTCCGGCGAGATTGACGCTCATATCAGGTTTCATGGCAGATTTCATGTTTCACTCCCTCCACTTCAGTTCACCCGCTTCAAATACCGGGCCCTCGGTACAGACACAGCGGAAGTCAGGAGTTTCCGAAGAATGGGAGCGCCCCGGGGCAACGCAACCGAGGCAGGCGCCGACACCGCATGCCATATACCCCTCCAGGGATACCTGGCAGGAAATACCGCGCTCCGCCGCAATTCCTGCCACGGCGTTGAGCATGCCGTGCGGGCCGCAGGCGTAAATCGTCGCCTTCCCCTGCAACTGGTCAAGCCGCCGCAGCAGCGCCTCTGTCACGAGGCCGCACTCCCCGAGAGAACCATCTTCGGTGGCGGTATAGCACTCAACCCCCAGCCGTTCGAATTCAGTGATGCAGAGGATGTCATCCCTGGTGCGCCCGCCGGCAAACAGCCTGACCTTTGATTCTTTAACCAGCTCTTTTGCCAGCAGATAGAGCGGCGCCAGCCCCACTCCGCCGCCGACAATCAGTTTTTCTTCGTCCGGCACACCGAGGTCAAAACCTTTACCGAGCGGGCCGAGAACATCGAGCAGGTCGGAGCCATGCAGCGCTGCCAGCATGGCGGTCCCCTTTCCCACCACCCGGTAAAGCATTTCCAGATACGGCTGCGGCTGTGCGCCGCTCTGGGCGGGGGTGTGGATGCCGATATCAAAGATGCCGAAAGGACGGCGGAGCAGCGGATCAATGGCATTGTTGACACGCACCATGACAAATTGGCCCGGGTGTGCCGAGGCACATTCAGGAGGCGCGGTCATACGCATCCGCCAATAGCCGGGAGAGACTTCACTGTTTGATAGAATCATCGCGGTAAACTGCATTACGGGTTCTCCTTTACTCTTTTTTCCATCAGTATCGCGTCTTCCGTGCCATCGTAATAGCGGGTGCGCATACCGACCTGTTTGAAACCGAACTGTTCATAAAGCGCTATGGCACTGCTATTTGAGGCACGCACCTCTAACGCCATAACCTCCGCCCCCTCTTCAAGCGCACGGCAAAACGCCTCTTTCAACAGCATCCTGGCGACGCCTCTGCCGCGTCGGTCTGGAACCACAGCAATATTGAGGATCTGCGCCTCTTCAAACAGTGACATGAGGCAGACATACCCGATTACACACGTATCTTCTACGGCAACGAGCGGCCAGGAGTAGCGGGCGGTAATTTCATTCTGAAAATGTTCGCAGTGCCAGGGTGATGCGTATGACTCAGCCTCAATTGCCACTACAGCATCAAGGTCGTCGCCCGTCATCGGACGGACATGATACGACGGGATTGATTTCATAGCGCGGCATAATAAGCAAACCGAGAGCTCTTGTAAACGTATTATATATTGACAGTATACTTATTATCTGCATAATGACAATAACTCTACTTACAAAGGATTCGGTCCATGTACGACATTGAACAGAGTATCGGATTTCTTCTTTCAAAGGGATACCAGCGTGCCTGGGCCATCATGAGGGAAGAGATTGAACCGCATGACCTGACACCACCGCAGTTCGCCATTCTTGCGTTCCTCTGGCAGCAGGACGGTCTGACACAGGTGGAATTATCGGAAAAAGGGCAGATTGACCGGTCTACCGTTGGCGGCCTTATTGACAGACTGGAGCGCAACGGCCTGCTGGAACGCCGTCAACACCCTCAAGACCGTCGGGCGTACAAGATTCACCTTACCGAACTGGGCAAAAATATGGAAAAAACGTTGTCCGCATGTGCCGAACGGGCGCTCGCCAGGTTCACAGCGGGACTGAATGGCGATGAGTGCAAGGAACTCAAACGCATGCTGGAAATTTTACGTGGAGAACGGAGGGTGTATGAAATTCCTTCATACTAGTCTGCTCTTTATCTGTCTGGCTATGGTGCCGCACGCTTGGGGGGCGCCGCTTTCTTTAGAGGATTGTCTGCAGAAAGCAGCAGAAAACAATCCCGCTCTTAAAAGCGCCTCCTGGGATAGCCGTATTGCTGAAGAAAACAGCCGGATAGCATCAGGAGCCAAGTTCCCGCGCGTTGATGCCGGCACCGGGTACACTGTTCAATTGCAGCCACAGGCGGTAAAGCTGCGGGGAACAGAAACCGAAACTCAGGAACCCAGATATGCGTTTGCCGGAATTACCGCATCGTACACAGTCTACGATTTCGGGCGCCGTGATGCCCGGGTCCGGAAGGAACAGGCGTACATGGAAGCAGCATCTGAGGGTTTCATGTTCAGCAAGAGTGATTGTGCCCTACAGGTTATAGAAGCTTATTTCAGAGTTCTTGAGACGGGTAAACTTTCCCAGGCTGCGGCTGAGGAGGTCGCTCAGATTACGGAGCATCGTCGTGTAGCACAGGTACTGTTTGAAGAGGGCACCGTAACCCGCAACGATGTCCTGCAGGCGGATGTCCGCCTCGCCTCTGCCCGGCAAAAACTATTGGCAATGCGTAATAATCACGAAAACAGCTGGCTGCTGCTTAATTTTCTCACCGGCAGCGCTTCCGATTTTCGGGGTGAACTTGATGAAACCACCACCGTGAACAGTACCGGACTAACCGGAGTAAATGACAGCGACAGTGCGGGTAACCGCCACGACATACTGTCCCAAAAGCTGGTACTTGAGGCGCGTGACTATGAAGTTCAGGAAAACAGAGAACACTATCTTCCTGAACTCTATACCCGGCTCGGAATGGATTATGTCCAGAACGACAGGGTACGTGAACAGGCTATTTTTTCGGCAACGCTCGGGATTCGTGTTACCCTGTTTGATGGTTTTACCGCTGCAGCAGCTCGGGAAAAAGCGATCAAACTGCGTTCACGTCAGCAGGATGCCCTTCGCCTGGCACAACAGCGTGCCCTGCTTGAAATCGCTACAGCGCGCAATGACGCAGCGATCGCCAGGGAGCGGATTAACGTATCAGAATCTGCAATCAGACAGAGCGATGAAAATCTCAGGATCAACCGGGAGCGTTATCAGGAGCGGGTTGGTACCGCTACGGAAGTGCTTGATGCCCAAACGCTGTCAACACAGGCAAAAACTGAACATTACCGGGCTTTGTACGACTATCAGGTTGCAGCGGCACGCATGCTGAGCGCTCGCGGGGAGCTGTAATACCAATTCCAAATCAAGAGTGATATCAAGGCGGCGAGGATTGAGGCGACGAAAGCATACAACCAGTATGTTGAGGAGCCGAAGACGAGCCAACGAAGAGAGCTCCTCGATTTGGAATTGGAATAACTTTCTAAATAACCGGAGGATATATGGCAGAAGAAATAACAGCAGCAGCAACAGTACCAGCAGAAGCGGCTCCAAAAGCGACTGGAAGTAAAAAAATCAAGGGCTTCATTATCCTGCTGACTGTCATTGTCGTCGGAGGATGGCTCGGCCTGAAGATGTTCATCTCCAGCAAGACCCATATTGAAACGGATAATGCTTTTATCGATGCACATGTGGTGCCAGTGTCCTCAAAAGTTTCCGGTACGGTGGCCCGCGTGCTGGTCAAAGACAACCAGCTGGTCAAACGGGGCGATCTGCTTCTCGAAATCGACCGGCGGGACTATCAGCTCCAGATTGCAAAGGCTGCCGCCGGAGTCGGCATGGCTGAAAATGAACAGAGCGGCGAACAGATGAAAGTGGCGGGAGCGCGAGCGGCGGTACAATCGGCACAGGCCCGCTTTGAGCAGGCACAGGTGGATCAGGGGCGTGCCGAAAAGCTCTACAGCCGCGATGTACTGCCGAAAGAACAGCTTGATCGTGCGACAACCGCCCGTCTGGTCACGGCAGCACAGCTGAAAGAGGCGGAAGAAACACTCAAAAGAGCAGAAGCCGAGGCCGGACTGGTCGTCAAGAGCGGCAGCAGGGCTAAAATACTGCAGCGTAAAGCGATGCTTGATGAGGCGGAATTACAGCTTTCATATACAAAGATATATGCCGTTCAGGATGGCTACGTTACCCGGAAATCAATTGAAGAGGGAGTCAATATTCAGGCCGGACAACCACTGATGGCGCTGGTGCCGCTTCACGAGACCTGGATCACGGCCAACTACAAGGAGCGCCAGATCACCTGGCTGAAAGCGGGCCAGAAAGTGGAGTTTACCGTGGATGCTTATCCGGGCAAAACGTTCAGCGGCACGGTAGACAGTATCATGGCCGGAACAGGAGCGGCATTTTCACTGCTGCCTCCAGAAAACGCCACCGGAAACTACGTAAAAGTCATCCAACGGGTACCGGTAAAGATATCCATCGACAGGAGCTCCGATACAGAGCGATTGCTGCGCATCGGTATGAGCGTCATTCCTGTTGTGGTGACCGGAAGGACCAGCGGTGAAGTCCTCAAGGGCCTGAATCCGTTTCAATGAGCACAGACAAAATCATAAATAAATGGCTGATTACCATCACCGTCATGCTCCCCGCCATTATGGAGATTATTGACACCTCTGTTGCCAACGTGGCCCTGCCGCATATGCAGGGGAGCCTCAATGCCGGAACTGATGAGGTTACCTGGGTTTTAACATCCTATCTGGTCGCCAATGCCGTCGTGCTCCCCATGACCGGTTGGCTCTCCCGTCTGTTCGGGCGCAAGCGCTTTCTGATGACATGCATCGTGCTGTTCACGCTGGCATCACTGCTCTGTGGTGCCTCCCCCAATCTCGCAGCACTGATATTTTTCAGGGTTCTTCAGGGAGCAGCCGGCGGTGCCTTGATCCCGATCAGTCAGGCGATCCTGATGGAGACATTCCCCCCTCATCAACGCGGTATGGCAATGGCCATCTTCGGAGTCGGCGCCATGTTCGGCCCGATTGTCGGCCCTGCGCTCGGCGGCTGGATAACCGATAATATGAGCTGGCGCTGGATCTTTTACATCAATCTGCCGATCGGTATCATCGCCATGATTATGTGTGCGTTTTTTATTTTTGATCCGGATTACCTGCGCCAGAAAACGAGTGCTCTCAAGATCGATTATTGGGGAATTTTTCTGCTCGTGGTCAGTATGGGCTCATTGCAGGTGGTTCTGGATAAGGGTCAGCAGGAGGATTGGTTTAATTCGCCGTTCATCATCACCTTCAGCATCATTACCGTCGTTTCCCTGATAGCACTGATATGGGTGGAGCTGATCCACAAGCATCCGATTATCAACCTGCGCCTGTTCAAGAACGTATCCTTTTCGGCAGGAAATCTGATCATGTTCGTGGTCGGCTTTGCCCTCTACAGCTCCATCATGCTGATACCGCTGTTCCTGCAGACCCTGATGGGCTACTCGGCCACAAACGCCGGTATGGTCATGGCTCCAGGCGGCGTTGCGACACTCATCACCATGCCGTTGGTCGGTGCGGCACTGGCTTCCCGGGATGGCCGGAAAATTATTTTTTTCGGACTGCTGCTCGGCGCATCATCGATGTTTATCATGCAGGGGCTTAACCTGCAGGGAGCGTTCTGGAATTATACCTGGCCGCGCATCGTCCTCGGTTTCGGACTGGCGATGATCTTTGTGCCGCTTACCACCGTAACGCTCGCCTCTATCTCCCGCGAAGAGATGGGCAATGCCACCGGTATGTTCAGCCTGCTGCGCAATATCGGCGGCAGCGTCGGGATCGCCATAGCGGCGACTCTGCTCACCCGCTACCAGCAGTTTTACCAGACAAGCCTGGTCGCCAACGTCAATCCCTACAACCCAATCTGGCAGATGCGCTTTGAGAGCCTGAAACAGGCGCTCGTTTCAAAAGGGATTGTCGCCTCGCAAGCAGATAGCAAGGCGCTTGGCATGATGTATGGAGCCGTGCGGCAGCAGGCAGGCGCTCTGGCGTTCAATCGCATCTTTTTTATCATCGGACTCGCCTTCCTGCTCGTTATCCCACTACTGTTCCTGCTGAAGCGGCCTTCTCACACAGAAGGCGGCAGTATGGATGGTTGAGACTCCCGATGCTCACAACGTCTCGACAGATGACACGGTTTTTGCCGTCAAGATGTAGAGTGATGAATTGCTCCTTTGGCTCTTTGTTCAGGAACTGGAACGTATCTGATATTCGTGCCGGGGCTCTGTATCTTTGGCCTGTCTGCAGATAGCCGGTTATCTCCTCCCTGACAATGAGCGTTTCATATATGGCCTCGATCTGCTTGAATTTGATGGTGCGGGGCTTGCTGATGCCGTCTACGACAGCGGAAACTTCCTCTTTGCCAAATAATGTCTCGATGGTCATTGTCATATCTCCTTTTGGATAAAAAAACAGGGAGCTTGTGACGGCTCCCTTTGGGTAGAATTAAAAAAGCAGACCGTTATGATCTGCCCGTATGAGTGGGTAAACTGGCCTGATTTTTCGTTAGTAGTTGATATAGTGCCTATTATTTAGCTTTTCAGGTAATAGGACGCTTTCTGTTTAATTAGAGACGCATCTAAAATAACTATTGACACATAATTACAGGCACTTAGATGCCGTGTCTATTCACTGTGCAAAACGATAAAATACTAGTGTTTTCGTTACGTTTATGAAACATATCCACAGCTTCAACAGAGTTATCCACAATTTTTGTGGAAAATTTGCCCCTCTCTAAATAACAGTTACTTAGCCGATTTTATGATGGGAATAACTGGCTGTTTAATTAAAAGTATTCTTAGGTTTTTGACTATAGTTTTTTCGATTGTCATCTCCCCCCTTACACTCAACCTCTCCCCGATCATGTTACAAACTACTCTCCATCCGAAGAAGAAAAAACCCTCCTCAAAAACTTCAACCAGATCGAAAATAATTCAGATCGGCAAGCAGTAGTGTTCCGCCTCAGTCGGAATTGGACTTTCAGGCCGCTTGATCTAATGGTAAGTCAGCTTCCCCTGAATGCCTGACTTCAGGAAAGGCTCGTTGTCGTTTTTGCTTTCTTAATTC
>DUZS01000046.1 GCA_013349405.1 Desulfuromonadales bacterium | reverse complement strand
GGAGTACGAGTACATTGATAAGGAGGAGGAACGCCGGGAATGCCCAGGAAGCGGTGCGCAAATGACGTGGTTCAACGTTTTCAACAACCAGCATATGAAATTGCCGGGGGAGCAGGATAACAGCTGACGCGGAAAGTATGCTCAGGGTAACCCAGGTCGGCAGCGCTACTCCTGAATCCTTTCCAAGCAGAAAGAGGCGAGCCAGGCTGGGATCAGCGACTGACCGTTCAAAAATATTCCCGAGGCCGCCGCCGATGCCGAAGGTAATATAGGCGCCGAGAATAATAAAAACGCCCAGTTTAACAGCGCTCTCGAAAACCACCGCCGCGACCATCCCTTCATGCCGTTCGGAGGCGACCAGACTCCGCGCCCCGAAAAGCCCGGCAAATACCGACAGGGCCAGGGCAGCCCAGAACGAAGCATCACCTATGATTCCGGAGTCTGCGCTTCTTCCGGTAATAAGGTCGAAGGTATAGCCGATCGCTTTAAGCTGGAGCCCGATATACGGAGTAACTCCGACTACCATCAGCGTGGTGGCCAGAGCTCCGAGACCCCACCCTTTTCCGTACAGAACCTCAAGCAGATCCGGCAGACTGGTGACCCCCTCCGCCCGGCAGAAGGAGACGAGTCTCTTGAGCAGGGACGGTCCGAGGAGGAAGATCAGCGTCGGGCCGAGGTAGATCGGCAGAAATCCGAGCCCGGTCGCCGCGGCCTGCCCGACGCTGCCGTAAAATGTCCAGGAGGTACAATAGACTGCGAGAGAAACGCTGTACACCCACGGGTTGTCAACGAGACTCCTGCCGCTCTCTCTCGACTTGTCGGTAGCATATGCAATGGCAAACAAAATGAGGAGATATGCCACTCCGAGGAGTGCTACCCAGAACGTTTCATTCACGGATTATCCCTCCGGTTCAGTATCCAGGCACCTACTACCAGAGTTCCCCACACCGTGAACAGGTAAAGCGGCAGCAGCGGAATGCCGAGGAAGCTGGCCGGGCGGTTGAACGCTCCCAGAAGGGGCGGGTAGAGGGCTGCTACTCCGACAACAAACAGGGCTGCGAGTCGGCGGGATATCTTGTTCATACAGGTTTCCTCTCTAAAACCAACCCCTCCCCGCTCCCCTTATCAGGGGAGAGCCTTTTTATACCTCCCCCCTGATAAGGGGGGATTGAGGGGGGTTAAAAACGTGATGACTGCCAGCGCAGGAGCAGGTTGCGGTCGCAGAATGCTTTTGCTTCTGCGAGAGTTCGCACCCCGCGTCCCGGCAGCAGCGAGATGAGACCGAGAAAAATCTGGGCGGTTGCGCGGGCGTCTCCGAGAGAGGTATGCCGCCCCTCTATAGTGATCCCCATCCGCTCCGCCATAGCATCAAGGCCATGCCCTTCAGTCCTTTCATGGATGCCGTAGGAGAGAAAAAGGGTGTCAAGGAACGGGTTGTCGATCATCGGCAGTCCCGCTTCGGCGGCTGCCATTTCCAGGCATTTTTTATCGAAGGCGGCGTTGTGGGCGACCAGAACCGAATCGCCGACAAATTCTGTGAATTGCGGGTAAATCTGGGCGATTGAAGGCGCATCGGCCACCATATGATCCTCAATATGGTGAAGCAGGGTTGATTCCTGCGGGATCAAACGGCCCGGGTTGACGAGCGTGTGGAATATGTCGGCGTTTTGCATCCGCCCGCGGCGAATGCGCACCCCGCTGATACTGATGACCTTATCGCCTTCTGAAAGCCGTAGTCCGGTGGTCTCGGTATCGAACACAACGTATTCAAGGTCGCCCAGATTCGCCTGGAGCTGATCAACCCGCTCAATAACCGGCCGTGGCAGGAACAGGTCAAAATCATAAAATTCCGGTTCCCCATCCGGAAGCCCACCGGCTTGATCCGTCTCGGAAGTCGCGCTCGCCTGAAGCAGGGCCATCCGTATCTCCATGTATGTATGCGTGGATCTGGTCCATAGTTCACCTCGATTACAGCGCACTGTTTCCCCGAGTGGCAGTGATTTCTCGCCGACGGGAGAAACCTCAAGCGCTTCCAGTTCGGCCGGATTACCCGGGAAGGGGAGGGTGACACGAAAGCTCGTAACAACGGAGCCGTCCTCCACCTGTAGATTGGCACTGATTGACGGTTGCCCCGTGCTCTTCTGTGTAATCCACTGAAGGACAGAACAGAGCGATGCCACCCATGAAAACGGCTCAACCAGCACCGGCGGATGACGGGCGCCGGTATCTTCAATCCTGACCGGAATCTCCGGGACTAAAAGGAGCGCATCATCAAGAAGTTCACGAGCGTCCGAAGCGATAGCCGGCCAGCGCGAGCTCTGGACGGCGTTGGCAGCATCATCAATTGCCGTAACACGGCTGCTTAAACGATTCATCTCCTCTGTTACCGCAGCCAGGAACGCGGTTCGTTTTTGTTCCGGCATGTCCGGGTGCCGCTGGAGCGCCTCAACAAGTGAGCGGGAAGTTGCCAGCGGCCCGCGCAGAAGCTGTTGCATTTCCTGTAGAGACTCTTCAGGCTTTCGGCTGTTCAGATTTTGAAACACCAGCAGGTAGCCGGCCCGTTCCCCTTTCGGTCCCGGTACAATTGAAAGTGACCCTTTGATGAGTTTTTCATCTTGAAATGGAAAGAGCACCTCCTCGACCGATTCCCGCCCCTGTTCCCATCGTTCGCGTACCCGTTTGAGGTGGAAATTAAGACGGTCGCGGGGGAAAATACGCGCGAGCGGGCTGCCAATGCCGGAAGTATAGCCGAGATCAAGAATAATCCGTGCCCGCGGATTCATCAGGATCGTCTCCGCAGCTTCGTTGGCGACGATCACGCCGTCCACCATGGTACGCAGCACGGTCGCGAGGCGATTGCGCTCCTCCTGAACCGTAACGGTCGCCTCACGGACCCGCCCTTCGAGCTCATCATACGCGGTGCCGAGATTCTCGGCCATGTGGTTGAACTCAAGGGCCAGATCTTCAAGTTCGTCGCCGCTGTCGAGTTCAATCCGGTGGCTCAGATTTATCCGGGCAACAATCTCGGCACCGCGCCTGATTTTAAAAATCGGCAGCAGAAACTGGTCGGCCATGCGCCACGCCAGGAATGTCGTGACAATACCGAACAGTACGAAAAAAAAAGTGGCCTGCATACCTACCGAGATGAACTGCTCACGGATCTGCGACAGCGGTTGAAGCCGCTCTATCTCGGTCACATATGCGTTGACCTCAAAGTACAGAGCGGCCATCGTGATGATCAGCGGCAGCAGCCCCAGAGAGAGGAGCGATACGATCATGCGGCGGCGCAGACTCCTTTTTCTGCGCAGAGGCGGTTCATTCTGATCTGCTGTCATGAGGTGAGACAGATCCGGATCGCGCTCAGCAGCTCATCGGCGCTGAACGGTTTGGTGACATAGTCGTCCGCCCCCACCTCCAGCCCTTTCTTTTTTTCAAGGGCCTGTCCCTTGGCCGTCAGCATGATCACTTTTGTCCCGGCCATATTTTCTCGCATACGCAGAATCCGACAGACTTCGTACCCGTCTTTGCGCGGCATGTTGATGTCCAGCAGGATCAGGTCCGGTCGTACGCGCTCTGCCGCTGCCAGGGCATCGTCGCCATCGCATGCCGTATGGACCTCATATCCTTCCATATCAAGAATGAACTCGATGGACATGAGAATATTCGGCTCGTCATCTACTGCGAGAATAATTTTTTTACTCATCTGTCAGCTCCTCCCGTCTCAACCGGTCATCTTTTTGGTCGGGGATTATAGCCCATAAATAGAACATGGTAACGTTTTTTTGCTGATGCCCCCATAATTTTGTATGCTATACCAATAAAAACCGATTATTCATAGACAACTTTATTGAAAGAAGAATCCCTGTGGCACTACTATCACTACGCGACATAACCCTGGCCTTTGGCGGTCCCCCGCTTTTTGACGGCATCAGTCTGCAGATTGAGGCGGGCGACCGGCTCTGTCTCATGGGGCGCAACGGCAGCGGTAAGTCAACATTGTTGAAACTGATCGGCGGAGAACAGCTCCCGGAAGCGGGAGAGGTCCAGCGCCTGCAGGGACTCAAGGTGGCTGCGCTTACTCAGGATCTGCCGCAGGGGCTTGCCGGGAATGTCTTTGACATCGTCGCATCCGGAATGGGCAGCGCCGCCGCACTGCTGGCGGAATATCACCATGTCAGTCACGAACTGGCGCATGACTGCAGTGACACACTGCTGGCCCGGCTGGAAGCGCTGCAAAAAGCGCTGGAAGAGAACGATGGCTGGAACCTCCATCAGGAGGTGGAACGGGTATTGAATCGTCTCACTCTCGACGCCGAGGCAGAATTCACCGAACTCTCCGGGGGGACCAAGCGCCGGGTACTGCTGGCCCGCGCCCTGGTATCGAACCCGGACATCCTCATTCTGGACGAACCGACCAACCACCTCGATATCGATACGATCCTCTGGCTGGAGGAGTTCCTCGCCAAAAATGTCCGGACGGTGCTGTTTGTCACCCATGACCGCGCTTTTGCCCGGCGGCTGGCCAACCGGGTAGCAGAGCTCGATCGCGGCCGGCTTTATGCGTTTTCCTGCGGCTACGACGAATTTGTCGAGCGGCGTGAAGCGCTGCTCGAAGCCGAGATAACCCGCCGGGCTCTGTTTGATAAAAAGCTGGCTCAGGAGGAGGTCTGGGTGAGGCAGGGGATCAAGGCCCGTCGCACCCGTAATGAGGGGCGGGTCCGGGCGCTCAAAAAGCTGCGTGAAGAGTCCCGCCAGCGGCGTGAACGGGTGGGAACCGCCAAAATACAGCTGCAGATGGCGGATCGCTCCGGCGCCCTCGTTGCCGAGGCGATCGGGGTGACCTTCGCCTATGACGGCAGAGCGATTGTCACGGGGCTCTCCACCACGATCATGCGCGGTGACCGGATCGGCATCATCGGCCCGAACGGCTCCGGTAAAACAACGCTGCTGCGCCTGCTGCTTGGCGATCTGCAGCCGCAACAGGGGGAGATAAATCTTGGGACCCGCCGTGAAGTGATCTATTTCGACCAGCTGCGCGAACAGCTCGATATGGACAAAAGCGTCCAGGAAAATGTCGGCGAGGGGAATGACACCCTGATTATTAATGGGCAACAGCGCCACATTATCGGCTATCTGCAGGATTTTCTCTTCTCGCCGGAACGGGCCCGTTCCCCGGTCAGCATCCTCTCCGGTGGCGAGCGCAACCGGCTCCTCCTGGCAAAACTGTTTACCAGACCGTCCAATGTCCTTGTCATGGACGAACCGACCAACGACCTTGATGCCGAAACACTTGATCTGCTCGAAGATCTGCTGATGGAATATCCCGGCACGCTGCTGCTGGTAAGTCATGACCGTGAATTTCTCAATAATGTCGTTTCAAGTACGCTGGTGCTGTCCGGCAATGGCTCCGTGCGGGAGTTTGTCGGAGGATATGATGACTGGCTGAGCCAGGCTGCTGTCGAAACGGCTGCCGCAACTCAGACAGCACAGAAAACGGTTCCTGAAAAGGGGAGACCGCAGAAAGAGAAAGTCCGCAAGCTCTCTTTTAATGAACAACGCGAACTGGACGCACTGCCGGAGCGAATTGCGGCTATTGAAAAAGAGCAGGAAGAGTTGCACGCCCGCCTGGCGGACCCTGAGTTCTACAAAAGTGCCGGGGGAGAGGTCGTTACGGTTAATGCCCGTCTCGCCGGGCTGGAGCAGGATCTGGAAGAAGCGTTCCTGCGCTGGGATGAACTGGAGAGTTTGAAAGGGTGATGCAACTGCGGAAGGAGAAATGAGTCATGCCCGAATACCGTGCCCCGGGAGTGTTCGTCGAGGAAATCAGTTTTCGCCAAAAGTCCATTGAGGGGGTCGGCACGAGCGCCACTGCACTTGTCGGTCCAACCTGTACCGGCCCGCTGCGCGGGAGGCCGGAGGTTATCACCAGCTTCAGCGAATTTGTGCGGATTTATGGCGGTTGTGCCGATCTCGATTACGCGGGAGCCGTCGTTACAAACTATACGGCACTGGCCGCCCGGGCGTTTTTTGACAATGGCGGCACTCAGCTCTTCGTATCACGCATCGTTAACGGTGTAAACGAAAGCGATAGCCGGGGCGATCTCAGTTCTGCGTGCCGCGCTTCCAAAACTTCTGCAGGCGCAACGGTGACATTCCGCAGCCGTTTCCCGGGTGCTATGGGGAACTACACCCTGGAAATACGCTGGCGGGACAGCCTGCGCCGCACCTTCGACCTTGACGTGCGCCTGGGCAACGGCACCAGCATCGGTGACGTAATCTGGAGCCACACTAATCTCACCACCGCGCGGGATCAGATCAACAGCCTCGACAAGGCTCTGCCTGTTTTTCCCCAGAAACGTGAGGATCAGGTTATCCAGCCTGTTTCCTGTGAACTTGGTGGCGGCGATGTGCCGAGCATGCTGCAGAGCCTCTTTGACCCAGGCCCGCTCAATTCACCCCAGCCGCGCTATCTGATCACCCTGAGCGGCGGCAGTGACGGGACTCAGCCGACAGCTGTCGACTATGCGGGGGAGATTGATGACTTCCTCGGCAGCACCGGACTGGCCGCCTTCGAAAGCAGCGAGGATATCGCCATCGTGATGGCGCCCGCTGCGGCTGCCGATGAAGCCGCGCATACTGCGGTTCTGCTGGAAATTCAGAAGCATTGCCGCAAGATGCGCTACCGCATCGGCATCGCCGACAGCCGCAAGGGGATGACACCGGAAGAAGTGCAAACCTTCCGCACTGTTTTTGACGACAGCCGTATGGCGCTCTACCACCCCTGGGTAGTCGTAACGGACCCGACCGGCAGGCAGACCAATATAGCCGTGCCGCCATCCGGATTTATCGCCGGTATCTACGCGAGAAACGATGTGGAGCGCGGCGTACACAAGGCGCCCGCCAACGAGGTGGTGAGGGGGGCTCTCCGCTTTGAGCAGGACATAAACAAATTTCAGCAGGATGTGCTTAATCCTGTCGGCATCAACTGCCTGCGCTCGTTTCCGGGGCGTGGCAATCGCGTCTGGGGTGCGCGCACACTCTCCAGCGACCCCGAATGGAAATATGTCAATGTCCGGCGCTACTTCATGTATCTTGAGCGTTCCATTGAAACATCAACCCGGTGGGCCGTTTTTGAGCCGAACGGTGATACCCTCTGGAATAACATCCGGGGCAGTATTGAGGACTTCCTCTTCAACGAATGGCATAACGGACAGCTACTGGGAGCTACTGCCAAAGAAGCCTATTTTACCCGCTGCGATCGCTCAACCATGACCCAGAACGATCTCGACAACGGCCTGATGATCTGCGTCGTCGGCGTGGCGACAATAAAACCGGCCGAATTTATCATCTTCCGGGTCAGTCAAAAAACCGCTGTCGCCGGATAGGAGGAGACCACCGATGCGACAAGTGCGAGATTCCCGCTATGCAACGTTCAATTTCCTGGTGGAGATGGAGTCCGGTCAGGGGACCGAGGTGCAGGCCGGTTTTTCTGACGTCTCCGGCCTCAGCGCTGATAGTACTGTTGCTGAATACCACCCCGGAAACTCCCGGGTGAACGCTGACCAGAAAATTCCCCGCCTGCATAAGGCCGGAGAAATCACCCTCAAACGGGGGGGTATCGGTTCGCAGAGCATGCTTGACTGGCTTGAGCTCTGTCGCAGCGGTAACGCCGGGGGTGCACAGCGAAACATCGTGATCAGAATGTTGAGTGAAGACAGAAAAAAAAGTGCCGTTTCCTGGAAGCTGGTCGGAGCCGTGCCGGCCAAATGGACCGGTCCGGCGTTATCCGCAACGGGGGGTGGTGATGTTGCCATGGAGGAACTGGTGCTGTCGGTGGAAATGGTGACTCTGGAGTAATTTCAATTCCAGTTCCTGGTCATCCAGCGAGGCGTACAGTGCCCCGAATGTATTGCCATCCTGGCTGGAGTGGTTTTCGTCGATGATGATGAAAACGTTCGACACCGGTGGGTTTTGATGCCGGTGGTGGTCATAAAAGGCCGAGCTTCTGCTTAACGAGGTCGTAAAGTTTAGTCGCCGCGTCCAGAGCTTCTTGAGCATCTTCAAGCCCTGGCTCAACATAATCGCCAGGATAACGTGATTCAACAGCGTAGTTTGTCAGGTTTTCCAAATCCTCGTTGAGTTTCAATATATCCGCATCCAGTAATAAGTTGGAGAGGAGCAGCAGATTGTGCGTTTTGGGAAATTCAATGGTGCGTGCTGTAAACAAGGCTTTTAATGCCTTTTCGGCAAGCTGCTGTGAGTGAAAGCAGACAGAATCGTAAATTTCTTCGCCCGAAGAAAGGAGAATCTTCGCAGCTTTCAAATCATGCTCTGCCTTCTTCATCCAATCGAGAATAAATTCTTCAGTGGCGGTCATAGAGGACTCTCCCCGTTTTATGTGCAATCGTCACAATATGATTGATAACCCCATTCCACTTATTTACTTCATCAGGGGTGTACACAAGGATATCCATTGCACAGGGGTAGGGCTGAAACATCAGCTGTAGTGAGCTTGACCGTTTGAATTTCGGTTGTTCCGTATTCATCACCACCAAAAAATCAAGGTCACTATCAGGAGTAGGCGTACTGGTAGCGTAAGAACCAAACAGGATGATCTTTTCTGGATGGAAGTTTTCAGCAATGGCCTTTGCGACTCCGTCAATGGTTTCAGGAGCGATGAGCTCGCCATATTTTTGTTGTTTCAAGTTTACAGTTGCCATGCTGAACTCCTTTGATTTTTACTTAGCAACGGCATCCAAATCTTCAATATTGGTACTATCGTCGATTTCATCGAAAGATTCAAGAACTTCAGCCTCATCCGGCATCAGTGCCGCACCCTTGCCGACATATCAGGGTGATATAAAGCAATCAAGTCGGCCCTGGTTCATTCTATCGACGGTGCCCTGAGCAGCAGTTCCACCACTCCAAAGGCCGCCACCAGCAGCAGGACAATCATTGCTGCCACCCCGTTCCAGCCAAAACTCTGCCAGAACAGCCCTCCAATCGTGCCGGACAGACTCGAGCCAAGATAGTATGAGAACAGATAGAGCGACGATGCCTGGGCTTTCGCCGTCAGGGCGCGCCTGCCGACCCAGCTTGAGGCGATGGCATGAGCGCTGAAGAATCCGCAGGTGAAAATCCCGACTCCGGCAACGATCAGTGGCAGCGATCCGGTCAGTGTAATAAGCGTTCCCCCCATCATCACGGCCAGGGTCAGCCGGATCATGAACGGGCGGCCGAAACGATGAATAAGGCTGCCGACCACTCCCGAACTGAACGAGCCGAGCAGATAGACCAGAAATATCAGGCTGACCTGGTAGTGGCTGAGATGGTAGGGTGCTGCCAGCAGACGGAAGCCGATGTAGTTGTAGAGCGAGATGAAGCCGCCCATCGAAAGGAAGGCCAGCCCGTACAGACAGAGGAGTCCGGGGTCGTGCAGGTGCTGATAGAGCGAGGTGAAGAGGTAGTTTAGTCTGAACGGCCGCTGGCGGAAGTTGGTGGACGGGGGAAGGTACAGCAGAAATACCAGACTGAGCAGCAGGCTGATGACACCGACCAGGGCGATGGCGCTATGCCACGGAACGTATTTGCAGAGCAGCGCCGACCCGATTCGCCCGCTCATTCCCCCCACTGCGTTGCCGCTGATATAGAGCCCCATGGCGTGGCCGATTGCCTGAGCATCCATCTCTTCGCCCAGATAGGCCATCGCGACGGAGGGTACGCCGGCCAATACAAGCCCCTGCAGCAGTCGTACTACCAGCAGAGATTCAAACGAGTGACTGAAGTATGTCGCCATCGCCAGCAGTGAGGTCAGGAAGAGCGCCACGGTCATGACCGGGCGCCGTCCGAGAGTTTCCGAGACGGTGCCGGCAATCAGCATGCCGAGTGCCAGTGCGATAGTCGAACATGACAATGGTAGACTCGCCACGGCAGGTGAAACCTTGAACTCCGCTGCAAAGAGCGGGAGGAGCGGCTGGACATCGTAAAGGGTAACGAAGGTGACGAAACCGGCGCAGAACAGAGCGACATTGATGCGCCGGAACTCGGAGGTGCCGACCCGGACCTGTCCTTGAGGAAGGAGGGACATTCAGAACAATCCTTTCAGAAAAATACCTGCTTTACTCAAATAGCAACAACAGAGCGAAAATGCCACTTGAAGTTTTGGGAAAGGGAACTCTATTGACAATGACCTCTATTTGCGCGATTGTTGAGCCATGCAAATAAACTAAAGGTAATGCAGGGCCGGAACAATCCGTTTCGGCTTTCCCGATTTATTTCAGGTGGTAGATGTGAATGTAATTCTCAAAATCTGCAACCGCATCGCACTTCTGGCTGTGGTGCTGATTATGTCCGGCTGTGCCGCATCATCGACGTTTACGGCGTACCCCCACCAGATTCAGCCTCTTATCAATTCCCTGTCAAATCGTACCGCTATTGATTTACAGCAGTGCCTGCTGGGCGAGTGCAAAAGCAAAGACCTTATTCTCTATACCATGGAGCGTGGACGCTATGCTCAGGTGGTCGGCAACAGCGCCGTCAGTTTGGCCGACTTCACTGCTGCGATGGATAAAATCAGGGAAAATGACACGAAAGCTCTGATCAGCGCATCCGCCTTTGGCGCGAATGTTGCGGCAACAGCGGTCAATGATAATGCGATTCCGTACGAAGGTGAGGGGTATGAACGGGTGCTGCTGCACCACTA
Organism: Desulfuromonadales bacterium; assembly: GCA_013349405.1. Taxonomy (GTDB): domain Bacteria; phylum Desulfobacterota; class Desulfuromonadia; order Geobacterales; family Pseudopelobacteraceae; genus JACRCG01. The sequence goes on along the minus strand of DUZS01000046.1, from coordinate 4,785 downwards.
CCAGGCGCTCAATTATCTGAAAAAAAAGGATCTGGACGGCGCTGGAGTTGAAGTCCGCCGGGCCAATGCCGAACAGAACGACTCTTTGAAGCGTTTTGAAAAAGAGCTCGACGGCGCTCAGGAAGAAGCCCGAAAGAAACGGATCGATAGTAATTCCGGGAGGATTGACCGCCAATACGCCCAGATGGATGAGGTGGCCGGCACAGTAAAAAACTCCTTTCAGAATGCCTACACATTCTACGTTTCCGGATTTATTTATGAATTGCTTCAGCAGCCGAATGATGCCTACATTGATTACAAAAAGGCCCTGGAGATCTATCCGGACAACAGCTACCTGCAGAAAGATGTGCTGCGCCTTGCGGCCACCCTTGACATGCGTGAAGAGCTTGATGAGCTGAGGCAACGGTTTCCACGGGAAGATACACGGTTTGTCACTGAGGGGGGGGGCGGCAACGGTGAACTTCTTGTCTTTTTTGAAGATGGCTTTGTGCCACAAAAACATGAGATAAAAATTCCGCTGCCTGCAGGCAAAGCCGGACTTATAGCCATCGCGTTCCCGATCTATCAGGAAAAGTGGTCGCCCCAGATCCCGTTGCGGGTTCTCAGTAAAGGTGAGCTCATCGGAAGCACAGAGCCTATCTGCGATGTCCGGGCTTTGGCGGTCAAGGCACTTAAGGAAAAGGCGCCGGTGATCGCCACGCGCCAGATTATCCGGGCAATTGCCAAAGGGGTCACGGCGGCGGAAGCAAAAAAGCAGATGGGAGATCTTGGCCAGTTTGCCGCGATCGTGTGGAACATGGTCAGCGAGAATGCGGATTTGCGCAGTTGGCTTACTCTGCCTGCCAATGCCCAGATTTTGCGAACTTCGCTGCCTGCCGGTCGTTACTCGCTGTCTCTTCACCACCCGATGGCCGGTGCAGTGACGCATACCGATGTTGACGTACCCGCCAATACGAAAACCATTTTACATGTGGTTAGAACCGGTCAACAGATGTATACTACAGTCACCACGTTTTAGCAGGGAGGTTGTTTCGTAACTTTTTTCAGATAAGGGGGAGATATGATGAAACAGAAACTGAGTCGTAACGTGATTGTCGCAGGAATGGCAGCGGTTGCCATCGCTGCATTGCTGGGGCTGGCGGGGTGCAGTACGACTGCCGGGGTTGAAGCGACCGGTAAGACGACCTGGGATGAGCAGGGCGCCCGATCGTTGGAAAAGAATGTTGTCTTTAACAACAGCGGGCTGAAGGGTGATATCCAGATAGTCGATATAAAAAGTGCCATGGCGGGTGACGTCATGAGGACTCAGGCGACGTTGCGCTCCAAAGACAAAGACACGCTGCCGTTTCAATACCGGTTCGAGTGGTATGATGGCAGCGGTCTGGAAATAAATTCCGGCGCCGGCTCCTGGAAACCGTTGATTCTGTATGGGCGCGAAGCAAAAACCATTCAGGCTGTCGCGCCGGATTCGCGGGCGAGAGAGTTCAAGCTTAAAATCAGAGAACCGGATTAATAGTCTATTGAAGTAATGCAGACATCAAACATGTGAGCGAGGGCATAGCGTATGAAAATCGAAATGAAAGTACTATTGACAGCAGCAGTTATTGGCGCATTTTCTCTGTCCGGTTGTGCATCAACGATGCAGTACGGTGATGCCGGTTCGGCCAAGCCGCTTACGACTGAATTCGGCTCTTCTGATCTGCAGCAGATTGCAGAGGCGATGGTCGATTCAATGATTACGTTTCCGCCGATGGTCGAAATGACCGCTTCCCGGCGACCGGTTGTGAGCGTTGACAAGGTAAAGAACAAGACGATGCAGCATATTGACACCGAGTCGGTTACTGACTCAATCAGGACCAGGCTGATACGTTCGGGTAAATTCCGCTTTATTGACCGGACCACAGATGCTCAGACAATCGAAGAACTTAAAACCCAGCAGGACAGCGGCCTGGTTGACAAAAAGACCGCCGTCGATTTTGGTCAGCAGATCGGAGCCGAATTTTTGCTGACCTCGAACCTCTCCGAGATCAAACAGAAAGCCGGCAGTACCACCGATGTGTATTACAAATTTACCATGTCGCTCAAAAACCTGAAGACCGGAATCCTTGAATGGTCTGATGAAAAAGAGATCCGCAAGGTATTCAAGCGCGGCACGTTTGGAGGGTAACCGGATGAAAAAACTGCTGTTGCTCCTTCCTCTTGCACTGTTTCTTGTTGCCTGTTCTGCGGCAAAGCCGAACTTTGTTTTTGTAGAAAAAGTGGCTGTGGATCAGAATACGGGTCTCACCTGGGCGCGCAACGCCAATATGCCGGGTCGTCAGCTCATCTGGCGTGGTGATGATAATGTGTACGAGTACATGAAACGACTGAACGAAACCAATTATGCCGGCTATGCCGACTGGCGGGTCCCCTCCAAAGAGGAGATGGGCAAACTGGTCGAATATGCCAAGTCAATGGGCTATGACCAGGCAAAGATGGACACCTGGCCCTATCAGAAGCTGCGCCAACTGGGTTTTATCGATGTGCGGGATTATGACTACTGGACATCCACCCGCCAGTCGCCCACCGAAATCTGGACCGCCGATATGGCCAGCGGCAGACTTGCCCCGAAACAGGAGAGCAAGCCGTATTATCTCTGGCCGGTGAGGGGTACTTCGCGCTGAATCTCGCCGTAACGAAATAATGATGCCGCACATCAATGCCCCTGCCGGAAAACCTGCAGGGGCATTGATGTGGTAGTCACTAAAATGTTTGCCCGCCAATCTGGTGATGGAGCTGCGTAAAAAACAGTCATTTAGCCAGCCGGCTGTAACATTACTGTAACATTTTTGGTAGGCATTGTCGCTAAACCATGGTATCAATAACCGATTTCAATTTACGGAAAGAAGGAATCAGGGGGCTTATTCATGTTCGGATTAAAACCGAAAGAAGAGAAATTCTTCAAACTTTTCAAAGAGATGACTGAAAACATTATCGAAGGGGCCAAGCTTCTTAAAGATATGCTCGACAATTTTGCATCTCCGCTTGAAAGCCAGCGCAGGATCAAGGACGTGGAGCACAAGGGCGATTTGATAACCCACGAAATCATCAAGACACTGCACAAGACTTTTGTAACCCCCCTTGACCCGGAAGATATATATGCCCTTGCCTCCAAGCTGGATGACATCCTTGACCTGATTGACGCGTCGGCCCAGCGGATCATCATGTACAATGTCGAAGCGATCCCCTCGGAGGCAAAATCCCTCGGCTTCATCATCCTGCAGTCGTGCATTGCGGTCGACAAGGCGGTTGCCATGCTTGGCAAGAAAACCAATGAGCAGATCTTTGAGGCGTGTGTGGAAATTAACTCGCTGGAAAATGAAGCTGATCGTGTCTCACGTGAAGCTATCAGCCGGCTGTTCGATGAAGAGAAGGATCCGATCCAGCTGATTAAATGGAAAGAGATTTTTGAGACGCTCGAAAAATCAACTGACCGCTGTGAAGATGCCTCGAACATTCTTGAAAGCGTGGTGGTAAAGAATGCTTGATACGGGCTTCCTGATGCTCTGCATGGTAATATTTGCGGCGCTGATCTTTGACTATATCAACGGGTTCCATGATACTGCCAATGCCATCGCTACCTGTATCTCGACCCGAGCGCTTTCGGTAAAGTCGGCCATCTTGATGGCTGCAGGACTTAATTTTGTTGGCGCCATGATTTCCACCAAAGTAGCCACGACTATCGGCAAAGGAATTGTGGATGCCTCCAATGTGACCCAGACGGTTGTCCTGGCCGGAGTCATCGGTGCTATTGTCTGGAATCTGATCACCTGGTACTACGGCCTCCCTTCTTCTTCTTCCCATGCCATTATCGGCGGTATCGCCGGGGCGGTGATTGCCCATGCAGGGGTCGCCGCGCTGAAGTTGGCAGGACTCAAAAAGATTGTCATGTCACTGATTTTTTCGCCGATTCTTGGTACTGCCGTTGGTTTTATCTTCATGATAATCCTCTACCGGATTTTTCGTAACAGCTCCCCCAGTATCCTCAATAAATATTTCCGTCGCCTTCAGGTTGCATCAGCCGCCTTGATGGCCTTTTCGCACGGTACCGCAGATGCCCAGAAGTCAATGGGCGTCATTACTATGGCGTTGGTCAGTTATGGCACCATCAAAACCTTTGAAGTGCCCTGGGAGGTCATGGTTGCCTGTGCAACGGCCATGGCACTGGGTACGGCAGCCGGCGGCTGGCGGATCATCAAGACGGTTGGGCGCGATTTTGTCAAGCTGCAGCCGGTGCATGGTTTTTGTGTGGAAACCGCTTCGGCCGGTGTTATTCTCGGGGCTTCGGCCTTCGGCATGCCGACCAGCACCACCCACGTCATCACCTCGACAATCCTGGGGGTCGGTCTTTCCAAAAGGCTTAATGCGGTCAACTGGAATGTTGCAAAACGGATTTTGATCGCATGGGTGCTGACCATTCCCGCCTCCGGGCTGATGGCTTATCTTACCTATCAGGTAATGAATCCGCTCCTTGGCAAGTAATTTGACACGTAGCTTCAAGCATTCGCACTGTACCGTATGTACCGGTCACTTTTCCTCTGATTAGTGGCCTTTTTTTTAACATAATCTGGCACCTCTCAGGGCAATCAACGTCTAATATATTATCCCCCCACATTTCTCTTGACAAATAAATTGGTATTGAGGTACTTATTTGCCTAAATTATAATTTGGAGGGACTTTTTATGGCGACACCTGACGAAATCATAACCCGCACCGCCCCGGCACATCTGATCGACCACAACCTGA
>DUZS01000045.1 GCA_013349405.1 Desulfuromonadales bacterium | reverse complement strand
GTGCTCCCCGGTTCCGGGATAAGTTTATTGAAGTAAGCAATGGTAAGAAATCGCTCTGACGGGCGCGGTTCAATTTTTGAACTGTAGCGACTGATATAGATGAGATAACGAATAGCATAACTCTCCGCCGTCATCAGGTTTGTTTCACTGTCTTCCCCCAGCAGGGTCCGTTCAGGATCGTACCTGATAAATCGCTGCAATTCCCCCCAGAAACGCCCGTCTTCCTTCGGCAGTCCTACCTGATGAGCAGAAATGAGACCGTCAAAATAGGGCCCGATACGGGTACTCTTCATTTTCAGGTCAAGAGTTTTCGAGTGGGCATTCGTGACGAGCCAGACCGCTTTCCCCGCATGTTTCAGGAATAACAGAAAATCGATCACATGGGGGTGAACAGCGATCAGATGTTCCATTTCCCGTTTGAGAACAGGAATATCCATCTTAAGCCGATCGGACCAATAATCAAGGTCAGTCCAGTTCAAGGTATTTTCCTGGCTGCGGAACAGGCTGTACAGATGCTCCTTGGCATGTTCAAGGGTGGCATGGTTCTGCTGGCTCCACCGTTTTGGTACATGTTCGAGCCAGAAATGATCATCAAAATGGCGATCAAGAATGGTGCCGTCCATATCAAGAAGTACGGTGTCTATATCATTCCAGTCAATGATCATCAGGTGCATCCTGTCGGTGTATAGAGTGTCATCAGGGAGTGAAAAAACGCTGACTCATTTCCGTCAGTCCCAGGGTATTCAGAAGCTCATTCAGGCGCTCCGAAGGGCGGCGGCGCGGCAGGTTCTTGTAGCTGGCGATAATCAGCTCATTCTTCATGGAATGTTCCCAGCCGACTAATTCGGTGACATTCACCTGATACCCGTGTGCTTCAAGTTGCAGGCAGCGCAGGACATTTGTAATCATACTGCCGAATTCCCGGGTGTGCAGGGGGTGTCGCCATATTTCGCTCAAACTCTGTTCAGGAGATGAAGCGGCTTTATTCTTCCGCAGCACTGCAGCCACTTCTGCCTGACAACAGGGCACCAGCACAATGAAACGGGCCTTCTTTTCAAGGGCAAAATGAATGGCGTCATCAGTTGCAGTATTGCAGGCGTGCAGTGCGGTAACAATATCTACTGATGCTGGCAGGGCATCGGCATATATGGAGTCGGCGACTGACAGGTTGAGAAATGAGATGTGATGGAAATCAAGTTTTCTGGCAAGAAGGCACGATTTTTCGACCAGTTCGTCACGTGTTTCAATGCCGAATATGTGTGAATTGTCATCCTGATGTTTAAAAAAGAGGTCACACAGGATAAAGCCGAGGTACGATTTACCGGCACCGTGATCAACCAGCGTAATGGCGGCCTGATTGCTGTGAACCTCTTTCAGAAGCGGCTCAATAAACTGGTACAGATGGTTGATCTGCTTGAGTTTACGCCTGCTGTCCTGGTTCAGCTTGCCATCCCTGGTAAGGATATGCAGCTCTTTCAGTAATTCAATTGATTGCCCCGGTTTTATGTCATGCTTTTCTGGCATACGCTTCTATACTCGCTGATCTCTTATGGTGTACCCGTATTAATTATCGAACATCAGTTTGCGTTCAAAATCCATTGAATGAGTTAAACGTTGCGCGTCCTGCAACGTTATCAGGTCCTGACGATACAGTTGCAGCAGGTGCATGTCGAGTGTCTGCATCTGATATTGAGAGGCGCCATTTTCAATATGTTTTTCGATTTCATCAAGACGGCCTTCACGAATACATGCCTGAATGGTTGTGGTCGTACGCATGATCTCGACAACCGGCATGATGCTTTCTCCCGATTTGTCTTTGATCAGTCGGATGGAAATTGTTGCGACGAGAATATCAGCCAGTCGCTGCCGCATTATCTCCTGGGCGTCTGGTGGAAATTGCCCGATTATTCTGTTTATTGTAGAAACGGCTCCCTGCGTGTGCAGGGTAGAAAGTACCAGATGCCCTGTTTCAGCAGCTTTAATGCAGGAATCGATAGTTTCCTTGTCGCGCATTTCACCAACCATAATGACATCCGGATCCATCCTGAGCGCCGCTTTCAGGGCGGCAGCGAAGCTGTCAGTATCAGTGCCTATTTCCCGTTGAATAATGCAGCTTTTTTGTGATGTAAACAAAAATTCGATAGGATCTTCAATGGTTATTATATTATAGCTAAAGCATTCGTTGAGGTAACGGAGCATTGAGGCAAGTGATGTCGACTTCCCGTTTCCGGTCGGACCGGTCACAAGAATCAGCCCGTTAGTTGCTTGAGCAATTTCCCCGAGAACGTTTGGCAGATGCAGCTCTTCAAACGTCCCGATAACCGGTGGTATGATGCGCATAACAATACCAAAGTGTCCTTTTTGGCGAAAAATGCTCACTCTGAAACGCCCGCCGGAGGGGAGAGAGTAGGATGCGTCACACTCTTTAAGATCATCCTGAATGTGGCGGCCATTATGAGCCAGAACTGTTTCGGCGATAAATCTGGTGTCATCGGGGGTCAAATTCGGCATTTTTGCACGGACTAACTGGCCCCGCCCACGAAAAAAAGGCGGGTTATCCACTTCGAAATGGAGGTCGGAAACTTTTCTCTGGAATGAAATTTCCAGTATTTGGTGCAGAATATGTGTATCCATCAGACTCCTCCGTTGCCTTAGGCATGAGTAAATATGTGCTGTTTTAAAATTATCAGTCAGGTTTTTCTATGCTTTTACGATACAGGGCGTTGTCTAATGTTAATCCGCCCTGTTGAGCAAGCGCTTCAAGCAGGTTGAGTTGCGGCGGGGAAACCGGTTTGCTGCCAAAATCTGCATACGTTACGGCGATTACTCTGCCACGACTCATCAGCGGTACGGCAACAGCTTTCAGACTCCGCGGCACACCAATCTCCTTATAAAGACGCTCAGTCAGCACAGAATCGAGCTTCTGTCCATAATACAATTTCCCTTTTTCAACTACCTCTTGCAGTACTGAATTTTCCTCCAGCGGAATGCGAAACATAAGAGGAGCTGACGGCCCTTCAGATTTTAACGCAGCGACACCAAACGATTTTTCTGCAATCAATTCTTTTTTTGCAACAACAAATGTCACTGCCCGTTCAAATTGAAGTGCGGCAAACTGAAGCAGCGCAAGCGCAATTGCGGGAGGTTCAGATAATGACTTCAGCTGATGTAACGCCTGAATAAACTGATGACCGATGTCAGCTCGCTGTACCGGTAAAATAGATTTCAGGTACGGACCCATACCCGAAAGAAACGCCAGCATTTGATCTATATATGAATCTTCGTGACAGGACCTGCAGGGGCGGGGAATAATTGAACGCGTGCCGATGCTGAAGGCATCCATACTGATGGATTGCCAGGGTTGGCAACAGGCGGTAATCAAAATTGAAAGCTGTGGATATGCGGCTACTTTGCTGCGTATAAGTGTCAGTGCATAAGTTCCGTCGTTTTCATGATCAAGATCAATAATCAGAACCGGATGGAGGTCTCTGCCGAGTGACTGTTCAATGACAATGTCCAGCCCGGTCTCTTCATCTGTGGCAAAAATAAACAGATTCTCCTGTTTGCAGAGTGTCGTGACCGCATGTGAAAGCAGTTCATTGTGTGACAGCAGGATAATCGCCGTAACCGGTGGAGGCGATTGTGAAGGCGCCTGCGTGGACATCCCTGTCAGAAACGTTATCAAGCGCTCCTGTTGATCAAGTGTTGCTTCAGGAAGGGCTCGTGTCACCGCCTGACGGTGTTCATCTTTCGGATCATGATCTTTCAGGCCGATAAACACATCCGGAATTTTCCGGGTAATTGTCTCAAGAGCGTCAAGACCGAGCAGGTCGGCCGTTATTTCCGTTGTGCCTGAAAGATCTGCAGATGCAATTATGTCGCTGTCGTTTTCCTTAGCAAAAAAAATGTTACTCAGGGTTCCGTCACGCATTTTTTCATCATAAATACGCAATGAATCCATCAGAATTCCCTGCGCATTCAAGAGAATTTCCCGATGAAGTTTTTCCGGAAAATAGCGATATTCATCAGAGACACTCTCTTTTGCAACATCGAGAGAAAAAGTACCGTTTTCCCAGGTCAAAACCTCAACAATAGTCAGCTCAATAAGTGTTTCAAGGCCTTTAAAGGCGGTATCCTTGTCAACGGTACCCTGTTCAATCAGAGTTGCAACCAGAGGTTTTCTCGCTTTACCGGCATTTTTTTGTTCTGTCAGAGCCTGATCAAGCGCCTCTTTGGTAATCGCATTCATATCGATCAGCACTTTACCGATGCGACAACTGTTTTCCAGGTGATTCGCGCCGACAAAAAAACCTTCGCGAAATACGAGCTGACTTTCACCCTTCACGCTTTTTAAATATAAAACGCCGCTTTTGCTGGACATATGCAACAGTTGTATGACATCCACCAGCGGAAAATGTTCAAGGTCACCGTTAAATGACATAGAGCCCCCTGCGTAAACTGTAAACTGGTAGTACTATAGCGCAATTTATTCATATTTTGTGCAGTTTTCTCATGAATAAATTGAGAGTGTTGGTGACAGAGTGCGAATGTTTTGCTAAAAAGAGTGTGCATATGAAAGAAATTACCCATTCGGAGCATTTTTTACCATGAAGATATCCTGTCCGAAGTGCAATGCCAGCGGTACTCTGTCTGAACATGAAATCCCTGAAGCGGGACGTTATATCACTTGTCCGCGCTGCAAAGAAGGATTCACCGTCAGCAAACCCAGCTCGGAAAATAATTCATATCGCGTGGATACGTGCCCTTCCTGCGGATATAGTACCTTTGGCGATGAACCATTCAGCACCTGCCCAAAATGCGGAGTTGCTGTCAAAACGTTCATCGAGCGACAACAGGAAGAGCTGCTGGCAAAACACAATCAGGAGTTGCTTGGCAAGAAGCTCAACAATGTTGAAACATCTGCCCCTCCGCCAGAAGCCACAACGAATACAGTAGCTGATTTAATAGAAAACCTTCATCCGGTCAATATTATCAGTTGGGGAGTTGCAGCGGTTGCAATAGTATTGTTTTGCCTGGGATTGTGGGGAGTACTTGGTTTCGATTCGGCAAAGATCCAGGAAACGTTGCTGCTTGAGAGGGATGAACAATTTTCCCGACTCTCGGTCTTTCTCCACTATGGCCTGATTCACTGGATCAAGTTACTGTACGGAATAACGGCATTGGCGGTTGCCGTACTGTTCATGAAACGGTTAAAAGTTGGGCTGAAGGCGCTGAGTTACCTGTTGTGGGCAACAATTTTTCTTGTGCCGCTGCTCTACATCATAACATTTATTGATTGGATTATCGGCCCGATTCCACATTCGGTCAGCGGGTACGTCATCAACTGCATGGAAATCATCTTCATAAGTGCTCTGGTTGGTGTCCCTCTGTATCTGCTGGAACGATACCTTCACCAACGTATCATCACCTCGATTGTCAAACTCTGATATGGGTATTTTCTCTTCAATGCCATTCCTGCTCTATGGAGCTGTTGCGTGCCTTTTCCCCGGATCTTTCTGGCGCGCAGGTTTAATGGCTGCCGTGGGCTGCCAACTAAGTTACCTGGCAACCCGGGGCCTCATGCTCGGTCGACTGCCACTGCTTGGCCCCCATGACACTCTGTTGTTCTTCTCTCTGTCAGTGGCGCTCATGGGGGTTATTTCTTCATATTATCCGGCTGTACGGAATAAACGCTGGTTTACGGTTGCCGCCGGAATGTCGGCCGGTTCTGTCACAGTGGCAGCGATCATGTTCAAGCCGCTCAATATGCCGCTGCCGCAGATTCTTGATACCCTCTGGTTTGAACTGCACGTTGTTGTCGCATTTTTCGGCTATGCCCTTTTTGTCATAGGTGCCATAGCGGGCGCCGCGTATCTCCGTACCGGCATACGCGGTTACCTTGATCTTTTATATAAAACGGCGCTGGTAGGCTGGACTTTTTTTTCTGCGTCAATGATATCGGGTGGCATCTGGGGGTATTACGCCTGGGGAACATACTGGCTCTGGACACCGAAGGAGCTGTGGACGTCTATTCTCTGGCTGTTTTACGCGCTGCTGCTGCATGTCAGGTTGAAAGGAGCCCGCTGGGACACTGCCTTTGCCTGGCTCGGTATTGCCGGGGCGTTGGTGATGATGTTTACCTATCTGGGCGTGAGCCTGTTGATGAAAAGCTCGCACAGCTTTTAGTCCCGGTAGCGTTTCAAAATCTCACCATACGCATCGATCCTCCGGTCACGCAGGAACGGCCAGATTCGCCGCACCTGTTCACTCCTCGCGCGATCTATCTCTACGAGAATAATTTCTTCATCCTCATCTGATGCGACCGCCAGCAACTCTCCTTGCGGGCCGGCGGCAAAACTGCCGCCCCAGAACTGAATACCGGTATCAGGCTGTTCCGGCGAAGCTTCAAAACCGACCCGGTTTACCGCCAGAAGCGGCAGTCCATTGGCAATTGCATGGCCTCGTTGCACCGTACCCCAGGCATCATACTGTCGCTGCTGTTCCTCATCGGTATCGTTCGTATCCCAGCCGATGGCGGTCGGGTAGATCAGCAGATCCGCTCCGGCTAATGCCATCATCCGGGCGGCTTCGGGGTACCACTGGTCCCAGCAGACGAGAACACCGAGCATACCGACAGATGTTTTAATCGGGGTGAACCCGAGGTCACCCGGGGTAAAATAAAATTTTTCGTAGAAACCGGGATCATCCGGAATATGCATTTTGCGGTACATTCCGGCAATGGAGCCGTCTTTCTCCAGCACAACAGCGGTATTGTGATAGAGACCGGCGGCGCGCCGCTCAAATAGAGACGCCACAATGACCACGCCAAGTTCTCCAGCCAGTTTGCCCAATGTTTCTGTTGAAGGTCCCGGAATTGCTTCGGCCAGATCAAACAGGGGAGGGGACTCAATCTGACAGAAATAGGTGGAGGTATGCAACTCCTGAAGCACGATCAACTCTGCCCCGGAAGCTGCTGCCTGGATGATCATCTGCGTGGTTTTTGATAGATTTCCATCACGATTATCGGTGCAACTCTGCTGAATTAAAGCAACTTTGAGCATTGTCATGCCAACACCCCCTGCGGAAGCTGCATGGTCACGCAGTGGAGAGAACCGTGCTGTTCAAGCAGCGGCAGGCAGTCAATACCGATGATTTCACGCCCCGGAAATGCTTGTGCAATGCAGTCAAGTGCAGCGGCATCATGTTCCGGGTCACGATAGGTCGGTATCAGTACCGCACCGTTGATAATCAGGAAATTGGCATACGTCGCCGGAAGCCGGTGTGCCTGTTCATTAAAACGGGCCTTGGGCCAGGGGAGGGGGAGCAGGCGGTAGGGGGAGCCGTCAGGCGCAGTGAACGCCTGGAGTTCCCGTTCCATTAGTTTCAGCGCTTCAAAATGCTCATCGAGCGGAAGGCTGCACGCCTGGTAAACGATGGTGTTGTTCGGACAGATACGGGCCAGAGTATCGATATGCGAGTCGGTATCATCACCGGCCAGATAGCCGTTGTTGAGCCAGAGCACCCGCTTTGCACCGACGAGTGAAGCGAGCGCCTGTTCAAGCTCGCTCCGGTCCAATTGTGGATTGCGGTTCGGAGACAGCAGGCATTCCGACGTCGTCAGGATTGTCCCGAGGCCGTCACTCTCCAGACTGCCACCCTCCATGATCAAGCCGATCGTGTTCAGGTTCGGGCGGAGTACTCCCCGTTGTTTCAGCTGCCGGGAGATCTGGTTATCCAGGCTTGCGGGGAACTTGAGACCCCAACCGTTAAATCCAAAATCGAGCAGGGTCGGTTTGTTGTTGTAAATGACGGTGACAGGTCCGAAGTCACGTGCCCAGGTATCGTTATTCGGGATTTCACAGACGGTTACTTTAGTCAGATCAACACCGGCGTTGCCAAGGTATTCAGTCGCAGAAGCACCGTCCGGCGCGGTCAGCAGTACCCGTTCAAAGCGGGTTATCTGCCGGATAATATCGACAAAAACCGGACGGACATCATCCAGCATGTAGCCCCAGTCAGTACCTTCATGCGGCCACGCCAGCAGCACGCCATCTTGTATTTCCCATTCAGCAGGCAAGCGAGGATTCACGGTATATACTCCCGAAGTGATAATCATGCAGCGGCGCGACTATAGTACATTTAGTCGCACTCTTGCAAGGCAGGTTTTTAATGATGGGATGGTTACAGATGTTCAGCGCTTTCTTCCCATTCTCCAGTGGCGTTTTTGTTTGAAAATGTGTACGGTACACGGCGTTTAAAAAATAACGCTAAAAATCAGTTTTACGTGACAAAAAATATGTGTATCCGCGCACAAGACCAATTATCAACAGCTTGGTCCGGTTCGTGCGGATTCGGATTTATACGGGAAAAAAGAGGCTATGAAATGACGGAAAAAAGAAAATTTCACCGGGTAACTTTTTCTACCAGAATCATTTTAAGTCAAAACGAAATCTTCCATCATGGGAGACTGGACAACATTTCCAAGTGTGGAGCTTTAGTTCGCCTGGAACCTGACACTCATTTGATGATTGATTGTGAATATAATTTGTCGGTTTATCTTGATGGAGAAAAAAATCCTCTTCAATTCAGAGCTAAACTCGTGAATATTTCCTTTGGCGTGGTCGGCATAAAGTTCGTTGCCTATGACAGTGAAACCGGGACCCGTCTTGATGCCGTGCTGACAAGACTCTCGTCAGATGATGACAGGGCATTGGCCGGACATCCGAAATATTCGGGACGTTTAGCGGTTAATTTTCAGGAAGGATGATTTTTTATGCAGATGAATATCAGTCGGACGTTTTTAAGGCATGGTAAGGTATGCCTTACCAGGAGAAAGTGGCTCAGAATCGAAATTTGGCAGCCAAATATTTTTCAGTATTATATTATGTCAAAGTACAACGAATATCGACATATATTATGTCAAAGTACAACGTACTTGACATAATATATCTTATGGGACGATTCTGATTGTGTCTGTTGTGAAAAGCTACTTCTTTTCATGATACTTCTCTTCCATGCAGACAGGACATATCCCGTGACTGAACTCGGCATCGGTATGTTCCTGCAGATATTTTTCAAATTTATCCCAGGTATCTTCATCGGTACGGATTTTATGGCAGTACAGACAGACAGAAATAATCCCCTCTAAACGATTGATCCTGGTTATCGCCAGTTCAAGTTCTGCAACTCGCTCATGCAACTCTGATTTAAGTTTTTCCAACTGACGGTTCTTTTTTACCACATCCCGCTGCATGTTGATAAGCTCGTCATTCATACTGCCCATCTGTTCCAATGCACGGCTCTCGGTGAGAAGCATACGCTCAATAATAAGCAGATAGCCGTCGTCCGTTTGCATGAGGCAGCAAGTAGTCACCGCGTCCAAACCGGTTTTACGACTACAGGGAATATTAGTCAGCACACCGCATCTGATATCAGTTGCAGAGATATCGAGATAATCAGAAAGCCGTTCACCTGCGGGACTCTGCCGCGGATTGAACAGGCGCATAAAGCCGAGGTTGCAGTCCAGGATAGTCATGTTCGAGTCCAGTTGGACGATAGCTATACCATTTGAAGTCATGAGAAAGGACTCAATCTTACTGCTGTTTTTCTCCAGTTCCTGTTTAAGCATTGTTTCTATTCTCCGTAGCCCACCAATCATCAGATACTTTCAGTGCCTTTTCTGCATCAGCTGCGTATCCGTCGGCACCGATAGTCTGCCATAGATGCTGCATACCATTGAAGGCAAGGCCTCCCACCAAAACCTTGATATCTTTAATCTCCTGATCATCTTTGATCATTTTGATTATCTGCCGGACAGATTCGAGATTAAACACGGTGGCGACTGACAACGCAACGACGAAAGGTTTATGCTGCTTTAGCGTTGCCAGTAACGCATCTACGGGAGTATTTGCCCCGAGATACGTAACATCCCACCCGTCCATTTCCATGAAATCAGCGACCATCCTGGCACCAACTTCATGAAACTCATTCGGCCCGGCAGATACAATCGCCTTTCCCCTCGTTATCTCAAACAGAGAAAAGCGTGGATACAGCGCCGCCATGATTCTGCCGACTATCGCTGTGGCAACATGTTCTTCAGCCACTGAAATGAGGTTGGCTTCCCACAATTGACCGACACGGTAGAGCGCCGGCCAGATGACATGAAGATAAAAATGCTTCAGGTCATCAGCAGTTTTAATTGATTGATCAGCCAGCGTAAGGCACCCCTGTGAATCTCCAAGCAGAAGCAACGGCAGGAATACGAGAAGCATTTCATCCGCATCAATTTGAAGAGAAAATAAGCTACCTTCAGAACTGCGGGAAAGCTGAATAATTTCTTCATGATGCTGAATCATCCATTTATAAACGGTAATTAATTCATATTTTTGATACGGATTATGAAAGTATTCATGGATGGCAAGCTGCCAGGCCACAAGTTCGACCAGAAAATAGTCGTAAGAAAAACCTTTCGCGTGGTAGGTCCGATACACCCATGGCAAGGTCCGCGCTAAAAGTTCAAAGGAATTTATTCTGAATACTGCCGACATGAAAATGGCATGATTCCGGTGATTGTTACGCATCATGTCAAACGAATTGCGACCGATCAATTCCCCTGTTTTCGGGTTGGCTTCGAGCTGTTCATTAACATGAATCAGAAGATGACTGACAGCCTGTGCATACTTATCCGCAGCTTCTGGTGAAATTTTTTTAAGTTCTTGGCAACTGGCTAAAAGCCCTTCGATCAAAGACATACAGTTTTCTGTGCACATTCAGTGACAATGTAATTCATTGAAAGCCCCCGTTCCACCAAGATTCAATCAATACATATGGCATTATATCCACAAAACATAAATATTCAAGTCCGGTCTTTAATTAAGATCAAAAACAGTATTGCCTTGAATCATCAGCATGGTATAAGTAGTTAACATAGCGTTACTCAGAGGATTAAAGGACATACTCACCATGAAAAACCTACTCATTCTATGTATCGCTCTCCTGTCACTTCTCACCCAGTCCGGCTGTTCGGCACTTAAGCACCGCAATCTTGAAACCCAGCTGCAGCTGCAGCAATCGGTCTTTATCAGTCCCGATTCGATTGACAGCCGCCCGGTGTACCTGCGGGTATCAAATCAGACCGGCAAACCGGAGATCGATTTTGACACACTGGTCATCAGGAAATTTGAAGCAAAGGGCTACAAGGTTACCAAAAATCCCAAGGAAGCCGGAATTAGAATGCTGGTAAATTTTGTCTATCTCGATAAGGCCAGGGAGGGGATGTCACGGGAAGGTGCCATCGCTGGTGGATTTGGCGGTGCTATTATCGGTGGACTCGCGACTCAATCCACCACCGGCGCCGGTATCGGTGCGGCTATCGGTGCCGGTTTAGGGGCCGTAGCGGGGGTTTTTGTCACCGTTGACACGTGGTATGGCGTGGTTGATGTATTGATCGAAGAACCATTGCAGGATACGGCGATCAGGCGTTCCAGTTCAATTACCAACCAGCAGCTTGGCATCACAAGCGGAGAAGGGCACACCAGTTCACGCGGCACTTCAGCGACATCCGGCTCACAGGGCAGTCAGGAAACAAGCACTCTCGAATACAACGAATCAGTCAACCACAAGAAAACCCAGACCCGCATCGTCGCCGAAGCGGTTCAGACCAATATCAACGAAGCAGAAGCAAGCAGACAAATCCGGGAACAACTTGCTGATTCCATCGCCAATTTTTTATAAGGAACCGATCATAAAAAGGAAACCAATGCCCTCTACAGCCTTTTCCTCACTTCACCTCAAGCCGGCCATGCTGAAAAACCTCGCCTCTCTCGGCTACAGCGCAATGACACCCATTCAAGCCCATACCCTGCCGCTTATTCTCGCCGGCAAAGACATCATTGCCAAAGCAAAGACCGGCAGCGGTAAAACCGCCGCTTTCGGCATCGGCCTGTTGACACACCTGGAAACCAGCTCCGTGCGGGTTCAGGCGCTGGTGCTCTGCCCTACCCGCGAACTGGCCGATCAGGTCGGCAAAGAGCTGCGCCGCCTGGCCCGCTGTACCGACAACGTAAAGGTTCTAACCCTCTGCGGCGGTGTCCCCTTCGGTCCCCAACTGAGCTCACTGGAGCATGGCGCCCATGTCGTAGTCGGAACGCCGGGGCGCCTGCTCGACCATCTGCGCCGCGGCACTCTTGATCTCACCTCACTGCAGACTCTCGTTCTCGATGAGGCCGACCGGATGCTCGACATGGGCTTTCAGGAAGATATCAGCACTCTCATTGCTGCTACTCCATACAAAAAACAGACCCTGCTTTTTTCAGCCACCTACCCTGCCGCGATGAGTGAACTGACGGCAACATTTCAGCATGAGCCGATAGATGTAAGTGTTGATGAGACTCATGACGAAGGTGCTATCGAGCAGATTCTCTACGAGGTGGCGCCCGATGAACGGATAGCGGCGGTGGTTCGGATTCTCAGACATTATCGACCGGAATCCACCCTGCTCTTCTGCAATACCAAGGTGGAATGTCAGGAAGTGGCCGCATCCCTCACCAAAAGCGGCTTCACTGCAGTCGCAATCCACGGTGATCTGGAACAGCGAGAGCGCGATCTGGTGCTGCTCCTGTTTGCCAATAAAAGCGCTTCAGTGCTTGTTGCCACGGATGTCGCGGCGCGCGGCCTCGATATTAAAGAGCTTGCAGCGGTTATCAACTACGAGCTCCCCCGCGACCCGGAGATTCATACGCATCGCATCGGTCGCACCGGGAGAGCGGGAGAGCAGGGATTGGCCGTAAGCCTCGTGACTGCGCATGAGTCCCGGCGGGTTCAGGCGATTGAAAACCTGCTTGGCAACAGCATCAGCCGGGGAGAACTGACCTCGCTGACGGCAGCTGCGGGCGGTCAGTTGACGCCACCCATGGTAACCCTCTGTATCGATGGTGGCCGCAAGAACAAGCTGCGCCCGGGTGACATTCTCGGTGGTCTCACCGGCGAAGGGGGAATAACGGGGAGCGAGGTCGGAAAAATTGATGTTTCAGATAACCATTCTTACGTGGCGATCGTCAAGGGAAGTGTCGATCAGGCGCTCGCCTGCCTCGGAAGAAACAGGATCAAGGGGCGCTTTTATAAGGTCAGGAAAGTCGATGTGTGATAATCATTCCGAAATTTTGCTTTTGGTTCGGCAGCGGGGATAAAAACGATTGACATCACAGGCATTTTGCGCTGATAGTGTGGTTACATTGTGAATACATATTTTGGGGGTTTTTATGTTGGCTCATGTAATATCAATCGGAAATTCCAGAGGGATACGCTTGCCGGCCAGTATGCTGCGTCAATACAATATCAGTGAAGAGGTTGAGCTGTTACCCGGCAAGGGTGAGATCATTATCAGGCCATTAGCGAGGAAACCTCGCGAAGGCTGGAAAGAAGCTTTTGCTGCGATGCATGCTCGTGGTGAAGATGAATTGTTGATTGATGATGCTCTGGATCTGGAGGCTTGGGAGTGGAAATAGTTCAGTATGGCGTTTATTTGATAAATCTTGACCCAACGGTTGGTTATGAAATTAAGAAAACTCGCCCGTGTCTCGTTATTTCTCCGCCGGAACTTAATAGCAGTCTTAAAACCGTCATGATTGCGCCTATGACAACCCGGTCACATGAATATCCAAGCAGGGTTGCGCTTCGCTTTGAAGGCAAGCAGGCATGGATTGTCCTTGATCAGATACGAACAGTAGATCGGGTAAGGCTGATCAAGGAACTTGGCAAGTTGGATGCGCGACATATCCGTAAGGTGAAAGATGTTATCAAAGAAATGTTGGTAGAATGAACTATGTTATTCCAATTTCAAATCAAAGATGAAATCAAGGCGGCGAGGATCGAGGCGACGAAGGCATACAACCAGTATGTTGAGGAGCCGAAGACGAGCCAACGAAGATAGCGCCTTGATTTGGCATTGGATTAATAATCATTCCGACATTTTGCGGCGGAATATATAAACAGCGGCAACAAACGTCAACAGTGCCGACAGTGATATCTGCACTGCCGCTGTCGGCATCATTTCACCGGCCACCAGTGCCCTGCGGGCGCCTTCAAAGAGAGCGGTGGTCGGCAGCGCCCGTACCCAGGGAATAACTGTCGATGGATAGGAAGAGAGCGGAAAGAACAGTCCGGACATGAAAATCAGCGGCATGACCAGCACCGCCTCCACTTTGCCGATGGTTTCCGGCTTGTCCATAACTGTGCCGCTGATGACTCCGGCGCAGGAAAAGAACGCAGAACCGGGTATCAGAAACAGCAGATACTGAACGAGATGCTCCAGGGGGAAGCGAAAGGGTGTAATGGCAAAGATAACCAACCCGACAACACACCCCTTGATAATGCCGTGGGTAAAGCCGCTCAGTATTTTGGCGATGACTATTTCCGACACCGAAATCGGCGTGACCCGATAGGATTCAATGGTAAATTGAACCCGGCGATGAAACCAGAGGCTCCAGACGCTTTCGTTATAAGCAGCATTGACCGCAGTCATCGTGATCAGTCCCGGTGCGATAAACAGGCTGTAGGGCGCGCCATCCACCAGGCCGATATACCCCTGCATGCCGATGCCGAAAGCGAGATAAATGGTCAAAGGATAGGCAACCACCGCCACCAATTCAGAAATGATGCTGCGGCGCAGGATCAGCATATCCCGCTGCCAGATTGCCAGAGATCCCCGGAGCATTATTCCCTCACCTTCTCGCCGGTTAACGAGATAAAAACATCTTCCAATGTTCTCTCCTGCAGTGAAATGCGGCGTACCGGCGCTCCGTTCAGGGCAGTTACTATCTCGGCAAGACATTCCCAGCATTCAAGTGTTACCACAACTTTGTTCCCTATCTGTTTGATATCAATGACACACGGCATATTACCGAGAAGTTCCGCAGAGTGAGCAGCGCCCTCCGCAAAGTCTATCTCGTACACAGTCGCCCCGTTTAAATGATCTTTGAGCTCTTGAGTGCTCCCGATGGCGATCAGTTTCCCGTGATCCATGATGGCGATGCGGTCACAGAGCTGCTCGGCCTCTTCAAGATAGTGCGTGGTCAGAAAAATCGTCATTTTTCCGGCAAGTGAACGGATATATTCCCACACAGCCCGACGTGATTGCGGATCAAGACCGGTGGTCGGCTCATCGAGAAACAGCACCCGTGGCAGATGCACTAGAGCACGGGCGATCACCAGACGGCGCTGCATGCCACCGGAAAAAGTGTCGGGGAAATCCTTCTGGCGCCCTGACAGTCCCATGAGTTCCAGCAACTCATCAATCCGTGGCGCATACAAGCGACGTTCCATGCCGTGCAGACGGGCGTGCAGCTCCAGATTCTCCCGGGCGGTCAGATAGCGGTCAAGGCTGTTCTCCTGCGATACCACGCCGATAATACGGCGAATTTCCTGTCCCGATTGGAAGATGTCAAATCCTTCAATCGTTGCACTACCGGAACTCTGTCGCATCAACGTCGTAAGGATGCGGATAAGCGTCGTCTTGCCGGCACCGTTGGGACCGAGCAGACCGAAAATGGAACCCTGATCAACTTCAAGGTTAAAGGAATCGAGTGCGGTTAATGCCCCGTACGCTTTGGTAAGGGTATGTATTGATAGTGCAGATGTGTTCATTTGCTTATTCCTTTACCCGTGCCAACCGCTCGCGCACCACTTCATCCAATTCCCTGCATACCACTAATTCCCTGCGATTGTTCACTTTCTGCTTCAGAGCATCTCCTATAAATCCCCGGCGTTGTTCGAAAATTGGCATTACTTTCTCTGTGATGAAAGCACGTTCATTCGGTAGCAGACGAATATCCGTCAGAACCCGTTCTGACGCCTGCAGCAGTGAAACCTGCATTGTTTCAAGCAACGACCGTACATGGCGCGGCGACACTCCCGCTTCAAGCGCCAGCGCATCCCAATGAATTCCTTCAATCCAGCCCGGTTTATTCTCACCGGCAATTGCCATGGCCATCGGCTGTCCCGGCAGAACGGTCGTTTATTTTTTCCAAAAAGTGGCTTATTCCCCCAACCAGGGTGTCAGCAACTATTTCTGCATCGCCCGTTGATCGCCCCAACCCCAGCCGGATCGTCTGAAAGCTTTCCTCATCTGACAACCCAATGGCCTTCAGTACGTGTGATGGTGCAACCTTGACTGTCGAGCATGCGGAACCAGCGGAGAAAGAGAGCCTGTTTTTCAGTAGGTGGATCAAGGCCTTGGCCTCAACACCGGGAATGGTGAGGCTGAGGTTGTGGGCAAGCCGATTTTGCTGATGTCCATTTAGCTTGATGTCTGGAAATTTTTGCTGGAGTTGATGGTAAATCAGGATCGCAGCCTCATGCATTCGGCTGTTTTCTTCCTTCATCTCTTTGTTCGCCAAAGATAGTGCTTCCGCCATACCGACTGTACCCGGCACATTCAGTGTCCCCGAACGCATACCCTTTTCGTGACCACCGCCAAAGGAAATCGGGTTCAGTTTGATTAACGGAGAATAGGAACGAACAAAAAGCCCCCCTACCCCTTTCGGCCCGTAGAATTTATGGGCGCTGAAGGAGAGCAGGTCAATGTTCATATCATAGACATTGATCTTTTCATGTCCGACTGCCTGGGCCGCATCTGTATGGAAAATAATCCCTTTTGACTTGGCAAGGGCACCGAGTTCCTTGACTGGCTGAATGGTGCCAATTTCGTTGTTGGCAAACATCACAGAAATCAGAATAGTATCCTGCTTGATCGCCTTTTCCAAAGCGTCCAGATTAACAATACCGTCACTATCCACGGGAAGCAGCGTTATCTCCGCTCCCTCACTTTGCAGATAGTTCAGAGTATCCAGCACGGCAGGGTGTTCGATCGCCGTTGCAATAATGTGAGTGCCCTTGTCCCGAAAGCGTCGAAACGCGCCAATCAAGGCCAGGTTATTCGATTCGGTGGCACCGCTGGTAAAAACAATCTCGCTCTCTTTACGACAACCAAGAGATTTGGCTATTGCCTGTCGTGCTTCTTCAACTGCCTGTTTTGCCTTATTCCCGTGGAGATGATCAATGCTGGCGGCATTGCCGTAGACCTCACAGAAGTACGGCAGCATCTTCTCAAGAACCCGCCTGTCCACCGGCGTTGTAGCGTTATGATCAAGATAGATAGGCTTTTCCATTGTTATATCCGATGCAGTCACTTGATCAGGAATCCAGCGATTCTGGATTCGTCAAGGCCTTTTTGTCCTCGGAGGAGAGGCGGCGCTCGACTTTTTTCACGTCTTCAGCAGCAGGTAGGCTTTCTGGACGAATGCCCCGTTCGAGCAGTGTCTGCCGAACGGCTTCATTGTTGGTGACATGTTCGTTGGAGATGGCCTTCTCACAGGAGAAGCTGTGTTCTCGTGTGTTGAAAATTGTGATCTCTGTGGCGAAATCCTTGGCCTTCAAAATGATTGTCGGTGCAAAGTCAGCAAGAGGGCGGCTATCCGGTACTTTCCACTGGGCCTTCATGGCTTGGGTTGACTTGCCGAACAAGGCGTGATCCCCTTTGCTGCGGATGATGGCAAAATCCTGATTGCCGCCGGTCTGCTCGTAAATCACTTGGGATAGCTCTTTTTCAGTAGTGGTAAGTTTCTTACGAGCCGCTACACGCTCGGCATCCAATAGTCTCTGCTCGATCAGTTCGGCGCGACGGGTCTGAATAGCAAAATAGGTCTGGGCAAAGGCAATCTCCTGCTTTCTGGGGTCACCGTTCTGGGCAATCATGTAGCAGGCGTAACGGGTGAGCATGATATCTTCGACTTCACGTTGGCTGCCAGAACCCAGATCTACCATTTTGTTGACGTCAACAAAATGGTCCGAGATAGCATGGTCGGAAATTTCACACGCTGTTTTTGCCTTCGATATAACAGCGGTGAAGTTCCGCCATTCCGAATACCCCAACAGATGCTGCAAATCACGTGCAAGCCAAAACTCAACACCACTTTCTGTCTGCTGTGCATGAGATTCAAAGGCGTCAGTTAAAGAGTGGATAATGTCCATTTTCATAAGTTTTGTCTCCTTTCAACAATCTTGATTGCGCCGCAATTGCTAAGCTCAACCCGGAATACTCCACAAGCGCTCAAAGCGTTCGTTATCTGCTTTGACCAGCAAGTCCAGAACCGGATGCCAGGAACAAAATATCTTAATCGATTCATAGTTCCGTGTTCCCTGCACGCTGTCATTGTACGAACCGTTGAAACTGACCTGATTTCCTTCTGAATCGCTGAATATTCCGAACTTGTCGTGAAACTCACCCTGATCAAGTTTGTTGCGCGGCATGGCCAGTTTAAAATCAAGAATTCCGTCAGCCACCAGCCAAGCAAGCGCAGACAGCGTCTCCTGCTCAAGCGTTTTCTTCAAATCGGCAATACTGATCTCCAGCAACAGCTTCAACACTTCATCCTGCCGCGCCGCGCTCCCCTCCTGCAATGCCTCCCAATCCGCCTCACCCAGAATCGGACTGGTCACCCACCGTGCCCGACCACTATTGGCAGCAAACTCCGTCATACCTTTCGCTGCCAACCGCAGCCATGAAGCACTGAAAAAGCCTACACCACGATCATAACGCACTGATGCAGCAAGCGCGGGATTGAAGAAATCACGGATGATATCACCGCTGGAGGTGTCCAGAATTGGCGGAAATGGAATGTTGGAAAGATTGGTGATGTTGGTATCTTTTCAGTTATTCAAAAATAAAAAACAAAAGCCGCTCTACCGGCACCCAGCCTGTAAAGCGGCTCATATCATCTTCTCTGCTCCCTCTCAAACCCCATCATGTACCTCATTCCATAAAATTGTTCTCACTTTACCGGAGCAACATCAGCCTGTCAACGCTGCAAAGTATGCCGCCAAGCATAAACAGTGGAAACCGTCGATCTATAAGGCGGAGGTTATGGTCGCCTGACTCATCTTACCAACGGTTTGCCAGGTTTTTTCAACAACTCAACAAGATCTCCGAATATCCTCTCGAATCGCTTGGATGAAAGAGATTTTTCGCTGTATGGAACTCCTTCAGGTGACTGGTTTGTCCTGCCGTTATAGAGTGCAATGAGCTCTCTTTTTGACCACTGTTTCCTGAATGTAATCGGAGAGATCATCATGTGACCCGGCACAAATACCCAGCCTTCAGCGGTGGCATCGATAAGATCGTATGATTTTTCATGATCCAAGGCGATGTCGTCCAGAATCTTCATAAAGGATTTTTCACTTTTTGCCGCAATGACATGGCCGGAAATAGTGCAGATTATCGGGTATTTTGGTTTACGAAAAATATAGGTCAGCATGTTATTTATGAAATCCTTCTCGTCTTAAAAGAACGCTCCACCCGACTCCCTCTCAGTAAAGCGGCTCATATCAAATGGTCTACGCGGAAGCGCACGGCAAGATCATTCAGTAGTGCTTTATCGACAAGATTTGCCGCCAGAATTTCCTGAACATCAAGCAGGTCGCGCGGCCCACCGGCTTTGAGTTTGAGGATGATCAAATATTCAGGAGAGGCCACGGGAATATCCCTGCCTGCAAGATTTGTCAGGATACTCTGTTCGACTGTTTCCGCCTCATATTTTTTTGTGGCAACAATTATATCAAGAGCATCGGCTCGTATCAGCAAAGGCACCGGATCATCAAATCCGCCGCGCCGCAGTTCTGCATTCATTCCTGCATTGCAGAGTGATTTCACCAAAAAATCCAGATTTTCTGACTGGGCAAGAACGAGCAGGTCAATATCCATAGTCGCTCGTGGTGGACTCCATACAGAGACCGCAAGTCCACCGATAAGAGCAAAACCGCCAATTGTGCCGTCTGCTTGAAGCTGTTTCAGGACATCAAATGCCTGATTGAGTTTTTGTGTCAGCACGTCTTGCCTCCAATGCTTTTTTGCCGGCAGTATTGAAGAGAGCACAGGTTTCAGAAAGCTCAAGAGCTATGTGTAAACGTTCTGCCGGAGTTAGTTTCATTGCCTCCAGGCGCTGTTCGTCACGGATTTGCTGCAGCAGTGGTGAATGGGACATTAGTTGTGTCTCCC
>DUZS01000044.1 GCA_013349405.1 Desulfuromonadales bacterium | reverse complement strand
CGTCGTTGGTGCCGGTAATGGTGAAGGTGATGTCGGTGCTGGTGCTGACGTCAGAGTCGTCAGTAGCGGTAATAGTGTAACTGAAAGTAATGGTTTCGCCTGCCGCAAGGAAGTCGAGATTGGCAGGGCCGGCATTGTAGGTCCAGGCAATGTCGCCAGGGAGGGCGCTGTCTACAGCAGCGTGAAATCCGGCTTCCAGCTGTGCGGCCAGGGTGGCGTCAATGGTGCCGCCACTCCAGACAACATTACTGTTTGAGGCGGCAGCAATGGTGACATCGTCAGTGAAGTCAACGTCGCCAAAGGTGATGGTGCCGCTGTCAACCAGCGTCTGAGCCGATGCATCAAGCGCTTCAGTGAATCCGGCAGGAGCGGTGGCGCTGACGGTCGGGGCATCGTTGGTGCCGGTGATGGTGACGACAAACTCCTGGGATGTAACGCCGCCGTGGCCGTCGTCTACCTGCAGGGTGTAGGTCAGGGTCAGTTGTTCTCCAGCGGCAAGGTAATCAAAGGCAGTTGATGCTGCGGCAAAGTCGAGCGACAGATTGTGTTCTTCTGTGCCGGCTTCACGGGTGGCGGTGCCGACGGTGATCAGGTTGATCAAATCCGCTTCACTGATGGTCAGACCGGCAACATCTCCAGACGCTGCGGCATCAGTGACTGTTACCGAGTGCTCGTCGGTGAGGTCCAGATCGTCAAAGGTAACGGCTATCGTGGCGCTCAATGGGGTGGTATCGGTTTGTTCGATCAGGTTGGTCTGAGCTATTACGTCAATGACTGGAGCATCATTGGTGCCGGTGATGGTGAAGGTGACCGGTGTGCTGCTGACACCGCCAAAATCGTCTGTAGCGGTAATAGTATAACTGAAGGTAATAGTTTCGCCTGCCGCAAGGAAGTCGAGGCTGGCACCGACTACGTGATACGTCCAGGCGATGCTGCCTGGAGCAGCGGCGCTATCAACTGCTGCACTGAATCCGGCTTCCAACTTGGTCGCAAGGGTAGCGTCGATGGTGCCGCCACTCCAGACGATGTCACCGTTGGCAGCAGAGCTGATGGTAACATCATCGGTAGTGTCAATGTCGTTAAAGGTTACGGTGCCGACTTCGTACAGGTTCTGCGCTAAGGCATCACTGGTTTCGGTGAAACCGTGAGGAGCTGTGGCGCTTACCGATGGCGCATCGTTGGTGCCGGTTATGGTAACTTCAACAGTCCTCGATACAGCAAACCCGTCACTGTCATAGAGGGTAAAAGTGAATCTTTCAACTTTGGTCTGATCTTCAGCCAGATACTCAACGGATGAAGCCGGCACGGTATACGTCCAGAAAATTATTCCCCCTGTTCCGCTGCCGGTCGTGTCAGTCGTAACTCTGGCAGTAAGCGTACCAAGTGTAGTGCCGGATGGTGTAACGGCTCCAACCCAGTGCGAGTCCGTTGGGTGTAGATCAGTAAAAGTGAGTGTTCCGGAGTCAATTAAATTGCCTGCAGGGGCTGTCATTTCGGTGACGGCACCGGTAACATCACCGGTGGAAACAACCGGCACAGCCAGTACAGTCGGGTAACCGGGAACAGAAAAAGTAGCAGTTTCAATCGTACCGACACAGACGTCCAAAATCCAGTCGCCCCCAAGTGCGGCGGCACCCGTTAGATTGGAGTTACCGGCGACATTTGTTCCGGTTTCCTGTGCCAGCGCGTGCATGAATGTGTGGCCGGCCAGACCGGCAGCGACATTGCAGCCGTAGATCAGAAAATCTGCAGATTCGGCCAGGCTTTGACGTATGATTGCCAGCGCACCGGCATTCGCAACTTCATCAAGTGAGGCTGTAGTGAGCGTTCCACCGGCAAGGTCCAGATGTCCTGCGCTGCCGTGACAGATGAGATGGATGGCAGCGACGCCACGCTGCCCCTGTAAAGCTACAGCTATCTGACCCAACACCGGTGAATCCGCATGCAGATGCACAATCTGAAAAGCTGAGTCTATTTCTGTCATTAAAATATCTGCATTGACAACATTTGCATCGATAAAAACGACCTGAATACTTGACACTGCTGAGGTAAGGTTGTTCATGGGTAGCTCCTTCATCGTTTAATTGACTTCGTTCATACCATGTATCTGTGTTTTATAACGAGCATGTTTTTTAAACATATATTAATTAATAATATGCTGTAATCCTTAGGGAATATACCCAGAAAACTTGTCAAAAACAATCCAATTTTTCAAGTTAGCTTAAAAAAACAAAACACGCGGGATAGTATTCCCTTTTTCATGTGGTATCCGCTCGCTCACCAGCAGAAAAAGTGCAGACAACCCAGCATTATATCGCCACTTGAAGCCTGGTTAAGTAACGCATCAATCGCAACCTTACTACAAAAACCACTTTACGTTTATGCGTATTACGTCTATATCGAAGGCTTAAATAAATTGTAAAGGGTTCTTATAACACCATGCGAGCATTTCTCAAGCGGTTCCGAATATTTTTTATTTTTGCCGGTTTGTTTAGTTTTGTTATCAATATGCTGCTTCTGATGCCTTCCCTGTATATGCTTCAGGTGTATGACCGCGTTTTGGCAAGCAGGAGTGAAGAAACCCTCCTGATGCTGACGCTGATTCTTGGGATAGCCATGTTGGTGATGGGATCACTTGAGTTTGTCCGATCAAGGCTTCTCATTACGGCAAATAATGCTATTGACGCCATGATGGCTCCCTTCCTTATGCATAAAATGATTTCCGGTGCAACTGACCCCGAGGGGAGTCACTATGCCTCCGGGTTAAAAGATTTGAGCGCAATTAAAACCTTTCTCTCAGGCAGTGGCATTCTCGCTCTGTTTGACGCCCCCTGGCTTCCCGTCTACCTGACTATTCTCTGGCTTATGCATCCGCTCATGTTTGGTGTCGCTGCCGTAGGATCAATTCTGATGATTATCCTTACCGTCCTGAACGAACTGGTGACCAGACTACCGATGGGGGAGGCAAATTCAGCAGGAAGGCAGGCTGGGAATCTCGTCAGCGCCGGCATGCGCAATGCTGAAGCGGTTAATGCGATGGGAATGCAGCGGGGTTTGATTCAACGCTGGGGCGTACTGAACGGAAAAGCGCTTGATCTGCAAAGTCAGGCAAGCAGTCGGGCGGGAAAAATTTCCGGTGTTACCAAATTTGTCAGGCAGTTCATTCAGTCGGTTATGCTGGGAACCGGAGCATGGCTGGTTATCAAATCCCAAGGGTTCACTCCCGGTTTCATGATCGCCGGGACAATAATTCTTGGCAAGGCTCTGGCACCGATTGAACATGTCATCGCCAGTTGGAAGGGACTGCTGGAAGCACGAACCGCGTATGGGCGGCTTGATGTATTTATCAAAAGTTTGGCAAAAGAACTCCCGCATATGGAGCTCCCTCCGCCCACCGGACAGATCTCGCTTGAACGGGTGACGTTCGGTTTTCGTGCAACCAACAAGGTAATTATCAAGGATATTTCCATTGCCCTGACAGCTGGTGAATCGATGGGCATTATCGGTCCCAGCGCTGCCGGAAAATCATCGCTGGCCCGCCTGATAACCGGGGTCTGGAAACCGATTACCGGCACTGTCCGCCTCGATGGAGCAGATCTCGCCGGCTGGGATAAAGGGACACTCGGGAAATATATCGGCTATCTTCCTCAAGACGTTGAATTGTTTGCCGGTTCGATTGCCGACAACATTGCCCGACTTGATATGCCGGACACGGAACGGGTTATAGCCGCCGCCAGACTGGCCGGGGTACATGACATGATACTCAAGATGCCCGATGGCTATGACACTCAGATTGGCGAAGGTGGCGCAGTCCTTTCGGGGGGGCAGCGTCAAAGGGTTGCCCTTGCCAGGGCACTGTTCGGCACCCCGAAACTGGTGGTTCTGGATGAACCGAATGCGAGCCTTGATGAACATGGTGAAGCAGCGCTCCTCGGTGCGCTTGACCATATGAAGCAGAACGGTACCACTGCTCTGCTTATTACCCATAAGCTGTCACTACTGGCTAATGTAGATAAATTGGTGGTACTGCAGGATGGTGCCGTCGTCCTCTTCGGCCCTCGTGACGTTGTGATTTCTGAATTATTAAAACGACAACAGGGGCCGCCGGGCGGACAGAGGCCTGCAACTCATGCTGTTACCGTTGTCAGGGAGGCCGGCAATGTCTGATTTCCCTGTTTCCAAAGATGTCATCTACAATCCGTCACATAGTCCCCGGCCAATTATTGCCGCAGGAATGGCCATTATTATCATCTTTCTGGGCAGTTTTGCCTTGTGGGCTGCACTGGCACCCCTGGGGGCTGCCGTGCAGGCTGAGGGGGATTTTATTTTTGACACCAAACGTAAAACCGTCCAGCACCTCGAAGGGGGGATCGTCAAAAAGATTATGGTGCGTGAAGGCGAGACCGTTAAAGCCGGGCAGGTTTTGATAGTACTTGAAGATGAACAGGTACGGCCAACCGTTGATCTGCTTGAGGAACAATATCTTGCCGAATCGGCTGCGCTTGCCCGACTCGATGCAGAACGCAACGATGTCTCGACAATTCAGTTTCCTGCGACGATCATGGCCCGAGCCAAGGAGCCTGCCGTTGCCCGCATTATTCAGACGGAGACGCAGCTGTTCCGTGCCAGGCGGGATGCGTATCAGAGCCAGGTTGAAGTACTCAGAAACCAGATCGAGCAGACCAAAGAGGAAACAGCCGGGCTGAAGGATCAGCTTATGCAGAAGAAGCAGGAAATAGCCTCTATTGATGAACAGCTTGTGGCAAACCGGCATCTGCTGAAAAAAGATTATGTACCCAAAACAGTCGTACTTGAACTGGAGCGGATGCAGGCGGAAAAAAGCGGTGAGCGTGACATGGCTGCGGCATCAATAGCCCGTAACATGCAGCGGATTGCCGAGTATGAGTCGCGCATTATCAACCTGAAGGATACGCGCATTCAGGATTCGGCCACCGAGATGAAATTGTCTGCAGTGAAACGTGTCGAGCTCGAAGAACGGGTACGCCCGTCGCGTAATGCGTTGGAGCGGCAATTCATTCGCGCACCGGTAGGCGGCAAAGTTGTCGATCTCAAGGTAACCACTGTCGGTGGAGTGATTGCCGGCAAGGAACCCTTGATGGACATCGTTCCCGGCGCAGAAAATCTGGTGCTGAATGCAAAAATCGGTGTCAACGATGTTAATGATGTCCGGGTCGGCTTACCGGCGGAAATAACCTTGACCGCCTATAAAGCCAGCACTACCCCCAGAGTTAAGGCAACCGTCACCTATGTTTCTGCTGACCGCCTGACGACCAAGACAGCTCAGGGGGAAACACCCTATTATGAGGTGCGTCTCGACGTTGATCCGCAATCCCTCAAAGAGGCCGGAAACCTGCAGTTATACCCCGGCATGGCAGCACATGTGTCCATCAGCACCAAACCCCGCACCGCCTTTGATTACTTTATCGGTCCGTTCAGAGAGCGCACCAGGAAGGCATTTCATGAACGGTAAAGGGAACCATTTTTTTCTCGTTCTGCTACTGGTGTGCCTTGTTCCGGTCGGCGCATCTGCGGAAAGCGAAGACCTGCAGTCGCTGTATGTGCGAGCCAGGCAGCGAGACCCGGCAACAGGCAAAGCCCAGGCGAGGCTGGACGCCAGCAAAGCCGATTCCGGAATATCGCTTTCCCAAATGCTGCCGCGCATTTCAGCCACTGCTGCCATAAACCGGATTTCCAGCGAAACGGTAAACTACACACCCAAAACTATTACCTCAGCGTATACCGGTAACAATTATGGATTTAACACACGTGTGCCGTTGTTTAATGCTCCCACCATATATAATCTGGCCGCCTCGCGGGCCGGCATCAGAGGTGCTGACGCTGTCCTCACCGGAAGCCGGCAGGAGTTGATTGTTACCCTGGCTGAAGCGTATTTTGCGCTCTTGAAAGCCCAGGTAGACGAAGTATTGTATCGCGATGAAATGAAGCGCCTGGGGCAGATTTATGAGCAGGTGAGCGAATTCCAGAAGAGCGGCACCGGTTCGGGAATCTCGGTTCTTGAGGCCAAGGCAAAACTCGATAGCGCTGCTTCAGACCATATCAAGGCAATAATGATGAGCAAGCTGGCAAGCCAGCAATTGGAGAGCATTGTCGGTTACCAGGTACATGATATCAAGGATTTGGGCTCATATACCCCTCACGGCCCTGAATCTGCCAATTATGAGTGGTGGTACGATACCATGCTGAAAAATCGCCCCTCGTTAGTACAGGCGCGGGAAGCGCTGGCTCAAACTGAATTGCAGCGTAAAGCCATGGACGCAGGCCATCTGCCGACGATTTCTGCAAGTGGCGGATATTCATTCAATAAAGGAAGCACCTTTATCCCGCGTGTTGAAACAAGTCAATGGCTCATCGGGGTCGACATATCTGTGCCGATCTACTCCGGTGGTGAAACAACCGCCAGGACACAAAAAGCGTTGGCACTGGAATCCGAACAGAGCTTTGCCTTAAGCGAGGCCCGCGAGGTTGGCGTGCAAAAGCTGAAGCAGGCTTTCCTGAATATGGAATTCAGCAGCGCAATAATTCCCTCTCTCCTGCAGAAACGCGCCTCCGCACGTATGCAGCTTGAGGCAACCAGGGAAGGACAACGTGTCGGGACTCGAACCGGCATTGATCTTCTCAACGCCGAGCAGGGTTTTGCCATTGCTCAGCGAGACCTGGCCGGCGCGTCTTATGATAATGCCTTGCGGCATCTTCAACTGAAGGCGGCCACAGGTATTCTAACGGAAAATGACCTGGCAGAACTAAATCAACTTTTGGTAACTGTTCCCGCCAGGGAGCACTTTCTGTTGAGATGACTTTACCTTGCCACTGCAACTGTGTTCGGTGGAGGGGAGATATGCAGTTGACCAGTTGCAGGCAGGAGTGATACTCTGCCGCGGCATGAGGGATGAAAAAGGGGATAAGCCGTCTGTTCCTGTCTAAAAATTTGAAATATTAGGAGAAATTCCGATGGCTAAACCGAATTATTCATTTGAAAAGCGTAAAAAAGAATTGGATCGTCAGAAAAAAAAGGATGAAAAAAAGGCCCGTAAAGGTGAGCAGAATGCTGACGGGACTGAGCCGGAAGAAGGCGCTGAAGAGGCTGCAGCGGCTCCCGAATCGGCAAAGCCGGGAGAATGACATGACGAAAAATAGTAACATTGTAATTCTGGATGGTTATACGATTAATCCCGGAGATAATCCCTGGGATCCAGTTGAAGTTTTGGGGAATTGTACGATCTACGACCGCACGCCTCCTGAGCGTAAACTGGAGCGGGCCGGCGCTGCGGAAATAATTCTGCTCAGCAAGGTCAAGCTGGATGAAGCTGCCCTGGATGCGTTACCAAAACTGAAATATATATCAATGCTGGCAACCGGTTACAACAATGTTGATGTCGCTGCTGCGGGACGGCGTGGTATACCGGTGTCAAACATCCCGGCGTATTCTACCGAGTCCGTTGTCCAGACTACCTTTGCCCTGCTGCTGGAACTGGCGCAGCATGTCGGTCTCCACGATGCCTCAGTGAAGGCCGGAGAGTGGATCAGCTGCCCGGATCATTGCTACTGGAAAACGCCGCTTCTGGAACTGGATGGCTTGACTCTCGGGATAATCGGCTACGGGACGATCGGACAGGCCGTAGCGCGGGTTGGAGCGGCTTTCGGGATGAAGATCATCGCGTATGCACCGCGGATACCGCAGGATGCCGGGTCGGTACCGGTTCGATTTATGCCTCTTGAAGAGCTGTTTGCAACCGCTGATGCTATCAGCCTTAATTGTCCCCAGACGCCTGAAAACGGTGGCTTTGTCAACGCTCGACTGCTCGGCCTGATGAAGTCGAGCGCTTTTCTTCTTAATCTGGCTCGTGGCGGACTGGTGAATGAAGCGGATCTGGCTGTGGCGCTGCACTCAGGACAGCTTGCCGGTGCAGGGCTTGATGTTGTTGCTCACGAGCCGATGGCAGCTGATAACCCGTTACTGAAGGCCCCCAACTGTATCTTCACGCCGCACATCGCCTGGGCTTCACTCGCAGCGAGGAAACGCTTGATGGTGATCGTAGCCGCAAACATCGCGGCGTATCTGGCAGGTACACCTATCAATGTGGTAAATCAGCAGTTTTTGAAAGAACCATAAAACTCATTTACCGCAGAGTACAGAGAGGAAGTCATATAGGTTTATGGCACATCATGCCCTGATTGTTCAGCCGGCTTTTCTCCGACCGGTTTCTTTTTCCTTCGTTTACGTTTTTTCTTTTCTCCAGTTCCCTCTCCAGGTTCCGCTTCAACTTTTATGGCAGCCGGTTTTGCCGGTACCGGTTTGGGGCGGGGTGCCGGTTTCTTTGTGCCGCGGTCACTCCCTCTGGCACTGCCCGGTTTGTCCCGTTTGAGGTCCTGCACCCGTTTCGGGCGCGCCGTCCGCACGTAATCGAGGACATACAGATCATCATCAGCCCATTCGGTAGGAATCTTGGCTTTGATATATTCTTCAATTGCTTCAAGAAAAAAAGCACCATCCTCATCAGCCAGAGATATTGCTTTGCCTTCGGCTCCGGCCCGGGCAGTACGTCCGATGCGGTGGACGTAATCCTCGCAGTCCTGCGGCAGATCATAATTGATAACGTGAGAAACGCCGTCAATGTGCAATCCGCGCGATGCGACGTCAGTCGCAATAAGGATCGGCAGAGTGCCATCTTTGAAGTCATCGAGAATTTTCATGCGCTTGCGCTGCTCAACGTCCCCCGAAATAACTTTACAGGGAAAATTGTTTGCATTGAGCAGATTGTGGAGATGTTCCGCTTCCCGTTTCGTATTGATGAAGATCATGGTGCGTGCCATGCCATCGCGACGCAGCAGTCCTAACAGCAGGGAAAATTTCTCTTTTCGGGAGCAATGAAACAGCAGCTGTTCCACCCGTTCAGCGGTCATGCTTTCAGGAGTAACCGATATTTTTGTCGGCGTATTCATAAACTCGTACGCCAACTCCATGACCCGGGGGTTGAGGGTCGCTGAAAACATAAGATTCTGACGCTTTTCGAACGGCGGCAGTTTACGGAGTATAAAGCGCAGATCGGCAATGAAGCCAAGGTCGAACATACGGTCGGCCTCATCAATGACGAGTACTTCAATATCTTTCAAGCTATAAATTTTTTGTTTCAGGTAGTCGATCAAGCGCCCCGGAGTTCCAACAATAATATCCGCGCCATCAAGGAGAGCATTTTTCTGTTTCATGTAATCAACGCCGCCGTAAATAGCCTGAACGGCAAAACCGCAATGAGTGCCCAGCTGCTTGGCATCTGCTTCGATTTGAACAACCAGTTCACGGGTCGGTGCAAGAATGAGCGCCCGGGGTCTGCCTGCAGGCCGTTCATTGGCAAGCAGTCGGGTAAAAAGTGAAATCAGAAAAGCGGCTGTTTTCCCTGTGCCGGTCTGTGCCTGTCCGGCAATGTCTGTTCCGGTCAGAGTAATCGGGAGCGTCTGCTCCTGAATGGGGGTGCATTCGCTGAAGCCGGCTTCTGCAATACCACGCAGCACAAGAGCAGGAATCGGGAGTCTATCAAATCGCATACAGGTTCCTTTTATAAAACTTCAATAATCTGTTTCCGGGACACCATATACTGTGGAGGAGCGTCTGGCAATCGAAAGATGTGGCCGCTCTGCGGCAAAACAACGGCAAACCCTGCCAAAAATGCTTTGACAAATCAGAAGTCATTCCTTTAGTATGGCTCGAATTTACCGTAAGGACACCATCTCATGCAGGCTGCACTCAACATAATAGGTGATGACCTTAAGCTGGTCGAACTGCAGTTCCGTAAAGATCTGCAGTCAGATGTTCCTCTGATTCGTAAAGTGGGGGAATACGTTCTTTCCAGTGGCGGCAAGCGTGTCCGTCCGGCGCTGCTGCTGCTTGCCGCCCGTTTGTGCGGCTATGCCGCTGACAAGGCTGTGCCGCTTGCAAGTGTTGTAGAATTCATTCACACCGCCACCCTCCTCCATGACGACGTCGTCGATAGTGCCACTCTGCGTCGCGGTCTGGCGTCGGCCAATACACTCTGGGGTAATGAAGCATCAGTTCTGGTTGGTGACTTTCTGTTTTCAAAATCATTTTCACTGATGGTTGGCGTCGGTAGTCTCGATATCCTGCGGGTACTCTCCGATGCAACAACGGTTATTGCCGAAGGTGAGGTCATGCAGCTCCTCTGTACGGGTGAACTTGATCTGACTGAGGAACAGTATACGGACGTTATCCGTTCCAAAACCGCTATTTTAATGTCTGCCGCCTGTGAAGCGGGAGCAATTCTGGGAGCGGCATCGCACGATCAACAGCAGGCGTTGGCCGCTTTCGGTATGGATCTCGGCATTGCATTCCAGTTGATGGATGACATCCTCGATTATGTTGCGACCGAGGAAGAGTTCGGCAAGAGTATCGGTCACGACCTTGAAGAGGGGAAAATTACGCTGCCGCTGATCCACACACTGCGCAACTGCACCGCTTCAGAGCGTACGGTGATCGCTGCCGTTGTGGATCTGGATGAAATGTCGCTGGATGACTTTCGGACGGTATCAAGCCTGGTAGGGCAATACGGCGGTATTGACTATACCATACAGAAGGCCCGGCACTATGTAGACTGTTGCCAGAACCATCTTACCGTGTTTGCTCACACACCTGTCCGTGAAGCGTTGCTCAGCCTGTCGGAATATGTAGTAACGCGCAGCAGGTAGCTCTGCTTCCTGCTACTCGATTGCCCCCAGATGCAAAAAATATTGAATCACCGGAGGTTTTCATGCGTCGGATTACTTGTCTCATTTTAGCGGTTTTTTTGTTTACTTTAACCGCCTGCACCAAGGCTGACACGCCAAAACCGAGCGCTGTTGCACAAGAAAAAAGCCCGGCTCCGGAAGTCTCAGTCGTATCAATTGCAAACGGAAGCACCCTGAAACTGTCAGATCTTAAGGGGAAAGTGGTATTACTCAATTTCTGGGCTACCTGGTGTCCGCCCTGTCGCGAAGAAATTCCTTCCATGATGAAACTGAACAGTTTTATGGCCGGAAAGCCGTTTCAGATGGTGGCACTTTCAATTGATGAGGGGGGAAAGAAGGACATAGACGCTTTCTTTAAAGAAACCGGTTTCTTTCTGCCGACCTACCTTGATGCCAGTGGAACATCGTCCAAGTCTTATGGAGTGACCGGTGTACCTGAATCATTTATTATTGATAAGCAGGGAGTGCTGGTCAAAAAAATTATCGGTGGATTTGCCTGGGATTCCCCTGAAGCGGTTTCATTTATTGAAGGACTAATGAAATAGGAACCCTATGATAAGTCAGGAAGTAACCTATCTCGGAGCTTTTATTGCCGGTCTGCTGTCGTTTCTGTCTCCGTGCGTGTTTCCGCTAATTCCATCCTATGTTACCTACATAACGGGGATTTCTTTTGCCGATCTTCAGGCGGAGCATCCATCGCATGTCATCCGGCAAAAAACAATACTTCATTCACTCTGCTTTATTATTGGATTTACGACTGTCTTTGTCCTGTTGGGCGCTTCAGCAACATATATCGGCTCATTCCTGCATGAGAACGCTACTTTTATCAGAAAAGTAGGCGGCGTTCTCCTCGTGTTACTCGGTATTCATGTAACCGGCATTCTGCACCTCAAATTTCTCCTCGGCGAAAAAAGAGTTTCCATCAAACATAAACCGGCAGGATATGCCGGCAGTTTTCTGGTCGGAATCGCCTTTGCCGCAGGTTGGACACCCTGCATCGGTCCGATCCTTGCCGCAATTCTGGCTGTGGCAGCAACTGAGGAACGAGTTTATCAAGGGATTCTGCTGCTGTTACTGTATTCGATGGGACTTGGTGTACCCTTCTTTCTTTCAGCATTTGCCATGCATCGCTTTCTGGCTCTCTTCAACCGCTTCAAAAAATACATCCATGCTTTTGAAGTAACTTCCGGTGTTTTGCTGATTGTTGTTGGCGTACTGATTTATTCCAACTGGCTTTCCCGGCTTTCCGGCTATGTGACACTATTCTACAAGGGGATTGAGTGAAAGCACATCAGGCGCCACATTCAATTCAGTTGACAGTCTCACAACTTGTTGTAACAGAAGCTTTTTATGCCGGCATTCTAGATCTTCCGGTCCGGCGCTCATTCACATCAAAGGGGGCTCCCGACCACCTTGTTATTG
Organism: Desulfuromonadales bacterium; assembly: GCA_013349405.1. Lineage (GTDB taxonomy): Bacteria > Desulfobacterota > Desulfuromonadia > Geobacterales > Pseudopelobacteraceae > JACRCG01. The sequence goes on along the minus strand of DUZS01000044.1, from coordinate 9,626 downwards.
ATATGGATGGCATGGCAATCATTTTTGTGGAAGAGGCGGATGTCATTAAGGCTCATCCATTGCTGGAACCCCGTTTCAGCATGTTTCCGCGAGGCGTTGGTGTTACACTGCATTTTGAAGTTACCGAAATTGAGGATATTCGTGACGCCATAATGGAAGAAGGGCTTGAAGTCCTTTATCCGCTTGATATCAAGCCATACGGAGTCAAGGAGATGTGGTGCTTTGACCCGGACGGTTATCTGGTTGTTCTTGATGAATTGCTGCCGGTGCAGAAAAAGGTGTGAGTTTATGAAGTTAGAGTGGACTTCCTGATGAATGAAATAATTTTTCTGCTGCTCGTTTTTGCTCTTCCGGCAGCCATAGGTTACAAACTGGCTCTTTCACGAGGCAAGAACCCTGTTCTGTGGGGGCTTCTGTGTATTTTCCCTTTTTTTATATTGGTTCTGCATTTTGAAAAACCAAAACATGAAATTAAAGGCCATTTCCGCAGGTGCAGTCAATGCGGCGAAATAATCCGCTGGAAAGATACCAGCTGTAAATATTGCGGCACTGCTGTTGCCACTACCAGGACGACATAATTACAGACTTTTATTTAACATTGCTAAAATTGGTAATTTTTTGTATGTTTGCCGCGCTAATAATTTAAATTTAATTTAACTCGGAGGAACCATGGCCAGTATACCGGGCAAGACAAAATTTCAGATCGATCTGCGTCAGCATCTGCGCGACCAGAACATCAGCGGTAACCTTGTCCATCTTATCTGCGAGATTGCCGAGGCGAGTAAATACGTCATCAATGCCGTGCGTACCGGTGAGCTCGGTGTCGCCGGTACCTCCAACCTATACGGCGAAGAGCAGCTTGCCCTAGACGTTCTCTCTGATCGAATAATGCGCAAGCGCCTGCAGCATTCAGGTGTTGTCTGTAATATCGCATCCGAAGAGATGGAGGAGATTTTTCAGGTAACCAGCAACCCTCAGGGGATGTTTTCCGTTGCCTACGACCCATTGGACGGCTCGTCGCTGGTTGATGTCAATCTGGCTGTCGGAACCATTGTCGGCATTTACCAGGGGAATGATCTCCTTCAGCCTGGCAGAAAAATGGTTGGTTCGATTTACATCCTGTACGGACCCCGTGTATCACTGGTGTATTCGGTTGGCAAAGGTGTTTTCGAATTCACGATGAACCAGCTGATGGAATATACGCTTACCCGCGAAAATGTCAGGATGCAACCCTCCGGCAACATGTATTCACCCGGCGGCTTACGGAAAAAATACAGCGAGGGGAATGAAAAATTCGTCCGCTACCTGGAAGATAAAGGCGCAAAACTCAGGTATTCCGGCGGATTCGTGCCGGATTTCAATCAGATACTTATGAAGGGAAATGGTGTGTTCATGTATCCGGCACTCAGTGATGCGCCGAATGGTAAACTGCGACTGTTGTTTGAACTTAACCCGATGGCGTTCCTGATCGAGCAGGCTGGAGGCGCCGCGACAAACGGTGAAATTCCGATCCTTGATATTGTCCCTGAGGGTCTTGAACAGCGCTGTCCGGTATACATCGGCTGCAAGGAAGATGTTGCACGGGCTGGAGAGTTCCTGCTGAGTGCCGATTAGGAGCGAGCGGTTATGCCGGACCCGGATACTTCGCCTGATATTCAGCCGCAACGCCTCTGCAGTGAGGTTCAGCTCTTTGATCTGTGTGATCTTGACACTTGTTGTCATAAAAGAGGGCGCTTTTGCTCCGACCCGGCTTTGTTGAGTCGTTTTGAAAAGATAGCAGATGATGAATTCAGGACTTCGGAACGGTATGTCCTGGAAGAGCCGGATGATTCTGAAGCAGGAGACGGTTACGATGATGAAGATGAACGGTTTGAGAGCGAATATTCTGACAATGACGAGGATGACGAATGGCAGGATGAAGAGTAGCCGGATATGGAAATTTATTCCTGATTGATACCCATGATACCTTGCTGGCCGTTTTTGATTCCTTTTCTCTGTATGACGGCGGGCTTAACCGCATCAGTTTGTGGCGACTTTTATTGTGATACATTCGTACTACCTGCGGTATTTGTCTGTCTTCTGCTCTCTTGCTTCCTGCCGAAACCGGGTCTGTATTCTGCCTGTGCAGCGCTGTTTTTCTTTGTTTGGGGACTTTGTGCCCTGCAACCCTGGTTATCTCCTGAAATAGCTCCTCATTCCATAAAGAAAAAATTATCAGATAGCCCCATTACGATTGAAGGGGTTATATCCGCGCGTCCTTCGGTCGCTCCGGAAGGAAGCCGACTGATTGTTGAAGTTGAGCAGATACTCCAGGGAGCGTACGCGGAGCCAGTGTCCGGATTTCTCCAGCTCTTTATCAGTGAAGGAGACGTCACCGTAACACGCGGTGATCGCATCCGTTTTGTCTCTCGTATCTCTGTGCCGCATCGTCTCGGCCTGCCGGGAGAATTCGATTATCCCCGCTTTCTTGCGCTTCAGGGGATTTCTGCCATTGGTCGAGTCGCATCGCAAAACGACATAGTCCTTATTCGTGCTGCCGCGGTGAAATCGATAGTGCGCACAAGTGACCGGATTGCCAGAGTTCTCGGCGATTCAATCCGCCGCTCCATTCCTGACGAGCGCGTTTCATCGGTTCTTGTGGCATTGCTTCTCGGCGATCAGAGGAGAATTCCCCGTGATCTTTCTGACGTATATACCAGGGCGGGGGTCAATCATATTCTGTCAATATCCGGTTTTCATATCGGAATTGTCGCAGCATTCATAACAGTGGTGATCATATGGTTTTTAACGCGCTTTGAGTATCCGGCGCTGCATTGGAATATCCGCAGAAATTCCGTACTTATTGCGCTTCCGGCACTGTTTGGCTATCTCTTATTAACCGGCAACGCCCCGGCAACTGCGCGTTCGGTTATCATGCTGTCCGTCTTTGCTCTGGCTCTTTTTGTTGAGCGGGAGCGCGATTCTGTCAATACGCTCCTCTTCGCCGCTTTTGTTCTGGTCGCAATCAATCCGCCGACACTTTTTGATATATCGTTTCAACTCTCATTCATTTCGCTCTGGGGGATACTCGTTGCAGTGCCACTCATTATGAGATGCACCGGTACCGTAACTTCTCCGTGGGTGCGCGGCCTGACCCAATTTCTGGCAGCATCTGTTGCGGCGTCACTTGTTACAATTCTTCCGGTACTGTACATATTCAAAGTTGCATCTCTCAATGGTATTCTCACCAATTTTCTGATTGTGCCGCTTCTCGGGTATGGAGCGGTCCTGTCGGGGTTCATTGCCTTGCCCCTTATCATGCTGTTTCCCGCTTGTGCCCCCTGGCTGCTCTGGCCGGCAGCCTCCCTCGTCACCATTTCCAACCGGTTTATCGTCTGGTGCGGTTCACTCCCGGTACTCACCTTTCATGGTGTCACTGCATGGGACATATTCTTTTTTATGCTCTTCATGACCGGTATTACTTTCCTGACAAACCGGATGTACCTGCTCGCTGTAACGGTGCTGGTGCCGCTATCTGCTCTGAGTGTACACATGTACGCAGTATCAGCAGGTGATCACCGGCTTCACATTACGATGCTCAGTGTCGGGCAGGCTGAATCACTGCTGATACGGCTTCCTGATGGTTCGACTCTGCTCGTTGATGGCGGCGGGTATCTGCACGATACCGGACATGACTTTGGCCAGCGGCTGCTGGCACCGGCATTGGGCGCACTGCATGTCAGTCGTGTTGATACCATGATTGCCACGCACGACCACCCCGATCATAGTGGCGGATTACCATTTATTATCAGAAATTTCCCGGTGGGTGAATTCTGGAGCGGGCCGTCCATAGCGCCGTCAATACTGAGTGAATTAAAAAACAGAGCAGTTCCGAAGCGTACCGTTACTGCCGGGGATATCATTACGCTCCCCGGTCCGGTTGTTATTTCCGTACTATCACCATCGGGACCCACTCATGGCGAGGCGGGCAGAGAGGATTCGAGTGTTAATGAACAGTCACTGGTTTTTCGTCTCAGGTATGGCTCTTTCAGTATGCTTTTTTGTGCTGATGCCGGTTTTGAAGCGGAACAACAGATGCTTGCGCGGCAGTATGAGGTGAAGTCCACTGTTCTCAAAGTTGGACATCATGGGAGCCGTTTCTCATCATCAGCAGAGTTTGTTGACCGGGTACAGCCGGAACTGGCGCTGATTTCAGCGGGAAGGGGCAACCGTTTCGGTCTTCCTGCGAGGCAGACAATCGACCTGCTCGGTTCAAAAGGGACCACACTGTTTCGTACGGACAGGGATGGAACGATAGAACTTGTCACTGATGGCAGCAGTTGGTCTGTTTCAACACCATTCAAACCGGAATGACGTTGACTCCTTACCGCAAAATAGAGTACATATACCCGGCAAATTTGTAAAATTATCAATAATTGGGTGGCTCAAATGGATACAATCCTTTTGGTTGAAGATGATCGTTTCTTTCGCGATATGTATTCGAATCTGCTGCAAGCCGAGGGGTACCAGGTTGAGGTCGCTTCAGGAGGGGCTGATGGTCTGGCAATGCTTGCCAACGGCCAGTATTCCCTGGTCATTACTGACCTGGTGATGCCTGATGTCAGTGGTCTTGAAATTCTGTCACGCGTTCGCGAAAGTCATCCGACGGTCGATGTCATCATGGTTACCGGAAACGCCAATCTTGAATCTGCTATATTAGCCCTGAAACTTGGAGCCAGAGATTATCTTGTTAAACCGGTTAACCCGGATGAATTCAGGCATTCCGTCGCCCAGTGCATCCAGCAGCGTCATCTCATTGATGAAAATGTGGAACTGAAAAATATGCTTTCCCTGTTTCGCGCCAATCAGGCTATAGCCGGATGCCTTGATTATGAACACCTCTATCTCCTTCTGGTCGAGTCAATTGCCCGTGAAGTATCGCTTGGCAGAGCTCTCGGTTTTTTTATGGTTGAGGGGAGGCTTGAACTTAAAGTTGCAAAAGAAATCCCTCTTGAATCAGGGAGAACTCTTACCAATATAATTTACGAGCGCCTCGCAGCAATGTCTGCAGAAAAAAACAGTATTGAGCATCTGAACCTTACTCCAGCATTTTTCCCGGATGGGTTTGCTGAAGCCTACCTGATTCCGGTTTACAGTCTTTCGGAGATGTTTGGCATGATTGTTCTGCTGAATAACTCTTCCAGTGCATTACCCGATATCAACAAGTCAAGAAAGAATATTCAGTTTCTGATCGACCAGTCGTTGCGTGCCTTTGAAAACGCCAAAACATTTTCCATGGCGAATGACATGATGTTTATTGACGATGTCAGTGGGCTCTATAATCACCGCTATCTTGATGTTGCCCTTGAACGTGAAATGAAACGGGTTGAGAGGTATGTCTCACATCTTGCGGTTCTATTCATCGATGTTGATTCATTTAAGCAGGTAAATGATGTTCATGGACATCTGATCGGCAGCAAAGTGCTGGCAGAATTTGGCGCACTGATCAAAAAAAACGTTCGTGACGTTGACATTGTCATACGGTACGGTGGCGATGAATATACGGCCATTCTGGTCGAGACACCATGTCCTACTGCTCAGATGGTTGCCGAACGTATTCGCAGGAATGTCGAGGCGCACAATTTTTCAGGACCCAGCGGGCAGATAATCCGTTTGACGTGCAGCATAGGCTATGCCTGCTGTCCGGATGATACCGTCTCGAAAGATGACCTGCTTGAAATGGCTGACAAGGCCATGTATGCCGGCAAATCGTCAGGGAAAAACTGTGTTCGTCGTATAACGGATAAGATAGTATCATAATTTTGAGGTGAATAGTGGCACTTACCGCAGTCAAAGGTTTTAATGATATTCTTCCGAGTGAATCGCTTCGCTGGCAGCATATTGAACAGACGGCACGAAGAGTTTTCGAATTGAACGGTTTTGGCGAGATCCGGGTACCGGTGATGGAAAAGACCGAATTGTTCTGTCGCTCGATTGGTGATGCCACAGATATTGTTGAGAAAGAGATGTATACATTTACCGACAAAGGTGAAAACAGCGTAACGCTGCGACCGGAAGGGACCGCCGGTGTTATGCGCGCGTTTATAGAGCATAAATTGTATGCTCAGGATCCGGTGGCAAAACTGTACTACATGGGGCCGATGTTCCGCTATGAACGTCCGCAAAAAGGGCGCTACCGCCAGTTTCATCAGATTGGCGCCGAAATCACCGGTGTTCACGACCCGCTGGCAGACGCCCAGCTGTTGAATATGCTGACCGCCTTTTTTCGCGAAATCGGCCTGACCGAACCGACGCTCCAGATCAACTCGCTCGGTTGTCCGGAGTGCCGCCCTGCCTATCGTGCTACTTTGCGAAGTTTCCTGGAAGAACGGCTGGGGGCTCTCTGCGAAGATTGCACGCGGCGTTTTGCCACCAACCCGCTCCGGATACTGGACTGCAAGGTGCCCGGCTGTATTGAAAACAGTGCCGGAGCGCCGTCCGTACTGGAACATCTCTGCAGCGGGTGCGATGATCATTTCAGCAGCGTCAAACGCTATCTTGACCTTTCAGCCACGCCATACAGTATCAATGCCCGTATGGTGCGCGGCCTTGATTACTATACCCGCACAACCTTCGAGATGGTTACCGGACTGCTTGGTTCGCAGTCTGCGGTGGCTGCCGGAGGGCGTTATGATGGGCTGATCTCGCAGCTGGGCGGACCGTCAATTCCGGGCATCGGCTTTGCGATGGGACTTGAACGGGTGGCACTGCTCCTTGGCAGCCGGGAATTCACCACACAGCCCGATCTGTTTATTGCCACCATGGGGGCAGGGGAGCGTGATGTTGCCTTCTCTCTGATGGATGGTTTACTGAAATCCGGCGTTCGCGTTGAAATGGATTACGAAGGGAAAAGTCTGAAGAGCCAGATGCGTCGGGCTGATAAGCTGAAAGCCCGCTATAGCGTCGTTATCGGTGAAAATGAAGTGGCCGCCAAAAAAGCCACCTTCAAGCGTATGGCTGACGGGAGCCAGTCTGACGCTGTTCTGAGCGTTGCCGGTATCCAGAATCTGGTCCTGAAATCGGAGCAGTGATGGATTCACGTACAATCACCCCTGAAAAACGGGACGATGATTCTCACTATGACTCGACACTGCGCCCTCGCTCATTTGATGACTATATAGGCCAGGAGAAGATCAAAGGGAATCTTCGCCTGTTCATAGATGCCGCCAAGGGGAGGGGGGAAGCGCTCGATCATGTCCTGTTGTACGGTCCCCCCGGGCTCGGTAAAACGACGCTGGCCAATATCATCGCCTGTGAAATGGGGGTCAGTATCAAGTCAACATCCGGGCCTGTCATTGAGAGGCCTGGCGACCTGGCCGCAATTCTCACCAATCTTGAACCGCATGATGTCCTCTTTATTGACGAAATCCACCGTATTTCCCATATTGTTGAAGAGATTCTCTATCCGGCAATGGAGGATTATCAGCTTGATATTATTATTGGTCAGGGGCCGAGTGCCCGCTCCATTAAAATTGATCTGCCGAAATTTACGCTGGTCGGAGCGACAACCCGTGCCGGACTGCTCTCCTCGCCACTTCGCGACAGATTCGGGGTCATATCGCGTCTTGAGTTTTATACCTATAAAGAGCTCGCCACCATCATCTGCCGCTCGTCCGGAATTCTCGGGATGGCAATAGACCCCAAAGGGGCTGATGAACTGGCACGGCGCAGCCGTGGCACGCCCCGGATCGCCAACCGCCTGCTGCGCCGTGTCCGCGATTATGCTCAGGTACGTGCTGATGGCGTCATTACTATTGATGTCGTGCGTGAAACACTCAAGCTGCTTGAAATTGACGAGATGGGTTTTGACCAGATGGACCGTATGATTCTGCTGACGATTATCGACAAATTTAACGGCGGCCCGGTTGGACTCGACACCATTGCCGCCGCTATCAGCGAAGAGAGTGATACCATCGAAGATGTCTACGAGCCGTTTCTGATTCAGAATGGTTTCATCAATCGTACTCCGCGCGGCAGAGTGGCGACCCGAGCCGCCTACCTGCATTTTGGCCGCATCGCACCGGAAGCCCCGCAGGCGCACCTTTTTTAACCATGCAGCAATTCTTCGATTTTCCCGTTACTCCGAGCTTCAGCTTTGACAGTTTCGTCACGTGTGATGGCAACTCCGCCGCTGTGAAATTTGCCCTGCGGATTGCCGACCCTTCTGATTCCGAATCTCTTCTCTACCTGCATGGCCCTTCAGGTTCCGGTAAAACCCATCTGCTGCAGTCAATAGCAGGGGTCAGGTTCCCCTATCTGTCGCTGCGTGAGTCGATATCACGGGAACAGCTCGTTGATACTTTTTATTCTGCCAACGGACTGATAGTGGATGATCTGCAGGATATGCCGGATGATGCCGATATGCGGCGGGCATTATGGCAACTGTTCAACGAATTTCATACCTCCGGGCGCACAATCGCCATGGCTGGCGCAGTCCCGCCGCGCGATCTGGCACACATGGATGAACATCTGACGTCGCGGCTGCTCTGGGGGTTGGTAGCGCGTCTTGATACATCTGATGACAATTCGCGGAGAATGATAATCAGAAAAGTTGCCGAAGATCATCAAATCAGGATTCCGGATGATGTTGTTGAATATATTCTGGCAACTACCAGTCGTGAGGTTCGTGCGCTGATTACCTGTTTTCATCAGCTGTATCGCTTTTCGATGGCTGAAAAACGTCGCATAACGCTGCCGCTTGCCCGAGAGGTGCGTGAACAGACCTTGGCAGGCCATCAGCTATGACTCCGGAAGTAATTAAAGGTACCAGTGACAGTAGCAGCATAAAAATAGCGTTTTTCTGAGGGTGGTTTTGTATAAAATCATCTAGTTAAGTCACTTCCGAACGTTCGGAAATTTGGGTTTAAACTGCTTTGAGAAGGTAAAGATATGAGTGAATTAGTTCAGGTGGCGAAAATTGAGAAGCGGATTTTTACCATCCGTGGAGTACAGGTGATGTTAGATCGCGATCTGGCAGAATTGTACGAGGTGGAAACCCGCGCACTCAAGCAAGCAGTCAAGAGAAACCTCGCCAGATTCCCTGCTGATTTTATGTTTGAGTTGACTGAAAATGAAGTCGAATCGCTGGTATCACAATCTGTGATACCTTCAAAAAAACAATTTGAATTGCGCTGAGGCTTCTGTGAAATATGACGGGAAGCGGTAGAGTTATGTTGGATATACCGTATCGGACTTCTGTCATTCCCATATTCCAGCGTGGGAACAGATCCGGTGCCGCTCCAGTGACAAGTCAAGCTGTTGTTGCGTAGGTCTGATGGGTGGTTTTATAGCGATTGAAAGCGTGTTTTATGGTAGGGATGTGGAGGGATGGTTGAGTGATTGGAAGGATAGCATGAAATTTTCCACAAACGATTCCTCGAATGTCCGAATCTCTAACCTGACCACAGAGGTTCCCAGGAGTTCCCCCTAATATTTAAAAATAAAATATTAGGTTTTATAATAGGTTCGTCACAGTAATTAATGCATGATTTTGTTCTTTAATAATTGAAAAGCATGAGTTCCCTCAGGTAGTTATGGAAGCGCGACCAACCATTCTATCTGAAAGAGGAACCCATGCTTATCGAACA
>DUZS01000043.1 GCA_013349405.1 Desulfuromonadales bacterium | reverse complement strand
AAATTTACTTCTGGCAATGTTAATTGCTTTGATACTCACAATTCACTTACATCAACTGCTATTCGGTTTTCAAAGACCAGAGGTGCACCCGAAAACTCTCGGCGCTGCAACCAGACGAGCAACATACCCAAATCAATTCAGACTGTCAATAACTTTTTTTCTTATCGACAATCTTTTTTTGAATAGATGATTTGCTGATCAAACTCCCAAAAATCAAAGCCATAGAGAAAAGGGTCTGTCTTTTAACATAAACAATTTGATACTGTCAAAGGAAAATGAAGGAAAAAAGCAATAAAGTGTCCCGGCCTTGCTGACCTTAAAATACCTCATAAAATCCATGAGTTCCCAGTCTGTGAACTTTCATCATATCCGTAGAACCACGTGTTTCCGTAAGACCCATAGTAATTATAACACGATCTCCGTTGTGGAAACCGGTCGCTAACAGTTTTTTCTCCACCTCATAAATTTGCTGGTCAGTATTTTCCATAATACCAATCTCAATGCATTGCACTCCCCAGTAGATCGATAACCTGCGGCGAATTTCCGGTGAAGCGGTAAAAGCGATAACCGGAGTTGCCGGCCGGAATGCTGATATGAGCGTAGCGGTACTACCGGACCGGGTAAAAACCGCAATTGCTTTTGCTTTGAGTGTGGCAGCTGTTCTGCAGGAGGATTCTGCAACGGCTTGGGCAATTGTCGACACCGAAAAACTGGGCGCAGGACCTGAAAGGAAATCTGTATTTTCGACATCTTTGGCAATACGCACCATCGTTTCAACTGATTCAATTGCAAAATCACCCGAAGCTGTTTCTGCGGAAAGCATGATGGCATCTGTACCGTCAATAATCGCATTGGCCACATCCGACGTTTCAGCCCTTGTCGGGCGCGGATTGCGGATCATGGAGTCCAACATCTGAGTTGCTGTTATGACCGGCTTACCGGCCCTGTTACAGGCCTGGATGATTTTCTTCTGATAGATCGGAACTTTTTCCGGTTCAATCTCGACGCCAAGATCTCCACGCGCCACCATAACGGCATCGGTTGCTTCAAGGATTTTTTTGAAATTCCGCAACGCCTCAGGCTTTTCAATTTTAGCGACGACCGGCGTGTCCTTTCCTTTAGCAGTAATTATCCTTTTAATTTCGTGTATATCTTCTGCAGTTCGCACAAAAGAGAGTGCGATGAAATCGACATCAGCTTCGAGAGCAAAGTCGAGGTCAATCAGATCTTTTGCGGTAAGACAGGGCGCTGAAACATTTACCCCCGGCAGATTGATTCCTTTATTGTTTTTGAGGAGCCCACCCGCTACTACCAGACAGCGTACCCGTTCACCTTCGGACGCGATCACCTTTAATTCAAGCAACCCGTCGTCAAGTAAAATGCGGGAGCCGGGATGTACATCATGCGGTAAAGATTTATATATGGTCGGAATAACACCATCACTACCGAACACGTCGTCGGTGGTGATAACAATTTCCTGACCTTTGGTGAGCAGCATTCCATCGCCGGCCATCTTACCGGTCCTGATTTTCGGTCCCTGGAGATCGGCTAAAATGCCGGCCTGACGGCCAAGTTTATCAGAAACCTTTCTGATGATTTTAATCAGTTCCAGTTTCTGAGCATTTTCGCCATGAGAAAAATTAAGCCTGAAAATATCGACACCGGCCTGCATCAATTTCTGAATCATCTCCGGCGAAGAGCTTACAGGACCGACTGTAGCTACGATTTTGGTTTTACGGGATACTTTTGGCATGTTCGTTTTCCTTATATTTATTAAGTTTATTTATACATTACAGTTGACATTACCCGTGAATCGCCTCTTTATGCAGATCCAGTGCGGCCTCACGAAGCGCTTCAGGAAGGGTCGGATGGGCATGGCAGATAAGAGCGATGTCACGTGCGGTGCCATTAAATGCCATCACTGCAGCCGCCTCGGATATCAGATCAGATGCACGGGGACCAACGATATGAACACCCAGAATGCGGTCGCTTTCCTGGTGCGCAAGGATTTTGACAAAACCTTCCGTCTCGTCCATGCAGCGCGCTCTGCCCAGTGCGGCAAAATTGAAGCGCCCACTACGATATGGTATATCGGCAGCTTTAAGCTGTTCCTCCGTCATCCCTACGCCTGCAGCCTCGGGCCAGGTATACACAACCCCGGGAATAAGCTCATATTCGACTTTGGGAAACATTCCAGCTATCTTTTCAACACAGGCAACACCTTCCTCAGAGGCCTTATGAGCCAGCATCGGCCCCCGGACAAGATCACCAATCGCATAGACTCCCGGAAGTGATGATTGGTATGTGTCATCAACAAGCACTCTGCCAGCCTCATCCAGAGAGACACCAAGCTCTTCAAGACCTAAGCCTGCCGTCAATGGCCGCCGCCCGACCGCTACCAGCACATTGTCACAATCAACCTCTTCGCTGTCGGAACCAGAGTTAAACTGCACGATGGCTTTGGCACCGATGCGACGCACTCCGGTAATGCGGGTATTTAACTTGAACTGGATGCCCTGCTTACGCAACGAGCGGAAGAGCAATTCGGCTGCCTGACGATCCATAGTGGGAAGAATGTTCGGCAGCATTTCCATTACCGTTACCTGGGCGCCGAGACGCCGCCAGACGGAACCGAGTTCCAGCCCGATATATCCACCACCGGCGACTACCAAATGTTCCGGTACCCGCTCAAAGGAGAGCGCATCACGGGCCGAAACAATGACCTGACCGTCAAACGTGATACCGGGCAGACTCGTCGCCTCACTACCGGTTGCAAGAATCACTTTCGGAGCAAAAAGAGTAACTGACACCTGGGTTACAGGCTCCGGAAGAGTTTGCTGACCAGCAACTGTGGGAGGCGAGGCCAGGGTTACGGCTACCTGGTGCTGACCTGCAACAGAAACTCCCTTGAGAGTGGCAGTACCGTGGAGAAGTTCAATTTTGTTCTTCTTGAACAGATAGGCGATACCATCGGTCAGTTTTTTGACAACATCACTCTTGCGCTGCATCATGACATCCAGATCAAGGCGCGGTGAATCCACTAATACGCCGTGTAGAGCAAACTTGTCGCGCGCCATGGCAAAATGTTCACTTGAATCCAAAAGTGCCTTGCTCGGTATACACCCTTCGTTGAGACAGACACCACCGAGTGTGGCTCGTTTTTCAACTACCGCGACTTTCATGCCAAGCTGGGATGCGCGAATGGCTGCTACATAGCCGCCCGGGCCGGTACCGATTATTATCAGATCAAAAATGTTATTTTCAGACATGCGGAAAACCTCCTTTCCCTTCACGCTCGACCCTTCACCCTTCCAGCAGCATCTCTTCCGGTTCTTCGATGTATTCCTTCACTTTTTTCAAAAAATTGACCGCTTCCCGACCATCAATGATGCGGTGATCGTAGGATAGAGCCAGGTACATCATCGGCTTGATGACAATCTGGCCGTCACGGACAACCGGTCGATCCTGAATGGCATGCATTCCCAGCACGGCGCTCTGGGGCGGATTAAGAATCGGTGTAGAGAGCATCGAACCGTACACTCCACCGTTACTGATGGTGAAGGTACCCCCCTCAAGATCCGAAATGGCCAGATGATTGGATTTGATCTTCTCAGAGAATGCTAATATTGTCTGATCAATTTCGAACATCTTAAGTTTATCGGCATTGCGCAGCACCGGCACTACCAATCCTTTCTCACCACCGATGGCAACCCCGATATCGAAATAGTGATGGTAGACAATATCATCACCGTCAATAGAAGCGTTGACCAGAGGAAACTCTTTCAACGCTTCAATACAGGCCTTGACGAAGAAGGGCATCAGACCAAGGGGCATTCCGTGACGTTGGATAAAATGTTCTCGATACTTACTGCGCAGAGACTTCACATGGGTGAGATCAGCCTCGTTGAAGGTGGTCAGCATGGCCGTCTGCTGACGGGCAGCGACCAGACGGGCAGCAACCCGTTTGCGGAGCGGTGACATCGGGCGGCGTTCCTCGCGTCCTGATGAGTAAGACGGCGCATCTTCCGTCTTCACAGACAAAGTCAGCGAAGGCTCGGCAGAGATCGGAGGATGAGATTTGATATGGGCGGACAGATCATCAGGCGTAATCCGTCCCCCCTTGCCGCTCCCCGCTACCGCACCGGGGGAGATATTCTGCTCGCGCATTTCACGTCGCAGTGACGGCGATGTTGGTGGATTCGCAGATTTTTCTGACAGCGGTGTCACGTTCTCAGAAGTCGGAATTTCTCGCGCTGAGGCCGATTCATCAATAGCACCAATCGTCGTCCCGACCGGCACCGTTGAACCTTCCAACACCACTATAGAAAGCACTCCGTCAGCATCGGCATTAAGATCCAGTGTAATTTTGTCGGTTTCAATTTCACAAATCGGCTCATCCCGCTTAATAAAATCGCCGCTCTTTTTAAACCACTTGGCAAGAAGCGCCTCGCGCACCGATTCACCAACTTCAGGTATTTTGATTTCCATGATTCACCCCACGACACAGTATAAACGAGAATTCTGCTTTTCACTTTCACGCTATCGAACCTGCAGACATTTACTTTAAAAAGATGGAGTGCAGACTACTATGGAGACGAGTTATGGTCAAGAAATCGGTGATGATGCAAGGTTACTTTTTTTCGCGACCAGTTGCGGCTGAACAGATTCCCGCCACCATCAGAGGTCTGTTCAAATAATCGGACATCTCAGCATACCTGAAAATTTACGCTGTCGGCAATTGCTCCTTCTGGTGACGCAAGCCCGACCCAGGCATGCACTTGTGGCCGGATCAAAACCGCACAGCCGCTGGCCCCTGAATACATCAAAGGGCCAGACTGCGAACAGCCTGACCCTGGAATTGTTACTCTCGATGTTGCACTAACGTACTATGCCGCCTCGGCCACGCCGACATTCACCTCGTCATCAGCTTCCATGATGCCGAACTCCATGAGTAGTTCTTCCAGTTCTTCCATCTCCAACGGGGTAGGAATCACCAGCATTTTATTGTCATTTATTTTCTGCGCCAGGGTTAAATATTCCTTGGCCTGCGCATGCTCAGGTGAATATTCAATGACGGTCATTCTGCGCAACTCAGCCCGCTGCACCTGATTGTCACGCGGAACGAAGTGAATCATCTGGGTACCGAGTTTTTTTGCCAACGCCGAAACAAGTTCAAACTCTTTATCGGTTTTTCTGGCATTACAGATCAAACCGGCCAGACGGACCTTTCCTGAAGATGCGTATTTGAGAATACCTTTGGAGATGTTATTGGCAGCGTACATGGCCATCATCTCTCCGGAGGTTACGATGTAAATCTCTTCCGCCTTGCCCTCACGGATCGGCATGGCAAAGCCACCGCAGACAACGTCGCCCAATACATCGTAGAAGACGAAGTCGAGGTCCGGCGTATAGGCACCATTCTCTTCCAAAAAGTTAATAGCGGTGATGACACCACGACCGGCACAGCCGACACCCGGTTCGGGACCGCCGGACTCGACACATTTGATGCCGCCATAGCCGATTTTCATGACATCATTAATTTCCAGATCCTCAACCGTTCCCAACTCGCGCACCAGATCCA
Source organism: Desulfuromonadales bacterium (assembly GCA_013349405.1). Taxonomy (GTDB): domain Bacteria; phylum Desulfobacterota; class Desulfuromonadia; order Geobacterales; family Pseudopelobacteraceae; genus JACRCG01. The sequence goes on along the minus strand of DUZS01000043.1, from coordinate 18,954 downwards.
TGACCGTGTTCTGTGCCTTGGCATGCAGAATCAGGCGGGTGGAGTCAGCCTTGGGATCACAGCCGACAATCATGATTTTTTTGCCCATGGCAGCGAGTCCGGCCACCGTATTCTGGGTTGTGGTTGACTTGCCGATGCCGCCTTTACCGTAAATCGCTATCTGTCTCATGTTAATTCTCCCTCGTCCGAAGTGGTGGACGCCATTTGTATCGAGGTGGCGAAATAAGGCGCCTCAAGGCGACTGCGCTGGCACCGTGATCCCCGGCCTGGTGAGCCGTGTGCTCCATTCGTGTGCATCGTCAAACAACAAAAAAAAACGCCCCGCTTCTCATGGCTGAGAGCGGGGCATGTATGCCGGGTTGACAGAATTTGAAGGTTGCTGTGGTGTCCATTATTCAGGTCACCCTGCACCATTGATATACACTATCCATGCCAACCGGTATTAATTTCAAGTAAACCGCACTTTAACTGTCCTGAGGATGATACCGGATCTACAACTGCAGCAGAATTTGTCGAATGTTATGATCATGTTCTATACAGAGTGACTTTAATCATGCAGTGCCGCATCTTTGCAGACAGGCATTTTCCGGACAGTGAACCCAGATGTCACTTGGCGCGAAAGGTGCAATATTGACATAACTGGAGAAAAATATGCAGACACTCGACAGGGAAGCAGCAAAAAAACTTTTTGAACGTTTTCACACGAACCGAGACGGCATACGGAACGCACCGGAGATGGCATCTCTCTGCATGATCTGCGGATCTGTCCATATTGTTCCCAAACCGGGAGATGATCAAAAGCTCCTCTGTCGCGACTGTGGTTTTGCCTTCTTCCGCTATACCTGTCCTGCCTGCGGAAAAACGGTAGACGGACGGGACCCGATGAATCCCGCCTGCCGGGCATGTGGTTCAAGAGTCTGTACCTGCGGGGCGTGCGGATGCGAAACGAAGCAGAATCAGATACGGAATAAGGAGGCCACAGATGGCTCAGGCAGAGAGTAACAGCACCGTCACGATAAGCTTTATCGGCACTCTGGATAACGGCAGAATTTTTCACAGCACCGATGAACATGGACCGCTCACCCTAACCCTCGGAGCTGACCAGATTTTCCCCGCTCTTGAGCAGGCGGTTATCGGGATGCGCGCCGGTGATGTAAAAAATGTGGTACTTTCTGCTGCTGAGGCCTACGGCCCGAGGCTTCAGGAGAACATTATCCAGATATCCCGTCAGTCATTCCCTGCCGGGAAAGAGGTCACTGTTGGTCAAAAATTAAGCATCGATTTCACCGGTGGCATTTCCAGGGTGATGGCCGTGATCGCAGTAAGTAATGCCGATGTGACACTCGATGGCAACCACCCGCTGGCGGGATGTGATCTTACCTTTGCTCTCAGGGTGGACAGGGTTGAATAAAGGACGGGAATTGCTGAACAAAATTTGTAACCAGTCGGCAGGAGTTTGCGCGGTACTCTTCAGCACTGTTAGAAAAATCCCCTGCCAGAGTGTCTGCTTTTTCGGCTGTTGACCGATTCCATGCGCACCAGCCGCGGATTATCGGCTCGGTCACCTCAGGATGAAACTGAACACCCCAGGCCGCTTCACCGATACGAAACGCCTGATGGGGACACGCCGCTGACGACGCCAACAGCAGACCACCAACAGGAATATCAAAACTGTCGTGATGCCACTGGAATGATTTGAATTCCTCACTGATACCCTCGAACAACCGATCTTTTCTCCCCTCCTGAGTCAGCGAGACGTCGAGTGTTCCCAACTCCTCCCAGCGCTGATACACAACCTCCGCCCCGAGTGCCGCTGCGAGCAACTGACCGCCAAGACAAACACCCAGATAGGGGATCCGGGCGGCGACCACTGAGCGGATAAGGGTTTTCAACTCGGTGAGGAAAGGAAAACGAGCATCATCATTCGCGCCCATGGCTCCGCCCATGACAATCAGCGCGGTTATAGTGCCGATTTCAGGGAGGATGTCACCACGATACGGGTGATGAACGGTGTATGGAATGGTGAGATGTTCGGGCAGATTACCCGGCGGCACTTCGGGATCATTCTGAATTATGTGCAGCATGCCGCTCACCCCTTTTTGTTCACCCGCAGGATGAGGTCCCCCTCAAAGAGCAGCGGGTGGCGGCGGATGCCGGTCAGCAGGCCGGCAACCGGGGAGAGTACTTTTTCAATAACATTGCCGCTGAAACTGTCATAAATATAGCCGAGTTCCTGACCCGAACCGACCCAGCGTCCGACCTGACGGTCAGAAACAAAAGTGCCCGCTTTTTCGGCATAGACACGGAAGGCACTTGCCTTGTTGAAACAGCAGACTTCCTCATCTTCAGCAGCAATATCAACCCCCTCGAGTACTCCAATCCTGCCGAGGAAGGCCACCAGCGCACGAAAGACCCGCTGACAGTGATCAAGCTGGACAAGACCGGCCTGCCCTACCCGCAGGACAAAACTCTGGCCGGGCCATATTTTCCAGGAAGACATCATGGTGGTGGTGAACACCGGTGAAAGCGAGCGTTCCATAACTGCCGGAAGCCCGAACAGCCGCGCTGTCTCACGCTCTTCCGTACTCGGGCCGTGAAGACGCACCTGCGGTATCTCTTCAAAATCGGCGCTGGCGGTATGGATATCAATTCGGTAATCGGCGCGCTTGGTCGCTTCAAGTACGGCATAGGCGATGCGCTGGGTTGTTTCTCCCGTGGTACTGCCGGGGAACATGCGGTTGATATCAGACTTGTCAAACGGCCAGGTCCTGGTACGCAGATTAACCCCCAGCACATTGACCGCCGGGATGATGAGCACCCGTCTGACGAGGCGCAATTCCGGATATTTCCCCGTTTCAACACCGTTGAGAAAATCGGCCAGGCGGGAGAGTATGAAAATGCCGTTAATTTCGTCACCATGCAGTCCGGCCACCAGCGCAGCACCGGGATGAGACGTTTTCGGGCCGATCTCATGGCAGGGTATATCGAACCCTTCCCGAACCGGGGCCGTCATGCAGAGCAGGTCGCGAATCATGCTGCACCCCCTTTGCGCGCCATGACCCGTGCCATCAGCGACCCCTCGTATACCAGCGGATATTCCCGCAGCGTAAAGAGCACACCGTCAACCGGGGAACGAACCTCGGAAAGGATGTCGCCGCGAAACGGAGAGACTATAGTCCCGAGGATTTCACCCCGGCGGACGTCGGTCCAATGTGATGTAGCCGACACAAACAGTCCCGATGTCTGGGCATTCAGATAATGCACATTGCTGTCATCGGCAATCAACGGAGTATGGCAGGTCTCCGGGACTTCAACGTCCGCCGCCAGAATCCCGAGATCTTTCCAGACGTTCAAAATGCCGGCCATCAACTGGCTGCAGTACTCCGGAGTGATACGCATACCAACCCCCATTTCCGCAACCAGACAGGGGGTGCCGCAGCTGTTGAGGCTGTGGGCCACCGTGGTTTCCAGCACCGTAGCCGCACTGTGCAGCCATATCAGATCGAGATTCATCCGGCGGGCGAGCGGCACGAGCAGGTCGTCGAACTCCTGATTGATACGCACCTGGGGAATCTCACGGAGATAGATATTGCTGGCATGAATATCGACGACCAGCGCCGAACCGGAAAGCGCCGTCATGAGGGCAGCGGCAAGACGTTCAGGCAGCGGCCCTTCGGTTGAACCGGGGAAGGAGCGGTTGAGATCAGTATCAAAAACCGGCAGCCCCCGGGTCAGGGTGTCCAGGCCGAGAGTGTTTATTGCCGGATACAGTTCGACACTGCCAAGCAGACCACCGGGAGAAGTGCGCTGCAGCTGTTCCAGCCAGGCGGCTAACAGGTGGCAGACATACAATCCCTCCAGTTCGTCTCCATGGATTCCGGCGACAACCGCACCCCGCGGGCCATCGCCTCCGGTGAACAGAGTGCGACGGATTTCCATCCGCTCGCGGTACGGCATTTCTATGGTGAAAAATGTTTCAATGTTCATGGATGATGGTGGTAAGGGCATCGTTGGCCTTTCTTGAAATAGTTAACGGCAAATCCCCCTCAATCCCCCTTTCAAAAGGGGGAGGCTTTTTAGATCGCCCCTTTTTGAAAGGGGGAGGCTTTTAGACCCCCCTTTTTGAAAGGGGGGCAGGGGGGATTTATTTCTGTTCCTGCATCATCACCGTTACCACTGGTGGCGTTGCGGAAGCATCCCCCTTGAAACTGCCCCGCTGCGGTGCAGCATCGTAGGAATCACGCCCGATAGCAACTGCAATGAAGTGATCATTCGTCAACAGGTTATGTGTCGCATCAAAACCGACCCATCCGGCTCCCGGTACCAGCGCTTCAGCCCAGGCATGGGTGGTCAGAGTTTCTCCGGTTTCGTTGATGCCCGGATCAAGATACCCCATGACATAGCGGGCGGGGATACCCCAGGAGCGGGCGACAGTGATGAACAGATGGGCAAAGTCCTGACAGACCCCCCCCTTTTGGGCAACTGCTGCTACCAGCGCACCATGAACTTCCGTGGAACCGGATCGATACTCCATAACCGTCGGCACCCAGGCCAGCAGCTCCAGCAGCGAATCGAGCAGTGGCTTCTCTTTGTCCCGTCTCGGGAATGCCTGCGTGATGGCTTCGGCCAGTTTCATGGCGGTGGGTGTCAGGAGGCTGCGATGCAGAACAAAGTCGTTCAAAGGCGGTGCGCTTCGAACCGCTTTGATCAGCCACTCCTGCTCTTCCCGCGGCGGAACCGCTTCGAAGCTGAAGGGGTTTTCCTTCAGCGTCTCCACTTCACTTTTCAGGCGTGTGACCAGACGGGTGTGCGGGGCAATGACGCAGAAATAATCGACCCGGTTGCCAAAATAGTCAGTATACCGAGCCAGCTCTGCCGCCGGCTCAGTTTCGATGTTGCAGGAAATAACCTGCTGATGGCCATCGGCACGTGGCGCCAGACGCAACTCAATGTGGTGCTCACGCACTGTCTGGGGATATTCAAGAATCGTTTCGTGCTCTATCAGATAGCGCATATGAACTCCGTTTATTGAAAGAACTCTTCCGCCAACGCCCCGTGGAACTGTGACAGCCGCAGCAGCAGGCTTTCCAGATACTCATGCAGGCCGGTATCTAAAATCTGCTGCCGTGTCACATGTACCATTGTGGATAGCTGGGCAAAAGCCGCATCTGTGGCATCCTTCCGCTCCAGACCGATTATTGCCAACGCATTGCCCATATGCTCGACTGAAAACACAATTGAACGGGGAAAGGCACGATTCAACACAACGAACTCGGCGACATCGGCCGGCATGAATCCGGAGTGATAATTGCGCCGGAACGCTTCAAACCCGGACAGCGACTTAAGCAGAGCCGCCCACTGATAATAATCGAGAGCCGATCCGACCATGGAAAGATCAGGGAGGATAATATGATATTTGACGTCGAGGGTGCGCGATGTCATGTCAGCACGCTCGAAGCAGCCGCCCAGTTGATAGAAGGCGTACGCCTCACCCCGCATCATGGTAGATGCCGTCAGGCCATTAAAACGTGCCACCTGATTGCGCAGTTCAACAAACAGCGCCCCGGCCCGCTCTGCGGAAAGCGATCCCTTCAGCCGTTCATCAAAACTCATCCAGATCTCGTTGACCGCCTCCCACATCTCCTTGGAAATCCGGTCACGTGCGACCCGGGCATTCTCGCGAAACAGTCGCAGACAGGTGCGGATCGAACTCGGATTGGTTCGACCGGCACTGATAAACTGCAGTACGCGCGATGTACTGATACTTCCGCCGCCAAACTGTTCATCATAGAGCGGCTCAGATGCATTGATCTGCAGGATCGGACGCCATTTATCCTCTTCACCCATATCCTCTTCAGCCTCAACCAGATACAGGAGGTTGATCTCCATCAGACGGGCGGTTTCGCCGGCCCGCTCGAGATAGCGGGCCATCCAGTACATAGAATCAGCTATTCGGCTTAACATCAAATCCCCCTCAGTCCCCCTTTGCAAAGGGGGAAGAACAATTATTCCGCTAATACCCAGGTGTCCTTGCTCCCTCCACCCTGCGACGAATTGACCACCAGTGACCCCTTGCGCAGCGCCACTCGGGTCAAACCTCCCGGCACGACCTCGATATCCTCCCCGTAAATTACATACGGGCGAAGGTCAAGATGGCGCGCTTCCAGTTCGCCGTCCATATAACAGGTGTGGCGCGACAGGTACACAACCGGCTGGGCGATATAATTTCGAGGATTTTCCTGCACCAGCCCCATGAATTCCTTGCGTGACGCCGGCGTTGATGAAGGTCCCATCAGCATGCCGTAGCCGCCTGATTCGCTGACCGCCTTGATAACCATGCGTTCCATATTGTCAAAAACATACTCCCGATCCTTGACGTTGGTCATCTGAAAGGTGGGTACATTGTTGAGGATCGGCTCCTGACCGAGATAATAGCGGATAATGTCAGGCACATACGGATAGACCGCCTTGTCGTCGGCGATGCCGCTCCCCGGTGCGTTGACGATGGCGACATTTCCGGCCCGCCACGCATTAATCACTCCGGCAATGCCGAGAGAGGAGTCTGAACGGAACACCAGCGGGTCAAGGAAGTCGTCATCGATGCGGCGATAGATAACATCCACCCGCTGCAGTCCGGTAGTCGTTTTGAGATAGACGATATCATTGACAACCACCATATCGCGCCCTTCAGCCAGCTCTACGCCCATCTCTTTGGCCAGGAAGGTATGTTCGAAATAAGCGGAGTTGTAGATCCCGGGGGTAAGCAGAACAATCTCGGCGGTTTCCGTGCCGCGCGGTGACAGGGCACGCAGGGCGGCAAGCAGCAGTGAGGGATAATGCTCTACGCGTCGGACACGGTATTTATTGAAGAACTCCGGCAGAATACGGCGCTCTATGACCCGGTTTTCAATCATGTAGGAGACGCCTGACGGAGTGCGCAGGTTGTCTTCGAGAATCAGGAATTCTCCCTTTTCGTCGCGGATGATATCAATGCCGCTGACGTGGGTATAAATGCCGCCCGGCGGCACGATACCGACAATTTCACGGCGAAAATCACGTCCCTCGTAAATCAGCTCGGCGGGGATGACGCCATCTTTAATGATGCGCTGCTCACCGTACAGATCTCCGAGAAAAAGATTCAACGCCCGGACCCGCTGTTTGAGACCTGATTCAATCTTCACCCATTCCGCTGCGGTAATAATGCGCGGAATCAGATCGAACGGCCAGATCCGCTCAATCCCCTCTTCGCTCTCCCCATAGACGGTAAAGGTGACCCCTTCTGCCTGCAGCGCCAGCTGCGATTCGTGGGCTTTGGCCTCCAGCGCACTGTTGCCGGTTGCCTTGATGTGATCCCAGAGCAGGCGGTAATGGTCACGGGGAGTGAAGTCATCGGCGTAGAATTCGTGATAGGGGGTGCGGGGCTTGCTCCCCTGCATGCCGGAGTTGTACATGGCGCACTCCTTCTAAAGATAAGGTTGAGTGAGTATACCTGTAATTATGAAAAGTGGAAAAACCTATATTTCTGTTTTCTGGCTGATAATGACAAAACGGTCATCAAACCACGTCACAAGCAGCGGCCTGACATCCTCCCATGCAAGACCCCCGCCACCGCAGCCGGGGCGGGGCACAATAATCTTCTCCCAGCCGGAAAGATCCGCAAGTTGCCGTAATTCTTGTGCTGAACGGGCTATTATTCGCACATCCGGTAACGACCAGGGGGACTCTTCTACAGGAAAACTGACCACGCCTGCGCCGAGATCAAAGACATGATTGCCCTTTTCTTTGATCAGACTGCCTAATTTATATGCAAGCTCCGGACGGCGAAGAGCAGCCTGGCGCGCCACACCGCGCCCGAAAATCGCCCGGCCGTCAGAGGTCAGCGAACCGTTAGTGGTTATGGCGGTAACAGCGGGAGGGGCGTACGCCCAGATGTCTCCCTCTATCTCAAACATTCCCGGGCCGAACCGGTCAGATAATCAAAAACTTCGCCACGGGTGCTGATAAAACCGGGCATCTGATTCAAGACATCCTCCAGCAGATTCAACACCTCGCCATCCTCGCTGCCCAATTCATTCATGGCGGCTGTCATCATCGGGAGAATTTCGTAGAGATCGTGGCGATTAAAAGGCGTCGTATCGGGAAGCCCCGCGAACTTGGGCAGTTCACGATTGGCTACATCCCGCGGGTATTTGAACTTAAAATCTGATGCTTTGACGATGATAGACATACTTAATGCCCTCCACAGCCGCTGCCACATCCACCACCACATCCGCCCGGCCTGACGATATCGGCCGCTTTCGGTTTTTCGCAGAGTTTCAGTGACGAACGATCGACATACCACGCCTCATCAACCATTTTTCCCTGCAACTCATCCTTCTTGATCAGCATCAGCACTCTCATTTCTGTCGTTTCCAGCAACTGAGCCGCTTCAGCAATCGGCACAAAATTTGTTCCCGCTTCACACATGATGTTCTCTCCTTATGCTGCCTCTAGCAGCGATTCTTCGCCCATATAAATTGCCATCAGCTCACAATTGGTAAGATCCCGCTTGCGCCTGCACGACATCGCCCGCGTCTTGACCAGCAACGGGTCCGCCCGCTTCCGGTCAACCACGATTCCCATACTGCGATAGCGCTCAATCAAACCGCCCGTACCGGAATGCTTGCCGACCACAATGCTGCGTGTCAGTCCGACCTCTGCCGGGTCAAAGCCTTCATAATTATGCGGATCCTTGATAACACCATCAGCGTGCAGTCCCGATTCATGAGCAAAAACCCGTGAACCGACCACCGGCTTGGAAACAGAAAGCGGCCGGTCAGAAGCCTTGGCGACAAAAAGCGACATCTCACGAAAACGGTGGGTATCGATGCCGGTTTCAATAGCGCAGGCGTGTTTCAAGCCCATGACGACCTCCTCCAGTGCGGCGTTACCGGCACGTTCACCGAGACCATTAATCGTGGTGTTGACAAATTTTGCGCCGGCTCGCACGCCGGCAATGGCGTTGGCAGTGGCCATACCCAGGTCGTTGTGGGTATGCACCTCAATATCAATTTCCGGAACAGCCCGGATGAGAGAGGTCACTTTATCGAACATGGTAAACGGGTCCATGATGCCGAGGGTATCGCAGAAGCGGAAGCGGTCACCACCGAGAGCGCGGGTGATCTCCATCAACTCAGCCAGAAAGGACATATCGGCGCGACTGGCATCTTCACCACCGACTGAAACATACAGATTATGCTCTTTGGCAAAACCGAGCGCGACTTTCAGTTGTTCCTTTACCGCCTCCCGGTCCTTACGCAGCTTATGGTGGATCATCTGGTCGGAAACCGACAGCGAAATGTCTACTGCCTGCACACCGCAGGCAATACTTGCCTTTATTTCAGGCACGAGAGCCCGGTTCCAGGTTATCAAACGGGCATTCAAACCGAGATCAACAAGTGTGCGGATACTATCCTGTTCTTCTTTCCCCATGGCAGGAATGCCGCATTCAATTTCTCCGACACCGATGGAGTCGAGCATGCGGGCTATAGTGATCTTTTCCCGCTTGGAGAAGACCACCCCGGCGGTCTGCTCACCGTCGCGCAGAGTGGTGTCATCAATGATTATTTGCCTGTTTTCTGTGCAGATCATAACTGACCCCCCAATACCAGAAAGCGCCGCAATCCCTTGCAGGACGCGGCGCCGGTGCCGTTTTTCCAACTTACTTCGAGTTGTATGTCTGCATCTGGCGTGCCACTATGACATTAAAACCACCATTACTTGCGGGAGCTATTACAACGGCAATCATTTATTGATTGCAACGTGATATAAAACGGCCCGCCGGAAAATACCGACGGGCCGTTTTATGTATTTTAAAAATAATTTGAAACTATTTGTATTCCGGCATCTCATCAAACTGCAGATATTTATAAATCTTGTCCTTGTTCGGCTCGATCTTCTCCTTGTAAATCTCTAAAAATTCAGCCGGTTTCGGCAATTTTCCCAGCAGCGCAGCGACTGCACCCAGTTCGGCGGAGCCGAGATACACCTTGGCACCGTTGCCGATACGGTCATCAAAGTTACGGGTGGACGTAGAGTACATATTGACCCCGTCCGGCACGCGCGCCTGGTTGCCCATGCAGAGCGAGCAGCCGGCGATTTCAATGCGTGCCCCGAAAGCGCTGTATACGGCGAAGTACGCTTCGTCTTTCAGCTGCTGCTGATCCATGCGGGTCGGCGGGCAGATCCAGGTACGGACGGCCGGATTGAATGGCTGCCCGCGCCAGATCTCAGCGGCAGCACGGAAATGGCCGATGTTGGTCATGCAGGAACCAAGGAATACGTCCTGAATTTCCGTTCCGGCAACATCTGAGAGAAGTTTGACATCATCCGGATCGTTCGGGCAGGCGAGGATCGGTTCGGTGATCTCCTTCAGGTCGATTTCTATCACGGCGGCATACTGGGCGCCTTTGTCAGCTTTGAGAAGAGTCGGATTTTTCAGCCATGCTGTAACGTCTTTGATACGATTTTTCAGGGTGTTGGCGTCAGAATAGCCTTCGGCAATCATCTTTTTCATCAGTGCCACGTTTGACTTGAGATACGTGGCAACGGATGCCTCGGAAAGCTGGATACAACCGGCCGCTGCCGAACGCTCGGCAGCGGCATCGGTCAATTCAAACGCCTGCTCGACAGTCAGATCGGGGAGACCTTCCATTTCGAGGATACGGCCATTGAAGATGTTGACCTTGTTTTTCTTCGGCACGGTCAGCAGCCCCTGTTTGATCGCCCAGTAAGGGATGGCATTGACTGCGTCGCGCAGAGTGATACCGGTGTTAAGCGTTCCTTTGAAGCGCACCAGAACAGATTCCGGCATATCAAGCGGCATGAAGCCCATGGCGCCGGCAAACGCGACCAGACCGGAACCGGCCGGGAAGGAGATGCCGATCGGGAAGCGGGTATGGGAGTCGCCACCGGTACCAACCGTGTCGGGGAGCAGCAGGCGGTTCAGCCAGGAGTGAATGACACCGTCACCGGGTCGAAGCGCGACACCGCCACGCTCAGCGGTGAAACCGGGGAGGTTTTTGTGCATCTTGACATCGGCCGGCTTCGGATAGGCAGCGGTGTGGCAGAATGACTGCATATACATCGGGGCCTGGAATTTGAGGCAGGCCAGTTCTTTCAACTCATCGGCGGTCATCGGACCGGTGGTATCCTGTGAGCCAACCGTCGTCATCTTCGGCTCACAGGCGGTGCCCGGCATGATACCGGCAACGCCGCAGGCCTGACCAACCATTTTCTGCGCAAGTGAGAAGGCCTGTTTGGCTTTCGGCTTGGGATTGTCCGGCAGGGTAAATACCGTGGTCGGCTTGAGACCTAATACTTTACGGGCCTTATCGGTAACCGCGCGGCCGATTATCAGCGGAATACGACCGCCGGCACGGAATTCGTCAGGTACCGTATTTGGAGAAATAGTGAGCTTGGAAAGTTCTTTTTTCCCCTTTTCGTCGGTGATAACGCCTTTCTTGGTATCGATCACAATGACGTCGCCGGTTTTCATGCCGGTTACATCAGCCTTGAGCGGCAGCGCGCCGGAATCCTGGGCGGTATTGAAGAAGATCGGGGCGATGACGCCGCCGATGATTACGCCGGCTGTCTTCTTGTTCGGCACACAGGGGATATCATCACCGATTGCCCAGAGAACACTGTTGCACGCTGATTTACGGGAGGAACCGGTACCGACGACATCGCCGACAAAGGCAACCTGAAAGCCCTCTTCGCGGAATTTAGCAATGGTGGCAAGGCCGTCCTTGAAACGGGTTTTACCCATGGCCAGTGAATGCAGCGGGATGTCGGGGCGGCTCCAGGCATCACCTGCAGGAGAGAAGTCGTCGGTATTGATTTCACCTTCAACCTTATAGACTTTAACCTTAATCGTATCAGGCACCCCTTTGCGGTGGGTAAACCAGTCAGCATCAGCCCATGATTTTAAAACCTTCGCGGCAGCGGCGTTTTTACCGGCAGTGGCAAGCTTGGCAACCTCGTCGAAGGCATCGTAGACCAGCACGATACCGGAGAGCGCACAGGAGGCTTCATCAGCCAGATTTTTATCCTTGAGGGCGGCAACCAGCGGAGCCACGTTGTAGCCGCCGATCATGGTGCCGAGCATGCGAATGGCATCTACCGGCGTAACGAGCGGAGATTTGATTTTACCGGAGACGACACCGGCCAGGAATTCTGCCTTTACTTTGGCAGACGGATCCACTCCGGGGGAAACGCGGTCCTTGATCAGGCCGAGCAGAAACTGTTCCTTTCCTTTTGGCGGCTTAACCAATAATTTACAAAGACCGGCGGTCTGTTCAGGTGTCAGCGGAAGTGCGGGAATGCCTTGTGCCGCCCTCTCCTTTTCATGTGCGAGATACGCTTCAATCATCAACTGTTCCTCCTTTTGTGAGATATGGTACATCCGATAAGACAGCACTCTGCAGATAAAGAAGATACTGTATACACGTTTCAGAAAAGCCTTGTCAAATCATAATCAAGATTAAAGGTACTGAGTAGATCGTTATGTTACCATCTACAAGCAGACTCAACGGAGACTTACTTGTCGAAATACTTTACACGCTGATATTCATCATAAATATAATGAGTAAAATAAGCCGGTTATAAATTGGCCCTCTTTTTGCTTTACTCTTATCAGCAAGCAGTCTGGATTCCTGGTAGGGCAAAAACCGTAACGGAGGTGTACAATGGCAACCATTCACTACACTGATAACTGGCAGTTCCAGGTGGTTTTACCAGATGGCAGCAAACCAAAGTTCACTAAACTGCTTGACGCCATAGAATTTTGTAATTACCTGAAAATTCAATACGAACTGAAGCCATGATTACCTTTCACTGCTACTTCAGCTTTGCACGTTTAACAAATCTCTCATGCACACTCGCCAGCGTCCCATAATCGGGATATTTTCTCAGCTCTGTGCGCAGCCGTGAAATTCGCTCGGAAAGCGGCGGATGAGTTGAGAACCACGACCCCTTTTTATCCTTGCTGGTCGCCTCCAGTTGCTGCAGCTTTTCCAAAACCCTGATCAGCGCCGAAGGATCATACCCGGTGCGATAGGTTGTCTCCATAGCAGCAAGATCGGCTTCAAACTCCATCTCTTTATCCAACCCCTTGTCAAACAAAACGGTCTGCATATCACCGATAGCCGAAGCGAATTTTTTCCCTTTGTCGCCGCGAACGCTTGCGGCGGTTATTGTTCCGACCCCCTCAAAAAATTGCGCACGCTGCGTGCTCTTCAGGGCATGTTTCGCCGAGACATGCCCGACTTCGTGAGCCAGAACCGCGGCCAGTTCGGATTCGTCACTCAAAATAGATACCAGAGCACGACTGACAAATATAACACCACCCGGAACGGCAAAAGCATTTTGTACGTTGCTGTCCAATACGGCAAACTGATAGGGGATTTTTGCCCGTCGGCTGTTTGCGGCAACCGCATTTCCCACCAGATTCAGATACTGCTGCAGCGGCTCGTTTTTTACCGGAATGCCGAATCGCTGCATCCCTTCAAGTGCCAGACTTTCGCCAATAGTACGCTCGGTTTTATAGTCAATTTCCCGCGAACTGGACAAAACCTGGGTTGCCCCGGATAACAGTTTGCCTTCTTTCGAATCAGGGTTGGCAAGGTTCTGCAGTGTGTCCATGAAACCGGCTGAGGCAGGGTGTGCCGCCATAGTCAGGGCCATCAAGGTCAGAATCAGGAAATATCTCATTTTTTACCCCCTTGAGCCTGGGCGTATTCACCAATCTTTCCCTCTTGTAAAAATGCCTTCAGCTCCTTCGGAGAGACTTTCCGCAGCAGCACAGTGTCAAGAGATTTTTTCACCAGTTCCGAAGTGCCGCGATCTTTTGCATATTGTGTCGTCTCAGGCGAGAGGCCGCGAATACTGCGGGCACTGTCAGCCTTGGCGGTATTGATCTGGCTCTTTTGCATGCTTTCTCCGAAGAGCCCCCCGTCTCCTGAGACCTCACCGGCCGGAGGGGTTTCAGATATACGACCTGCGTACAGCCACCCCTCTTTTCCTGCCGCAGTTCTGACTTTCACCCAGCGACCGCCCGACTCGACAACGGTGACTTCCGTACCGACGACTACATCGGCAACATTCTCTGACGTCGCTGACGCTTCCGATTTCAGTGTCGTCCCCTCGCTGGAAACCCAGCGTTTCTCTTCTGCCATCGCTGCCGTTGTCATCAGCAGCAGCGCAAGCAACAGAACAATTCTTTGTGTCGTTTTCATCTGTAACCTCCTTTTTGTTCGTGATTCTTTTCTATCGATAATCCCCGGTCAGTACAAATGCCCCCCAGTACCCTGGATGCGGATAACGGTTTTTAACGTGCTGCATGGCACGGGTCAAACTCTCGGCTTTTTCATAGGTACTGTAATTACGGTAAAACTGCTTCATCATGATTGCCGTCGAGACATCACTCACCCGCCAGAGGCTCGACATCAGCGAATGGGTACCGGCAAAGAGGAACGCCCGGTTCATGCCGACCACGTCATCACCGCTGCGGATATCGCCCAATCCGGTCTGACAGGCGCTCAGTACCACCAGATCAGCGCGGATATCAAGGCCGAAGATTTCCTCCGCCTGGAGTTTGCCGTCAGCTTTACTGTCCTTGGTCAGCCTGATCGCCGAAAAAAGCGGATTAACCGGATCAAACTCGCCATGGGAGGCAATGTGGATAACACCGAATTCGCTGATATGCTCTCTCACCCAGCTCTCGGTGGCCCGCTCCCGGGTCAGGGTCGTCACGTCCGGGTAATTCCAGCGGAGCGTTCCCGCTTCCCGTTCGGCGAACGGCAGATCCAATGCAGTGTTGCCGAGATCCGGGTTGCCGATAGCCAGAATGTGCGGTGTTTTCACTGAAGTGCGCCGCGCCAGCGAATAGTGCAACACTGACGCAGAGGGAAGGTAAAACAGCTTCTGCCGATCAATCAGGTAGTCACGGCCGTCGTTCAGCGTGGCAAAAGAGAGATAATGGAGGCTGCCGTGCGGGATAATGCCGATTGAGCGGAGCGGACTGCTTCCAGCCAGCGGCTCCGCCACCAGCAGATCATACAGTTCACGCGACTGTTTTTCCAGCGGTTCCAGGTTCTGCAGCATCCGGCGGTAGGACGATATTTTCGCCGCAAGCTCCGCTGCCGGAATGTTCCGGATTGAGAGCACAACCCGGTCGCGATCGATCTTCCACAGCAGCAGCCGTTCCGGCAATTGATAGTACGAGAGGAGCACCACTCCCGGTTCAAGAAGCTTTCGGACATCAGCAAGTGTCGTCGGATTCACCTTCACCAGGGCAAGCAACTCCGGACGTTTGCGCTCGATCTCGATCAGCAGGTCCTGATACTCACCACGCAGTTTTTCCAGTGCAGCGGCATAGCGGGCCCGCTCCTGCGCTGTTGCCGCCTGCAGCGACAGGCTTTCCTGCTCCTCCATCTGCTCTTTGAGTCGGATCTGCCGGTCATACAGCTCCTGATCCACCGCACCTTTCAAGGAGAGCCGCTGACGGCCGAGAATATCAATCAGGTTGCGGGAACGGGAGCGCTCCGCCACCGCAAACGCCTCGTCACTCCGCCCCATGTCGACCAGCAGACTGACAAGGCCTGAATAGACATCCATCTTGTCGGCAAGGAAACCGTCTTTCAGCTGATCCAGCCTGATCTCGGCGCGCAGCCCTTCTACCGTCTCCAGCGCCTGCTGATATGAGACAACCGCTATGGCCGAAGCACCGGCATTTTTCTGCAGCCGTGCCAGACCGAGCAGCGCCCGCCACCGCACTTCACGGAGCAGCAGCGCATCGGCAATCTCAAGAGCGGCACGATAGCTCGCTTCAGCGGCGACCGGCTGCTTCAGTGAACTTTCGGCATCACCACGGGCAAGATGGATCTTGGCCAGATTTACCTTGTCACCGATGTCGGCAGCCATGACGGCAGCCTCGGCGAACTGCTGCAGAGCGGCGGGCGCATCACCCATTTTCAGGCGGGTCTGACCGAGGTTGCGCAGATCGTAGGCCATCGCCCAGCGCGAACCGAGCTGCCGGTCAATAGCAAGCGCTTTCTCCAGCGTTTCCAGCGCTTTTTTATATTCTCCCGACTCACGCAGTACCAGACCGATATTATTGAGCGTCGTCGCCACTTCATCGCGCCGGACCGCCAGTTTTTCGGCACGCTCCAGCGCTCCCCGCAACTCCAGACCGGCCCGTTTGGTATCGCCGAGTGTCCACCAGATCAGTCCACCTGTGTTTTTAGCCATAACCTGTTCCAGCGGCCACTGTTCCTTCACGGCGCTCTTTTCCACCTGTTCACGCAGATCAAATGCGTCCTGATACCGTCCCTGGAACCAGGCGTTGTTGGCCTGTTCCAGTACAATCCGCATGGTGGTGCGCAGATCCTTCGTGCCGACTTTTGCCATGGCATCAACATAAAACTTATCCGCAGCCGGAAAATTACCAAGCAGACGCTGACAGCGCCCACGTTCCAGCAGCGTTTCGGCTTCCAGAACCGCATTGCCTGACGTGGCGTAAATCTCACCGGCCCTGGCGTAATACTGCTCTGCAACGGCATAGCGGTTAAGGCGCAGGTCATAAATACGGCCGAGATTGCGGTACTGTTCCGCCAGTGACACCTCATCTTTCAAGGTCTGTCGCAGACCGGCGGCTTCTTCAAAGAACGTTTTTGCCGCCGTAAAGTTGACCGAATTCTCCATGACAACGCCAAAATCTGCCAACGCCGCCGCCTGCTCTTTGACCATGCCGAGGTCGGCAAAAATCCCGACCCCCTCTTTCAGCGACACGGCGGCATCGCTGAACCGTTCGGCATTTCCCTGGAGCAGTCCGAGGCGCAGCAGCGCGTCGGCATGTTCGGCAGAATACGGTTTTTCCTGCGCAAGACCTTTGACCAGGGCAGCGGCGTGCACAATCGCCCGGTCGGTAAATCCGGCAGCGAAAGCACTTTCGCGGGCATAGCGGTGGAGTGGCGTGCGCTGCTTTGCCAGAGAAGGATTCTCGGCAACTATTGCCAGAGCGTTTTCAAACAGAGAGAGCGCCTTCGGATATGACCCGGCGTTGTGAGCCAGAATCCCCGTTTTCCCGTATTCAATAAAGCGGCTTTTGCCCAGCTTTGCCGCCTCTGCCGCATCCGGCCCCCAATCGCCAAGGAGGAGCCAGCCACCGGTAAGTTTTTTACGAGATTCGCCGAGCGACTGAGAGGCATATGCTGCAATGAACTTCCTGGCTTCAGCGACACCCCCTTCACCCTGCGTGCCGGAAGAAACCAGCAGCGACGGTACCCCATGGAGCGCTGCCAGATGCCCAAGGCTATACGCCTGACGTAATCCGGCGCGCGGAGCAACAACCAGAGAGAGATTCTCCGCGGCGCGTAACGCAGAGAACGGATGGCGCAGCGCCGTTTCATCCTCCCACAGCGGCAGAGAAAAGCCGCTGCCGCCCGGAAGCGACGGGACCTCCGGAAGCAGGCCGGCCCGGGACGGGAGCAGCAGCGTGTGGGCATCGGCAAGCCGTTCCGTCATGCCGGTGGCATCAAGCCGGGTGAACGGTGCACCGCTCTGCCACCAGCCGGACCGGTCAAGCACCTGGCGACGGAACGGCTTGCGCAGGGAGAGCGACTGAACCAGGTGGGTGGCGCTCAGTCCCCAACTGAGCACCGGCGCAGCGGAGAAACGGGAAGGTTCTTCGTATGCGGCCAGAACCGGTGGAGTGGCGGCAAGCCGGGCAGTGAGCGTAGCAGTATCAACAGTTTCGGCACTGATCCCCGCTGTGCCGCCAACCGTAAAGAGCAGCCAGCGACTGCTGTCAAGCGGCGTAAAGCGGAGCAGTGTCTTGCCCGGCATGGCTTCCTGGACATCGATCAGCTCGACCGGCTGCGGCGACACGAGGCGGCAGAGCGCCCCCCCTTTCCCGGCGGCACACTCTTTGTTAAACGCCGACTGCACCGTGCTGAAGCGCTGCTGCGCCGTTTTGTAGGCTTCAGACTGCGGCCGGGGGACATCTTCTGACCGGGACAAACTGCCGAGCTCAACCGAAGCCGCTGCCAGCCGGAGCAGACCGGCCCCACCCTGCGCATAATATGAGGGCAGACGCTCGAGCTGTGCGCCGAAAAGGTCGTCAACAGCCGCCTGTTCCTGCTGCAGCCGGAGCTGCAGATACTCTTTGTCGGCTGCGGCAGCCGTGGCAGCCGCTTTTTGCAGCCGGTCCAATTCGGTCAATCGGGGCGCAGCGGCGCGGAAGCGGCTGGAGGTCGCCGGATCATCAAGTCCGAGCGCACCACGCCCAAGCAGCTGCACCCGCTCCAGCTCGCTCAGTTTTTCCAGCAGGGCAAACGCCTGCTCAGGATTTTTAGCCGCACGCTGCTCCAGCAGCGGAGCAAAACGCGCTATCAGCTCACCCGGCTGCAGGTCATATTCACTCAGCGGCAGATGTTCGAGCAGCCCGAGCGCCTGATCATAACGCCCGACTGCGGCAAGGGTGCGCCATTCAAGCGACCAGGCGGCAGCCGCATGCGCCTCATCAAGAGCAGCAGTCCGGGCGGCTTCGGCAGCCTCATCGAGACCGAGCGTGGTAAGAACTGCGCCCCGGTTCAGCTGTGCGGCAATCCGCAGGCGGCGCTGCTGGTGAAGCAGTTCTCTGTCGCTGCTGTCTGCCGGAATAAAAAGTGCCCTGTCCCACCGCTCAAGCGCCTTATAAAGGAGCGCCTGACGACTGATGCCATCAGTATTGAATGATGCCAACCGGGCAAGGAGCGCTCCGCTATCGGTAAGAAAACGGGCATACACCAGTGGCGGGAGCGCCGCACGGGAACTGTCAGCGAGGCAAGCGACACGAGCTTCGGCAGCAAGAAAATCGGCACTGTCACCCGCCACCCCCTCCCCAACCCTCCCCCGCTGGGTGAGGGAGTTTACTCC
>DUZS01000042.1 GCA_013349405.1 Desulfuromonadales bacterium | reverse complement strand
GATCCTGTAATATGCCGGGGATGTTGTGGACGGCAATCTCCAGAATGCTCCGCACTATCCGCCCCACGGCCTCGCGGGCGGGAGTATCGGCATTCAGGCCGCATGAAGGTCGCAGGGTGTACTTCTGCGGCACCTTGTTGCCGTGTTGCAGCAGCTGCGCCAAAGGGCAGTCGCTGGAAATCTGCGCTCCACGGGCAGTGAGCTGCTCCGCCACGTGTGCAGCTTCTGCTGCGTAACCGCGCAACGGAATCACCAGGCAGGAGCGCAGCACCACACGTTCTCCTAAAGTAACGGAAGTCCACTCCAGGCGGCAAACGATCTTTCCGGCCTCATTGGTCACCTCGTACCGGTGCAGATGGAACGTCGCCTCCGCCACCGGGAGGAGCGCCCTCTGGCCAAGCATCTCCTCAAGTCCGGTGCGCATCGGCGCACTCTCGAAGTCGTGCCAGAACCGTCTCTTACCGCGTGCCCGCTCCTCACACAACTCAGATCCCAACCAGCCATCATCGCGACTACAGAGGTGGTAAACGTCATCGCAGCTGTAAAGGGTATGCCCGCCAAACCATATGCCCCACTCGAATGAATCCCAGAACTGCAGGACCTTTGACTGCTGCGGGTGGGACACGACATGCCACTCCTGCTGGAGGGATTCAGGTCCGAGTTCCCCGGGGATAAGTAAACGAACGGACTCATTTTTCTGTACGACACTCCTCAAAGTTCGCCCTCGTAAAAATGGGACTACCATTTGGTAAGTCCCTGTATTGTACGTTCAGTATGAAAAAATATCAGTACTTCTGGTCAGCGTAATCAACCCAGCCACCGGCCAGAACCAGGGCTTTGTCAAAGGGTGAAATCTCGAAATTGAAGCTCTTCTGTTTGCCGCCGCCATTCAGCGTCAGTATACCCGCCTCGATGTCGATGCTCATGGCGGCATCGTCCTCAGTTGCGTGAGAAAAGATCAGGTCAAGGTCTGCTTTCGGCAGTTCAATGGCCGCCATGCCGCAGTTGAACATATTCTGACGGAAGATCCGTGCAAAGGACTCGGCGATGACGGCAGTAATGCCGTTGACTTCAAAAACCCAGGGGGCATGCTCGCGGGATGAACCGCAGCCAAAATTACCACGTGAAACAATCACTTTTGCGGTGCGGGTCTTTGCCCCCTTCGGATCGAAGCCGGGCAGTTTGAGGTCTTCCAGGATATACGGTTTAAGATCTTCCTTGGTTATCTCGGTCAGGTATTTGGCCGGGATGATCTCGTCGGTATTGATGTCGCTGCGGTCAAGAAAGAGGACCGGGCCTCCGAATGTTTTCATAACGTCACTCCTATTAAAATTAAATTACAGATATTTCCTCGGATCAGCGATCACTCCTTCAATGGCGCTCGCCGCTGCGGTGGCTGGTGACATCAGATGCACCATCCCCCCTTTGCCCATGCGCCCCGAGAAGTTGCGGTTGGTCGTCGCGGCACAGACCTCGCCTTCGGCAAGAACACCGTTGCTCATGCCCAGGCAGGCACCGCAGGTCGGGTTGGTCACGCAGAATCCGGCATCCATGAAGATATCGAGCAATCCTTCCTTCATTGCCTGCTGCTGGATTTTCGGGGTGGCAGGTGAAAGGATGCAGCGTACATTCGCCGCGATTTTCTTTCCTTTCAGGATACCGGCGGCGATCCGCAGGTCATCCAGGCGACCGTTTGTACAGGAACCGATGTAGATCTGATCCAGTTTGGTGCCGGCTAATTCGGAGACGGTTTTTACCTGATCCGGTTTGTAGCCGAAGGTAATGGTCGGCTCCAGAGCGGTAACGTCGATTGCAACGGTCTGGTCATACTCGGCATCAGCATCGGCCCGCCATTGGGCATAATCGGCCAATGCCGCTTCCTTGTCGGCGAACTCTCCCTCAATGAACGGCCAGAGGTAATCAACGGTAGTCATATCAGGCTGGCAGATGCCGGAAGTACCCCCCGCTTCAATAGCCATGTTGCAGAGCGTCATGCGTGATTCCATGGTCATGGCATCAACAACCGGACCATGAAACTCCATAACCCGGTCAGTCGCCCCGTTGACGCCGATTTTTCCGATGATGTGCAGAATGACGTCTTTGGCATAGACCCCTTTGGAGAGTGTGCCGGTAACGTTGAATTTGATCGTTTTCGGCTGGCGGAAGGCACAGACACCTTTCAGGATGCCTACTTCCAGGTCGGTGGTGCCGATACCGGCGGCAAAAGCGCCGAACGCCCCGTGAGTACAGGTGTGCGAGTCGCCCATGATGACCGTGTAGCCGGGACGGATGAAACCGAGCTCCGGGAAGAGGGCGTGGCAGACACCGTTGGCGCCGATATCAAAGAAATCCCTGATATTGTTGCGTCGGGCCCATTCCCTTAGAATTCTGGCCTGAGTGGCTGTTTTGGTGTCTTTACTCGGGGTGACATGGTCGATAACCGCTTTAATCTTCGTCGGATCAAAGACGCGATCCTTGCCCCGCCGGATCAGGTCGTCAATCGCAATCGGCGTGGTGATCTCATGACAGAGCACCGCATCCAGGCGCAGCACTTTGGTGCCGGGAAACGGCTCGTTTACCAGGTGAGCATCAAATATTTTTTCTGCAGTAGTTTTACCCATTTCTCAACCTCGCATGATTCAAGTAGTGGCAGACATGTAGCACAGTTGACGGGGAAATGTAAACCGGGGAACTTTTTTTTGATGGGGTAAAATAGATGCGCCGCCCTGTTTTCGCATGGCAAACCAACGCAGCCATGGTATAACAGCTTAACTACATGTGCTCAGACAGGGATGCTTTCATGAATCAGGAATATCTCAAAACAATGCTCAACTCGGTTCGCAAGGGGGGACTTTCCGTTGACGAGGCGGTTCAGCAACTGCGCCAGCTGCAATCTCAGGATATCGGCTGTGCTCAGGTAGACCATCATCGCCACCTGCGCCAGGGAATGCCGGAAATGATTTTCGGCGCGGGGAAAACGGCGGAGCAGATTGCGGCTATCACCGCTGCCATTGCGGACCGGGGGGACAATGTCCTGGTGACGCGTCTCGACAAGGAAAAGGCGGGGCTGGTCCTCAGCACGTTTCCGGCGGCGTTTTATCACGTCGAAGCACGCTGTCTGACGCTTGAGCAACAACAACCGGAGCAGCGGGGCAGGGGGACGATTCTGGTGGTGTCGGCCGGTACCTCGGATATTCCGGTTGCCGCGGAGGCGCTGGTGACAGCCCGTTTTCTCGGCAACCAGGTCGAACAGCTTTTCGATGTCGGTGTGGCCGGTATTCACCGGCTGCTGGCACGGCAGGACCAGCTTGCGGCAGCGTCGGTCATCATCGTGGTGGCCGGCATGGAAGGGGCGCTTCCTTCAGTGGTCGGCGGGCTGGTGGATAAACCGGTGATTGCCGTGCCGACATCGGTCGGCTACGGTGCCTCCTTCGGCGGTGTCGCCGCCCTGCTCGGCATGCTTAACTCCTGCGCGTCCGGGGTGACGGTCGTCAATATTGATAACGGCTTCGGCGCCGCCTGCGCCGCAAGCCTGATTAATCGGGTGTGATATGAAAATTCTCTATCTCGACTGCTACGCCGGAATTTCCGGTGACATGACCGTGGGGGCGCTCCTTGATCTCGGAGTGCCGCTCGATTATCTGCGTGCGGAGCTGCACAAGCTGGGGCTGCCGTCCGGCTCATTTGAACTGTCAACGAGCCGGACCGAACGCCGGCATATTTCTGCCCTCAAATTTGATGTAGCGGTGCATGATCACCACACGCACCGGCATTTCGCCGCTATTGATGCCATGATTGCCGGATGCTCACTGACCGAACCGGTCAGGAACCGGGCCGGGGCGATCTTTCGGCGTCTGGCGGAGGCTGAAGCGAAGGTACATGGCGTTGCCGTCGAAGAGGTCCATTTTCACGAGGTCGGGGCGGTTGATTCCATAATCGATATCGTTGGCACCGCCATCTGTCTGGAGTTCCTGGGCGTAGAGGCTGTCTACGCTTCAGCGCTGCCGCTCGGCAGCGGTTTTGTCGAGACCGCTCACGGTCGCCTGCCGGTACCGGCTCCGGCTACGGCGGAACTTTTGCGCGGATTGCCGGTGCATGGCGAGTGCGGCGCGGGAGAGCGGGTGACGCCGACCGGAGCGGCTATTGTGGCTGCAGTGGCGGTTGGCTTCGGCGCACAACCCCCAATGCTGCTCGACAAGCTCGGTTGCGGTGCCGGGGGGAAGGATTTTCCTGACTGCCCCAACATTCTGCGCGCCTTTTTGGGGAAGAGTACCGAACAAGAAACGTCCACTGATGACGTAATTGTGGTTGAGGCCAACATTGACGACTCGACTCCGGAGCTGCTTGGCTATGCCATGGAGCGGCTCTTTGAAGAGGGGGCGTTGGATCTGTTCTTCACGCCGATTCAGATGAAAAAGAACCGCCCCGGCGTGATGGTCTCTTTTCTCTGCACCTCGCAGCACCTTGAGCGGTTGGCGGGGCTGCTGCTGACGGAGACATCGGCCATCGGTTTGCGCTATTACCGTGCGAGTCGTATTATTCTGCGGCGCGAGATTGTTGAACTGCAGACCGGGTTCGGCCCGGTGCGCTTTAAACAGATTTTTGACACCAACGGCGCGGTTATGCGCACAACGCCCGAATATGAGGATTGTCGCCGGATTGCCCGGGAACGGGAACTTCCGTGCCAGGAGGTCATGATGCGGCTGCAGGTGAGTGGAGTGTCTGAACCATGAGAATTGCAACGTTGAGCATCGGTGATGAGTTGACGCGGGGGCAGGTGATCGACACCAATGCCGGTACGATTGCCTCACTGCTGCTTATGGAAGGATTACGGATTCAGCGGCACGTTACCGTTGGCGATAACGAATCCGATATTATCGAGGCATTGGGCTACCTCAGCCGGATCAGCGACGCCATTATCGTCACCGGGGGGCTCGGCCCGACTGCAGACGATCTAACCTCCCGGGCGGCGGCACGAGCCACCGGGCGGCGGCTGGTTGTTCATGAAAAAGCCCGTACCCATGTCCGCACCATGTCCGGCAGGCTTGAAAACCTGATCTTCTGCCCATTGAACGACAAGCAGGCCATGATTCCCACCAAATCCGAGCTGATTGCCAACCCGAACGGTACGGCGTGCGGGTTTTATTTCATGCACAGTGGCACGTTCATGTTTTTCATGCCGGGAGTGCCATCAGAAATGAGCGTAATGCTGCGGGAGTCGGTTATACCGTTCATTTTGGAGCGGGTGCCGCGCAAGCGGGTTATTCGAAGTGTCAGTATGAATCTGTTCGGCCCGTGTGAGGCGGAGGTCGATGAGCTATTGCTCGGAATAGCCCGGCCGGAGCAGGGACTTACCCTCGGCATATGTGTCACGTTCCCCTGGATGAAAGTGACCCTGCGGGCGGAAGCCGACAGTGATAATGCGGCCGACGCCCTTCTTGCACCGGCGGTGGAGAGTGTCCGGCAACGGGTACGGGAATACTGTTTTTCAACAGGTGACGTCAGCATCGATGCTGTTGACGCCGAACTGCTGCGCATGCGCCACCTGACCCTTGCTCTTGCCGAGTCGTGCAGCGGCGGTTTAATAGCCAAACGGATTACTGATATTTCCGGCTGTTCCGCATATTTCAGCGAGGGGATCGTTACCTATTCAAATGCCGCCAAATCGCGATTGCTGGGCGTTTCGGAGGAGCTGTTGGCCACATTCGGCGCGGTCAGCACCGAATGTGCTGCTGCGATGGCGCAAGGAGTGAGACTGGCATCCGGAAGTGACCTGGGGCTCGCGGTCACCGGCATTGCCGGCCCGGATGGCGGCAGCCTTGAGAAACCGGTCGGTACGGTGTTTATCTCGCTGGCTACCGCTGACAGATGCCTGAGCAGACACTTTCAGTTCAACGGCAGTCGCGATGAGATTCGTACCATGACCGCATGGAGCGCGCTTGACTGGTTACGGCGCTATCTGCTGGAGAGTGATGGTGGCGCATGCCTCGAATAGTACTATTGTTTATAACCGTTCTGATTGCAGTTACTCTTTTGACTCTCTCTGCCTGTTCACCACTGGTAAACCACCCTGGCCCACAGATCACGGTTCCTAAAATTGACCATGAGCACTTCATCGCCGCAGACGGAGCATTGTTACCGTTACGCCGTTGGCTGCCGATAGATGCACCGGCAACGGCGCTGGTCATTGCCCTGCATGGCTTTAACGACTACAGCAACGCGTTCGCTTCTTCAGGAAGCTATCTGAGCAGTCGCGGCATCGGCTGCTACGCTTACGACCAGCGCGGCTTCGGCGGAGCACCGGGACGGGGACTCTGGTCAGGGACCGAAGCCTATTCGGGCGATCTTGCCGCTTTTGTCGCGGTGGTTCGTACGCTCCATCCGAACGTGCCACTTTATTTAATGGGCGAGAGTATGGGGGGGGCGGTGACCATTGTTACCATGACCGGGAGCCATCCGCCGGGTGTTGATGGTGTTATCCTCGTCGCACCGGCGGTGTGGGGGAGGGATACCATGCCGTGGTATCAACGGTGGCTGCTTGCCGTTACTGCGCACACGGTGCCGTGGCTGGAGCTGACAGGGAAAGGGCTTAAGATCAGGCCTTCGGATAATATTGAGATGCTGCGGGGATTGGGTCGCGACCCGCTGGTCATCAAGGCCACCAGGATTGATACCATGCACGGGCTCACCAATCTGATGGACAGTGCCTTGGTGCGGGCGCAGCATCTACGGGTGCCAACCCTGGTTCAGTACGGGGAACATGATCAGGTTATTCCACAGCAACCGACGCTGCTCATGCTTGAAAAGATGCCTGCTGCTACCAAAAAAGCCTTCTACAGAAACGGCTACCATATGCTGCTGCGTGATTTGCAGGGCGAAAAACCGCTGGCCGATATCGTCGCCTGGATAACTGATCATAACCAGCCACTCCCCTATGGAAGTGATACGTGGCAGGGAGCAGGGAAAAAATTAAAATAAATCATCCGCTGCAATCAGGTCCCGTTGCAGTGCCAGCAGTTTACCGGCACAGCGGATATGTTCCTCCAGCACCCCTCTTTCGTAAAACGGTCGTTCACTCTCATCGACATCGTAACCTGCCAGGATATCTTCATAAATTTTCAAACCACGCTCAAGCATATTGCAGAGGCGCGCCTGTTGAGCCGCTGTCAGCGTGACAGTGCCGCTCTTCCACTCTGATACGGTCTGTTCAGGCACAGCCAGTTGCCCGGCAATGAACCGGTCAGTCGCGTCCAGTCGCTCAAGGCCGGCAAGCACGGGTGGCATGGTGAGCATACGTAATTCGTCAACAAGATCGTTAAAGTCCCTCAGGCTTATGACAACGTTCAGCCCATCGGCCTCATTGAGGTATTTCATGTTCAATAATCCTCCAGACAAGCGGTGCCGCACAATCTAACAATGTCATCAGGTAAACACAATAAAAAAGTCATGTAAGCGCCCGACTTACGTCTTGCGTGGTCGGTCCATTTGATTTACAGTGGCTAATTCAAAATTCCGCAGCGACTGTGGCGGACAAAAGGCGGTCCAGGTACGTGAAACGTATTATTAAAAGCAGGGTTATGCTGACTGCTCTTGCAGCTATGATTGCTCTCCTCTGTGGCGTCACTGACCCGGCATGGTGCGCAGGCAACGTCAGAATCGGCCATTTTCCCAACATCACCCATCTGCAGCCGATTATCGGCCAGAGTCTCGGCACCTTCGACAAACGGATGGCTGTGCCGATCGACTGGAAAACATTCAATGCCGGTCCCGCTGAAATGGAGGCGCTCATTGCCGGTCAGCTTGATATCGCGTATGTCGGCCCGAACCCCGCAGTGAACGCATTTCTCAGGTCGAAAGGGAAAGCGCTCAGAATCATCGCCGGAGCTGCCGGTGGCGGCGCTGCCCTTGTCGTGCCGAAAGATAGTCGCATCGCATCAGCGCTGGATTTCAAAGGAAAGCGCGTCGCCTCTCCTGAGCTGGGCAACACTCAGGATGTTGCGCTTCGGTACTGGCTCAAGAGCAGTGGCCTCACTCCCGGACGTGATGTTCAGGTCATCCCGATCAAAAACCCCGATATTCTGATGCTGTTTCAGCAGAAAAAACTTGACGGCGCCTGGGTTCCGGAGCCGTGGGTATCGCGTCTGCTCCTCGATGGCGGCGGTAAAATCCAGCTTGATGAACGGCAGCTCTGGCCCGGGGGGAAATTCCCCACCACAGTGGTTGTCGTGCGCAGCGCGTTTTATGACAGGAACCGGGAACTGGTGAAGCGCTTTCTCGAGGCTCACCTCGAAGTGACGGAGTGGATAGAGAAACACCCTGCCGATGCCCGGAAACGCTTTAACGAACAGCTGACCCGCCTGGTCACCAAGCCGATGCCGGCCGGCCTGCTGACGGAAGCGTTTGGCCGGGTAACGGTCACGTACGATCCTCTGGCTGCTCAATTATTGATCTCCGCCGGCAGGGCCAAAGATCTGGGCTATCTCCCCCGTAATGCCGACCTCTCCGGGGGGATCAAAGGAATGATCGACGTGAGCCTCCTCAATGAAATACTGAAAAAAAAATCGCTGCCGCTTGTCGGGGAGAAGTAACCGCAATGACCATGGTTGAACTCAAAAATGTCTCCCGGGTGTATCTGGGCCAATCAGGTCCGGTGTATGGTCTCAGTGGTTTCGATCTCCGCATTGCTGAAGGGGAGTTCGTCTGCATTGTCGGCCCTTCCGGATGCGGCAAGACGACGCTGCTCAATATTGTCGCCGGGTTTGAACCGCCCGATCTCGGCGAAGTGCTTATTGACGGCGACAAGATAGCCGGTCCCGGAACCAACCGTTTTGTCATGTTTCAGGAGCATGCGCTGTTTCCGTGGCTGAATGTCAGCCAGAACATCATGTTCGGCCTCAAGATGGCGGGGATTCCCAAACGTGAACGGGAAGAACGGACCGCAGCGCTGCTCAAAACCGTTAACCTCTCTGATTTCTCCACCGCCTGGATTCATGAATTGTCCGGCGGCATGAAGCAGCGCGTGGCTCTGGCCCGCGCATTGATCATGGACCCTGAAATCCTGCTGATGGATGAGCCGTTTGGCGCGCTCGATTCCCAGACCCGCGACATGCTCCATGAAGAGGTGGAGCTGGTGTGGCAGCGGACCAGGAAAACCATTCTGTTCGTGACGCACAATGTTCGTGAAGCGGTGCGCCTCGGAACGCGGGTTATTCTGATGACGGCAAAGGGGGGCAAAATACTGCGTGAATACCCGATTGCTCTCCCCCGCAACCGCTTTCTCGAAGATGTTGAAGTGGTAAAGATTGCCTCGCAGATACGTGATGACCTCCGTCATGAAGTCCTGAGAGCAGCGAAGGAAGAGGGGTATCATGTCGATTGAGCAGGAAGAACAGAGCGACATTGCCAAGGTGCGTTTTTTTGCGCAGGGCTACCATGTCTGGAGGGGGAGAGCCGCCCGGCTCGGTTTCTTTGTCCTGCTGATAGGTGTCTGGCAGGTTGCCGCCTCTCTGGAACTCTGGAACGAGGTCCTCTTTCCGCACCCCAAAGAGGTGGCGGATGCAGTAGTCCTGGGCATGCGTGACGGGACTCTGCCGCAGGCGATCGAGGCGAGCATGAGGCGGCTCTGCATGGGATACGGTATTTCGCTCCTCATCGGGATCCCTCTCGGGCTTCTGCTCGGGCGCAAGCGGCTGCTGGATGACACGGTCGGCAGTCTCGCCGTCGGGCTGCAGGCACTGCCGAGCATCTGCTGGCTCCCGATGGCGGTGCTCTGGTTTGGTCTCAGCGAGACAGCGATGCAGTTTGTCATCATCATGGGATCACTTATGTCGATAACGCTTGCGGTCCGTGATGGTGTCAAAACGATACCGACACTCTACCTGAGGGCTGCCGGCATACTCGGTGCAACCGGGTGGCGCTTCTACTGGTATGTACTTCTGCCGGCATCACTGCCGGCGATTATAACGGGAGCAAAGCTCGGCTGGTCGTTTGCCTGGCGCTCGCTGATGGCCGCCGAACTCCTCTACGTCACCAGCGGCATCGGGTCGACGCTGATGATGGGCCGGGAATTGCACAATATGGCCCTGGTGGTGGCGGCCATGATACTGATCATCACGATCGGACTGTTGACTGACCGCCTGATATTCAGATTTGGAGAGAGTTTTATTCATCGTCGCTGGGGGTTTGGTGGCAGAGATTGAAATAATTGTTGATAATAATGATTCTCTCATAGTATATAGGTCGCATTGTATTTTGAGACGTATAAAAGAGGTGTGGGCTGGCGCATAATAACAGAAAATAATCTGTTGTTTGAAAAAAAGAGTTGACAAGTGCTAACTTGACAGGCACATCTCACATCTCACATCTCACATCTCACATCTCACATCTCACATCTCACATCTCACATCTCACATCTCACATCTCACATCTCACATACTTCTGTATGTCGAGGCCAGAGGCAATGTGCAACGAAAGTTGCTTCCGCAATAACTGTCAATTGTGTAAGTTACTGTTTCGATTTAAAATAATAGTTTTTTGCGGCTGATGTCAACTAATGTTGCACGGTTACTACATGAGGGGTGCTTCACGGTAACTTGATAACCTGCTACAATTATTGTATTAATTTTAAAACGTAAACTGGCACAAAAAATGCTTTTAAGTGATCATTATGGTAAAGGAAGGTACTCCCATGAACACTGATTTCAGACGCAACCTGCAGCACGCCGGCACTATTTTTGTTGATGCGGTTCAAAAAACAGCAGACTCTGCCATGGCGTTTTCAAAGAGTGCGGTCACAAAATATGGCGTCAACTCGCTTTCTTCTAAAAAGGAAAGAATCGCCGGTGAAATCATCGACCGGGTTGCGGTGCTATTGAAAGAGGGCAACAGTGAGGTCTGCCGTGATGACGCATTGTCCCGTCTTGTCGCCAGATTTAACGAAGTGGAACAGGAGCTTGCACAGCATAAAAAACAGAAAGTCAGGCAGGATAATCCGTTAACATCAATACTGGAGAAGTGTGAATCTTCAATTTCCAGCGTAAAAAAAAGGTTCTTTTAGTACGTTAGAAGTTTTCCTGTTTTTAAGGCCCGGAGGTGTCAGATGACAGCGCGCATGGATACAAGCAGTGATTTTGCAACAAGCAGACAGAGAGTGGGCCAGGTTCCTTTTTTTGAAAATCTGGCAGAAGTCGATAGACCCAGCAGCGGGAGAAGCGCCGAGACTGCAGCCATGAAAACAGCCATAGTCGAAAGTATGAGGACGAAGGCCAGGCAGGATCTGCGTGACGTTCTGCAGCATCTTGAAAAAAACCATGCCGGTATCACCGAAGGAGTGGCAACCGCTCTGGGGGCTGGAACCGGTGCCGCTACTTCGCTTACCGCGATGTCGTCACTCGGCACGGTTTCCGGTTTGTCCGCTGCCGGGGTAAAAACAGGGCTTGCTGCCGCAGGCGGTCTGTTGGGTGGGGGCACACTTTTAGGTGTTGGCGTACTTGCGGCCCCGGTTGCCGCTCTGGGCATGCTCGGGTACGGAGTGGCCCGGAGACGTCACACTGCCAAAAGAGCCGCCGCGATCGGCATGAGTGCCAAAAAAATCTGTGAAATTCAGACACAATTAATCCAGCATAAAGAGCATTTCAAAGAAGAACTGATACAAATCAGAACGATACTCGAAATATTGACGCGCCTGAAGGCGATACAATAGTCATACACGGAGTGCGCAGCATGGCCATTAACGGCTTATACGAAATAGTCGAAATGGAAATATGGGACGGCAAAGATTCGACCGTTTTGGCGGAACGCGCCCGCATCAGTATTCAGGGGCGGAAAGGGAAACTGCACTTCATCGGCTTTGACGGCCAGATGGATATTACCGATGCCAAGGACAGATACCTGTTCACCTGGGTAGGCAACAACGAAGCGGACCCGATCAGCGGGTACGGCAACTTTACCAGTTCCGGTGACATCCTTACCGGCAGAATATACATGCACGACGGACAGGACAGCGCGTTTGTCGCGGTAAAAATGTCCCAGGAGAAAAAACAGATAACTACCGTCAACAGGAGCCTGTTGATTGTCAAGGCACGGGAACCGTTCAGGGAGTGGGTCGCCTCGCTGCCCGGTAAAGGTAACATCACGATCAGAGACCTCAATACCGGTTGTAAGGCATATCTGGTCCCGGAGTTTGAGGGCAATCAGCAGAGAGATGATCTCCTTGAACGCTTATATGCAGATTTGTTTGTTGAACAGCTGTTCCAGTGGTGTATCGACGATGTCAAGTGGCCCCGGAATAGAACATTTGCTCTCTTCAACCGCTGGTTTGAGCCTGAATTCTACCCTGTCGTTGAAGACACGGTAGAATGCGATATTGTTGGTGGCACAATACATTAAAAATATGAGGTGGCTGAAAATGGAAACGCAAACAACTGAGATCAGTGCTGAAAGCAGACAGATTGTCAACAGTTACTGCTGCGCAAATACAGCTGAAGACAATATTCACACCGCCTGTTCTGTTGTCGGTAAAACAGCCGCCGGCCTCGGAGTCGGCGTCGTTGCCGGTATCAGCCTCGTTGTCGTAGCGGCTGCCGCCGAAGTCGCCGTGCCGGCGTTATTGTTATTAAAGGCGCTTGGCCTGACCGGAGGCGCACTCGGCTTTGTAACAGGAATCAAAAAATAATTGTCTTGTAAAATGTGACAGTTGACACGTTTATAAAAATGTGAAATAACCTCCACCATCTAAATTCAGCTCTGCTGGTTGATTGCGGGGGGTGCTTCGCCCTTCATATGTTTATTTTCTAATAGTGCATCAGCTCAAATAGAATGTTGATAAAAAAGGGGGTTTTCATGCGTGAACCGAAAATTATGAACGTCGGTATTGATTTTGGAAGTTCAATCAGCGTTATTGCTGCCGATAACGGCGTGCGTGCCTGTGTGCCGAGCTACGTTGGCTTCCCGAAAGACATGATTTCACGGAGGCTGCTCGGCAAGGAGTTCCTCATTGGTGACGACGCGATTAAGAACCGCTTGTCCTGCAATGTGTTTCGTCCGCTTGAACGGGGAGTACTCAAATATTCGGATCATGCAGAAGAAAATCTGGCTGATTATCAGCACATCACCTGGGTGGCGCAGCTGCTCTTCAAACATCTGATCGGCCTCGCAACTCAGGGCAGGCCGCAGGATTATCTGATACGAGCCGTTATCGGCACTCCCGCCCTTGCCAACGAGAATAACAATCAGGCGCTGATAGATTTGACGGAATCAATGTTTGACGGCGTCCAGATTGTCTCAGAACCGTTTACCGTTGCGTACGGTACCGGTTTACTGAACAACACGCTTATCATTGACATTGGCGGGGGCACGGTTGACCTCTGCAGAATGTCGGGGGTGTATCCGACGAAAGAAGATCAGTTGACCACCTATAAAGCGGGTGATTATATCGACAATGTCTTTTTTGACCTGCTCGACGCCAAATACCCGGATGCGAATTACACCATTAACATGCTGCGTTCGTTCAAGGAAGAGCATGCCCTCGTTTCCAATACCGATGAGAAGCTCATCCTCACCCTGCCGGTGTGCGGGAAGCCGACGGACCTTGATTTGACTGACGAGTTACGGCAGGCGTGCAGTGCTATTGTGCCGGAGATTGCAGATGCAATTAAATACCTTGTCTCAACATATGATCCTGAATTCCAGGAGGAACTGAAAGCAAATATCGTTCTCGCGGGCGGTGGCAGTCAGATAATCGGCCTCGGCGAAGAGCTGGAAAAACATATGCTGGAAGCACTTGGGTACGGCAGTGTGAGAAAGATCCCGGATCCGGTCTATGCCGGCGCAAACGGCGCACTCATGTATTGCAAGGATACGCCTGATGAGCTGTGGGCTGAAATGAAACAGAAAAAAACAGAGAAAGCATAATAACCCGGTGGAGTAAATTGTTGACTTACCACGAACTCCAGTCCCTCTCCCGCCGGATGAGTGGCTGGAGTTTATAGCTTTATGGCTGTTTGAACATAATTCTGAATGATATTTTCGCGATTTAAGGAGGAAAAGGCGATGGCGATATTTTTGAACATCATAGCAAAAACAATGAATGCGGGAGGCTGTGCCATTGTTACGGCTTTTGATGCCGGGGCGGCTGCTTTTAACTGCACGATGTCTGCGTTGTCGCCGGGCGAACGGACAAAGCTCGGCAACAGGGTCAAGGAGCTGGAGCGGAAGATCCATGCCCTGACCGGCGGCATTGCCAAAGAAACCTCAAAATTTGCCGACCCTGCCGCAGCGCTCGAATCAGAGGCTGTACGGGCCCTCCTTAACGCTGTCAAGGAGCTTCACAAAGAAATCGAACCCCTCAAGCAGCGTATTGCCGAGATTGATGCGCTCAAGGGGGTTAAAAAGCCGCAGCAGGAAACGGGCTGCATATCAAGCACCATTGCCCAGTCGATTACAGGGCTGCTGCCGGGCGAGAAGGCCGGCTTGCAGAAGAGAATTTTTGCCAACGAAAAGAAGATCCAGGCGCTTTATGTCGAGTTTGCCAAAGAAGTGGCAAAACAGCCTGACCCGTATGAGGCTATTAACTCGAAAGCGGTTGCTGCCATTAATACAAAGATCAATGAACTCCACGCCGAAAACAGTACATTCAAGCAGCAGATCGCCGATCTGGCCAAGCCAAAAGAGAAGCCGAAAGCGGCAGAAAAGAAGCAGCAACCGGACGCAAAGAAGCCGCAGCCGGAGGTAAAGAAGCCGCAACCGGAATCGGCGGGAGTCGCGAAGTTTTTTATCCATGCGATAACGAATTCGGTCTCAGGATACCTGCCGGGTGAAAAATCAACTGTTGAGCGCAAATTGGCAGAGCATGACAAGAAGATTCAGAGCCTGTATCTGGAAGTTGCCAAGGAATCGGCAAAATATCCGGATCCGTCTGAGGCCGTAACCGCCGCGCCGGTAGTTGCCCTTGTGACAAAAATTAATGTACTGAAAGCCGAAGTTGCGACGCTCAACGAGCGTAAAGCCGAGCTTTCCGGGGTCGGCAAAGGTAAGCCCACCAGCGCGGCAGCAAAGGCCACCGCCACACAGGCAAAAGCCGAGCCGGTCAGTGAGGACGTTCCGGCGCCGTCTCCGCTTTCACCGGAGACGGTCGTAGTGGTTGATGCCGTCGATACAGTTGATGCCTCTGCTGCAGTACCTGAGACAGAGAGCGATGCTGTTGCCGAAACAGCTGTTCATGGAGAGAGCGCATCATCTGAACTGCCTGAAGCGGCTGAACAGGCAGAGAGTGACCCGTCAGAAGGCACACCCTATGTTAACAGCAGAACAAAATCGTGTGATATTGCAGAGCCGATCCTGCAGCCTCCAACAGAAGAAGATATAAAGGCCGTTGTCCGTGATATTCAG
Organism: Desulfuromonadales bacterium; assembly: GCA_013349405.1. Lineage (GTDB taxonomy): Bacteria > Desulfobacterota > Desulfuromonadia > Geobacterales > Pseudopelobacteraceae > JACRCG01. The sequence goes on along the minus strand of DUZS01000042.1, from coordinate 11,475 downwards.
GCGGAAGATGCCCTCGGTGAGCAGGCCAGAGAGGAAGCTGTGGCTCCTCTTGAGGAACCGTTTGCGATGACAGAGCCTGCTGTTGAAGAAGAACCGGCGGTGGCGGCAGATGTGTCTGTCGAGGCAGTTGCTATGGAAACAGATACAGAAGAGCACGTGGTTGTCGAGCATCCGCCATTTGTCCCGGTGCCTGAAGCTGAAGAGGTCTTTGGAGTGTATGACGCAGATGCAGGTATAAATGCCGTTACGGGCGATGCGCCGCAGGAAACCATGTCTGAAGTTGAAACTGCCGAAAGCGGGGCGGCCGAAACCGCAGCAGCTGAAGCAGATACCACTGACGATGCTGCACCTGCACTGCAAGATGAATCGGAAATCTATGCGGAACCTGCTGTGGAAACCACCTCTGAGGAAGTGGTCGACAATCCTCCAGCGGTCACTGTGTCTGAAGATGCCGATGCCAGTCTGAATAACGGGACAATTCCTGCGGAAGCAATTACACCAACACAGCCTTCCACTGAAGAAAGCCCGGCCCCGGCCATGGCGACATCTGCCCGTGCCGATGCTTTTGCCGTTACTGCCGAGTACTCAACGGTTATTCCGGCGTCGAGGCCGGAAAACGTTATCAAAGAGGAATCCGGTTTCCGTACCAGATTATTCCGGAATCAATTTTCCATACTCACTCCGGTTCCGGTAGAAACGCCGGTGCCGAATCTTGAGCCTCCTACGCGGGAAGAGATCGAGACGGTTGTGCGTGCCCTGCCGGCGGATGACGTAGAGAAATACAAGCTCAACGATATTCTCGAAGAGCACGGTGCTGTAACCGGGGCCGATACTGACGCTGAAGAGCCGTCTGAACCGGAGGCGGCAGTACCGGAAGGTGAGAAGGCTGATGAAGAACAAACCGATACAGAAGAAGCGGATGCAGATGAGTCTGAAGTAGATGATTCTGAGACTGAGGAGGCCGGTACAGGAGAACCCGATGTTCCGGATTACTATAAAAAGCTGAGTGAACGAAGAAAAGCGCTTCTTGCCGGTGCCAAGGACCCGTCTGGCGCCTCAGGAAAGGGCAGCCCGAAAAAACGTAAGTAAGTTTCTTGCATCTTTGGGTGGTGCAATGTATATCAGATGCATGGGCAACAAAACAGTTGTTGGAGCAGACGTACTATGGAATCAGTAGAAGCGAAGAAAGCCCGGCTGTTCAAGGAGATGAGTGAGCGGGAAAGCCACCTGAAAAGTGGCCGGTTGTTTGTGGAATCAACTCTCGATGTCGTTTTTGCCATAGATACCACCGGTAGTATGGAGCCGTACATCCACGAGGTGCGGGACAATATTCTCAAAATCATGGAGGATGTCTTTGAATATTCCCAGGGTGTGAGAATGGGTGTCGTTGCCTATAAGGATCATGGTGACGAAGGGGAGAATGAACTCTATCTGACCAAGATACTGCCGCTTACCTTTGACAAAAAAGAGATGGTGGAATTCCTCCGATCGCCGGATCTGCATATCGGCGTGGGTGGCAACGATGCCGAGGCTGTTGAGTGCGCCTTGTATGACGCCGTCAATTTGAGCTGGGGACTGTCACGAACGCCAAAGGCGATTGTGCTGGTCGGCGATAAGCCTGCCCATGGTGTTATTGACAGTTTTCGGGCCTGTACCCGGATGAAAGATTACCGGCAGGAAGTCGAAGCAATCAAAGCCAAAGGGATCAAAATTTATCCGATCCTCTGCAATAAAATCCACGAAACGGAATCCAGCTTCCGCTGGATGGCGAGCGAGACGGACGGCACCTTTATTTATCTTGATGATATCTCGAGCCTGAGTGATATCTTAACCGGGATCTGTCTCAAAGAGACCGGCAAATTACTTGAATACAAAAGCAAGTTACTTGAACATGGCGACAAGGTGCGGCTTGAGCATATCCTGCTGCTCGGCAATTAATTCCGGGCCATAAAAAATGACATTCATAGAAGGAGGCGGCATTGGATTCTACAACTGAGGAAAATATTCATACAGCCTGCACGATTTTTGGTAAAACAGCCGCCGGACTGGGCGTCGGAGTCGTTACCGGGATCAGTCTGGTAGTCGCTGCGGCCGCAGCAGAGGTTGCCATACCGGCCCTGCTGGTATTAAAGGCGTTTGGTTTGACCGGATGTGCGATCGGGTTTTTAAAAGGCATCAAGAAAGACTGAAGCCGTACCCAGCTGCGAAGAAAAAATAAAGGCTGGTTATACCTGCATGCAAAAAAAAATCATATTTTTTTCGACGGTCATTATCCTGTTCTTTGCTGCTCTGTTCCTTGATGAGAACAGAACTCCTGTTCCGGTCAAGTTTTTTTTCATGGACCCCCGGCTGATTGGACTGAGCACGATAATTATTGCCAGTATGCTGGTCGGAGTGCTGGTAACCTTTGCCGTTCTCTGGTTCTATAAAACGGTGCGAAAGTTACGGAAAAATCAGCCGCTTGTTGACAAAAGCGTAGAGTAAGAGCGCCCCCCCCCGGTTTCAAAGCACCTGCTTTATATATTGCAAAGGAGACAGAACTATGGCATTTGATTTAAGATATAATCTCAAACATATCGGTGACATTTTTATTGATGTGGTGCAAAAGACAGCTGACACGGCGACTCAGTGTTCAAAAAGAGTTTTTTTAGCGTATGACATTAAGTCGCTCCAGTGCAAAAGAGATCAAATTTCACAACGTTTTGGCGAACGTGTCGAAATTTTGATGAAAGAGGGAGAGAATGATTTTACCAAAGACCCTACGTTATCGGAATTTATCGTCAAGCTTAACGGTATTGAAAAAGAAATAGCAGGACATGAAGAAGTAAGAAACAATCTGGTCTATCCGTTCAGTGTAAAACAAACCCACTGTGAGTGTGAGTGCGCTGCCAACTTCAAGCAAAAAGGAGTAACAACATGAGTAAGGTACTAATCGGCGTTTTCTCGGGTATTTTTATTGGCGCAGTTATCTATGAACTGATCAACAGAACCAACCCTGAATTGATCAAAAAAGTTGAAGATTTTGCCTGCAGCAAGATCGATGATGTCTGCGGAGTCCATCACGATACTGTAGTAGAAAAGGCCCATGAAGCAGCTTAACTTTCTCGCAAATCCGCTTTTTCTGCTGGCTCTGATCGGCTCGTTCGTCTATGTGTACTTTTTCTATCTTGCTGATGGTCCGGTACGGAAAAGAGAAGCTGCCGAAGCTGAGGCCGAGATCGTCCGGCAGGCAGCACCACCTCCCGCCAATGCTAATGCCACGACACCTGTTGCAGGGATTATCATGAAAGAGGAGAACCCGTTTAATTTGGGGAATAAACCGGGTCAGATGAATGCCCTGAATGGTGAACAGTTTTTCAGTCAGCAGAACCGCAGCAATCCGATACCGCTTCGTGAAGAGAACCCCTTCGTACAGGGGGCCAGAAGACCTCGAATGAGCCGCCAGGTTGATCCGAATGCCCAGCAGAACCAGAACATTCAGGCCGCTTCCCCATACGGTTTTACTAATCAGTATGTCGTGCCTGTAGCTGGAGGTGCACTGGGGAAAACCTGGATAGAAGCGCACTGGATCGGTCTGGAAGCCGGTCCGCTGGTGCCGGCGGTGGCAAAAGCCAACAACATCCCCGCCAACGTATCCGGAGTATTTGTTGATGAAGTGACGCTGGTGGCCGCAGATTCCGGCCTGTTGGCCGGTGATGTCATTACTGCCGTCAACGGCATTCAGGTCACCGACCTTAAATCATTTAAAAATGCCACAAAGCAGGTCGCTCTGGCGAATCATGCCCAGGTGACGGTCTTCCGGCGCGGTGGTTCGAGAAACATTGCCGTCACCGCTCCTGATGAACTCGGCTTTGCCCAGATTGAGGGGGCACCGATGATCCTTGCTACCGACAGGGCGCCGCACGGAAATTACGGCCCCTGTGATTCATGCCACACGATTGCGCCGGGCGGAATCAATCTCAACCAGATGGCCAAAGACTTAGGTGATATTCTGACGACAACTGCGCCAAACATTAAAAAAGGGACACCTGCGCCGCACGGTAACAGGGGAGCATGTTCTAAATGCCACGTGCTTCTTTGAGTAACAGTAACAGCTGCGGTAACGACTTCCAGGAGTGTCGAGCCTGCGAAAAAAAAGCAGGATGGGCTGCAGTTTATGCAAACCTCTCCTTAGCGATATTCAAAGCGATCATCGGCTACCTCAGCGGCAGTAAAGCTATTCTGGGCGATGCCCTTTTCTCGTTTAAAGATTTTATCGCTGCTTTAGTGGTTGTCATCGGCATCAAAATTTCCGGAAAGCCGGCTGACGACCAGCATCCGTACGGCCACGGCAAAGTCGAATACATTGCCCTGTTTCTGATCAGTGTCGGTCTGATTATTGCGACGGTGTTCCTGTTCGTCAATTCGGTACAGGGCATCTGGAGTTCTTACTACGGCTACGACAGAGCGCCGAAGCTGATCGCCTTCTGGGCGGCTCTTATTTCGGTTGTCGCGAACTATAAACTGGCGCAATATCTGCTCTGTGTCGGTGATAAGCTGAACAGCCCTTCGATGCTCGCCAATGCCCGTCATAACCATTCCGACGCAATCTCCTCTATAATGGTTGCCGGTGCGGTGTTGGGGGCGCGTTATCTGGGGCTGGTGTTTCTTGACTCTCTTGTCGCCCTTATTGAAGCGGTCTGTCTGTTGGCTATGAGTTTTGATATGCTTAAGGACGCGCTGAAAGGGCTGTTCGACTCGGCATTGCCTGCCAAAATGGTTGAGCAGATCGAAGCTATCGCCCGCGTGGTTCCCGGAGTCCGCAAAGTAGCCAAGGTTGTCGCCCGTCACGTGGGACAGGGGCTCTCGGTTGATATGACCATCAAGATCGACCATGAACTGACCCATCAGGAAGGGTATCTTATCGTACAGCATGTCAAGGAAAGCATTCGTGCTGCATTCGGCAATCATACCACGGTACACGTTATATTTGAGCCGTACATGCCATGACTGATAAGGGCTGGCTCTCCAAAATACTGATGGTTACCGGAAAATCGCTCCCGGCCATCCGGGCTGAAGTTCTCCAGATGGAACGTGACTATGACCTCGCGCATGGCGGTAAAGCGAGGCGTTACGTTTCCTACGGTGTCAGTAGTAAGCTGATCAAGCGGGCTGCCGTGAAAACAGCGGCTTTCGGCGGCCTGGCAAGTGTCCCCGCGGCAATTCCGGGTGTTGGTCTTATTGGTACATTGCTGGCCGGTATAACTGCCGACCTTGCCTATATGGTCAGAACACAGATTGAACTCTGCTATGCCATCTCAATTGCCTATGATGTACAGATGGACGAAGAGGAACTGATGGCGGTATCGCTGGCACTGCTCGGCTTCTCCGGCAGCGCCGAGGCGGCAAAGGGGATCGCGGTGCGGACACTGCGCGGCGTCGTCGACGAGATGGGCGCTGCCTATCTCCGCAAAGGAATTCCGGATTCAGCCCTTGACGTGTCGGCAAAACTGGCCCCGAGATTTGCCGGCAAGGCGTACCGACTGATCCCGTTCCTCGGCATTCCGATTTCCGCTTCATTAAATATCGCGTCAACCATGATGATCGGCAACCAAGCCAGAAAATACTTCAGCACATGGGAAAAGCCCTCTGAAAACCTGGATGAATCCGGATGCCAACTCGAAACCGTTACGTAATTCTGCTTGTCGCTGTTATTATAACCATTTACCTGTTTGCCCGGCATGCCAACAATGTTTTTGTTGAAGAGCAGCACCTGTTGCTCACCGCTTCAGGCCTCGTAGAGCTTGAGATGAAGCGGCGGGAAGACCTGCTCGCCAGGGCACGGGCCGCCGTGAAAGAGTACAACGTTCTGGAGGAAAAGATACATTTACATCTGGTCGAGTTGAATGCCTTGAAGATGCCACCAGGCAACAACAAAACGCGACTGGAAAAAACCAACCCGATATTCGAGCTCTTGAGCGAGTTCGACGCCCTGAAGGAACGTTACCCGGCGTTGAAAAGCAACGGCCCCTATGTTGCACTGATGGAAGATATGCAGGCCTCGGGATTCCGGGTCATAACCGCCCGGCTTGCCTATAACAGAAAAGTAAATGAGTTTAATACGCTGCTCAATGTGTTTCCGTACAAACTGTTTGCCAAGCCGCTCGGCTTTCACTCCCATCCGTTTCAGGAAGGGGCCGGTGAGAAGTTCTTGAGGAACGAAAAATAACTCGAATGACAAGGTGCCATGAAGTATCCTGAATGTACACGATGCGGTGAATCATCTCCTCTGTGGAGTTTTTACGGCAATTCGATAGCGGCTGTGTTCAAGGTTGTTGTCGGTACGCTGACCGGCAGCAAAGGGCTTGTGGCTGATGGCGTCCATTCGGCTGCTGATGCCATGTCCTCACTGTTCATACTGGTTGCCCTTAAAATCGCCGATAAGCCGCATGACGACAAACACCCCTACGGCTACGGCAAAATAGAGTATATCAGCACCATCTGCGCCAGCGTGTTCCTTTTCCTCGGCGCCGGCTCAATCTTTATTGACGCCCTGCATACCTTCAAGCAGGGGCTTCATGAGGTTCCCGGATATCCGGCGCTGCTTGCGACCGTGGTGTCGCTTGGCTTCAGTTATCTGATGTATACCTCCAACCTCTGTGCGGGTACTCAGCTCGGCAGCCCGGCAATGATCGCCGACGCCAATGAGAGCAAGGCCGACAGCATAACCTCGGTTGCCGTTCTGCTCGGGCTGATCGGGGCGGAGCTCGGTTACCCGAACGCCGACACTATTGCTGCCGTCATTGTATCACTCTTTATTTTCAATATGAGTGTTGAGATGTTTCTGCAGGGAATTAACGGCCTGATCGATGTTTCAGCCGATAGTGATGTCATAGAAGAGATCGTCGCGGCGAGTATGAACATTGACGGAGTTTCAGGAGTTCATTCGATCAAGAGCCGCAAAATGGGGCAAAAAAGCTGGGTTGATCTGGAAATCTCCGTTTCGCAGAAGCTGACGGTGCTGGAGGTTCATACCATTGCCGAAAAAGTTCGTGAAGTGATCATGGGCAGCGTCAACGGAATCAGCGGTATCTCGGTAACAACGTACCCGGTTGATTAACATGCAAGAGGTCTTCTTTTCGTGATAAACAGTGAAGGAATAAGCGATTTTTTCGGTATAGTAAGCCTGGTGCTGTTTGTCTTTGCCAATGCCTACTATCCGGCCAGGCTGATTGCAAATCAGTTCAAGCCGTGGCCGCGGGATGTCGCGATATTCTTTAAGAAATATCTTGACCTCCATATGAATATTAATATCGTTGCCTTTATTGCGATGACGATCCATGCGCATTTTTCCGATGAGCGCAATATTTTTCTCTATGCAAGTCTTCTGGTCACCGTCTGGCTGACCCTGGCCGGAATGCTGATGCGCTCCAAGAGTTTTTCGAGCGACACGAAAAAGCAGATGCGCCTTATTCATACCCAGCAGACCGTCTTCCTGGTCTGGCTGGTTTTATTGATTGTCGGGCACCTGATTGAATAAAAAGAGCGACACCCCGGGTTATTGATAGAATTTTTTTTATCAGAGGAGTAGTTTATGGGTTTAATCGATAACAGTGACCTGCAGTTTTTTGTCAAGGCGGTCTCAATAAACGCGAAGAGATTGGTTAATAAATCAATTGATGCCTACAACAGTCTGCTGCAGATTGACCCGGAGAGTACCAAGGAGATCCACAACGAACTTGGTGACGATCTGGAGAAAAAAGGCAACTATGACGGTGCCATAAAAGCCTATAAAAAAATTCTGCTGGCCGAACCGGATAATGCCACCGTGCTGTTCAAGCTCGGCAAGATCTACACCCGCCTCGGTCAGAGCAGCGACGCGCTTGAGACACTGCGCAAGGTAACTCTTCTTGATGAAAATATTCCTGAGGCGTATTATCTGCTCGGTTCGGTCTATTTCTCTGCTGACGCCAACGCCGAAGCCCTGAAAGCACTGAATAAGGCGATTGCCCTGAATCCGGCATACGCCGATGCCTATTACAAAGTCGGTCTCATTGCCGACGCCAGAAATGACCATGATGCGGCAATTGCCGCCTATCTGAAGACGATCGACTTCAAGCCGGATTTTATCAAGGCGTATCAGAGTCTCGGTTTTGCCTATGAAGCTAAGGGAATGCGCGACGAAGCGGTAAAATACTTCAAAAAATCGCTTGAGATGGAACATAAAAGCAACTGATTACATTCAAAATAAAGGTACATGGGAGATGCTATGTTAAGTATCGTGTTTGGTCTGATTGCACTGAGTCTCGGTTTCTGGGGTCTGGTGAAATACTGGTGGTACATGGTGGATGTGCTGATTGCCATTCTGCCGTTGATGCTCATCGGCGGCGGTGCCATTGCACTGCTGGCAGGGATCAAAAACACCGGCATGCGCACTTCGTTCAAAGTCAAAAAGAGTACCGCTGAAGAGACAGAGTCAACAACCCGCAAACAAGACGCATAGGAGCCGCTGATGTCCTCTCAGAAAACTACTGAAAGTACCCAGAGTACTATTCAGCACCCTGACCACAGGTGCTCCAAAAATTATAAACCGTGGATATGGACACTGGTGGTAATGGCTCTTGTGACCCTTGTGTGGGCGCTCTATGAAGGCTCACAGCAGGAAGGATACGTCAATAACTTCCTCACCAAAGGTCAGAAAGCCAATAACGCCGGATCAGCCGAAGCTCTCCCGGTTGCCGGGATTGCCAACGTCATGCCGGTTGCCCAGGCGCCGGGAGCGGTAGGTGATGTCCAGACATCCTATCACAGCATCATTGACGCGGTCAGACCGGCGGTTATCAGTATCGACGCCGCCATGAAAAACGTGCCGACTGCCGCCAATCAGGGGATGATCGATCCAAACCCCAATGACGTCGCTTTCAACAAAATCGGCTCCGGTGTCATCATTGACCCACGTGGCTATGTCCTGAGCAGCTATCATGTCATCGCCGGTGCGGAAGCTTTGAAAGCGACTCTCTACGGTCCCGGTGGAGCGAAAGAATACCCGCTTAAAATGGTCAAGGGCGATCTGCGTACCGATATGGCGCTGCTGCGTATTCAGGGCACCGGTCCCTTTCCGCATGCGGCACTTGGCAATTCCGACGCCGCCAGAACCGGTGACATGGTTCTGACCATCGGCAGTCCGTTCGGTTTCGAGCAGACGGTCACCTCCGGTATGATCAGCAGCCGCAACAGGACACTGCAGGTCGGCGACACCGTCTATGAAAACCTCATCCAGACCGACTCCTCCATTAACCGTGGCAGCAGCGGCGGACCGATGCTCAACGTCCGCGGCGAAGTAATCGGCATCAACACCGCTATTTTTGCGCCGACCGGTGTCTTTAACGGCATAGGCTTCGCTATACCGATCAACCGCGCCGCCGATCTGGTCGGTGGTGTCATTGATTTCGGCAACCAGACACCCGCTATTGGTGGCGGTCAGCTGGTCGCCTGGGCAAGTCAGGGTCGTCAGGTCGGCAACGCCTTCCGCCTTCCGGGGGGCAAGATGATTACTGCACCGCACGGGCCGCTCGGCAAGTGCCTTGACTGTCATCCGCAACTTGGTGAAGGGGTAGGAGTCGGGGCCGCAGCCACACCGGTCGCCTATAATGCCGCCACCAATAACTTTACTCTTCCGGGCGGCCAGGTGATCACGCCTCCGCACACTCCGCGCGGCAACTGCCTCAACTGCCACCCGCAGATTGTTCAGCAGGGGGGTGTGAAGATAAACGCCGACCCGTTCCTGCAGAACGGGCAGGGAATGGCGGTTAATACTGACCCATTCCTGCAGCAGATGAACAATCGGGGCGGAGTTGCAGTCAATGTGGACCCGTTCCTGAGGCAGCAGAACGGTCTTGGCGCACACGTCAATGCTGATCCATTCCTGCTCAACAATCAGGGAATGGTTGTTAATACCGATCCGTTCCTGCAGCAGCAGAACGGCATGGGAACACACGTCAACGCCGATCCGCCTCTGCAGCAGCAGACCCTCTTTGGTATTCCCATCGGTGCCGGCGCGGGCAGGGGAAAAGGTCTTTTCGGGCGAATGCTGGGCGGTCCGGCTACCGGAAACGGACAGTATATCGCCGCCGGCCAACCGGTGGTGTTTACCGACCCGACCATGGGAGTCGCTCTGATCGACGCTGATGACATTGTCTGCCGTCAGGCCGGAATGCTCCACCCTGAAGGGGTTCTGGTGACCGGTGTTGCTCAGGGGGGGCCGGCGGCACTGGCCGGAATTCAACGCGGCGATATTCTCCTGCGCATCGCCGGCAGAAAAATACTTGATACCGCCAACCTCAATAAATTACTGGCGTCAGGAAAAATCGGTCGAAGATTTGATGTGTTGTTAGTGCGTAACGGCGCACGCCAGGATGTCAGAGTTAAAACCGCTCCTCAGGGTCAGAAAGCACCGGGTCCTGTGCAACAGGGTGCTGCTGTGTTCCAGTGGCCACTCGGCGCCACCGTAACACCGATTCTCCCGGCATTTACGACCATCACAAAAACGGGAGTGTATGTTCAGAGCAGCGGCGGACTGCTGGCCGCCAACGGGTTGAAAAACGGTGATATCATCAAGGGAATAAACGGAGTGCAGGTCGAGGATCTGGAGTCCTTCATCAAGGCGACAAAAAGAGCTGACAGCAGGAGAGGCTTTACATTGGACGTCATCCGCTCCGGCAATTCCATGTTCCTGGCGGTTAAAGGGTAAGTGACCATTGAAAGAGGTTATTGAAAAACTGTATGCAGCAGAGTTGAAGCTGATTACCCCCAAACCGGTACTGGTCAAGGATAAGCCGCAGACGCTTGCGAAACGGATCAAGAGTACGGCCTGGGATAAACAGAATGTTGCCGCAAAGATTGCCATGGTGTCATTCGTACTCCTGTTGCTCTCAGGATCGGTCTATTATTATAATATGTTCACCACCGAAGTATTCATGGTGCGTCTTGAGGCGGCACAGATCGAGGCTGAACTCCAGCGGCGCAATGATCTCATACCGGGGCTGGTCAAGGCTGTTGCCGAATACATGCAGTATGAGGGGAAAGTTTTTGTGCATGCCGCAGATGTCCGCAGCGCCCTCGGTTCACTGAAAGATATGACCAGCGACAGTACCTCGCTGCCGGTTGATATGCAGACCCTCACGAGCTTCAAAACCGCAATCTCAAAGTTCCAGGCGGTGGCGGAAAATTATCCCGACCTTAAATCATCCGTGACCTACCAGAATCTGATGAATGAACTTGCCAACACCGAGACGAGGCTTGCCATGGCGCGGGCACGCTATAATACCGCAGCCAATATGTACAACACGAGTCTCGAACTGGTCCCGGGATTTTTCTTTGCCTATCCGCTCGGCTTCCGCCATGCAAAAACATTCATTGCTGATAAGGCTGAAAAAACAATCAAAGTACCCGCTGCAGTAAAATGAACCAGATAATTAAGTACCTGTTTTTTATAGT
>DUZS01000041.1 GCA_013349405.1 Desulfuromonadales bacterium | reverse complement strand
TCAATCCCCGCTCCCTTAAACATCTTCTGGAAGGGTGCGGTTACCAGGTAGCAAAATCCTGGCAAACCCCTTCACCGCTCTGGTATCCGGACAGCTTTGCCCGCAAATTTCCACGACTTGGAGGACTACTGAAAATATCACCTTTGACCATGCTCCTGTTTGCTCCACTGGTTGGTCTTGGATTTATATCCAGGCATAGTGATAATCTCACCATGATCGCCAAACCTATGATGGATTCTAATCAATAAGGGTGGATTGGGTGGTAGCGGATATTATTTTTCCGATTTTTTCAAGAAATTCAGTTGGCGAAATGACAGTGAATGAATATAGATTTGAATCATTGATCAAACTGAAATCCTTGTTGTCGCCGGTTACCAAAAAATCAGCACAACCTTTGATAGCTGATAGCAGAACCGGCAGATCCTTATTGTTGATTGCTCCGACATACTCTGCAATCTCTTCGGCGGTTGGAAGGGGAATTACGGTAAGAGATAATCTCGGCACATATTCCAGGTAAACCGGTAACGCTTTCGGCAGTTTGCGTGTCAAATTACGCTCAACCTCAATCAGATTATATTCACCAGTCAGGCCTATTATTCCAGGGAGATGCAGGGAAAGCAAATCAAGGATGATGCGCGGGGCTCCTTTGTCTGAAAGCATTCCTGAAATAATGACATTGGAGTCGAGGAACACCCTATAGCTGTTTGTCGCCATATAATTCTCCAAACAGCTTTGCTCTCTCTTCCTTCAATCCTTCAACCAGCTCTTCGACAGACATTCCGCTTGAAAGAAGAATTTTCTTCATCTGGCGACGCGCCTCATCGAGCTGCAAAGGTTTTGGAGTGATTAAGATGCTCTCCCCAATCGGAAGCATGGAAACTATCTGGCCTTCATCAATATTGCTGACTTTACGAATAGCTTTAGGAATGGTCATCTGTCCTCTTGATCTGATCTCTGTTTGATACGTTTTGAGCGCTAGCATGGTTGATTTACCTCCCGTATTATTTACGAATTAGGAATATCAGAAATCAGAAAAATTAGCATTAAGTAAAATCAGCAATCAGCAGGCAGGTGAGGATAACAAACAGAAATTCAGGATGGATGGGTGACACCAGGTTTTATTTAATTCCACATCTCTTCATCAAGAGTCTCAAGTGAATGTGTAGTTTTCAGGAAAGCCTCTTCATCTTTGCCCCATGTCCCGGCCAAGGTGTCAAGATCATGATGCACCAGTGTCCTTTTACGTTTGTCAACACCCGTTGCTTCGCGAATAAGGCGCAGTGCCAATGCATTAAGACTAATTCCCTGGCTGCGAGCCAATTCTTTGAGCCCTTGTGCCAGCGTATCATCAATACAGCGTAATGTCATGGTTGTCATGGTTGTATCCTTTCCAGAGAAGGGTGAAGCGAAAGGCCGATCGTATATAATGATGCAGTTGAGTCGTCAACGGAATAAATTGTATTACCGTTTTTTGAAACAAACTCTCTGGAGATGTTTATCAAGAGTGTAGGAAAGGAGTCGATCTGAAATGAGAATAATCATTCTCGGTGCGGGTAGTGCAGCATGAGTTGACTGAAATAAACCTGGGTCACAAGAGTTGGCTCTGTTTTCTATTACTATTGTAATGGATCTCAATTACTGCTAGGATGTCTAATCCAATATAGACATTAAGGAGTTGCTATGCAGGCGTCAATTGTTGATCTTCGTTATAAGTCGAATGATATTCTTGCTGCTCTGGATCATGGGGAAGAAGTGGTTTTGCTGTATCGGGGCAAACCCAAAGGGACTATTTCACCGCTCGTAAGTAAATTGTCCGGGGCTGTTTGCGACCATCCTTTTTTTGGGATGAATGTTAAAGCTATTGAATCAGTCGAAGTCGTTATGGAACAACTAAGGGGCGGACGGTATGATTTTTGATACCGATGTACTGATCTGGGTACAGCGAGGCAATCTGAAAGCGGCACAAATAATAGATATTACTCCTAAGCGCTCTATTTCAGTACAGACTTCAATGGAGCTATTGCAGTGCGCCAAGGACAAGGCACAACAAAGGATTATTAAACGTTTTCTGAGTGATTTCAGTATTGTGATATTGCCTTTTACTGAAAATATAGGGCATCGGGCTTTGGTATACGTCGAGGAATATGGGCTGTCTTCAGGCATGCGGGCTGGCGATGCAATCATCGCTGCAACGGCAACAGAAAACGGGCTGCCGCTGTGCAGTGGTAACATGAAACATTTCCGGTCCGTAAAGGGGCTTGAACTCAACATATTCAAGCATGAATAACTTGAAAAATCTGTGCATTTTCATAATGGTTCTCATTACTTTGTTTTGCCTCCCCGTTTCTGCTTTTCCGCGCCACTGCCCGAAAATTTCCACCTCTGAAGCACATCGACAGATGATCTCCCTGGCTAACGATATCCGTTATCACAATCATCTCTATTATGAAAAAGGAGCGCCTGCTATCAGCGATGCGGAGTATGACCAGTTATTTACGAGACTGGTTCAGCTTGAGAAATGTTTTCCTGCACTTGTTGTCGCGGATTCACCGACCAACATCGTTGGCAGCGGAGAGGGTGGTGGAGCCCAGATGGTGAAGCATGAACAGCCGATGCTCAGTTTGTCGTCCGCTACCGGACCGGAGGCTGTGTTGACGCTTCTGAAAAGGGTAGCGGCAGCCGGAGATATGCAGTTGCTGGTTCAGCCAAAAGTAGACGGTCTTCCGGTTGAACTGGTGTATGAAACCGGACGGCTGGTTTCGGCGTCGACCCGTGGCGACGGACATTCCGGTGCCGATGTGACAGACCGGGCGCGTGAGATTATTGGTGTTCCCCCTCTTTTGACCGGCACATTTCCTGCCCGGCTGGTGGTTCGTGGCGAAGTATTTGCGGATCTGCTGTTGCTGAATTTACGATCGGGCAATGCAGCGGCAACGTACGCGACTCCACGCCATATGGCAGCGGGAGTGTTGAAGGCGCAAAATCCGGATCCGGCGGCGGTGGCAGTTCTACGTCTGTTCCCGTTTGAACTGGTGTCCGGAGGTGGCGGACTACGCACAGACCAGGAGGCGATGCAATTGCTGTCAACGTGGGGCTTTTCGGTTGATGTCAAACAGACTCGAATGGTACGGAGCTTTGCAGAAGTTCAAGCCACATATCGTGACTATCTGGAGAATCGTGAGCAACAGCCATTTGCCATGGACGGCATTGTGGTGAAAGTGAATGATCTGTCGCTGCGGAAGCAGCTGGGAGAGGGGGAGCGTGCGCCTCTCTGGGCGGCGGCGTGGAAATTTCCACCTGAAAGTGCCAGTACCCGGATCTTGAAAATAAACTGGACGATCGGTCGTAGCGGACGACGCACGCCGGTTGCTGAGGTGGTTCCGGTGCACCTTGGCGGCGTACAGATTTCACATGTTTCGTTGCATAACAGTAACGAAATTTCCCGGCTTGATATTGCTGTCGGAGATCACGTGGTGGTGGCACTGGTGGGAGATGTTATACCGCAAGTGGTTGAGGTGGTGCGGCGAGTTCCTCGCGATTTGGATGCTCGAGCGTTACCTGCAGGGACTCCGGATTCTGCCTTGGATGCGTGTCTGCACGACTCACCGGTGTGTCGCCAGCAGTTCCTGGCAAAGGCAACTTATTTTGTTTCAAAATCGGGGCTTAATGTGTCAGGGTTGGGGAAGAAGCGGATGCAAAAACTGATCGAGGCCGGATTGGTTGCGGATCTTCCCGGCTTGTTTCTGCTGAATGTAAAGAGTGTGGCCACAGTGCCCGGTTTTACTCCGGAGTCGGCGCGGCGTCTGATAACGGCAATTTGCGCCGCCGGTCAGGTAGATTCATACCGTCTTGTTGCCGCTCTCGGCATTCCCGATGCCGGTCCGAAGTCGCTCCAACAATTGTCCCGTCAATTCAACTCGCTGGATGCCCTCCTTGCTGCTGAAGAGAAACAGCTGACCGCTCTTCCCGCGCGCGGTATCCGCACAGCAAAAATCCTCCGCAGTTTTTTTACAACAGACGGAGGGCAGGATTTGCTTGTGAAATTCCGTGAGCTTGGTATTCTGTAATAGTACTCATCCATCCTTGGAAAGAGTCTCTCTCCCTTCGATATAATTGCCGCTTCCTTCAAGTCACACCAGAGGATATTTGCACTATACGTCGCAGAAGTTTTTTGTATTTATTGAATTCCTTGGTTTGTGATATACGTTTCTACAGGTTGTCCATTATGTCAACTATTACGTCGATCCATTGAGGTTTGTGACACGCTAGAAAGATACAGGACTTTTTTTGATTCACATTACGTTGTTATAACGAAGTTTTTTGAGAGGCACATCCTATGAAACGTGAAGGTTTGATTCTTATCCTTTCGGCTCCGTCGGGGGCTGGCAAAACATCCCTTTCTCGAGAATTGTTTAAAGCGTTCCCCGATATGAAAGAGTCCGTCAGTTATACGACCCGTACTCCCCGAATGGGGGAGGTTGAGGGTGAAGCGTACCACTTTGTTTCTCATGCCGAGTTTGAGCGCATGGTTAAAGAAGATGCCTTTGCCGAGTGGGCTCTGGTTCATGGCAACATGTACGGCACCGCCCTGCAAACCCTTGAGGAAGCACGAAAAAACGGTATCGATCTGGTTCTGGATATCGACTGCCAGGGGGCGTTACGGTTGAAAGAGCAGTTTGATGGCGGGGTGTATGTATTTATTATGCCTCCCAGTATGGGCGAGCTCCGTCGCCGCCTTGAACACCGCTCGACTGATGTTCCGGAGGTCATTGAACGCCGGATTGTCCGGGCGGCCGAGGAGATCAAGGAAGCGAGATGGTACGATTATATTATCATCAACGATGAATTTGCAGTCGCGTGTCAGGAATTAGCGGCAATAGTGATTGCTCATCGCCATAAAACCTTCAGAATGATGGAAAAAGTCGGAAAACTGTTTGATATCTGAGCTGAATTAGAGTACAAGGACTACTCATCTAAAGTTGCAGGAAGGAGTAGAAAATGGCTCGAGTAACCGTTGAAGACTGTCTGGAAAAAGTTGAAAACAGATTCCAGCTCGTAATACTGGCTGCAAAGCGGGTAAAGCAACTCTATAAAGGGGCGCATCCGTTGACTGAATCAAAAAACCGTCAAGTTGTTACTGCGCTTCGTGAAATAGCTGCCGGTAAAATTACATGCGAAGTTTCGAAAAAACATCGCGTATAACCTGCCACTTCGGGTGAAGCCGGATTTTCCGGCTTCACCCTTTTTTTATCCACTTACCGTACATTCCCGTTTTTCAATTACAGGCGACGAATAACGTATGATCCGGCTCAACGACATTCTTGATAAGGTTTCAGCGTACAATCCGACTGCTGATCATAATCTGATTCGCAAGGCATACGTGTACTGTGCCAAAGTGCATCAAGGCCAGACAAGATTGTCAGGTGAGCCGTATATTATTCATCCGATGGAGGTTGCCGGTCTCCTCGCAGATTTGAAGCTGGATGTCCCGAGCATAATAACAGGCTTTCTTCATGATACAATTGAAGATACGTTAGCAACATCAGAAGATCTGACCCGAATGTTTGGCAGTGAAGTGGCTACCCTGGTGGAAGGCGTCACCAAAATCAGTAAGATTGATTTCAAAACCAAAGAAGAAAGTCAGGCCGAAAACTTTCGTAAAATGCTGCTTGCTATGGCGATTGACATTCGGGTTATTCTTGTCAAGCTGGCAGATCGTCTTCACAATATGAGAACACTGGAATTTCAAGGCGATTTAAAACAGCGGCGGATTGCCCGTGAAACAATGGATATATATGCCCCGATTGCCAACAGACTTGGAATTTCATGGATAAAAGTAGAATTGGAAGACCTTTCTTTCCGCTATTTACATCCGGAAATCTATTTTGATCTGGTAAAGAAAATAACCCAAAAAAAACAGGAACGTGAAGCTTTTGTTGAAGAGGCAAAGGCGATCATATCGGAAAAACTTGCTTTTTATGCTATCAATGGTGAAATTTCCGGGCGAAGTAAGCACCTTTATTCGATTTATAAAAAGATGGAAAAGCGCAACGTTGAGTTTGAAGAGATTTATGATCTGATAGCAGTACGAATTCTTGTTGCCGATATTCGTGAATGCTATGAGGTACTGGGGGTTATTCATTCGGCGTGGAAACCTATTCCGGGGCGTTTCAAAGATTATATCGCTATGCCGAAAGGGAATATGTATCAGTCTTTGCATACGACGGTCATCGGGCCCCAGGGTGACCGGATGGAAGTACAGATACGGACTCATGATATGCACTGCGTTGCTGACGCAGGTATTGCGGCGCACTGGAAGTATAAAGAGGGTAAGGGGTATGACGAAAAAGAGGTCAAACGCTTTGCCTGGTTACGGCAACTTCTGGAATGGCAGCAGGATTTACAGGATTCAAAAGAGTTTATGGATTCAGTCAAGGTTGAGCTCTTTTCGGAAGAGGTCTATGTTTTCACTCCGAAAGGCGATGTAAAGGGGTATCCGAAAGGATCCACACCGATTGACTTTGCCTACAGCGTGCATACCGATATCGGTCATCGTTGTGTTGGTGCAAAGGTCAATGGAAAACTGGTACCGCTCAAATATGAACTTAAAAATGGCGATATTGTCGAGGTTATTACGTCGCCGCATCATACCCCGAGTAAAGATTGGCTCAAAATTGTAAAAAGTTCCCGTGCCCGCAATAAAATAAGGGCCTGGATTAAAATTGAAGAGCGCAAGCGCAGCATTCTGTTAGGACGAGAATTTTGCGAAAAAGATTTCCGCAGATATTCAATCAACCTTCAGAAGATACAAAAAAACGGTGAGTTCAAAAAGATTGCTGCTGAATTCGGCTACGCTGCTGATGATGACCTGTTAGCGGCAGTTGGCTATGGGAAAATATCGAGCAGCCAGATAGTTGGTAAAATCCTTCCGGATGAGAAACTGAAAGAGCGTGCCGAGCATAAAGAGTCACGCCTTGAGTCGATTATTAATAAATTGAAGGGTAAATCAAGCGGTGCCGTTGAGATAGGAGGACTTGATGACGTGCTGGTACGATTCGGCAAGTGCTGTAATCCGGTCCCGGGAGACGAAATTGTCGGCTTTATTACTCGTGGCAAAGGTGTGACAGTGCATACAGCCGATTGCCAGTTTGCAATGGAAATCGATCCGGAGCGACGGGTTGAAGTGGCCTGGAATAAGGTCAAAACGGCTGTACTACCGGTAAAAATAAGGGTTTTGTGCCATGATGTTAAGGGAATTCTCGCAACTATCACGCTGGCAATTACCAATTGTGAGGCTAATATTGCCAGTGCACATATTCAGAGTACTATTGATCAGCGTGGAGAAAATATTTTCGAGGTAAATGTGATTGATCTGGCTCATTTACAGAAAGTAATGAATGCGCTTATGAAAATAAAGGGTGTTATTAGGGTGGAAAGGATTAAAAAATAATTCAGAAGCAACGAAAAAAGCCGCATCCCGACAGGGTGCGGCTGATGATGAAGAACAAAACGTTTACAGGGACTTGGTAACGAATCCTGAACGGATACAGCGGGTGCAGACCTTTACCGTCATGATACTGCCATTTTTCTTAACTGCCTTAATTTTCTGGAGATTCGGATACCATACCGTACGGGTTTTATTGTTCGCATGGCTTACATTGTTTCCGAAGCTGGGGCCTTTTCCGCAAATTTCACATTTTCTTGACATATCGTTGTCCTCCGGTAATTACTGAAAGAGGTCTTATAACAGACTGCTCTTATTGTTGCAAGAGAAATATAGGATACGGTATGAATATTATTAAGGCATTCCTTACGCTTGCTATCATCGGAGCGGTTATTGTGACGGTGCTTTTCATCGATTTTACCTATAAAACCTTTTCATATCGACAGAATACACAGAAAACGGATGCGATAGTGGTATTAGCGGGCGGGAAGGGGCGAGTGGATGAGGGTGTACGGCTTTTCCGTGAGTCCCGGGCAGATTATCTTTTTTTTATCGGGGTTGATCCATCTGTGAGAAAAAGCGATCTGTACCGTCCCCGGCACGGCGATCCTTCATCCGATAATGTTTTTCTTGAAAAGTCGTCACGCAATACGGTTGAAAATTCAATTTTTAGTCGTGATGTAATAGTTCGTAGTGGTGCGCGCTCAATACTATTAATCACTTCCCGCTACCATCTCAAACGTGCATCGATATTATTCAGAAACTCTCTTCCCAAAGAAATTACTATAATTCCGTATCCTGTCGATACAGTAAATTTGAAGGAGTCATGGTGGAATCACGGCGGGAGTTTTCAGCTATTGTTCCGGGAGTTTTACAAATACTGTATGTTACGTACATTTTTCATATTAACACCTGAGGAGTTTCGTGAAAGTGTTATGCCGACTATCTCCGCCGGTTGATTAGCCAACCCTTTTCCGCTTTACATTCCCGCCATCTTTATTTATTCTTGGCAGTCCTAATTTATTGAGTACAAAGGAATTCATGAAAATCAGCAGAATCCGCAACTTCTCCATTATTGCCCATATCGATCATGGCAAATCGACCCTGGCTGATCGGCTCCTTGAATATACCGGCACGGTTTCCGATCGGGACAAACAGAATCAGTTCCTAGATAAAATGGACCTGGAGCGTGAGCGCGGGATTACTATAAAGGCTCAGACGGTGCGCCTTAATTATCGCTCCGATGCCGGAATAGACTACGTTCTTAATCTGATTGATACCCCGGGCCATGTTGACTTTACCTATGAAGTCTCTCGATCTTTGGCCGCCTGTGAAGGGGGACTGCTTGTTGTTGATGCGTCTCAAGGGGTTGAAGCCCAGACTCTGGCGAATGTGTATCTTGCCCTTGATATAAATCTGGAGGTCTTTCCTGTTTTGAACAAAATCGATCTTCCTGCAGCCGACCCGGAACGGGTTAAACAGGAGATTGAAGATATCATCGGCATTGATGCTCATGACGCCGTGCTGGCGAGTGCAAAAGAGGGGATTGGCACTCATGAGATACTTGAACAGATAGTCACAAAAATTCCTCCACCTGTCGGGGATGCAGAGGCTCCGCTTAAAGCACTGCTGTTTGACTCCTGGTATGACCAGTACCAGGGCGTCATCATCCTGGTGCGAATTTTTGACGGCACGCTCAAAAAGGGTGACAAAATCCAGCTGATGTCAACCAACAGCGCTTTTGAAGCACTTAAAGTGGGTGTTTTTGCGCCGACAATGACGGAAGTCCCGGAATTGGCGGCGGGAGAGGTTGGTTTCATTATCGCCGGTATTAAAGATGTTGCCGATGCCAAAGTCGGCGATACGGTAACGCTGTTGCACAGGCAGTGTGAGATCCCACTGGGTGGTTTCAAAGAGGTCAAGCCGATGGTGTTCTCCGGGTTGTATCCGATCGATACCGTGCAGTACGAACAGTTGCGTGATGCCCTTGCCAAGTTGAAACTGAACGACTCATCATTCTCTTTTGAGCCGGAAACGTCTTTGGCGCTTGGTTTTGGCTTCCGTTGCGGTTTTCTTGGGCTGCTGCATATGGAAATTATTCAGGAGCGACTTGAGCGCGAGTTTTCGCTTGAGCTGATTACTACAGCGCCGACAGTTGTCTATCGGGTACACAAGATGAATGGCGAAGTGTACTCCATTCAGAGTGCCAATCAGATGCCGGAACTGCAAAGCACAGAATTTTTGGAAGAACCGTTTATTCTGGCTCACATTCATGTGCCGAATGAATTTGTCGGGGGTGTGCTGGCGCTCTGTGAAGATAAGCGCGGCGTGCAGCGTGAAATCAAGTACCTGACGCCGACACGGGTTATGATTATTTATGAACTCCCGTTGAATGAAATTGTGCTTGATTTTTATGACCGCCTTAAATCAATCACAAAAGGGTACGCTTCCCTCGATTATGAACACCTCGAATACCGGCAGAGTGATCTGGTGCGTATGAATGTGATGATCAACGGGGAGGTTGTGGACGCGCTGTCGCTGATCCTGCATCGGGAAAAAGCGTATTTCCGCGGACGTGATCTTGTCTCAAAGATGAAAGAGCTGATTTCACGGCAAATGTTCGAGGTGGCCATACAGGCAGCCATAGGTAACCGCATAATTGCCCGTGAGACAGTCAAAGCGATGCGCAAGGATGTCCTGGCAAAATGTTACGGTGGTGATATTACCCGAAAACGGAAGTTGCTGGAGAAACAGAAAGAGGGTAAGAAACGCATGAAGAACGTAGGTAATGTCGAGTTGCCGCAGGAAGCATTTCTGGCAATTTTAAAGGTTGACTGACAGACTCCATTTAAAAAGGAAACCGCATGGAAGAGCATCAGGACTCATCTCAGGCTGAATTGACTCCGGCACCTCAGGAACAGATAAAAAAGAAAGGCCTGCTGCGCGAATACGCCGAATCGATCATAATTGCCGTGTTGCTGGCACTGGTGATCCGCTCGTATCTTGTGCAGGCCTTTAAAATCCCCTCCGGTTCCATGGAAGATACTTTGGCAATCGGCGACCATCTGCTGGTCAGCAAGTTTATATATGGAACTAAAATCCCATTTCTCGATAAGCGTGCCTTGACAATTCGAGACCCCCGACAGGGTGACGTAATTGTGTTTGAATATCCGGAAGATCCGAGTAAAGATTTTATCAAGCGTGTCGTTGGTGTCCCTGGTGATGTGGTTGAAGGCAAGGCCAAGAAGGTTTATGTTAATGGCAAACCGTATGAGAATCCCCATGAAATACATAAAGAAAAGGATATTATTCCGAAAGAGATGAATCCCCGCGATACATTCGGTCCGGTTACCGTCCCGGCAGATTCGTACTTCGTCATGGGTGACAACCGGGATCGTTCCTACGACAGCCGCTTCTGGAAATTTGTCCGTCGTGATCAGATCAAAGGATTGGCATTTATAAAATACTGGTCATGGGATCGCGATAAACTCATGCCGCGGTTTGGTAATATCGGCAGACTGATAAACTAAATAGCATTTAACATTATAAAAGTGGAGGACTTTTCTATGGATACACTCGGAAACTGGAAACGAACACATTACTGTGGTGATTTAAAGGCTTCAGACATCGGCAGTGAAGTTATTCTTATGGGATGGGCGCTGCGACGTCGCGATCATGGCGGGCTCATATTCATCGATCTGCGTGACCGCGAAGGAATAGCCCAGGTCGTATTTGACCCGGAAGTCAATCCGTCCGGTCATGCCGTTGCAGAAGCTGTGCGCAGCGAGTTCGTACTGGCAATTCGAGGCACGGTTATCCCCCGTCCGGAAGGGACCGTTAATCTGAACATGAAAACCGGCGAAGTTGAAATTCAGGTTCTTGAGTGCAAGCTGCTCAATCGTTCCAGGCCGCTCCCGTTCATGCTGGATGAGCATAGTGATATTAATGAAAATACCCGTCTCAAATACCGCTATCTCGACCTGCGTCGCCCACAGTTGCAGTATAACCTGATCCTCCGTTCAAAGGTCGCGCAGTTGACCCGCTCGTATCTGACAGAGAAAGGATTCCTGGAATTGGAAACTCCTTTCCTTACCAAATCTACCCCGGAAGGTGCGCGTGATTTCCTGGTACCGTCCCGTATCAACCAAGGACATTTTTATGCACTGCCGCAGTCGCCCCAGATTTTTAAACAGATTTTGATGATTTCCGGTTTTGATAAATATTTTCAGGTGGTGCGCTGTTTCAGGGACGAAGATTTGCGTGCTGATCGCCAGCCGGAGTTTACTCAGATCGACTGCGAAATGTCCTTCATTGATCAGGAGGATATTATTACCGTCATGGAAGGGTTGATTGCCCGCGTCTTTACCGAGGCAAAGGGGGTCACGGTGCAATTGCCAATTGAACGCCTTACGTATGCCGAAGCAATTCGCCGTTTTGGTCTCGACAATCCTGATCTTCGCTTCGGTATGGAACTGTGTGATCTGACTGACATCGTCAAGGCTTCAGGCTTTAAGGTTTTTGCCGATGTTGCCTCCAAAGGCGGGGTCATTAAAGGTATCAACGCCAAGGGGTGCGCAAGGTTTTCGCGTAAAGAGATCGACGACTTGACTGATTTTGTTAAGATCTATGGCGCCAAAGGACTGGCATATGTCAAGATTGAAAATGGTGAGTGGCATTCACCTATTGCCAAGTTTTTTACAGCAGAAGAGATTGCCATCATGAACAATGCCTTTGGGGCTGAAGAGGGTGACCTGCTCTTCTTCGTGGCTGACAAACCTAAAGTTGTCCATGATTCGCTTGGGAAGCTGCGCAACCATCTGGCGAATCTCCTTAAGTTGACCAGCAAGGATGATTTCCGTTTTGTCTGGGTAACCGAATTTCCGCTGCTTGAGTGGGATGATGAAGACAAACGGTGGTGCGCAGTCCACCACCCCTTTACCGCACCCATGGATGAAGATGTCGAATTTGTTGAATCAGATCCGGGGCGCTGTCGTGCCAAAGCATATGATCTCGTGTTGAACGGAAATGAAATTGGTGGCGGCTCCATCAGGATTCATCAGGAGCATGTCCAATCCCTTATGTTCAAGCTGCTCGGAATGACCGTTGAGGACGCCCGCAGTAAGTTCGGTTTCCTTCTCGATGCTCTTGAGTTTGGTACCCCCCCGCATGGAGGAATTGCTTTTGGCATGGATCGCCTGATCATGCTGCTGACTGGCAGTGACTCCATACGCGATGTTATCGCCTTCCCGAAAACCCAGAAGGGAACCTGCATGATGTCAGAGGCACCATCGCCGGTTGACACAAGGCAGCTTCGTGAATTGGGTATTCGATTGGCAGAAAAACTGAATTGAGTATGTTCAAGAGGGGGCGCCAGGCAGTTTACGTATGTATTCTCACTGCGGTGCTGGCGGCCTGCTCTGCTCAGACTCCTTCCTGGCGCATAAAAACAGCGCCTTTAGTTGAAGAGCTTGGGCGAAACGAAGCTCCTGAGCTGTTTTCTCAGGAATACCGCAGCCTGTTGGATACCTATGAACATGGAGAAGCGCTCTATCATGTGAGAAAAGATGACAAGGGCGCTGATGCGTATTATCAGCTGGCTTTTCAGAAAGCTGAAATGCTGCAAACAGAGGTCGTCCGGGTACAAAAACAGCGCGCTGCAGAAAAACAGCGGCGCATTGACGAACTGGCTGCAAAGGTAAAAGAAGAACAACGGCTGCGTGCGGCGGCCGAAGCTGAAGCTAAAGCTGAATTACGCAGGCAGGCCGCACAGGCGGCCATTGCTGCAGAAGCAGCACAGTCTTCAGTGAAGAAAAGTAGAAATCCGCTTCCCGGATTGCCAACGTCATATACTGTTCGGCGCGGGGAAACGCTGCCACAAATTTCGGCACGGTCAGAGATTTATAATGACTCGACACTCTGGCCGATTATCTTTCGTGCCAATCGCGACCAGATCCGTGATCCAAAGCGACTCTGGCCAGGACAGGTTTTTGCCATACCAAGAAACTTCAGTCGTAACGATGCAGATGAAGCGCGTCGCTATGCCGCGAGAAATGGCCAAAAATAATTACTGTATCCCATATCGTGAGTGCCAAAATACACGGTTTTTCCGATTTTTTCTTGACAGCTAATCAGCATTTGTATACTGTATACAAGATTTTTACTGAGGTTGTAAGTATTGGTATAACTTACAGTTTTATCAAATATTATCTGCCGTGCAAGGAGGTTGTCCGGCGGCAGGTGTCCCCTGATTACGCACTGCCCTTTCTTAAGTCCTGAAATAATCCGTTTCATTCTATTCAAAGAGTCTGTGACTTTCTGACTAAAAACCAAGGAGAAGATATGACGACACAAAAGATTATCTGGTCTAAAATTGATGAAGCGCCCGCACTTGCAACGTACTCGTTACTCCCTATTGTCAATGCTTTCACAAAAGCAGCCGGCGTTGTCGTTGAAACAAGGGACATTTCTGTCGCCGGAAGAATTATTGCAAACTTTCCTGACTATCTGGCTGAAAATCAGAAAATGCCGGATTATCTGGCTGAATTGGGTGACCTGACGCAGAAACCGGAAGCCAATATCATAAAGCTGCCTAATGTCAGCGCTTCGATTCCCCAGCTGAAAGCCGCCATAAAAGAGTTGCAGGAGCAGGGCTATAAACTCCCGAACTACCCGGAAGACCCGCAAAATGATGCAGAGAAAGAGCTTAATGCCCGCTATGCAAAATGCCTCGGCAGCGCCGTTAATCCGGTGTTAAGAGAGGGTAATTCTGACAGAAGATCGGCACGTGCTGTTAAGGAGTATGCAAAAAAATACCCACACAAAATGGGTGCCTGGAAAGCTGACTCCAAAACTCACGTTTCTCATATGACTGCCGGTGATTTTTATCATAGTGAAAAATCAGTTACCATGAAGGAAGCCGGTAGTGTCCGGATTGAGTTTGTTGATCAGACCGGCGCAGTCAAAGTTTTGAAGGACAAGCTTGCCCTGCAGGCTGGAGAGGTTCTTGACGGCGCGTTTATGAGTGCAAAAGCACTGCGGTCATTCATCGCCGAGCAGATTGCTGATGCGAAGGCACAGGGCGTGTTGTTCTCTGTTCATCTTAAAGCTACCATGATGAAAATTTCTGATCCGATCATGTTCGGCCATTTTGTTTCTGTATTCTATAAAGATGTGTTTGAAAAACATGCCGCGACGTTTAATGAACTGGGTATAAATCCTGATCTTGGTATGGGCGATCTGTATGTAAAAATTCAGAAACTGCCTGCAGCAAAACAGGCAGAAATCGAAGCAGATATCCAGGAAGTCTATAAAAAACAGCCGCCATTGGCGATGGTTGACTCTGATAAAGGTATCACCAACCTGCACGCAAGTAATGACATTATCATAGATGCCTCCATGCCGGTTGTTGTCCGTGATTCCGGCGGTATGTGGGGTCCGGACGGCAAGTTACACGACGTCAAGTGTGTCATTCCTGATACTTCCTACTCCGAGTGGTATCAGGAGTGCATCGATTTCTGCAAGAAAAACGGCCAGTTTGATCCGACGACCATGGGAAGTGTCTCCAACGTTGGCCTCATGGCTCAAAAAGCGGAAGAGTATGGTTCACACGACAAAACTTTCAAGGTTCCGGCAAACGGCACCATGCGTGTTGTTGATGCTGCAGGCAACGTGCTGATTCAGCACACCGTTGAGGCGGGCGATATCTGGCGCGGCTGCCAGGCAAAAGACCTGCCGATTCAGGATTGGGTCAAACTGGCGGTTCGGAGAGCGCGTGCTACCGGCGCACCGGCTGTCTTCTGGCTCGACAAAAACCGGGGCCATGACGCACAGATGATTGAAAAAGTGAATACCTATTTAAAAGATCACGACACGTCCGGTCTCGAAATTCACATCATGTCACCGGTTGAGGCGATGCGCTTTACCCTGCCACGGGCAAAAGCCGGTCTGGATACGATTACAGTTACCGGAAATGCCTTGAGGGATTATCTGACCGACCTGTTCCCGATTCTCGAACTGGGCACCAGTGCCAAGATGCTCTCAATCGTGCCGCTTTTGGCCGGTGGTGGACTCTTTGAGACAGGTGCGGGTGGTTCTGCACCGAAACATGTTCAGCAGTTTGTTCAGGAGGGTTACCTGCGTTGGGATTCGCTCGGCGAATTCCTGGCACTTGGCGTTTCGCTGGAGCATCTGGCAGCTACCTTCAAAAATGAAAAAGCCCAGCTTCTCGCTGATACGCTTGATGTGGCCAACACCAAGTTCCTCGACAACAATAAAAATCCGGCGCGTAAGGTTGGCCAGATAGATAACAGGGGCAGCCATTTCTACCTTGCTATGTACTGGGCTGAGGCTTTGGCAGCGCAGTCTGTTGACAAGGATCTTGCGGTACGCTTTGCCAAAGTTGCACAGCAGCTTCAGGAAAATGAGGCAAAGATCAATGCTGAACTGATCGGCGCTCAGGGTAGTCCACAGGATATCGGCGGGTATTACAACCCTGATCCGATCAAAACGGAAAAGGCAATGCGTCCAAGTACGACATTGAATGCGATAATTGACGCGATCAATAATTAGCAGGGGCCGGAGTTTCAACTCCCGCCTTATTTTACACAAAAACGAAAAAGGAGGTACAAGTATGGCTCGTAAAAAGATTTCTCTTATCGGTGGCGGACAGATCGGCGGCGTTCTTGCTCAACTTTGTGCAATGCGTGAACTTGGTGATGTTGTCCTTTTTGACATTGTTGAAGGTCTGCCACAGGGCAAGATGCTTGACATTGCTGAAGTAGGCCCGGTTGATCGTTACGACGTAAACCTGAAAGGCACTAACAGCTACGAAGACATCAAAGGTTCTGATGTTGTCATCGTAACTGCCGGTCTGCCGCGCAAGCCGGGCATGAGCCGCGACGATCTGATTGAAGTTAACTCGAAGATCATGACTTCTGTTGCTGAAGGGATCAAAGCATACGCTCCCGACTCAATCATTATCGTTATCTCCAATCCTCTTGACGCCATGGTTACCCTCTGTCAGAAAATCACCGGTTTTCCTTATCATCGCGTTATTGGTCAGGCCGGGGTACTCGACTCTGCCCGTTTTGCCAGTTTTATCGCCTGGGAACTGGGTGTATCAGTTAAAGACGTAACTGCCATGACTCTTGGCGGCCACGGCGACGATATGGTGCCTCTGGTTCGGTATGCAAGCGTCAACGGTATCCCGGTAACCGAACTTCTTGAGCAGAAATACGGTGCAGAGAAGGGTAAGGAAGTTATGGAAGCCATGGTTAAGCGTACCCGTGGTGCCGGTGGTGAAGTTGTTGCCCTGCTGAAAACCGGTTCTGCTTTTTACTCACCGGCATCTTCAGCGATCGCAATGGCTGAGTCGATCCTGAAAGACCAGAAACGCGTACTGCCTACCTGCTGTTTCCTGCAGGGTGAGTTCGGCGTCAACGGCTTCTACGTCGGCGTACCTGCTGTTCTTGGCGAAAAAGGTGTTGAAAGCATTATTCAGTTCAAACTTGATGCTACCGAGCAGGCGATGATGGATAAATCAGTTGCAGCAGTTAAAGAACTTGTTGGCAGCATGAAATAGTTGTTTTGATTCCAGGCATCTGGAAGTCGGCAAAAGAAGGGTGGAGTGTGCGCCCTTCTTTTGCTACTTTTCGGGGCCGGTATTTACCACCTTTTATTACGGAATAAAGGAGTCCTGCTAGATGGAAAAAACATTGCCAAAAATTGAGATTATCGAGAAGTACTGCAAGGGGTGTCATATTTGTGTTGAATTCTGCCCTAAAGACGTGCTTGAAATGAAAGGCTTTTATGCCTCTGTCAAAAATCTTGAAGCCTGTATCAAATGTATGCAGTGCGAACTACGTTGTCCTGACTTCGCTATTAAAGTCATAACCGAATAAATTTACAGGAGGAAATGAACAGTGTCCAAAAAAGTAGCGTTTCTTCAGGGTAATGAAGCTGCCGCACATGGTGCATTATACGCCGGTTGCGACTTCTTTGCAGGTTACCCGATTACCCCCTCAACTGAGGTTTCAGAGGTTCTCTCTTTGGAACTGCCTAAAACCGGTGGAAAGTTTTTGCAGATGGAAGACGAAATCGCCGCTATGGCGGCAATTCTCGGTGGCGCGCTTGCCGGCGGAAAAGTTATGACGTCAACTTCAGGCCCCGGCCTCTCGTTGAAACAGGAACTGATCGGCTACGGCTGCATCGCTGAAATTCCGTGCGTTGTGTATAACGTTATGCGTGGCGGCCCTTCGACCGGCATGCCAACCGGTCCAAGTCAGTCAGACGTCATGTGCGCCAAGTGGGGAACACATGGTGACCATCCGGCCATCTGCCTTGTACCGGCTTCAGTTCAGGAAACGTATGAAGAAGTCATTCGTGCCTTCAACCTGGCTGAAAAATATCGTACTCCGGTTATGGTTATGCCTGATGAAATCGTCGCACATATGCGTGAACGAATCGTCTTTCCTGAGCCGGGAGAGATAGAGGTTATTCCGCGCAAAACCCCGACAGTTCCACCTGAAAAGTACAAACCATACGACACCAGCTTTGGTGATGTGCCCCCGTTGGCCGCTTTTGGTTCCGGCTATAAGTTTCACGTTACCGGTCTCAACAAAATGCAGGATGGTTTCCCTACCACCAAAGCCGAGATTGTTCAGGCCGAAGAGGAACGTCAGGTCCGCAAGGTTGATGCAAATATTGACGATATTGTTACATTTGAAGAGTATCTGCTCGAAGATGCTGACGTTGTTGTTGTCGCGTACGGTTCCACATCCCGTTCGGCGCGGTATGCAGTCAACATTGCCCGTGAGCAGGGTATTAAAGCCGGCATGTTCCGCATCAAGACCTTCTGGCCATTCCCGGACAAACAGATCAAGGCTTTAGCAGGCAAGGTCAAAGGTATCGTCATTCCGGAAATGAACCTCGGTATGTGTTCTCTCGAACTTGAGCGTTGTGCGCAGGGCAAGGTTCCGGTCCTCGGCATTTTCCGTGTTGACGGAGAGCCGATCAACCCTGACCAGATCCTCGATAAGATTAAGGAGGTTAAATAACATGGCATTTGATTATGATAAATGGATTCGCCCCGGTAAGTTGCCTCACATCTGGTGCCCCGGCTGCGGCCACGGTATTGTCATGAAGGGTCTTATCAGAGCGATGGATACACTGCAGCTCAAAAAAGAGGAAACTGCCGTTGTTTCCGGTATCGGGTGTGCTTCACGTCTTCCCGGCTATATCGATTGCTGTACGCTCCACACGGCGCATGGTCGTGCTGCAGCTTTTGCAACCGGAGTAAAAATGGCCAGACCGGAAATGAATGTTATTCTGGTTGGTGGCGATGGCGATGGTACCGCAATCGGCGGTAACCACTTCATCCACGCCTGCCGTCGCAATATCGACATGACCTACATCATTATGAATAACTACATTTACGGAATGACCGGCGGACAATTCTCTCCCTGTACCCCTACCGGACACAAGGCGTCCACTACGCCATACGGCAACCCTGATCCAGGTTTTGATATTGCCAAACTGGCAATTGGTGCCGGTGCTACGTTTGTTGCCCGTGGTACCGCATTCCATGCCAACCAGATTGATAAACTGATTGTAGAAGCGATTCAGCATAAAGGTTTCTCGGTTGTTGAGATCCTTGATGACTGCCCGACAACCTACGGTCGCAGAAACAAGTTCAAGTCGGTTATCGAGATGATGAACCGCCTGAAAGAGGTCGCCGTGCCGGTTAAAGCGGCAGAGAAGATGACTGCCGAGCAGCTGCAGGGCAAGGTTCTGACCGGTGTCCTCTACAAGGACGAAACCAAGCCTGAGTATATTGTTGAGTACGCAAAAGTTATCGAGCGTGCCCAGGCAGTCAAAAAATAATAACAGGAAAAGGAGCGATATATTCATGTCAAGATATGAACTCAGGTTTTCCGGGTCAGGTGGGCAGGGTCTGATCACCGCCGGAATTATTATGGCCAAAGCCGCTTCTATTTATGAAGGGAAGCAGGCCGTTCAGTCGCAAAGTTATGGTCCGGAAGCACGTGGTGGTTCTTCAAAATCTGAAGTAATTATTTCCGATGGTCCGATTGACTATCCGAAAGTCACAGAATGTGACGCGCTGCTGGCAATGACCCAGGAAGCTGCCAACAAATACTCGCATGACCTCAAAGAGGGCGGCATACTCCTTATTGACTCTGACCTGGTTACAAATGTACCGCCAGGCAATTTCAAGACGGTTTCTTTCCCGATTATCAACACTGCCAAAAATGATGTTGGGCGTGAGATTGTTGCCAACATAGTTGCTCTTGGTGCGATGGTTGCGTTGACCGGTCAGGTCAGTCGTGAAAATGCCGAAAAAGCAGTCCTCTCAAGCGTCCCGGAGGCATTTATTGAACTGAACCGAAAAGCATTCAGTATCGGGTATGAAAAGGCTCTGGCTGCCAGCGCCCAGTAACTTAGCTTGTACGCGGTAACACGAAAGGCCCGGTGCACTAACATCGGGCCTTTCGTGTTTTATTTGGCGAGCTGGATGTACTTGTTCGATCTTGCCGACATTGGTGAAGTAATGGTACAGTGCAGACGGATAACAGTTGGTTTTGAACACTATACAGACCTGACAGAGCAAAGGAATCAAACATGTATCAATGTGTAACAATGTTAACAGGTTCGGTCGAGCACCTATGAAAATTCCGGAATGTTTTGAAATACTGGTTCGTAACGGTTTAGTGGATGAAGTTGTCTCACGTTTGATGAGCGGCAAAGAGGCAGATGTCTATGTTGTTCAGTCAAAGGGTGAGCTTTGCTGTGCCAAGGTATACAAAGACGTCCGTACCCGCAGTTTCAGTCAGATGGCACAGTATCAGGAAGGGCGCAAGGGTCGAAACAGTCGTCAGACCCGGGCGATGCAGAAAAGTACCAAGTACGGGCGTAAAGAAACTGAGGAGGCCTGGAAAAATGTAGAAGTGGATACGTTGAGAACTCTTGCGGATGCCGGAGTTCGAGTTCCAGAGGTGTATGACTACGCTGATGGCATTCTGTTGATGGAATTCGTGGCAGATTCAGAGGGGAATGCCGCTCCACGCCTCAATGACATTCGCTTGACCGGGGCAAAAGCGCGTGAATATCATCTTGAGATGATCCGGAATATTGTAATCATGCTCTGTGCAGGAATTATCCATGGTGACCTGTCCGAGTACAATGTCCTTGTTGATCACGCCGGTCTCGTGATAATCGACCTGCCTCAGGCGGTCAATGCTGCAGGAAATAACAACGCCCGCAGCATGCTTGAGCGGGATGTTGCAAATATCACCGCCTATTTTGGTCGATTTGCTCCTGAACTGTTGTCTACAGATTACGGTAGGGAAATCTGGAAACTGTATGCTGGCGGCAAACTAAACGTAACCTCTGAACTCACTGGATTATTTGAGCAGAGCGATGTTCCGGCCGATGTAAAAGGGGTCATGCGTGAAATTGACTATGCGCGGATTTTACATGAACGAATGCTGCTCAAAGCCGCTCAATCCTTGTAAGTATAAGAACTTTTCGGTGACCGCTTTTATCTTGCCGTAATCCCTTTATTAATGCTACGTTGCCTCCGCTTTGAATTATCTGCGGAGGTTTTTTTATGCGTATTTTTCGTTATCTGACGGCTGGTGAGTCGCACGGGCCTCAGTTAAGTGCAATTATTGAGGGATTGCCGGCAGGGATGCGTCTCTCTGTTGAAACACTGAATCATGATCTGGCTCTGCGACAGATGGGGTATGGTCGTGGCGACCGGATGAAAATTGAAAAGGATACCGCTCAAATCCTCTCCGGGGTGCGTTGGGGAGAAACTATCGGATCTCCGGTTACTCTGGTTGTCAGGAATCGTGACTGGGAAAACTGGTGCGAAAAGATGTCAACTCTTCCCGAGTTTCGCGATGACTCCAGCGCAGTGACCCGTCCACGTCCCGGACATGCTGATTTATCCGGTGCCATGAAATATCATCATCGCGATGTGCGTAACGTTCTTGAACGTTCCAGTGGTCGCGAGACTGCAGCCCGCGTTGCTGTTGGTGGTGTGGCTAAAGCACTCCTGGCTGAGTTCGGCATTACAGTTGGTGGCTATGTCACTGAACTCGGCGGCATCAGCGCTACTACTCCGAATGAACCGCTCGAAACTCTCTGGCTCATGGCGGCGGAATCGGAAACATCCTGCTGTGATCCGACAGCAGAGCTCGATATGAAGCGAGCAATTGATGCCGCTCAGTCCGGTGGCGATACGCTTGGTGGTGTTGTCGAAGTTCAGGTGGTCGGTGTTCCCCCCGGGCTCGGCAGTTATGTACAGTGGGACCGGAAACTGGATGCACGCCTTGCCATGGCATTGATGAGCGTTCAGGCTATCAAGGGGGTTGAAGTCGGTATCGGTTTTGAAGCATCCCGCAGGCCCGGATCGCGCGTGCATGACGAAATTTTCTATAAGGAAGGCTATTATCGCAGCAGCAATAATGCCGGTGGTATTGAGGGAGGGATGTCAAACGGTGAACCGATCGTTGTACGGGCTGCCATGAAGCCGATTCCTACACTCTATTCTCCACTTCGTTCGGTTGATATGGTAACGCATGAGGCTTTTGAGGCGACTGTCGAACGTTCAGATACCTGCGCCGTACCAGCGGCTTTAGTTGTTGCCAAGGCGGTGGTGGCAATCGAAATTGCCAATGCTCTCCTGGAAAAATTCGGAGGCGATTCTGTTATTGAAATCCGGCGCAATCTTGAAGGGTATCTCAATCAGATAAGGTCATGATGTTGAAATAATTGCCGATGCCGATATTAGAATTGACACGGATGGGAAATCCGTGGAAGATGTCGCAACTGTGTTTCTGTGCCGCTTAAAGAGGTTTGTCGCGTGAGCATACTGAACGTAAATCTTGCCGAAAACAACTATGACATTATCATTGAACGTGGCGCCCTTGTTTCGCTTGGCGAGAGGTGCCGCACCGCTGGGCTTACAGGGATGGCTGCCGTTATCACAAATTCGACCGTTGCGGGGTTGTATGGTGAAACAGTTACTTTATCTCTGGAAAACTCCGGTTATGTGGTTGTGCAGATAGAAATGCCTGACGGCGAAGAATACAAGACCAGTTCTACATTGAATCAAATCTATGATGATCTTCTTGCTGCTGGGGTTGATCGCAGCTCCTTTGTGGTTGCGCTTGGTGGTGGTGTCGTTGGGGATGTGGCCGGTTATGCCGCCGCTACCTGGATGCGCGGCATACCGTTTGTCCAGGTGCCAACCACGCTGTTAGCTCAGGTAGACAGCAGTGTCGGCGGTAAGACTGGTATTGATCACCCTGGTGGTAAAAATCTGATCGGCGCTTTTTATCAACCACGGCTTGTTTTGATTGATGTTGACACTCTGGTTACTCTCGATCAGCGTCAGTTTCGTGCCGGTCTTGGTGAAGTTATTAAATACGGAGTGGCGTTAAATCGTGCCTTTTTTGAATATGTAGAGGCTAACATCAACGCAGTTCTGGAGTTGGATCCGGGAATCCTGATTGAAATTATCCGCAACTGCTGTCAGTTAAAGGCTCAGGTCGTGGAGTTGGATGAAAAAGAAGCCGGTTTGCGTGCCATCCTCAATTATGGCCACACTCTGGGACATGCCTTTGAAGCTATTTCCGCTTACCGGGGGTTGGTACACGGCGAAGCGATTGCAATTGGAATGGTGTTGGCAGCAAAAGTTTCGGCGGCTCTTGGACATTGCAGTTCTGATGATGTTGCACGCATCACTGTGTTACTTTCCCGATGTGGATTGCCGGTTGATGTTCCGCAGTATGACCGTCAGCTGCTTTTGCAGGTTATTTCTGCCGACAAGAAATCAAAGAGTGGTAGTATCACCTTTATTTGTAATCTGGGCATTGGCATGTATGCAATGTCGCAGCATACTCCTGAGGAACTGCTCATTCTGAGCGGGTTGGAGGCGTGACCATGCAGAATTCAGCTTCATTCTGGACCGATATAAAGAATCTTGAAATGCAACTCACGAAAGCGCCAGATTCGTTCTGTTTTGCCGGATTATCCGAGGCCTATCTTAAAGCAGGCTTGATCGATGATGCACTGTATGTGGCACGGGCGGGTGTTGCAAAGCATCCCGCGTATTTAGCCGGGCAAAGAGCTTTTTCCCTCGCATGTCATGCCAAAGGTTTGGATGAAGAAGCTCTGGCTGCATTACTGCGCATAGTCGCAGCGGTACCGGAGGATGTATCCTCACAAAAATTGCTGGCACTTCTCTTGATTAAGGCAGGTAAACGGGAATCTGCTATTCAGGTCTATCAAATTGCCCTGGAGTTTGCTCCTGAAGATGTGGAATGCCGTCTCCAGCTTGAATCTCTTGAACGATCAGCGGGGTCTGCCGCTTTTTACGATGAAGATGTTGAAGAGATTATTGAGGACCTTGAAATACTGGATGAGTTTGATGAAGAGTATTTAGAAACGGAGTCTTTGCAGGCGAAAGCTGCCCATGATCCTCTTGCAACGGTCACTCTGGCTGAACTCTACGTTACTCAGGGATATGTTAACAAGGCGCTTGAGATTTATCGTGCCATTCAGGATGAAAATCCGGCAGATCGAACCATTAAAGAGCGGGTAACCGAGCTTGAGACTCTTTACGCTGGCTTAACAGATCCTCTTGAAAAGTGTGATGATTGTTGCGAAGAGGGCGGCGCTAGCGGGGCTGTTATTTCTGCACCAGTTGCAGATATTTTTATGGCTACTGCACCGCTTCCAGCAGTGCCGTTACAGGGGATATCGGACAATGCGCGTGCTACTCTTGATGGGTGGCTCGACAATATCAGGAGGATTAAATCATGTCGCTAAGAGATGCACTGAACTGCATTGTCCAGAGCGTTGATGGAACATTGGCCGCTATCATCATGGCCTATGACGGCATTTCTATTGATGAAATCACGGTTGAAAATACTGAAATTGATATGCAGCTTTTGTCTGTTGAATATGCAGCAGTGCTTAAAGAGATCAAGCGCGCGGTTAATGTTATCAAAATGGGTGACCTGGAAGAGGTTTCGATATCAACCTCGCGAACGTGTGTCATCGTCAGAATTTTGAATGATGATATTTTTACCGCACTTATCATGAACCTTGACGGCAATATCGGTAAAGGGCGCTATATGCTCAAGCTTAAATCTTTTGACATACTTCAGGAGCTTTCTTGACAACGAAATTTATGATACTGCACGGCCCAAATTTAAATATGCTAGGGAAACGCGAACCGGCCATCTATGGCGGCCAGACCCTTGAGGATGTTAATACATCCCTGATGGAGCTGGCTGCTGAACTGGGCTGTAAGCTTTCAATTTTTCAATCAAACAGCGAAGGTGCGTTAATTGATTTTATTCAGAGCTCTGCAGGTGAATGCCAGGGGATTTTGATCAATCCGGCTGCGTTCACACACACCAGTATTGCTATCCGTGATGCACTGTCTGCCGTTGGACTTCCTGTTGTTGAAGTACACCTTTCCAATATCCACCGACGGGAATCATTCCGTCATATCAGCATGGTCGCTCCGGTTGCAATCGGTCAGATTTGCGGTTTTGGCGGGGACAGTTATCTTCTCGGCTTACGGGCATTATTTAATAACGTTAAAAATTCGTTAAATTAAACTTTTACCTCTGTGGCATTTTATAAGAGGTATGTAAAAACAGTTTGTAGCCAAGGTTTCATTTATGCTAAAAAACAGGCGGTCTTGTCTTAGTTCGTTCTTTGAAGAATATGCACTTAACGCGATATTGTTTACCGATCTCAAAAATATCCGTTTTCTGTGCGGCTTCGCCGGCACAGAGGGTGCCCTGCTTGTCTCTCGGAGTCATGCATGGTTTTTGTGTGATTCGCGCTATACCGCTCAGGCTGCCGATGAAGTCAAGGGCGCCGAAATCAGGGAATGCGGTGCAGTACGTATTGAAACTATATCAGCTTTAGCTGCTGAATACTGCCTTGGCCGGATCGGATTTGAGGCAGCACATACGACGGTCACCGCCTACCGGCGCTTATCTGAAAAGCTGAGCGGCATTGAGCTGATCGAGCTTGGCCCCCGGCTTGATGAGATCCGGATTCGCAAGGATCATGCAGAAACAACGCTGCTCTCAGCCGTTGCCACTCTTTCATCACAGTCTCTGGCTGCAATTCTTGCTGGTATCAAACCTGGTGTACGGGAGCTGGACGTTGCCCTTGCACTTGAATTGGAAATGAGACGCCGGGGTGCCGATGGCAAGGCTTTTGATTTTATTGTAGCGTCAGGTGTTCGCGGTGCCATGCCGCATGGCGTTGCCAGCAACAAAAGTATTCAATCCGGTGAACTGGTAACGATTGATTTCGGTGCGTTAAAAGACGGCTACCACTCTGATGAAACCGTTACTGTTGCCTGCGGAAAACCGGGGCTTCGGGCAGAGGAAATTCACGCCATCGTCAGGTCAGCGCATGATTTGGCAATCAGCGCTGTACGGCCTGGCATCAGCTGCAAGGACCTTGATGAAATTGCCCGTGGATATATCCGCGAAAAGGGGTATGGCGACTATTTCGGTCATGGTCTGGGTCATGGTGTCGGCCTGGAAATTCATGAAGCACCGACGCTTTCGCCGCGCAGCACGGCAGTTCTGGAAGAGGGAATGGTCATAACTATTGAACCGGGAATTTATATACCCGGCTTTGGCGGGGTCAGAATTGAAGATACTGTCGTAGTGACAGCAGACAGTTGCGAGATTCTTACCAGTGCCGATAAACAATTGCACATTTTGTAGTTATTTACATGACAAACTCATTTTAGAGGCGCTTCACTATTTATAGACTGAATGTAAAAGGAGATACACTGAGATGGATATTAAAGACCTGAGATTGCTGATAAAGCTGGTGACTGAAACAGACATAACTGAATTTGAAATGGATAATTCTGAAGAAAAAATTATCATCAAGCGCGGCCATAAAGCTGAATATATTTCGGTTCCTGCTCCTGTAACCCAGCAGTTTGCCTCAGTCGGTTATCAATCAACCCCAGTTGCCGCACCTGTCGCTTCAGGAACTTCGACAAATGTCCCCGCTGCTGATGCTGGTGACACACTAAATTCACCGATTGTCGGTACCTTCTACGAAGCTCCCGGTCCGGATGCGGCCCCGTACGTAACTATTGGTCAGGTAGTTGAAAAAGGTCAGGTTCTCTGTATTGTGGAAGCGATGAAATTAATGAACGAAATTGAGGCAGAATGTAAGTGCAGGATTTTAAAAATTTGCAAAGATAATGCACAGGCTGTAGAATTCGGCGATGCATTGTTTGTCATACAAAAACTCTAATTTATTATCATAGCGGGGTTCGTCTTCATGTTTCATAAAGTACTAATTGCTAATCGTGGCGAGATTGCCGTCAGGATTATACGGGCCTGTAAGGAGTTGGGCATTAAGACGGTTGCGGTATATTCTCAAGCCGATATTCACTCGCTGCATGTCAAGCTTGCCGACGAAAGCGTCTG
>DUZS01000040.1 GCA_013349405.1 Desulfuromonadales bacterium | reverse complement strand
CGAACGGCTTGTACTCCGCCTGACCTTTGCCGGCGAGAACTTTGGTAATAGCTGCTGTCAGAGTCGTTTTGCCATGGTCAACGTGACCGATGGTGCCAATGTTTACATGAGTTTTATTACGTAGAAACTTTGCCTTCGCCATAAGAAAGGCCCTCCTGATAGTAGCGTTTATGTATCCTGCTGCCTGTGAGTTTCGTTAACAAAAGTGGAGCCCACATCCGGACTCGAACCGGAGACCTCTTCCTTACCAAGGAAGTGCTCTACCTCCTGAGCTATGTGGGCACATTTTTTACTGGAGCGGGAAACGGGACTCGAACCCGCGACCCTCAGCTTGGAAGGCTGACGCTCTAGCCAACTGAGCTATTCCCGCACTACCAGACGAAGATTTTGGAAAACATCTGGTCATCTCTTACCAGTTCTAGCGACATTAAGTCTCCTGGGTCCGTATGTGCCACTGTATTCCGATGATTAAGTGGTGGAGGGAGGAGGATTCGAACCTCCGAAGTCGCTGACGACAGATTTACAGTCTGTTCCCTTTGGCCGCTCGGGAATCCCTCCAGGGTGATTGTACAAGTTTCTTTCAAGTGGAGCCCCGTATCCGAATCGAACGGATCACCTGCTGATTACAAGTCAGCTGCTCTACCAGTATGAGCTAACGGGGCCTAAGCCTTTTTTTCGGCAGAATGAAACGGAACTTGCGTTTTTAAAGAAAATATCTTTGAAAGTCAAGAACTAATTTTTAAAATAATAATGGCTCCTGTAAAAGGGGCCATTATTATTGTTAACGAAGTCTATTATTTGGTCAGATCAGGCTGCCAACAATGGGAGCAGAGCCTGTTTTGTTTTTCTCAGCGCCCCCTCTTCAATCTGTCTGACCCGCTCTCGAGATATTGAAAAATGGCTGGCAATCTCCTGAAGAGTCATCGGCTCATCTGCAGTAATTCGTTGCGCAATGATATACTGCTCTTTTTCGTTCAGCTGACTGACGACGCCGGCAACTTTCTGCTGGAGATTCCGATTCTCCTGCAGGGACGCCAACAGCTCTTCCTGATTGAGCCTGTCGTCAGCAAGAGACTCTAGTGCGGTCGCACCGTCGCTTCCCGGGATTTCAGCATTGAGCGAGCAGTCGCCCTGCATGCGCTGTTCCATTTCAGAGAACTCCTGCTCGGAAACCCGTAGCGACTCTGCAGCGGTCAAGGCATCTTCAGTCTCGACATCTGTGCCGGCAAGCGCATTTCTGGCTTGACGAAGTTTGAAAAAGAGTTTCCTCTGTGCCTGTGTTGTACCGATTTTGAGCAGGCTCCACGACGATATGATATGGTTTTGTATGTACGCCTTGATCCACCAGACTGCATACGAAATGAGGCGAACACCTTTGTATGGATTAAATTTCCTGACCGCCATCATCAGCCCGATATTGCCCTCCTGTATAAGGTCGAGCATCTTGAGACCGTAGTGCCGAAATTCGTATGCCACTTTCACGACAAATCTCAAGTTGGAAGTTATCAGCGTGTGGGCGGCTGCCAGCTGCTTGTCTTCAAAAAACGAAACAGCGTAGCGATGCTCATCTTCCTCACTCAGCAGTGGAAACTTCCTGATTTCATTCATATAAAGTCTGAGACTATCAGTTACTACCGGCAATTGAGCTACCATGACAACTTCACCTCTTTCGCTTGATGCGTTAGCACTCTCTACAGGAGACTGCTAAAATATACCAAGTGATTTTCA
Source organism: Desulfuromonadales bacterium (assembly GCA_013349405.1). Taxonomy (GTDB): domain Bacteria; phylum Desulfobacterota; class Desulfuromonadia; order Geobacterales; family Pseudopelobacteraceae; genus JACRCG01. The sequence goes on along the minus strand of DUZS01000040.1, from coordinate 25,450 downwards.
AAAAATCAAGCAGTTGTTTAGGACCGCACTTTTCGGTACTTGCTATCCGGGCGCTCTATTTGAATGTCTGAGCAGCATTTTTCTTGTATTCTTTTCGCACTGCGCTATATCCTGTCACCTCATATGAAAACATCCATGAACATACGCGTTCTCCTGCTAACTCTCTTTATAATTGCCATCAGCCTGCTGCATTATCTGACGCCGCTGCATCTGCACTATCTGCATGATATATTTCAGCGTCTTTACTATCTGCCCATCATTCTGGCCGCCATCTGGTTCGGTCTTGTCGGCGGCCTGGCCTGCTCTCTTGCCGTCAGCGTTGTGTATGCTCCGCATATTCTGTTTCAGTGGGGAGGGCATCTGACGGTAGAATTGGAGAAATATCTTGAAATTATTCTTTACAATGTTGTAGGCGGCGTAACCGGCCTGCTGGTGCAGCGGGAGCGGGAGCGGAGCATTGAACTGCAAAAAACTGCCGATGGCCTGGAGTACTCTTTAAAAAAACTTCAGGCGCAATCTGAACAGATTATCACAATTGAAGCGAATCTGCGCCGTGCCGAGAGACTCTCAACTCTCGGTGAAATGGCCGCCGTGCTGGCACATGAAATCCGCAATCCGCTCGGGTCGATTCGCGGCACGGCAGAGATTCTCAGAGACGATTACCGCCCGGGTGATCAAAAATACGAATTCATTGAGATACAGATCAGGGAGACAGAGCGTCTTAACAGGGTGGTGGAGGACTTTCTGCGCATGGCCCGCCCGTTACCATCCGAGGTGGCGCGTTGCCACGTTCAGCATGAGCTTGAAACGGTCATCATGCTCGTGGCTGATGATGCCGTTAAACGGCAGGTTACACTGCATCTGGAACCTGGCGCTTCTGAATTGATCGTGAAGGCGGACGGCGAGAAACTGCGTCAGGCATTCCTCAATATCGTTATAAACGCCCTTCAGGCAACGGCACCTGGCGGAAGTATTACTATCGCACTGTCGGTTTGCCGCGTTGTAGATGGCGGCAACTTCTGTGAAATCAGATTTTGTGACGATGGCTGCGGTATCAATAGCGCCTCTCAGGCCAAAATATTTGAACCGTTTTATACGACTAAACCGGACGGTACCGGATTGGGCCTTGCCATTTCCCGAAAAATAATTGAAGGTCACGGCGGCACACTACAGGTAGAAAGCAGCGCGGGAGAGGGAACGACTGTCATCATCCGGCTGCCTCTCAGTACACCACTGGATCCGGTGAGTCAATCATCGGATTAAGCCGGACTGCCAGCGAGAACAGATACGGATAATCATGTTTTAAATGCTTCATATACAGAACCCATTCGCGGGAAAGGTGCCCAAAGACCCGCTTTATATCGCCGTTAATGTGGTCAATATCACTCTGCGGCATACTTTCAAACGTTTCCCGCGCTTCCAGTTCCTCCACAAGATGGAAAACAGCCCACAGCAGGTCTGTAAACTCTTCATGTTCCAGCAGATTTTGATTTTCAAGTAAACTTACCAGAAAGCCTCTTTTACCCACCAGATGGCGTTTCAGGACGGACTTATCACAGCAGCTGGAATTAATTTTAACATCACTCGTGTTCAAAAAATCAACAGCATTGGCAAAGTCCTGATCTTTCCAAGCTCCATTTATCATTAAATGGCGTTTTACATCACCGCTGGAAATTACGTATGTGGATAATTCCTTAAACAGCTGATTGCCTACTTCACTGAAAAAAACACCGATTACCATATTGAGTTTCCGCATAACGGCCTGACGCTCTCTCTCCTTAAGCACCCGCTCAATCAGCAGTGTCACAATCATTACATAGATTGGTAAAAATGCTAAGTTGCCAAGAAACCAGATAGACAGTTCTTTCGCGCTCCCCAACAGGAGGTAATCCATGCCATAGAAGAACAACGAAAGTGCAAACAGGGTAAGTACCATCAACTTCTTATTCAGTATCAATGTCCGGAACACGCAGGAAAGACCCCTTTTATATCTGATTTGTTACAGCCGCTGCCGAGATGTGAAACTGTTGAGCGACGATATACGATCATTTACAAAAAATCAGTAAATTTATTTCGGTTTACAGGCAGTGCGGCAATCTCATAGCCGGCCGATCCCGCATATGGCACTCACTCATAATTACCCCTCGCGCGCGGAGATGGCATCAATGGTTACTTCTGATGACGCAATTTTTCTTGATTTTGCAGAGTCCCCTGTGCTATAAAGTCCCGCTATTCAATTCGCACGCCTCGGTAGATCCGGTGGTGTCCCTAAAGCAGTCAGGAGTCGGGGATTCGACGGGGCGGAGGAAAAACCAAAGGAGAAACACTATGTCAAGTATCAGTATGAAGGAACTGTTGGAAGCTGGCGTCCACTTCGGGCACCAGACAAAACGCTGGAACCCCAAGATGAAACCCTACATTTTCGGGGCTCGTAACGGTATCTATATTATCGATCTGCAGAAAACCGTGCGCTACTTCAAAACTGCGTACAGCTTTGTCAAGGATTCCGCTCAGGATGGCTGCACCGTTCTGTTTGTCGGCACAAAAAAACAGGCTCAGGACTCTGTGGCCGATGAGGCGGTCCGTTGCGGCATGCACTATGTCAACCAGCGCTGGCTCGGTGGTATGCTGACCAACTTTGCCACCGTCAAGCAGAGTATTGACCGACTCAAAAAAATTGACGCAATGTTCGAAGATGGCACCATCGATGCCTACACAAAAAAGGAAGCACTCCAGTTTGCCCGCGATCGCGAAAAGCTTCAAAAGACTCTGGGCGGCATTAAAACAATGACAAAACTCCCCGGAGTGATGTTCGTAATTGACCCGAAAAATGAAGAGATTGCCGTTCAGGAAGCCAACAAACTCGGCATTCCCGTTGTTGCTGTTGTTGACACAAACTGCGACCCTGACCCGATCGACTACGTAATACCGGGCAACGACGATGCCATTCGTGCTATTCGCCTTCTTTCCGCCAAAATGGCCGATGCCATCCTCGAAGGGGTTCAGGCGCGCCGGGCAGCCCTGCAGAAAGATAACGAGGTTACTGAAGAGTACGCACCGGAAGAAGTCACTGCAGAAGCGGTTGTCGAATAATTCCAATTTCAATTGATTCCTGACACACAGGATAGGAGGATTAGTAATGGCTGTATCAGCTGCCCAGATATCTGAATTGAGAAAATCAACCGGCGCAGGAATGCTGGATTGTAAAAAGGCTCTTGAACAAACAGAAGGCAATTTTGAGCAGGCAGTAGATTTTCTGCGCACAAAAGGCCTTGCCGCCGCTTCAAAAAAAGCGGGGCGGGCCGCTACAGAAGGCATGGTTGCTGCTGCAGTAACCGCTGAAGGCGATAAAGGCGTGTTGCTTGAAATCAACAGCGAAACTGATTTCGTGGCAAAGAACGAGATTTTCCAGGGTTTTGTGAAAGACATTGCACACCACATCCTGCAGACAAACCCGGTTTCGGTTGAGGAACTTTTTACTCAGCCCTACTGCGGTGACAGCAGCAAAACTATCCAGACCATGTTAAATGAAGCCATCTCCGTTATTGGTGAAAACATGCAGATCCGTCGTTTCAGCAGCTTTGTCGTTCCGGGTGCCGGCGCTATCGGATCGTATATTCACGCCGGTGGAAAAATCGGCGTCCTGGTTGAAGCAACCTGCGACAGCGCCGCCGCAAAAGATCCTGCATTTGCCGCTTTTGTTAAAGATGTCGCAATGCATTCTGCCGCCGCCTCACCGCGCTATGTTCAGCGGAGTGAAGTCGACGCCGATGTGCTCGAGCGCGAGAAAGATATTTACCGCGCCAAAGCTCGTGAGACCGGTAAGCCTGAAAATATTATTGAAAAAATCATTGATGGCCAGGTCAACAAATTCTATGCCGAGATCTGCCTGCTTGAGCAGCAGTTTGTTAAAGACACCGACAAGACCATTACGCAACTGGCCGCTGAGACCGGTAAAGCACTTGGCACAACCATTACTATCACCCGTTTCACCAAGTATGCCCTCGGAGAGGGTCTGGAAAAGAAAGAATCCGATTTTGCTGCCGAGGTGGCGGCAGCCGCCGGCCTTTAATTTTTTCATCGGAGCCGGCCTGAAATGGCCGGCTTTTTTTTATTCATTATTTTCCGGAGGCACAAAATGGGCAGAAAATCCTACACCCGGGTACTTTTGAAACTTTCCGGCGAATCACTGGCAGGCGCCCAAGGCTACGGTATTGATCCGCAAATATTGAGCGCTATCGCCGCCGAGATAAAAGAAGTCGTCGACAGCGGTGTACAACTGGCGCTTGTCATAGGCGGCGGCAATATTTTCCGCGGCCTGTCGGCTTCATCCAAAGGAATGGATCGCACCAGCGCTGACCACATGGGAATGTTGGCCACTGTCATCAACTCTCTTGCCATGCAGGATGCGCTCGAGAAACAGGGCGTATCTACCCGTGTCCAGTCAGCCATTGCAATGCAGGAGGTTGCTGAACCATATATACGGCGGCGGGCCATGCGCCATCTGGAAAAAGGCAGAGTTGTCATTTTTGGTGGCGGTACCGGAAACCCGTATTTTACGACCGACACTGCCGCCAGCCTTCGGGCGATGGAAATCAATGCTCAGGTCATCCTTAAAGGGACTAAGGTTGATGGGATCTATACTGCCGATCCAAAAAAAGATCCGGATGCCGTTAAAATTTCACAACTGACATATATTGACGTTCTTAAAAAAGGGTTGCAGGTTATGGACGCCACTGCTATATCGCTCTGTATGGATAACAATCTGCCGATTATTGTGTTTGACCTGACAACAGAGGGTAATATCAAAAAAGTTATCTATGGTGAAGAAATCGGTACCATCGTACAAGGAGAATAACCATGCCAAAGAACGTGCTTGATGACATGAAGATTCATATGGAAAAAACGTTGGGTGTCCTGAAGAACGAATTTCAGAAAATTCGCACCGGACGGGCTTCTACCGGTATATTGGACGCCATTACCGTTGAATATTACGGCAACACCTCCTCGCTCAGCCAGGTGGCAACTCTGGCAGTGCCTGAAGCACGTACCATTACCATAACACCGTGGGAGGCCAAGATCATTCCGGTTATCGAGAAGGCCATCATGAATGCCAATATCGGCCTCACCCCGTCGAATGACGGCAAATCGATTCGCCTGAATCTCCCCCCCCTTACAGAAGAACGCCGTAAAGATATTGTCAAAGGTCTTAAAAAACGAGCTGAAGACGACAAGATCGCCATCAGAAACATCCGCCGGGACGCGATCGACAAGATGAAAAAACTTGAAAAAGACAAGTCGATTACTGAAGACGAACTTAAAAAATACGAAAAAGAAATTCAGGAAGCGACAAAAAGTTTTGAATTAAAGATGGACGAGGCTGTCGCCCATAAAGAGAAAGAGGTCATGGAAGTCTGATGACTCCGCTTGATCCTCATAAACTTCCTGTTCATCTGGCCGTAATCATGGACGGCAACGGCCGTTGGGCTCAGCAACGCATGCTCAAACGTATTATCGGCCATCAGCGTGGCGCTGAAACGGTTAAAATGGTCGTTGAGCAGGCTTCTCTGCTTGGCATCAAATATCTGACCCTGTTTGCGTTCTCGTCTGAAAACTGGTCACGGCCCGTTTTGGAAGTGCGGGGGCTCATGACTCTGCTTAAAAAATATATCCGCCAGGAAACTGCGCGAATGATGCGCAAGAATATTCGTTATAATGTTATCGGCAATCGCACTGATCTGCCTGACGACGTCAACGAAATTCTTGATAGCGCCATTATAAAGACCGCAAAAAATACCGGAATGGTTTTAACACTCGCTCTCTCGTACGGCGGCAGGCAGGAGTTGTGTCGCGCGGCCGCACGGCTTGCTCAAGACGCAGTTGAAGGCACACTGTCCCCCGCCGACATCACCACTGAACTTTTTGACAAATATCTCGACACCGGCAACCTGCCGGACCCCGATTTTCTTATCCGAACCAGCGGTGAGATGCGCATCAGCAACTTCCTGCTCTGGCAGCTCGCCTATACCGAACTTTATTTTACTGAAACAAACTGGCCGGATTTCACCATTAATGAGCTGCACAAAGCACTTGCAGACTATCAGTCACGGGAGCGGCGCTTCGGCATGACCGGTGATCAGATAACAGAAAGGGGCGACCCATTAAGCGCCTGATTTCAGCTGCTGTTCTGCTGCCAATAGTCATCCTGATCATATTAAAGGGTGATCCGGTACTGCTCGCCTGCCTTTTGGCACTGTTTTCAGCCATCGGCATCGCTGAATTTTATCGAATGGCTTTACCGGAGAGGAAAGCGGAACTCTGGTTGGCAGCTCTGATTGGACCGGGGCTTATTTTTGTTCCTTTTACCGGCTCAATGGCACTTGTTATCCCTGCTATCGGCCTGCTTTTTGTGGTTTTCTCTTTTGTGTTTCTGTTCCGGATCCGCACCATAGAAACTGCCGCCCACGAAATTGCTTTTGCCCTGCTCGCTTTTCTCTATATCCCGTTCCTGCTGATGCATCTGCTCCTGCTCCGTCAAACCCTCTATGGTGTACAGTGGTTGTTTGTTATCATGTTAATTGTCATGACAAATGACACAGCGGCCTATTACACAGGCAGCGCTTTTGGCAAACGTCGGCTTTACCTTATTGTAAGCCCGAAGAAGAGTATTGAAGGAGCAATCGGCGGCCTGTTCGGCAGCCTTGGCGGCACCATGTTGGCAAAGGTTACTTTTTTCCCGCAATTGACATACGGCGATGCCGTTGTGACAGCCATCATCATAGGTATGGTAGGACAGGCTGGCGACCTGTTTGAATCTCTGCTGAAGCGCAGCTTCGGCGTCAAGGATTCCGGCACGCTCATTCCAGGGCATGGCGGTGTGCTTGACCGCATGGACAGCATCCTGTTTGCCGCACCTATTACATACTATTATGTACTCTTCTTTTTCAAAGGCTGACCGATGAAAAATATCACTATCCTCGGCTCAACCGGCTCAATAGGTGTCAGTACTCTTGAAATTGTCGCGGCTCATCCTGATCGATTCCGGGTTGCAGCCATGACCGCCGGAAAGAACCTTGAACTGTTTGTGCGTCAGATCAGGCAATTTACTCCCCGCCTCGCGGTTGTTGCCTCTCACTCTGATGTTCCCCGCCTGAAAGAGTTGTGCAGCGGCATGGACGTCACTGTTCTCGGCGGAATTGAGGGATTGATCGCAGCGGCAACAGCTGATGAAACTGAAATGGTAGTCGCCGCAATTGTTGGTGCTGCCGGCCTGATTCCAACCGCTGCCGCCATCCGCGCCGGCAAGGACATCGCCCTCGCCAACAAGGAAATCCTGGTTACTGCCGGACATCTTTTCATGGATCTGGTAACGGAATTCGGAGTACGGCTTTTCCCGGTCGACAGTGAGCACAGTGCTATTTTCCAGTCCATAGAAGGCCACCGGAGCGAGGATATCAGTAAAATAATCCTGACCGCATCGGGAGGCCCTTTTCTGAACACCCCTGCACCACAGTTAGCAACAGTGACGGTTCGCGATGCCCTCAATCACCCGAACTGGAACATGGGCAGAAAAATCACCATCGATTCGGCAACCATGATGAACAAAGGGCTGGAAGTCATTGAGGCCCGCTGGCTGTTTAACAGCGCTGTGGAGAAGATACAGGTAAACATTCATCCTCAGAGCATCATTCACTCGATGGTCGAATATATCGACGGCTGCGTTATCGCCCAACTCGGCACGCCGGACATGAAAGCCCCCATAGCGTATGCACTCGCCTATCCCGAAAGAATCGAGACCGGCGTCAAGCCGCTCGATCTGACAGCTCTTTCCGGGCTTACTTTCTTTAACCCCGATACTGCCAAATTCCGCTGTCTGGGCCTCGCGTATCGTGCTGCCACATCGGGAGAGAGTATGCCGGCTGTCATGAACGCCGCCAACGAAATAGCTGTCTCCGAATTTCTGGCCGGGCGTATCGGTTTCACCCGGATTGCCGAAACTATTGAGAAAACAATGGATGCCCACGCTGCTCACAAACTGCGATCAATTGATGAGGTATTGAAGGCCGATCTCTGGGGCAGAGAGTACGCCCGAGAACTATGTAAGGAAACAGGATACTGAAAATGATTGTACTTGGTAAATTATTCTATTTTATATTGGCTCTCGGGCCGCTTATTTTTGTCCACGAACTGGGTCATTTTTTGCTGGCCAAATTTTTTGGCGTCCGTGTGGAAAAGTTTTCTCTCGGGTTTGGCCCGAAGTTATTCGGCAAAAAAATCGGCGACACCGAGTATCTGCTTTCTGCCTTCCCTCTTGGCGGCTACGTCAAAATGTTCGGTGAGGGGGGGTATATTGAAGGAGGGGATGTTCATACCGCCGACGGGGTCGATAACATCCCGGTGGAAGAGTTGCCGATGGACACGCTCCGCGAAATGACTGCTGAAGAGAAAACCTGTTCATTTGCCCACAAACCGGTGCTGGCGCGCATCGGCATAGTCCTCGCCGGACCGGTGTTTAACCTGCTCTTTGCCTGGCTTATCTTCATCATACTCTGCATGGTCGGTGTACCTACTGTCACCACTAAAATCGGCGAAGCACTCAAGGACAAGCCGGCGGCCAAAGCCGGCATACAAAAAGGTGATGTCATCACCGCCATTAATAATTTGCCGGTCAGCCGCTGGGATCAGATTGCTGAAGGTGTCGCTGCCAGCAATGGCAAACCGCTGGTGTTATCCGTGAAACGGGATGCCCAGACATTATCTTTCACCATTACTCCCGAACCGCGTGTTTCAAAGAATCTGTTTGGCGAAAAAGTTAATGGCTATGCCGTCGGTGTGGCGTCAGCGGGTGAAGTGATCACCGAATACTTCGGTCCTCTGGATGCAGCGGTAAAAGGTACCGAGCAGACCGCGAAAGTAATCGAGCTTACCTATATGTCGCTGGTGAAGATGGCGCAACGAGTGGTGCCGATGGACAGTGTCGGCGGTCCGATCATGATTGCAGATATGGCGGGAAAAATGGCTGAATCCGGTGGTGCCAGCTTCCTGGCTTTTATAGCGCTGATTTCCATCAACCTCGGTGTGCTCAATCTGCTGCCGGTGCCGGTGCTTGATGGCGGTCATCTGGTATTCTTTTTCGCGGAGCTGATTTTCCGCCGCCCGGTTCCGCAAAAAGTCCGTGAATATGCCCAGCAGATCGGGATGGTTCTGCTGCTGGGGCTTATGGTGCTCGCCTTCTACAATGACATCATCAGGTATTTCGTCACCCGTACGGGGTAACGATGAAGATCCTTGCCATTGATACGTCGACATCTTTTGCCTCAGTTGCCATCGCTGTTGACGAGCAGGTCGTTGCTGAATCGCTGCTGAGCACGAACCGCACCCTGTCTGCCCGTCTTGTGCCTGAAATTGAACGCCTGCTGACAACAGCGGGTCTGTCGTTTAATGATATTGACATCTACGCCTCGACCATTGGGCCCGGTTCATTCACCGGTGTACGCGGTGGTATCGCAACGATTCAGGGCCTGGCACTGGCAACCGGAAAGCCCTGTGCGGCATTTTCCTCACTTGCCCTGCTGGCGATGAATTTTTCTCTTTCACCGATACCGGTATGCGTGTTACTCGATGCCCGCAAGAGTGAGGTGTATGCGGCCCTCTACAACTGTTCGTCCGCAATCCCCACCCCCATCATCACCGACTGTGTCCTCCCGCCCGCTCTTCTTCTCGATCAGATAGCAGCACTGAACAAGCACTCTATCATCTTCGTCGGCGATGGAGCAGTTCGCTATCACGATCTCATTGCCGAAAGATTGGGCGATCAGGCGGTCTTTGCCCCCTACCCTCTCAACTCTCCGCATGCTGCCAACGGCACCGTATTGGCGCTGCATGCAAGCCGGTGCGGCGCTCTGCCGGGACCGGGGCAGCTGCTGCCGCTCTACCTGCGAGCCTCAGATGCCGAAATCAACCGGACGAAGAACACACCAGGTTCACTTGAAATACAACCACTGCTAACTGGAGGTACAATTTGAATCGTCTGATATCTGTGTTTGCGTCACTTATCCTGTTGCTCATGACCAGTGCGGCAATTGCACAGGAAAATCCGATTAAAGTCCACGTTTCTCTATTCAATGTCACCGGTGCAGCTAACAGCCAGGAACTCAAACAAACTCTGCAGGAGATTCTGACTTCGCGCCTTGATTCAGCCCAGATTATGCTTGTGGAAAAACCGGAGCAGGCTGAACGTATAGTTATTGGCAGTTATGCCCAGTTTGGAAAAATGTTCAGCCTTGATATCCTCATAAAAAACGGCACGAACGGCAACCTGGTAAAAGTTTTTGAACAGGGAGAGGGGCAGGAGGACGTCATTCCCGCACTGGGGCGTCTGGCACGAAAGATAGATGCCGAACTGGCAAAGAGAACGGCTAAAGCGGTACCTGCCGCAACCGCCTCGACAGTGCCGGTCGCAGTTCCAGTACCCGCCCCGCCGACACCGGTACTGTCGCCTGTTGCGGCGGCTCCCTCTGCGCCCCCTCCTGCTGCTGCTCAGACACCGGTAAAAGCTCCGCCGGCATATGTTATCACCCCGGAACCTTCCGCAAAAGAGCTGCCCGGCAGTTGGTCAAGTGCCCCCCTTGACGGAGTGTTCACCAGCATTGCAACGGGGCGCACCCTCCCTTCCGGAGAGCGTGAACTGTTTGTAGCGAATGACCGCACCATCCGCGCCTATCTCAAAGGGAGAGAACTGATACAGCTTGCAGAAGTAACAATTCCCCATCCCGGAAAAATACTTGCCATCGACACGGCCGATCTCGACAGTGACGGTACTCCGGAACTGTATGTTTCGATTATCGACAGGGAGGCCTCGAGTTCCAGGGTCTACAGCTTCAACGGCACGGCTTTTTCCCTGTTGGCCGAAAATCAGATGTGGTTCTTCCGGGGCCTCGGAAGTGACTTTTCCACCCGGACAATTTTTGCCCAGGAGATTGAAGCAGGTGGTAAATACTATGGTGCCGTTAAAGAGCTGGTCAAGTCAGGCACCCGCTTTACCACGAAAAACAGCCTGAGGCTCCCCCGCACGGGAAACATCTTCAACGTTGCCAAACTGAGCGGGGCTTCAGGCACAGAGTATTATGTCGTGCTCGATGAGGACGGCTACCTTGTCGTTTACCCTCCAGATGGTGCCGAAGTGTGGAAAAGCAGTGAAAAATTCGGCGGCTCTGAAGGCATTGTCAGCACCGGAGCACAGTCGTATTCCCGTGCCACCGGAGATCTCCCGCGCTGGACCTTTCTGGAACAGAGGATGACCCTGCTGAAGGACGGCACGTTACTGGTACCCCATAACGAAGGTTCCTTCAGTTTTGGCAAAAATCGGTCGTTTGACAGATATTCACTGTTTGGCTTTACCTGGACCGGCGCTGTCCTCAAGGAAAAATGGCATACCCGCCAATCACCCGGCTACCTGGCAGATTACGCCTGCAATGAGGCTTCAGGTGAAGTGGTGCTTCTGGAGGTGGTTCAGAAATCCGGAATGTTCACCAAAGGGAAAACGGTCATCTCCATAAACAGGATCGAATAGCACAATGGCACGACTGCCTGAATCGGCATGAATCAGGAATCAAGGACTTTTGCCGGATATCTCGCGGCCCGCGCGATGGCGACGCTCGCCTATCAGATGGCCGGCGTCGCCATCGGCTGGCAGATATATGACATTACGAGCAGTCCCCTCGCTCTCGGCCTGGTCGGACTGGTGCAGTTTGTCCCTTCATTGCTGCTGGCGCTCTATGTCGGCCATGCCGCAGACCGCTATGACCGCCGCTCAATAGTAGCCATCGCCCAATGCATGGAAGCAGTGGCTCTCCTCAGTCTCGCCGTTTTCAGCCTGATGCACCTGATTGACCGGAACAGTATCCTGCTGATTGTTTTTCTGCTCGGGACTGCCCGTGCTTTCGAGTACACGACCTTCCAGACACTGCTGCCGGCGCTGGTTACCCAGGAGTCACTCCCCGCCGCAATCGCCCGGAACGCCTCAGTCAGGCAATGTGCCATCATCGTCGGACCGGTACTGGGGGGATTCCTCTATATTATCGGGCCGGGAGCCGTCTATATCACCGGCAGCTGTCTCTTTTTTCTGGCGGCGGCCACGCTAGCCCTGCTCCGCATACAGCGGCGACCGCAGACCGCACGGGAACCGGCCTCGCTCGCTTCGCTGTTCGCCGGCATCACCTACATACGGAGCCAGCCGGTGCTGCTCGGAGCGATTTCTCTCGATCTTTTTGCCGTACTTCTTGGCGGAGCAACCGCACTGCTGCCTGTTTTTGCCCGGGACATTCTGGCGGTCGGCCCCTGGGGTCTTGGAATTTTGAGAGCAGCGCCTGCAGTCGGCGCATTGAGTGCGTCGCTGTATCTCGCCAGAAATCCGCTGCAGCGGAGGGTGGGCAAAATCATGTTCGCGGCCGTTGCCGGTTTTGGTCTGGCAACCGTCGTCTTTGCGCTTTCAACATCAATCGTTCTTTCCTGCCTGGCTCTGTCGGTGCTCGGCTGGACCGACATGATCAGCGTTGTCATCAGGGCTTCACTGGTGCAACTGGAAACCCCGGATGAGATGCGTGGCAGGGTAAGTGCCGTTAATGCCGTGTTTATCGGCACTTCCAACGAATTCGGCGAGTTTGAATCCGGCCTGACCGCGGCCTGGTTCGGGGTGGTCCCGGCCGCTCTGCTTGGCGGCATCGGCACGCTGACAGTCGTCGCACTCTGGATGTATCTGTTTCCGCAACTGAGGCAGCGGGAGATGCTGTTGCATCACAGCACCATTCCTAAAACCTCTGAAACCGCCTGATACACCCGCTTCATGTACTGCTCATTAAGAACCTGCAACGGCCCGCTTATAAGGCGTTTGTTATCAATCGCCCGCACCTGATCGATCAATAGATCGGAATCCTTATCCAGCCCTTTACCCGCCAGAACACGCAGACGTAACGGTTCGGCATCGTCAACCAGATTGGTGGTCAATGGAACAATCAGGGTGGAGGGATGTCCGGCATCCAAGAGCGCCTGGTTCTGAAGCAGCAACACCGGTCGCACCTTGCCCGGCTCAGTGCCCCGCCCCGGATTGAGATTTGCCAGCCAGATTTCGCCATGCCTAAACATTCGGGCAATCCTCAATCTCGCTGAACTCGGCATTAACCTTCATGCTCTCTCCACGCACCTTCAGACTGACCTCCATGATCCGCTTTCTGCGTCGTTCCTCGGCAACAGCAGCGTTCATACGCTCCAGCGCCTTGCGCACGTAAGCAGCGCGGGGCAGATGCAGCTCCTCGGCAAAAACATCTACTGCATGTAGAAAATCATCCGGTATTCTCAAAGAAATTGTCATCATATATGCGCTCCTTTTTGTATTACTTGTATACGTACTACATCAGATACAAAATGAAGTCAACAAGATGAGTGCGCGGCTGCCCGAACTTGAGAGGAGTATCGTACCTCCATCACACACAAAATACAGCCCCCCATCCCTCCTCTTGACACTACATATTGTTATAAGGCATAATCCAACCTCATTGACCCGCCTGGAGGCAGTACCACATGGAAACGCCTGAAAATACTGATAGCACCCCTTCTTCACCGTTCGTTCACCTTCATCTTCATAGTCAATATTCGCTTCTGGACGGTGCCATCCGCTTTGATGACCTGATCGCCAAAGCCAAAGAATTCAACATGCCGGCTGTGGCGATTACCGACCATGGCAATATGTTCGGGGCGGCAGAGTTTTATCTTGCCTGTAAAAAAAAGGGGGTCAAACCACTCATCGGCTGCGAACTCTACCTTGCCCCCGATTCGCGCTTTTCACGTGATGCCAAAGGTATCTCCGAAGCGGCCTACCATCTGATTCTGCTCTGTGAAAATATGGAGGGGTACAGGAACCTTTCCTACCTGACCTCTGCCGGCTACAAGGAGGGGTTTTACTACCGCCCCCGCATCGACCGTGAACTGCTTTCGGGGCGCTCCGAAGGTTTGATAGCCATGTCCGCCTGCCTCAAAGGGGAAGTCGCCATGCAGTGCAGCCGCGGCAGAATGGAAGATGCCGTCGCCACGGCCCGTTGGTACAGTGAACTGTTCCCCGACCGCTACTATATCGAACTGCAGGAGAACACCATCCCGAAGCAGGATGTCGTTAACAAGCGCCTGATGGAGGTGGCTGCCGAACTGAAGCTGCCGCTGGTGGCGACCAATGACTGCCATTACCTGAAGCGCGAGGACGCCCGCGCCCATGAGGTACTGCTCTGTATCCAGACCGGCAAGACCATGGAAGACCCGACCCACATGAAATTTTCGGTCGACGAGTTCTACGTCAAGTCGCCGGAAGAGATGGTCCGGGCATTCTCTTACGCTCCTGAAGCGATCAGCAACACCCTGGCCATCGCCGAACGCTGCAATCTTGAACTCGCCGTGGACGGGAAGACTTATTACTTCCCGCACTTTGATCCGCCTGTCGGGCAGAATCATGACGACATGCTGCGTGACCTGGCGACCGCAGGGCTTAAAGAGCGGATGGTAACCATTCTGGCAAAATACCCTGACATGACGCTGGAACAGCAGCAGGCGTATTTTGACCGCCTGGAAACAGAACTTGCCTGTATCAGCGACATGAAGTTTCCCGCCTATTTTCTGATCGTCTCCGACTTTATCCGCTGGGCAAAAGACAAGGGGATTCCGGTCGGCCCGGGCAGAGGTTCGGCTGCCGGATCCCTGGTGGCCTATTCCATCAGGATCACCGATCTTGATCCACTCCCCTACAACCTCCTGTTCGAGCGGTTTCTCAACCCTGAACGTATCTCCATGCCCGATATCGACGTTGACTTCTGCCAGGACCGCCGTGGCGAAGTCATCCAGTATATGGTTGAAAAATACGGTCGCGACCGCGTCTGCCAGATTATCACCTTTGGGACCATGGGTGCCAAGGCAGCCATCCGCGATGTCGGCCGGGCTCTCAACATGACTTATGGTGATGTTGACCGGATTGCCAAACTGGTTCCGGATGATCTGAAAATGACTCTGAGCAAAGCGCTGCTGCAGGAACCGCAATTGCAGGAGATGCGCGCTGCCGATCCACAGGTTAAGGATCTGCTCGACACGGCACTCTGCCTGGAGGGACTTACCCGCCACGCGTCGACCCACGCCGCTGCTGTCGTGGTCGCGCCGGAACCGCTGGAGGAGTTCCTGCCGCTCTACAAGGACCAGAAAACCGGCTCGATCAATACGCAGTACTCCATGAAATATGTCGAACTGGTTGGCCTGGTTAAGTTTGACTTCCTCGGGCTCAAAAACCTGACCGTCATCGAAAACGCGGTTAAACTGGTCCGGGTAAATGTTCCGGAGTTTGACATCACCACCTTGCGGGACGACGACCAGGCGAGTTATGACCTGATCACCGCCGGCAACACCACCGGGGTTTTCCAGCTTGAGTCAAGCGGTATGAAAGAGATGCTGGTAAAACTGAAACCCTCCTGCTTTGAAGATGTGATCGCCGCCTGCGCCCTGTATCGTCCCGGCCCGCTTGGCTCCGGCATGGTGGATGACTTCATCGACCGCAAACATGGCCGTAAAGAGGTGGTGTACGACCTGCCGTTACTGGAGCCGATTCTGAAAGACACCTATGGGGTTATCGTCTACCAGGAACAGGTCATGCAGATTTCCCGCTCACTTGCCGGCTACTCGCTTGGACAGGCTGACCTGCTGCGCCGGGCGATGGGCAAAAAAGATGACAAGGAGATGTCCCGACAGAAGAGTCTTTTTCTTGAAGGGGCCAAAGAAAACAAGCTTGACCCGAAAAAAGCGGAAGCGATCTTCGACCTGATGCACAAGTTTGCCGAGTACGGCTTCAACAAATCGCATTCGGCGGCCTACGCCCTGATCGCCTATCAGACCGCTTACCTGAAAGCCCATTATCCGGTAGAATTCATGGCCGCTCTGCTCACCTGCGACATGGACAGCACCGACAAGGTGGTCAAGAACATCAGCGATTGCCGTGAGCAGGGGATTGAGGTATTCCCTCCCGATATTAACTCCTCAGGTCTCTCTTTCACCGTTGTCGGCACATCGATGCGCTTTGGTCTCGGAGCAGTAAAAAATGTCGGTGCAGGTGCCATCGAAGCCATCCTGGAAGCGCGCCGGGAAGGGCCATTCAAAAACCTCTATGATTTCTGCGAGCGGGTTGATCTGCGCCGCGTCAACAAACGGGTGATTGAATCGTTGATCAAGTGTGGCGCCTTTGATTCCACCGGCGCGTTCCGCTCCGCCCAGCTTGAAGGATTGGAAGCCGCCTCAAGTTATGGCCTGAAGATTCAGGAAGAAAAGGCCAGTGCCCAGGTTTCACTGTTCGGGACGGAAGAAGTTTCGCGGGGCAATGCGACCGGCGGCATGAAACTGCCCAGTACACCGGAATGGCATGACAAAGAGAAACTTGCCTATGAAAAAGAGGCACTCGGCTTCCTGATTACCGGTCACCCCCTTGATCGCTATATTGACGACATCAAACGCCTGACCAACACTGACATTGCCACTATGGTGGAAATGGCCGAAGGGAGTGAGGTAAGGATCTGCGGTATCGTCGCCGCCTTGAAGGAAATTACCACCAAAAAAGGTGACCGGATGGGTTTTGTAACGATCGAGGACCTGACCGGATCTGTGGAAATCACGGTATTTTCCGACATCTATGCGACAACTTCAGCGCTCCTGAAATCCGATGACCCGCTGCTGGTTGTCGGCAAGTTGGAAAGGGGAGAAAAAGGGTGCAAAGTGCTTATCATGAAAGGGGGCGAAGAGAACAACGGCAGGAAGTTCCAGCGTGACCGGGGACCGGCGGGGGAGATCAAACTGCTCGCCGAGGCACGCGCCCAGACGACCAAAAAAGTGTCGTTCATCCTGCGCATGAATGATATCCCGCCGACACAGATCACTCTCCTGAAAGAGGTCATTGAGCGACACCCCGGGACTGTTCCGACCTGTCTTCAGTTTCAGCTTCCGGGGAGAAGCCGCGCCACTATGCCGCTGACGGCAGCAATGAACGTAGCAGCCAGTGATGATTTAAGGCTGGAAGTGGAGCGGCTGTTAGGGTATAATGCCGCCTCTTTTGAGTAACTATGTGAGGTAAAAATTATGGCCACCCCGTTTTATCTTGAATTTGAAAAGCCTATTGTTGAGCTGGAAAAGAAAGTTGAGGAACTCACCGCACTGGCTGGAGAGGGTTTAAACATCGGTGCCGATGTGACCGCTCTTGAAAGTCGCGTGGAGGAGATGCGGGCGAATATTTTCGCCAACCTCTCCCGGTGGCAGACCGCTCAGGTAGCCCGACATATCAACCGCCCCTTTACCCAGGACTATATCAATCTCATGTTCAGCGAGTTTGTCGAACTGCACGGCGACCGGAACTTTGGCGATGATCACGCCATAGTTGGCGGTCTGGCGCGCTTTGACGGTCAGCCGGTCATGGTTATCGGCCACCAGAAGGGGCGTGACACAAAAGAGAAGGTCTACCGCAATTTTGGCATGCCCAACCCGGAGGGGTACCGCAAGGCGCTCCGCTTGATGCTGATGGCGGAACAGTTCAAGTTGCCGATCATCACCTTTGTTGACACCCCCGGCGCCTATCCCGGCATCGGCGCTGAGGAGCGCGGTCAGGCAGAGGCGATCGCCCGCAACCTGCGTGAGATGGCAAGCCTGCGCACCCCGATCATCGTCTGCATCACCGGAGAAGGGGGCTCGGGCGGAGCTCTCGCCATAGCGGTCGGAGACCGGATCCTGATGCTGGAACATTCCGTGTATGCAGTTATATCCCCCGAGGGATGCGCCGCGATCCTCTGGTCTGACGGCACGAAAGGCGCTCAGGCGGCAGAAGCGCTCAAGCCGACCGCTAAGGACATAATCGGACTGGGCGTTATCGACGAGATCGTCAAAGAGCCGGTCGGCGGGGCCCACCGGGATCATGAAGCTACCGCACGGAACTTAAAAGAGGCGATAGCCCGCAACCTGGCAGAACTGAACAAGCTGTCCGGGGATGAACTCGTGGAAGGTCGCTACAACAAATTCAGGGCTATGACGCAGATTGCCGAATAGGAAACCATTTTCTGTGGGCGGTTTAACCGCCCCTGTTCATTGCTGTCAAGCCGAAATTGTCCCGCAGCAGAGTCAATTCGGTCACCAGCTGTTTGAATAATGGGATATCCGCCATACTGATGACAGGTGGTGTCGTATTTTTATTTTTTTGGGGGGGGAATATTTTATTTGTGGCGGTAGGAAACGGAATTGAATTTCACTCGTTCAAACATTCCTCTGTCATACATTCTTCGGTTTGACTGACAAAAGGCACTGTGCCATGGTTCATCCATAAAATTGAGTATGTACGAGGTACGTGATTGATGGCAGACACCCTCGTTATTTATAATCGAGGCCATGTACATGGTTGACTGGAACCGTTTTTCTCCGACTGATTTTGAATATGATTTTGATAACGATAAATTGAGCGTGCATCGGATTACCTTTGATGAAGCTGTCGAATGTTTTTTCTCTGATTTTACCGTTCGCCGGAACAAAACGTACAAAGACAGGTTTCAGGTTTTCGGCACAACCATAGGCGGAAGATTGCTCAAAATAATTATTCAGCTCAAACCTGGCGGCATTGTCCGCATCATTACGGGGTGGGAAATATGAAAGCACAGCGGAACAAACAGACGGAAGAAGAAATTGATGCCTTTGTAGTTGCTCATGCAGATGATGAAAATGCGTGGGATCAACCTGTTCATATTGTTAAGAAAAAGTCGGCATCTGTATCCATACCAGCTTCTCTCGCTGATCGTGCGGCTTTCTTTTCCCGAATTCACAGAGAAAAGAGCATGGAAAACTGGCTTGCGCGGATCATTAACGAACGGTTAGACATTGAGGAGGCTGCATTTACTGGCTTGAAAAGAGATATGTTTGCCAAAAGCACACGGTAGTTATTTCCATTCTTTGTTGCGATAGATTAAAAGCCAACCCGCTCCAGATACTTCCGTAATTCCTTTTCCTGTTCCTTCTGCAATCCCTCGGGGCTTATGTCACGGATGTGCGGTATCGAGTATCCCTGGCGAAGGCTCGACAAGTTATATCGTCGAACCGAAGCGAGCTATTGACTCCGTGCAGGGGGTATTATTTTGGAAAGATGCCGGAGCAAAATAATGAGATACATTTTACGACTGACCCTATGGCGTGATAACAATAAAAAAGGACTCAAGCATTAAGCCTAAGTCCCTGTTATTGTTGGTGCGCCTGGAGCGATTCGAACGCCCGACCTACGGATTCGTAGAAATGTGAGCTAAGTATATGAAATACAATAACTTTTTAGTCTATTTAACGTGCTTTCAGTAGGGAATAAAAAATATCAAAGAATTATGAACTTCCAATAAGATAATTTGAAACAGCCTATTTAAAGCACGTTCATCGCCTGCCACAGCTGCGGGCGGGTGCCTTGAGTCATGCGACAATAATCATGCATCACCGCTCTCTCCTGGTATGTCCAACAAAAAATGAATGAATAATGGTACCTATTCCGGTGTTATTATTTGCCAATTGGTGGGCGGGGTTTTATAAGCATTTTCTTCCCTTAACAGGTATGGTTCCCAGAATCTGAAGGTATTGCGTCCAGCTTTTTTTGCAGCATACATGGCCCGATCGGACGCTATTTCCAGTCCCTTTATGTCGGTACCATTGTGCGGATACACGCTGATACCGATACTGGTCGTTATCGGGATTAAGGCATCGGTAACCTGAATAGGTTGAGACAACTGTTGAAGTAGTTCTGCGGCTATAGCAGCCAATTGATCCCGGTCTCCGCAGTTGGTTAAAATAATACTGAACTCATCACCGCCGTGGCGACCAATTGTATCAAGGTCTCTTTTGCAGCAGGCTCTTATCCGTTTTCCTGTCTCGACCAGCACCTCATCCCCAGCTTGATGGCCCAGAGAGTCGTTGATGTCTTTAAAATTGTCCATGTCAAGAAATAATAGTGCGAACTGCGCTCCATGCCGCTTCGAAGTGGCAATAGCCTGTTCAAGGCGATCTGTGAACAGCCTCCGGTTTGCCAGCCCGGTAAGCGGGTCATAAAATGCCCATTTACGAATGATTCCCTCCTTCTCTATGCGCTCGTTTATATCAGAGTGCGTACCGATCATTCGCACCGGTTTTCCATCAAAGCCGTATTTTACAACCATGCCACGCCCGAGTATCCAGCGCCAGCTGCCATCCTTACACGCCATTCGAAATTCAGACATGACGGTACCTATTTTGCCATCGAGACATTGTTGCAGTGCAGCCGTTACCTCGGCGGCATCGTCAGGATGAATACGTTTCGTCCATTCATCGATAGTGGTACCGATTTCATCTTCGCCAAAACCGAGTATTTCTTTGTAGCGGCGTGAATAGAACGTTTCACCACTGGTGATGTCCCAATCCCACACGCCGTCACCCGACCCTTCCAAAGCAAATTTCCAACGATATTCGCTTGCTTTTAACTCCGTTTCAGCCTGTTTGCGTTTCAGTGTCTCTGCGACATGTGCAGCAATTTCCTCTTCAAGTTTTATATTCATTTCCTGGAATTCGGCACTACGCTTCAAGAGAAGGCTCCGTTCCTGGCTGAAGGCGAGGTGATTCTTGATGCGCAAGCGCACCAGGTCGCAATTAAATGGCTTGTGCAGAAAATCATTGGCGCCCAGTTCAAGCCCCATCGCTTCACATTCCACTTCAGTCGAGACCGTTATAAAAAGTACCGGAACACCATCAAGCGCAGGAATCATCCTGATTGCAGTGTATACCTCATAGCCATCCATCTCCGGCATCATAAGGTCGAGAAGAATTATATCCGGAGTTTGATACGCGATTGCTTCCAGAGCTTCTCTGCCACTATGAGTCATGATAACTGAATATTCTTTCTCCAGCTGGTGGCAGAGTATCTTGACGCTTACCGGCTCATCATCAACGATAAGTATGGTTTTTCTGTGCACTGATTCTTCTTTCACAGTCATCACTATTTTTCCTCTCTCATGCTGTCGCTGTCATGGCAGAATCCTGAACTTCAACATTCTCACAGGTCACGCCTTTAGTCCACTTCTCCAAGATCGCCGCCAGTTCATCCTTTTTTACCGGTTTGGCCAGATAATCATCCATACCGGCTTCAAGGCAATGCTCCCGATCGCCCTGCATGGCGTTTGCGGTCATTGCTATTATCGGAACTTTGTGATTGCGGACGTGCGAGACAGGGTCCCGAATGACGGCGGTGGCAGCAAAGCCGTCCATTTCCGGCATCATGCAGTCCATGAGCACAATATCGTAATCAATCAACTCCAGTGCCCGGACCGCCTCCCGGCCATCGGCAACGACATCAGCCTTGTAGCCCAGTTTACCAAGCATGCTCTGCGCGACTTTCTGGTTGATGATGTTGTCTTCCGCCAGCAGGATGCGTAAGCCGCGAGTGGCGATTTCGGCAACGGTATGGCGGGTGATGAGAGTGGTTGAAGGCGCCGGGACGTCCGCCCTGTTCAGCGCAAGAGCAATACAGCTGTAGAGTTGTACCTGCTTGACCGGTTTTGCCAGATAGCCGACAAAACCGATCTTCTCCAGTGCTGCGGCATCGCCACGTTGCGCCAGCGATGTCACCATGATCATCAGTGTTGCGTGCAGCTGCGGATCTGCCTTGATCTGGCGACCGAGCTCACTGCCGTCCATACCGGGCATCTCCTGATCGAGCAGGGCTACACGGAAAGGATTGTTCTCTGCCGTCGCCTTTCGGAGCTGCTGCAATGCACTCATGCCGTCAACGGCAAGCTCAAAGCTGCACCCCCAATGGGTCAGCAGGGCTGCCAGCAGCTTCCGGTTGGTGTCGTTATCGTCAACCACCAGAATCCTGGTGCCTTTTATGTCTGCATAGAGCAGCGGCGCATTGCTCTGCGTCTCTGCAAGCGTCTGTTTTTCAAACTTCGCAGTAAACCAGAAGGTGGAGCCTTTGCCCTCGTCGCTCTCAATGCCGATTTCACCACCCATAAGTTCCGTCAACTGCTTGCAGATTGCCAGGCCAAGCCCGGTGCCGCCATATTTTCTCGTCGTGGAACCATCCGCCTGGGTAAACGGTTCAAAGACAGCGGCGAGACGCGACTGAGGAATGCCTATGCCGGTATCGCGGACAGAAAAACGGATGATGACCGCTTCGTCCTGCTCGGATTGAAGCTCAGCCCTGATTACCACTTCACCCTCGTGAGTAAATTTAATGGCGTTGCCTGCCAGATTGGTGATGATCTGACGCAGTCTCCCCGGATCGCCCTTCAGATATGTCGGAACCACAGGATCGATATGACAGATAAGCTCCAGACCGGCATCCTGGGCACGGAATGTCAACATCTCGGCAGTGTCTTCCAGGGTTGTGCGCAGATCAAAATTAATAACCTCCATATCGAGCCTGCCCGCTTCAATCTTGGAAAAATCGAGAATATCGTTGATGAGGCTCAGCAGGTTCTCGCCGCTTCTATTGACAATCTCGGCATAGCCGCGCTGCTCTTCGGTAAGTTCGGTTTCCAGCAGCAGTCCGGTCATGCCGATAACACCATTCATCGGAGTGCGGATTTCGTGGCTCATGGTGGCCAGGAATTGACTCTTGGCCTGCGTGGCCTCTTCAGCGGCAACAAGCGCAACACCCAGCTCGGCATTTTTCTGCTCCATAAGAGCTGAAAAATTGATGAGTTCAGCTTCGGTCCCGGCTATCGAGCGACGCAGAAAAAACATTATGATTATAACAATAATGCCTATGGCAGCTGTGACCATGCCGCTGTTTTTAACCTGCCTAGACAGTGCTGAAAGGTCGCTTGAAGCCTGCTGCATCTGCACCCGCCCGGCTTGCTTGCTCTTTGCAGCAATTTCCGCGGCTTCCCTGATGACGAGGTCACAGGCCCTGTCGTACACTTCCATTGCCTTGTTGCCTTCCTCAAGGCTGTTGCCATAGGCTTCGAACATCCTCGTTCCGGCTTGCCACATGGACGGAATCGACTGCTGGATCTCTCGCAGTTTGGCAGAGAGTTCCCTGTCATCTTTGTTCAGCTCCAGCAATCTTGTAATTATCTGCTCAGACTTTTCAAAGGCTGGTTTTGCCTCATCCTCAATAACCCTTTTATCTCTGGTCAGACTGGCATCGGTAATAAACTGCCAGACATTGGCAACCTGTAACTGCAGTTCCTGGGCAAGAGCTTTCTCGTCCTGTAGTATTTTGTATCTGGACAGTTGAGTATTTACCGATTTTAACCCCCTGGATGTGAACAACGGACTCAGGATACAAATCGAGGCGATAACAACCGTTAATACTAATGCCCCCAGCATTTTTTTTGTGATGCTCATTCAAAACCTCCGCATATAAATGGCCTTGATAATCAGAAGCTGCTTCAAATTACAATTATAACCTCTGGAATAAGCCGTTGTGCGCGACAGATTGGGTGAGATCAAACAAACGACACAAAAATCCCATAGGATTTTTGATATGATTGTCTCGTAAAAAACGGCGACCGTTAAAAAGGCAGATTTCCATGGGCCGTTGTTGTCCCCTTCGGCGTCATGTAAAATAGATTACAGGGTGGGGTTGTAATCCCTAAACCGCGAAAACTTTAGTATCAATAAATACAGCTGGTTACGCTATGCCACTTATTGACAACTTGGCCCCATGGCAATTTGGCTCTTTTGTGGCAGAGCACGTAAGCCCTCAATAAACTGGTACTTTGTCAAGTGGTGGACAAAGTATGTCCCAGTCAGAGGGTTTTTTTGATCCATCCCAAAGATTTCGTGGATTCGGGCTTAGAACCCCAAGCAAGCTACAGAAATGACCTCAAGTGTCAACAGCACCACTATGCCAAAAAGTTTAGTCCCGGCGTTCATGTAACTACTCCATTGATATTAGAGGTATGCTAAACAGTCTTGTGGATATTTGATAGTTACAAGATTACGTAGACGTTCTGCCCTTAAATATTTTGCTGAACTTGTTTAATATTGTCTGAGACGTAGCTTACTTCTATGCCATCATTTTCAAATATGTAAAGGAATAAACATAAACGTTAAACGTGGTGAAATCTCGACGACTGCTTATTACGGGCAACCAGCTGCCTGAAATATGGGGTCCACTATAATGGATTAAAGATATTTTCGGACACGAATTCCTCTGTAAGTGACCTGACAGCTGATAATAAAGACTGAAATGAATAGCATGCCTATCATTGAGGATTGGGATTATGCCTATGTTTTCGTGCTTCAAAAAAATTACTGTATTGATGATGGTAACAGTAATTCTCCTTTTTTCCTTCAACGTGGCTCATAAAGTTGAGGATGAAACGTCAAATACGGCTTACATAAATGAATCGCATTCGGGCCTGTGCAATCATTTGTGTAAACGTCGAAGGGCCTGTCAACCAGATTGTGTAAATGATGTTTCGAATTTGTTGCTGTCCAGCACTTCCCTTACTTTTGCTGCCATGGCTGATAGCGAGAACGGCTTCTGAATGAAATGTACCCCCTCATCCAATACACCGTGGTGAGCGATGACATCTGCCGTATAACCTGACATGAACAACCGCTTCATCTGCGGATAGCTGGGGAGAATGCTCTTCGCCAGGTCACTGCCATTCATCTCCGGCATGATCACATCGGTCATTAACAGGTGAATGATGCCGCCGTGTGAACTGACCAGTTGTATAGCCTCACCGGGTGTGTTTGCCTTCAGCACTGTATAGCCCTGTGTTTCAAGCATCTGTGACGTAATGTTCAGGATACCCGGTTCGTCTTCAACCAACAGAATGGTTTCCTGACCGCGAGCTAATTGTGCGACATTACCTTCCTCCTCCGTCGCCTGACCGCTTCTGCTGCTTGCGTCTCGAGGGATATATATTGAGAACGTTGTTCCCTGACCGGGTTCACTGTAGATATTGATGAATCCGTTGTTCTGCTTGACCGCCCCATACACGGTTGCTAATCCCAGCCCAGTACCTTTACCCAACTCTTTGGTAGTGTAAAACGGTTCAAAAATATGTGTCATGGTTTCTTTGTCCATACCCGTGCCGTCATCGCTGATGCTCAGACGCACATACTCACCCGGCACCGCCTCCTTGTTATTTTTGCAGAAGTCAGCGTCGATGGTACAGTTTTCGGTTTCAATAGTAACCCGGCCGGTATCTTTAATTGCGTCGCGGGAGTTGACGCAGATATTGACCAGTATCTGATCGATCTGGGAGGGATCAACCTTGACTAGCCATAGATTGGCAGCAGTCTGACAGGTGGTTCGTCACAGTAATTAATGCATGATTTTGTTCTTTAATAATTGAAAAGCATGAGTTCCCTCAGGTAGTTATGGAAGCGCGACCAACCATTCTATCTGAAAGAGGAACCCATGCTTATCGAACAG
>DUZS01000039.1 GCA_013349405.1 Desulfuromonadales bacterium | reverse complement strand
GCTGTTCGATAAGCATGGGTTCCTCTTTCAGATAGAATGGTTGGTCGCGCTTCCATAACTACCTGAGGGAACTCATGCTTTTCAATTATTAAAGAACAAAATCATGCATTAATTACTGTGACGAACCCAAAAAAGGAGTCAAGCCGTGAAATGTCTGCTCGTGGAAGACGATTTACAATCCCGTCATATTCTCAAAGGAATGCTCTCAACTAGCTGTGAATGCGATATCGCCGTCAACGGTCAGGAAGCGATTGACTCCTTCCGTCTGGCGCACGAAGCGAAGCGACCATACAACGTGATTTTCATGAATGTAACGATGCCGGTCATCGACGGATTAACGGCACTGAGAGAAATCCGCTCCCTGGAAAAGGATATGGACATACCTCCCGGGCTAAAGATCAAGGTTGTCATGATGACCGCTTCTGGCGACCCTCGCACCGTTATCAAGGCGTTCAAGGAAGGTGAAGCGAACTCATTCCTCGTCAAACCGATATCCAAAAATAAACTGGACAGGGAAATGGCAACGCTCATGGTGGAAGAGTAACTCTTTGTGAAGACGGGAACATAATAAACCAACGAATTATGGAGCGTAATAAATTTCCGTCTAATAATGCTTTTCACCAAAGGAGATTGTGATGAAGCTTAAAAAGAATATTGAATCCGCTAAGCATAACAAAAGAGAGCAGCGCATTGAAATTGAAAAAAAATTGAAAATCGCCAGGCAACAACTCGAAGACAAAGATGTTCACCACAAAGAAACAGATAAACAGCAAAATGCTCTTTCAAGCGAGGAGTGACTGAAAATGAAACCGGTCAAGGGTGCATACTGCTTTGCCGGGTGAATACAACAGAGGAGAGTCGGAGAGTAAAAAAATATCTGAACCACGATTTACAGGATTAAAGGATTGACCGGATTTTAATCGTGATAATCCAATAATCTGATGAATCATGGTTCAGACAAGGGAGCAGCCATGACAACACAGCCACCAACCTTACCTCAAGATCTCCGTCAGCGTGCCGAAGCATTGTACCGTGCAAGCGAGAACCTGATCCAGGAGTCGACCACCCCCGAGGAGACCAAACAACTCCTCCACGAACTGCGGGTACATCAGATTCAACTGGAGACGCAGAACGAAGAGCTGCGCAGTATCCAGGCGGAGCTGGATGCTTCACAGACCCGTTACTTCGACCTGTATGATCTGGCTCCGGTTGGTTATATGACGTTTGGTGAGCCGGGGTTGATTCTGGAAGCGAATCTTGCCGCTGCCAATATGTTTGGTGTCGCCAGAAGCGCGCTGATAAAACAGCCGATCAAGCGGTTTCTCTGTAAGGAAGATCAGGATTTATTCTATCTCCATCGTCAACAAGCCTTCACATCGAGTGCGCCGCAGGTATCAAAAATGCTTCTCAAACGTTCCGACGGTTCTTGTTTCTGGGCGCAGGTTCAAGCTACCCCGGCAGCGGGTGGCGAGTTCTGGGTTACCATCAATGACATCAGCAGCCAGAAACAGGCAGAGGAAAAACTGAAACGCAGTGAAGAAGATCTTAGACGCCAAAACGGTCTGTTTTCCTCGCTTCTCAAAAATCTTCACGTTGGCGTGTTCATGGTGGAGGTGCCTTCCGGAAAGCCGCTGGTGGCCAACGATGCAGCGTTAGACATTCTGGGGCGCGGGATTTTTTCTGAAGCAACCAGACACAACCTTTCTGAAATCTATAAGGCATCCAAGACGGGCAGCAGCGCACCGTATCCCGCAGATGAAATGCCCATTGTGTTGAGGATGAATGGGGTGTCATCGCATATTGACGATATGGAGGTTGAACGTCCTGACGGCACGAAAACCATCCTGGAGGTATTCGGCTCACCGGTAACAGACGATCAGGGGCATATCTGGGCAAGTCTCGTGAGTTTCAGTGACATCACAGCGCGTAAAGAGGCCGAAGCTACGCTGCGGGAGAGTGAAAGGATATTGAATAAATCTCAGGAGATTGCCCATCTTGGTAGTTGGGAATTAGATGTTCCTACCGGACGGCTTACGTGGTCAGATGAGGTATATCGTATCTTTGGAATTCCTCCCCAGCAATTTGCCGCCACCTATGAGGCGTTTCTTGATGCCGTGCATCCGGAAGACCGTGATTCGGTTAATTCTGCATATCGATCCTCTATTCAAGAGAATAAAGATTTTTATGAGATTGAGCACCGGGTAATCAGTAAGCTGACAGGTAACGTTCTCTTTGTGTATGAAAAATGCGAACATGTACGAGATGCTACAGGAAAAATTACCCGTTCTGTCGGTATAGTGCATGACATCACCGAACGCAAACAGGCTGAAAATGCACTGCGATTGAGCCGGGAAAAGTACAAGCTTACGGTAGATAACTCATTCGACATAATTTTTTCGATCGCTGCTGACGGCACCTTCACGTTTGTTTCCCGTGCCTGGGAACGGCATTTCGGCTATCCCATCAAAAAGGTTATCGGGAAGAATTTTGCAGACTTCATTCACCCGGACGATATCGCCCCCTGCACCACATACCTCGCAGAAATATTCCGTACCGGAAAAAGCAAGGCAGTCCCGCCGTATCGAGTTAAGAACAGCGATGGTATCTGGCGCAGTTTTGTGGCTAACGGTTCCCGCTATGCAGATGCAGAAAACGCATGGCAGGTTATTGGTGTTGCCCACGACATTACCGATCGGCTTGCGGCAGAACAAAACCTGCTCCAGGCCAAAGTCGCTGCCGAAACCGCCACCAGCGCCAAAAGTCAGTTTTTATCGACGATGAGTCACGAAATCCGTACTCCAATGAACGTAGTTCTGAGCATTGTTCAACTGTTGCAAAAAACCGATTTGACTCCTGAACAGCGCGAGTTTACTGAGATAGCCTTACGCTCTGGCGTTCAACTGGTCGATCTGCTTAACGACATCCTCGACCTTGCAAAAATGGAAGCAGGCAAGATAGAGCTGGAAATATACGTTTTTGACCTGCCGTCAATGATTGCCGACACCATCCAGGCTCTGTCACTTCAGGCTCGTGAAAAAGGGGTGCGCCTTGTCTCTTCTATTGATGCCGAAGTTCCAACAGCATCGAAATGCGATGCCGGACGATTGCGCCAGATCCTCATCAACCTGGTCGGCAACGCCATCAAGTTCACCCCCAAGGGGACCGTATCGCTTCACATTCAAAAAGATTGTGAAGATGACCACTCCCTCACCCTCCGCTTTTTAATCCAAGACAGCGGTATTGGCATTGCGGTCGAAAAACTGGAGAATATATTTGCCCCGTTCACGCAGGCAAACGGCTCCACTACGCGAACTTATGGAGGAACCGGCCTGGGTTTGTCGATTTGCAAGTGCTTGGTAGAGCAGATGGGCGGTGCTATCGGTGTCGAGAGTGTGGAGGGAGAAGGTTCGACGTTCTGGTTCACAGTAGTGCTGGGGAAACAGGAATCCCCCCTCCCAGCCTCCCCCCTCCGGGTGGAGGAGCTTAAAACTCCCTCACCCAGCGGGGGAGGGTTGGGGAGGGGGAGTGCTATCCGCATCCTGTTGACAGATGATGACCCGGTTGCCCAGTTATTAGTTTCCCGTCTGCTGAAAAGTTTTGGTTATCTGGTAGATGTGGCGAGTAACGGCAAAGAGACTGTAGACGCACTTGAGAAAAATGATTACGCATTGGTGCTGATGGACTGCATGATGCCGGAAATGAATGGCTACGAGGTCACTACTGTCATCCGCGATCCAGCTTCATCTGTGCGCCGCCATGACATACCGGTGATTGCGCTCACCGGCTACGCCATGAAACAGGATCGTGACTACTGCCTTGCCGCCGGAATGGACGACCATCTTCCCAAACCGGTGCTGTTTCCTGATCTGCTTGCCATGTTGGAGAAGTATCTGATGGGGGAAACAAAATGACTATGACAACCAAACCTGCAGAATCCGCCCAGGAACTCCGCCAGCGTGCCGAAGAACAGTATCGCATGAATAAGGGTACGACTTCGCAACCGCTCACGCCCGAAGAAACAGAACATCTCCTCCAGGAGCTGCGGGTGCATCAGATTCAACTGGAAATGCAGAACGAAGAGCTGCACCGCGCCCATGGGGAAGGTTTGGGGAGTTGTTTTTGTTTTACGCTGCCTGGTGCAAATGTGTGAGGAGGGTGAATGTGATGACCAGACTGACAAAATGCAGATCGTTCCCAACCAAGGTAAACGTGATACGCGCACTTGCCACCTTTATCTTCGCACTGTTAATGCCGATCTCTATCGAGGCGGAACAGACTGCGCCGGTAATCCACGTTGGCAGTGAGATTGATTTCCCGCCTTATGCCATCGTTGATGCCAAGGGACGTGCCAGCGGTTTTTCGGTGGAGCTGCTCGAAGCGGTGGCCGAGGCGATGGCGTTGTCTGTCAAGGTGACCACCGGTCCGTGGCCGGAGGTGCTGGCAGCGTTCAAAGCGGGGAAAACCGACCTGCTGCCGTTGGTTGCCCTGTCCGCCAAACGGGCTGATATGGCCACCTACACCAAACCGCATACGGTGGCATACGACAGCTTTTTTGTGCGCCGGGGGAGCCCCCCGATATCCTCGCTGGCGGAGGCGAAAGGCAGGGAAATTATCGTCATGAGCAATGACGCTGCCCATGAAGAGTTGCTGCATTCCGGCGTGCCGGTTCGCATTATCGAGACAAAGACCATTCCCGAAGCGATGCGACTTTTGGCGACCGGCAGGCATGACGCGGTACTGGTGCCGAAACTGCTGGGGCTTATTGTTTTGCGCGAGGCAAAACTGGAAGAAGTTATCGAGGCAGGCAAGCCGATTGCCGATTATAACCGGCAGTTTTCGTTCGCCGTTCAGCGGGGAAACACGGAACTCCGCGACAAACTTGAACAGGGGCTTGCTATTGTCCGCACCACCGGTCGCTACGATACGTTGTACAGAACATGGTTCGGCGGGATTGAACCGCAGAAACGGCGCCTGAAAACGATCATCGTCAACAATTACCACCCCTACACCTACATAAATGAGAAGGGGGTGCCGGACGGCTTCAGTGTCGAAATCGCCAGGGCTGTCGCCAAAACAATGGATCTTGAGATGGAGATCCGGGCGGACAAATGGGATCAGTCGATGAAAGAGTTGGAATCAGGCGGCATAGACCTGATTCCGATGATGGCATATTCAGCGGAACGCGATCTTCAGTTCGATTTCTCAGTTCCGTATACCATTGCCTACGATGCGATTTTTTTCAAAAAAGGGACAACTGGTATCCGTACGCTGAGCGATCTGAACGGCAAAACGGTTATCGTGACGAATAATGACGCTGCCCACGGCTATCTCCTTTCAAGCGGTCTGTCGAAAACCATGAACATCTCTCTTGCGAATTCGCTCCCTGATGCGTTGAAGCAGCTTGCCGCCGGCAAGGGGGATGCTGCCATCATGCCGAAACTGGTCGGTCTCGTCGTCGCTAAAAATCTGCATCTCTCAGAGATAGAGGTTTCGCCCGAGATTATTGCCGACTATAACCGGCCCTGGTGCTTCGCTGTCAGGAATGGCGATCAGGCGATGCTGGATCGCCTCAATCAGGGGCTGAACATCATCAAAGCCACCGGCGAGTATGATGCCATCTACAAGAAATGGTTTGGAGCGCTGGAAGGCACGAAACTGCAATTGGAGACAATCCTGATGTACGGCTCTGCGGGGGTGCTGATCCTGCTTGGTTTCCTGGTTTGGAACGTCGTGCTGAAGCGCCAGGTGAAATCCAAAACAGAGCATCTTGAAGCGGAGATTGCTGTGCGCATGCGGGTGGAAGACACATTACGGGGGAGCGAAGAGCGCTTTAAGATGATGTTCCGTAACCATAGCGCCGTGATGCTGCTGCTGGAACCTGAATCCGGCGTAATTATTGATGCAAACCTTGCTGCCGAAAAATTCTACGGGTATACGCATGAAGGGTTGTTGTCCCTTAACATCAGCGATATTAATATTCTCACTCCTGAGTTTATTGCTGCAGAAAGGCATGCCGCCCATGAAGAAAAGCGCAACCATTTCGTTTTCCCGCACAGGCTTGCAGATGGTGATATCCGCACGGTGGAAGTGTATTCAACGCCAATCACGGTCAATAATTCAACACTGCTTTTCTCTATTGTTCATGACATCACCGAGCGCAAGCGGGTTGAAGATGCGCTGCGGGAGAGTGAAAGCGAATTTCGCTCACTCGCCGAAGCCATGCCGCAGATTGTCTGGATTACCCGACCCGATGGCTGGAATATTTTTTTCAATAAGCAGTGGGTGGATTACACAGGGATGACGCTTGAGGAAAGTTGCGGTCATGGCTGGATCAAACCGTTTCATCCTGATGACCGGCAGCGGGCCTGGGACGCCTGGCAAAACGCTACACAAAATAACAACGTCTATTCACTTGAATGTCGTTTGCGACGGGCTGATGGTGTCTATAAATGGTGGCTGGTTCGCGGTGTGCATGTACAGGATACCAAAGGCACTATTCTTAAATGGTTTGGCACATGCACCGACATACATGAATTAAAACAGGTCGAGCAAGAACTGCAGGCCAAAAACACCGAGATGGAGCGTTTTGCCTACACCGTCTCGCACGACCTGAAGAGTCCGCTCATCACGATACAGACGTATACCGGGATGATCAAAAAGGATTTGGAAACGGGTAGGTACGAGCGGGCTCAGGATGATATGAAGAGGATTGAGGGTGCGGCAGACAAGATGACTTCACTACTCAATGATTTGCTGAAACTCTCCCGCACCGGCAGGCAGATGGGTGAGCCATCTCTGATCGATATGAACCTTCTGGTCAGTGATGTGCTGGCGCAACTGACCGGAGTTGTCACGCAGAGTCAGGCTGAGGTCGTGGTGCAGCCGGATCTCCCTGCTGTTCATGGTGACCCGAAACGCATCGCGGAAGTCGTGCAGAACCTGATTGAAAATGCCATCAAATACCGGAGCGATCAGACGGTGCCTTGCATCGAGATCGGCACGAGACAGGACGGCAGGGAGTGCGTATTTTTTGTCAAAGACAACGGCAAAGGTATTGACCCGCGCTACCATGAAAAAGTCTTCGGCCTGTTCAACAAGCTGGATGCCGAAAGCGGCGGGACCGGTATCGGTCTGGCACTGGTCAAGCGGATCGCCGAGGTTCATGGCGGCCGGGTCTGGGTGGAGTCGGAGGGGGAAGGTACGGGGAGCAGGTTTTGTTTCACGGTGCCGGGGTGATCTGTTTTTGTCGGGTCGGTTTCACAGGCCGCACCACTACTTGTTTGATAAGGACTTTACCATGCTGACTGATAACATGGATGCACCCCTGATACTGCTTGTTGAAGACGACAAGAACCATGCTGCTCTGATGAGAACATCACTTCAGGATGCTCCGGAAGAGTATCGCCTGGAAATTGCCGCTACCCTGTGCCACGCGCGGGCGGCCTTAGAGCGGCAAACCCCGAACCTTGTCCTGACCGATTACCGTCTGCCTGACGGTGAAGGAAGTGATCTGCTGGTAACGACGAAGGGGTTCTGCCCCGTGGTTCTGATGACATCCCAGGGAAACGAACAGGTGGCAGTGGATGCCATGAAGGCCGGGGTACTGGATTATGTGGTTAAGTCAGCAGCGGTGTTCTCTGGTATATCGCGCATCGTCCAGCGCAGCCTGCGTGAATGGGCACTGATTCAGGAGCAGAAGCGTGCTGAAGTAGAGCGCCAGAGGTTGGAACGCCACCTTCTGCATATCCAGAAACTGGAGAGCCTGGGGACTATGTCCGGTGGCATCGCCCATGATTTCAACAATCTGCTGCAGGCGGTGCTTGGCAATCTCGAACTTTCCCTCATGAAACTGCCACCGGATGCGCCGGTGCGCAATCTGCTGAATCAGGCGGTCAATGCGGCCGAACGTGCCGCCAAACTGAGCGGTATGATGCTGGCCTACTCCGGTAAGGGGGTATATTCAATCACGGAGCAGAATCTGACCGGACTTATTGAAAAGAATATCACCATGCTTGCAGCCGCGATCTCAAAGAGTATAACGTTTGACCTGAAGATCGACCAAGACCTGCCGCCGATCATGGCCGATGGTGATCAGATCCGGCAGGTACTGATGAATCTGATCATCAACGCATCCGAGGCGATCGGGAACAGTAACGGTTTAATCTCCCTTTCAACAGGAGTTCGAGAATTTAGCCAGAAGACCTTGGACTTGAGCAGGCTGGAGGAAAAGCTGGCTGCCGGCCGCTATGTCTGGCTGGAAGTCAGTGACAGCGGCTGCGGCATGGATGAGGAGACGCGGGATAAACTCTTCGATCCGTTTTATACCACCAAGTTCACCGGTCGCGGTCTGGGAATGTCGGCTGCACAGGGGATCATTCGTGCTCACAAAGGTGCAATTCTGGTGGAGAGCAGTCCCGGCGTCGGCACTATTATTCGCGTGTTGTTCCCGATTGCAGCCGGTGCACAGACAGAGCAGACAAGCGTTGCGGCAGTGGTTGATACTGTTTCGACCTGTGTACAGCCTGCCAACATTGTACTGATCGCTGACGACGAAGAGATGATTCGCGAAGTGTGCACCGCAATGTTTGGTGAGCTTGGCTTTGAGGCGGTGACAGCGAACGGCGGCGAGGAAGCGCTGCGAATCTTCCGGGAGCAGGGTGAGCGGATTAATCTGGTGCTGCTGGATTACTGCATGCCGGGTATGGATGGCATAACCGTCTTCAGGGAATTGAGAATAATCCGCCCGGACATCCCGGTGCTGCTCGCCAGTGGCTACAGTGAAGAAGAGGTGGCAGAGCGTTTCAAGGGGTTGGGGCTGAATGGGTTTATCCAGAAGCCGTTCAACCTGGAGCGTCTTGAGGGTGAAGTGAAGAGGGTGCTTAAGGGTGAAGGCCTGCCATGAACGAAGTCGAAGGGGTGAAGTGTTAAGGGGAATGTATGGGAAGTACGTTCTGCTTTACTCTGGGTATTTTTGGTTAATTCCATGTTACTAAAGCACGTCACCTTCATTTTTAAGGGAGCTGATTCATGAAAAAGAATATGCCCAAGGAACGAAGTACTGCACAGATGCCGGTGATTATGATGTTTTTTCCAATCTGTCTCGCTCTGATTTTCTCAACAGTCTGGAGCGGTCACGCCTTTGGGCAATCAGCAAAGCTGGTCCTGAATACCTCCTACTCATCTCCAATCACCTCACCGGACAACTCCGGCTTCCTTGACTTGCTGTACAAGGAACTTTTCGGACGCCTCAACATACCGTTTGAAATTCAGGCGTTGCCTGCTGAGCGATGCCTGACGAACGCAAATGAAGGGATTGACGACGGTGATGTCTGCCGGATCGCCGATCTCGTCAAATCGTACACGAACCTGGTGCGTACAACCGAACCGGTTATGCAGTATCAAATGGTGCTCTTCTCACGTACCGCACAGTTCAAAGTGTCCGGGCCTGAAAGCCTGAAACCCTATGATGTCGGAATTGTGACCGGATGGAAAATTATTGAGCGCAATACTACCCTGCATCGCTCACGAATAATGCTGGACAGCGCAGAACAACTTTTTCAGATGCTTGATCAGGGGCGCGTTGAAGTGGCGGTTATAGAGCGGACGGTGGGCATGGAAATGGTAAAAAAACTGCGGATAGCAGGGGTTCATATCCTGTCGCCACCGCTTCTGACAGGAGAGTGGTATCTCTATCTCCATAAACGGCACGCCGCCCTGATTCCCCGTATAGATAGCGAACTGCGCACAATGAAGAAAGATGGCAGCTACGACAGAATCAGGCGTGAAGTTCTCGGAAGATACGAGCAGGGGCAGGCGCCCGGAATAAGGTGAACGTAATGAACGCTCAGAGACCATCGAATGAAAGCAGAAAACCGCTTTGGCGGCGCGGTATCGGGCCTCGGCTGATCCTCTATATCACGCTGTTCAGCTCGGTGGTCACACTTTTAGGCACGGCTGTCCAGCTCTATTTCGAATACCAGCGGGACATGGCTTCGATCAAATCAAATTTGCGGCAGATCGAAGTAAGCTATGTGAAGAGCATCTCGGAAGGGGTTTGGTCATTCAATGACCGGATACTCAAGACGCAACTGGAGGGTATTCTGGACCTCCCTGATATAGTTTATATTGAAATCAGCAATGGCGAGAAGCCCATTATGACTGCCGGTAAACTCACGGCGAGTAAATCTGTAGAACACATTTTCCCTCTAAAGTATCAACACCGTGATACCGTCCAGCAACTGGGAACACTCCGTGTTGTTGTCGGTCTGAATGGCGTCTATCAGCGTTTGCAGCAACGGGTGATCGTCATTCTCCTGACCCAGGGTGTCAAGACGTTCCTGGTTTCCATGTTCATTTTCTACCTGTTTTATATGCTGGCAGGGCGTCACTTGACCACGATGGCAGGCTACGTCCGTTCCCTGAAACCGGATGCACTAAGCGACGTTTTAATCATTCCACGCACCGGACGCCATAACGAAGAGGATGAACTGGGAATTGTAATCAGGGCGATCAATGATATGCGTGTGTCACTGCAGCAGGCCTTCAATAAACAGAATCAGACAGAGCAGAAGCTAAGCACTGCATATGCTGAGCTGGAAATGCGCGTTGCGGAGCGTACCACCGAGTTATTCATAGTCAATGCAGCATTGAAAACTGAAATTGCGGAGCATACGCAAGCTGAGGAAGCGCTGCAGGAGAAAAACACCGAACTGGATCGCTTTGCCTACACCGTTTCACATGATCTGAAAAGCCCGCTGATCACAATACAGGCGTATGCCGGCATGATCAAAAAGGATTTGGAAACCGGCAAGTACGAGCGGGCTCAGGACGACATGAAGAGGATTGAGGGTGCGGCAGACAAGATGACTTCACTGCTCAATGACCTGCTGAAACTCTCCCGCGCCGGCAGGATGATGAGTGAGCCATCTCTGATTGATATGAACCGTCTGGTCAGCGATGTTCTGGCGCAACTGACCGGAGTTGTCACGCAGAGTCTGGTTGAGATTGTGGTGCAGCCGGATCTACCTGCTGTTCATGGCGACCCGAAACGCATCGCGGAAGTCGTGCAGAACCTGATTGAAAACGCCATCAAATACAGAAGCGATCAGGCTGCATCCCGCATTGAGATCGGCACACGGCAGGACGGCATCAATACCGTATTCTTTGTCAGCGACAACGGCAAAGGGATTGACCCGCGCCACCATGAAAAAGTCTTCGGGTTGTTCAATAAGCTGGATGTCGATAGCGAAGGCACCGGAGTCGGCCTGGCGCTGGTCAAGCGGATCGTCGAAGTGCATGGCGGCAAGGTGTGGGTGGAGTCGGAAGGTGAGGGAATGGGGTGTCGGTTTTGTTTTACGGTGCCGAGGGTGTAAGAGGCAAGGGTACTGTTTTTCAGTAGTAGCGCGGAAAAATAGGCTTGATAACTGCCAACAGAGTGCCCATACTGCATAATAAAAAAGGAAATTGTGCACTACATGAAAAATATAATTCTCTCCCAAAAACTGGAGCGCGACACCCTGCGCCAGCGAGTCTATGTTCCGCGCGATGGCTTGGAGGCTGCTCGCGCTGCAATGCAGGACGGATTGATCAAGGTTGTTATCGGGCCAAGACGTGCGGGTAAATCGGTATTTGCCCTGCAAATGCTTGAACAAAGCGAATATGCCTACATTAACTTTGATGATGAACGACTGGCCGGGCTTGCTGATTTTGATGAATTGTTGATGGCTATAGTACAGGTCTATGGCGATGTCCGTACCATTTTTTTTGATGAGATTCAGAATATAACCAATTGGGAGCTGTTTGTCAGTCGCCTGCAGCGGCAAGGCTACAATCTTCTTCTGACCGGTTCGAATGCCCATCTGTTAAGCCGTGAACTGGCCACCCACCTGACCGGTCGCTATCGGGCGTTTTATCTGTATCCGTTCTCTTTTGCCGAATATCTGCGTGCCAGGGAGTTTGTGCTCGATGAGGCTATCGCTCTCAGGGAGCGGCAGGGTCTTCTGCTTAACCATCTTGATGCCTATCTTCAGCATGGTGGATTTCCTGAAACAGTTGTCGGAACGGTTGACACACAAAACTACCTCGCTACGTTATTTGAAAGCATCCTGTTAAAAGATGTGGTGCGTCGCTACAATGTTCGCTATGCAGGAAGATTACTGGAGTTGGGGCGCTATCTGGTGGCCAACCATGCGCGGGAGTATACCTTTACGTCGGTCGCGAAAGCGTTGGGATTTCGCAGCGTTCATACTCTGGAAAACTACATCGGCTATCTGGCGGAGGCATTCCTGCTCTTCAGTGTAAACAGGTTTTCATGGAAGGCCAGGGATCGTGTCCAGGCACCGCGCAAGGTTTACTCCTTTGACACCGGTTTTGTCGGGGCGGTCGGTTTCAGGATCGGGGCGGATTTGGGACGTCTTCTTGAAAGCGTTGTAGCTGTCGAGCTGACTCGAAGAGGCCACGAGTATTTCACCTACAAGGATTCTGGCGGCAAAGAGGTTGATTTCGTAATCAGAACGGCGGGAGAAACAACCGAGTTGTTGCAGGTCTGTTATGACATTTCGGATCCGAAGACCAGAAAGCGTGAAATTGCCGGTTTACAGAAGGCGGCTGAGGAACTGCGCTGCACAACGTTGAAAATACTGACCTGGGATGAGGAAAAAACCGTCACCATTCAGGGAAGAAGCATACTGCTTGTACCGTGCTGGAAATGGTTGCTGGGGGGATAACAGTAAAGAGGCAGACATCGCCCTCACGCTGGTCAAGCGGATCGTCGAGGTGCATGGCGGTCGGGTCTGGGTGGAGTCGGAAGGGGAGGGGATGGGGTGTCGGTTCTGTTTTACGATGGGACAAAACATGGGAGACTCACAATGAAAACCAAAATTATCGCCGCACTTCTGCTGCTCATCGTTGTCGGGATCGGCATCCGTTTTGCGACTCACTCGCCGTCACCACCCGCAAAGCCTGTCATGGCCGCCCCGGATTACGAAAAATACGACTATGGCCGCGCCGACGAGACCAGGGTTATCGACATCGGCGTCCAGCCCAACGGCATCTATACCGGTGATTACCTGTTCCACGACCGTATCCTGCGACAGCAGCTCGCCGCCGAAGGATGGACGCTGCGTGAACACCCGTTCCGCAACGGCAAGGAGATGGTCCCCTACTGCGATGGCCGCCTCGATGTCATGCTGCTGGGCGACATCCCTGCTCTTGTTGCCATGAATCAGTACCCCATCGGCATTTTTGCTCTGCACCGCCATGGAGCCAATTCCATCATTGCCAGGCGCAGGATGATTCCGGCCGAACTCAAAGGGCTCCGAATCGGCTACCCACCCAATACGACCGTTCACTTTGCCCTTGATCGTACGCTTCAGGCCGTCAATCTCACCCTCAATGATATAACGTCGGTCCCGATGTTGACGAATGAGATGGAAGCGGCTCTGCGCGGCAATACGGTCGATGCCATTGCCACCTGGGAGCCAATCGCTTCCACCATCCTTGCCATCCCGGGGACCGCAGTGGTCTCTGCATCAGAAGGTTTTACCTATATTGCCATTAATCTTGAATTTGCGACCCGTCATCCCCATCTTCAGAAAGCCCTGCTGGCTGCAGTGGTTCGCGCCTCAAAATGGGCCAGAACAGATGAGCAGAACATCCGCACGAGCCTTCTCTGGACTCGCGATGCCGGCGTCACGTT
Source organism: Desulfuromonadales bacterium (assembly GCA_013349405.1). Taxonomy (GTDB): domain Bacteria; phylum Desulfobacterota; class Desulfuromonadia; order Geobacterales; family Pseudopelobacteraceae; genus JACRCG01. The sequence goes on along the minus strand of DUZS01000039.1, from coordinate 14,289 downwards.
TTTCGGCTCATCTCTGGTTAAAGTCGATGATATGTGGATCGGTCTGTTTCGTAAGGAATCCATTGACAATCCCTCCTACCCCATGCTGCCGCTCAATTTCAATGATGATCAGAGCATTCAGCGCCAGCAGTTCGAATTTTTGAAAAAAATCGGCGTACTTCCGGCTGCTGCCGACTGGAAAACAATCATTTCTCGCGTGGACACTGGACTTCTCCCCGCTATAATTGCCGACAGCAGATGGCAGACTGACCGCTTTGATTACTCCCCGGATCATCTCTACCGGGGCAAAGGGGGCACGCCATGACTTTGAGCTTTATCATCGGCAGCTTCAGAAAACGGATCATCCTCGGATTTTCCCTCCTCATAATCCTGTTTCTGAGCGCCATGATAATGGTAGAAATAACCGGCATCCCCTTTACCGATAATAAGGGTACATTTGCGGCACAGCGCTCCAAAACGCTGAGTGATATGGAACTTGCCTCCGGCATACTCGGCGAACGCCTTTCCAGTTGGTTCACGGAACGCCGGGTTGATGTCGATGGCTTATCGACATCGCCGTTACTGCGTAAGTCAATAGAAAGCAGGTCTGCCCGCTCAGGTAAAGAGCTTGCGGATGAACTCGCGTCATTCCTGGCGAGCCACCCTGATGTTGCTGCCGTTGTACTTTTCGACCCGTTCACCACCGCCGTTCGGGCATCAAGCGGCGGGTTTGGCGATGCGCGGAGTGCACCTGATATCGGCATCGCTCCCGATAAATTTGCCCGACTGACTCTCCCCGGTTACCTGGAAATAGTAGAAATAGTCATCGCCGCTGACAAAAAACCACATCTGCGGATTTTGCGGCAACTGCTCGCCACAGATTCATCAAATCGGATCATTGCCATTCTGGTTGCTGAATGTAACCTTGAGGAGTCCCTGCGCCCCCTTATCTGGTCAGTCCGCAGCAACATTATTTCCCACGAATGGGGAGGTGATCTCGGTGTTACAATTGGAGGAGAGGTTGCACAGTTCCATTTGGACGCTCGTGGAGTTACGTTTACGAGCACTCCCGTTTCGGCTGTAAATAAATTTTCACCGATACGTCTTGCCTTGTCCGGCATAGAAGGGCCGTATTATGGCCTGGATCATCTTGGCCAACCGGTGCTGGCCTTCTATCGACAGGTCAAGTTTGATCGTGGTATCTCGTTGGGTCTGGTTCTCAAGGTGGATCAGCACATAGCCGCCAAGCCGGTCCGGGACGATCTCCGCCTTCAATTAGCCCTCTGGTTTGCCATGTTCATAGTGGGACTCGCTCTCTGTATTCTTATGGCGAAACAGTTGTCCCGACCGATCAGAGAACTGACCGGTGCAGTCGAGCGGATAGCATCCGGTGATCTCGCGGCCCGTGCCCCGGAAACAGACCGCGCGGAAATCGGTCAACTTGCCGTGATTTTCAACGGGATGGTTGCCCAGCTGCAGACGTGGCAGCAGGATCTGGAGCAGCAGGTATCCGAGCGCACGAAAGAACTCCAGCAAAAGAACGCCGAACTGGAGCGTTTTACCTACACCGTCTCCCACGATCTGAAGAGTCCGATCATTACTATCAAGGGCTTTACCGGTTCACTGGAAAAGGATCTTGCAAAGGGTAATTACGAGCGCATGGCGGGAGACTTGAAGCGGGTCAGCGATGCCGCCGACAAGATGAACGACCTGCTGCGCGACCTGCTGGAACTCTCAACAATCGGCCGGATCATCAAAACTTCGGAAACGGTGGATATGAACCTGCTGGTGGCGGATGTGCTGGCGCAACTGGCCGGGCCATTGAAAAATCGCAATCGGACTGTTGCTATACAGCCCGGTCTGCCGGAGGTTTTTTGTGACCGGCGGCGCATGGCTGAAGTGCTGCAGAATCTGCTTGAGAACGCGATCAATTACATGGGTGATCAGGCAGATCCGCAGATCCAGATTGGTATGCGGGAAGAAGCCGGTGAGTATATCTTCTTTGTGCAGGATAACGGTATCGGTATTGATGAAAAATATCACAAGATCATTTTCGGCCTGTTCAACAAGCTGGATGTCGAAAGCGGCGGGACAGGAATTGGCCTGGCATTGGTCAAGCGGATCATCGAGGTGCATGGCGGCCGGGTCTGGGTGGAGTCGGAGGGGGAAGGAAAAGGAAGCAGATTTTGTTTTACGACGACAAAGGAGGCACCAAAATGAACGGAGAACCGTTGACTATTCTGCTGGTAGAGGACAACCCTGACCACGCTGAACTGATAATGCGTAACATGGAGGATTTTCAGGTGGCTAATACCATTAACCATGTCAAAGATGGTCAGGCGGCGCTCGACTATCTGTACGGGCGGGGCAAATTTGTCGATCGCAAACTATTCCCCATGCCGCACCTGATGCTGCTGGATCTGCGTCTGCCCAAAGTGGATGGGCTGGATGTACTCAAGGAGGTCAAGACCAGTGAGACCTTGCGAGCTATTCCGGTGGTCATCCTGACCACCTCTGATGCCGAGAAGGATATGGCGATGGCCTACGAATATCACGCCAACAGTTATGTGACCAAACCGGTTAATTTTGTTGACTTCAGCAAGCTGCTGAAGGACCTGGGTTTTTACTGGCTGGCCTGGAACAGCCATCCGTGGTGAAAAACACCACCCCCAACCCCCTCCTTAAGTACAGGAGGGGGCTTAAAAGGAATTTCCCATGCTGACAGATAACCCCTCTGCACCTGTGATACTGGTTGTTGAAGACGACAAAGACCATGCCCGGTTGATTCAACACTCTTTTGAGAATGTTTCTGAAGAGTATTGCCTGAAGCAGGTCGGTACATTACGCGCTGCCAGGGTGGCCTTAGAACAGCGCCCTCCCGATCTCGTCCTGACTGATTACCGACTACCGGATGGTGAAGGCAGCGACCTGGTCGCCCTGGCTGCCGGAGCGTGCCCGGTTATCATCATGACATCGCACGGTAATGAACAGATTGCCGTCGAGGCTATGAAGATCGGCGCTCAGGATTACATCGTCAAGACGGCAGAGGCGTTTGAGGCTTTGCCCCGTTCCGTGGCGCTTGCCTTGAAGACCTGGTCCCTGATTCTGGCACGCCGGCAGGCCGATCAGGCGGTCATTCGGGCAAAAAAAGACTGGGAACGTACTTTCGATGCAGTTCCCGATCTGATTGCCATCATTGACATCAACCACACCATTACCCGGGTCAATAAGGCAATGGCTGACCGGTGCGGTATAACCGTGGCAGAGATCGTTGGTCGGAAATGCTACGAAGCGGTGCACGGGCTGAATGCTGCTCCGTGCTGTTGCCCTTCGATCGGGATGATACAGGATGCCCAGGTGCATACTGTCGAAATCGAGGAAAAGAGGCTGAACGGTTTTTTTGATGTTACGGTATCACCTCTTTTTGATGAACCGGGCAGTGTCATTGCTTTTGTTCATGTTATGCGGGATATAACCGAGCACAAGCGGGCCGAAAACAGGCTGCGTGAAAATCAAAACCGCTTTCGCACCCTGCTGGATACCATCCCTGACCTGATCTGGCTGAAAGATGCTGACGGCGTCTATCTGGCGTGCAATGCCACCTTTGGTCGGTTCTTTGGTGCCACAGAAGCCGACATTGTCGGCAAAACAGATTATGATTTTGTGGCTAAGGAAATGGCCGACTTCTTTCGGGAGCATGACCGCAAGGCTATGGCAGCGGACGGCCCCAGCAGTAACGAAGAATGGGTTACGTTTGCCGATGACGGCCATCGCGCCCTGCTGTATACCACCAAAATTCCGATGTATGAAGCCGGTGGCTCACTTATCGGAGTTCTTGGCGTTGGTCGCGATTTAACCGATCTCAAACATGCCCAGGAAGATAAAATAAAGCTCGAATCGCAACTCCAGCAGGCCCAGAAAATGGAATCGGTAGGACGACTTGCAGGCGGTGTGGCTCATGATTTCAACAATATGCTGTGTGTCATCCTCGGCCATGCCGAACTGGGGTTGATGCACCTTGGCCCGGCTAATCCGGTCTGTAATAATCTGAAAGAGATCAAAAACAGCGCCGAACGTTCAGCCGATCTGACCCGGCAACTCCTGGCTTTTGCCCGCAAACAGACGGTTATCCCCAAGGTCATCGATCTCAATGAGACCATTACCAGCATGCTCAACATGCTGCAGCGTCTGATCGGAGAAGACATTCAGCTTGTCTGGCAGCCTGCACCGGAGCTCTGCCTGATTAAGGTTGACCCTTCCCAGATTGACCAGATCCTGGCCAACCTCTGCGTCAATGCCCGCGATGCCATCGAAGATATCGGCCGGATAACCATAGAGATCGGCACCTGCTCCATTGATGCCGATTATTGTGCCGCCTTCCCGGAGGCGACACCCGGCGAGTACGTCCGCTTGACCGTAAGTGATGACGGCACAGGTATGGACAAGGAGACAATATCCCGCATCTTTGAGCCGTTCTATACCACGAAGGAATTGGGCAAGGGAACCGGTCTGGGACTGGCTACGGTCTACGGTGCCATCAAGCAGAACAACGGCTTTGTAAACGTCTACTCCGAACCGGGACAGGGAACGGCATTCTCTCTCTATCTCCCCCGCTACGTTGGGCAGAAGAGCGAACAACAGAATGAAGATGGGACGGTACCTGTCCCACGCGGCCAGGAAACCATTCTGCTGGTGGAAGATGAACCGGCAATTCTGAACATGGCCGCCACGATGCTGGAGAACCAGGGCTACACCGTTCTGAAAGCCGCAACCCCGGGCGAGGCGTCCCGGTTGGCCAGAGAACAGAGCGGTGAAATTCATCTGCTGATGACCGACGTGATCATGCCGGAGATGAACGGCCGCAATCTGGCAAAAAACATCCTGACAATCTATCCCCGTATAAAGTGCCTCTTTATGTCCGGCTATACGGCTGACGTCATCGCTCATTATGGCGTGCTTGATGAAGGCGTGCATTTTATCCAGAAGCCGTTCTCGCTGTCCGCTATGGCGGCGCAGGTGCGTGAGTTGCTGGATGGAGAGTGAATTGCACCATGGTTTTATGAGTAGCCGGTAATAAATATCATCGTCGACATATGAGGTACCACTATTAAATTATAGCGCAACTTTCGGTTTAACGTGTTCCGGTTTGACAAGCAGAGGAAAAATGTTGCCCCATAGATAATAACTGTGCTAATTAATAGCACGTTAGTGAACCACAGAGCTCACCTAAGCCCTGTGGTTTTTTATTTATTGCAAAGGAGCACCAGACCAACATGATTGCAGCCGCAAATATCACCCTTTCCTACGGAAAACGAGTCCTCTTCAAAGATGTTAACATCAAATTTACACCCGGAAACTGCTATGGACTGATCGGGGCAAACGGGTCGGGTAAATCGACCTTTCTTAAAATACTTGCCGGTGAACTTGATGCTGACAAAGGTGAAATCATTGTCGGTCCCCGCGAACGCATCGCTGTTCTCCGTCAGGATCAATTTGCCTTTGATGATGAAACCGTGTTCAATACGGTGATTATGGGACATAAGCTGCTGTATGACGTCATGGTTGCTCGCGAAGCAATTTACGCCAAGGCCGAATTCAGTGAAGAAGATGGTGTCAAGTCTGCCGAGCTTGAGAGTGACTTTGCTGAAATGAATGGCTATGAAGCCGAATCTGAAGCGGCAGTGCTTCTTAATGGTCTCGGCATTTCTGAAGAGTTGCGCACCAAATTGATGAAAGAGTTGGAACCGGGCGATAAAGTCCGGGTACTGCTGGCCCAGGCACTGTTCGGAAACCCGGATGTGCTGCTGCTCGACGAACCGACCAACAATCTTGATCTTAAATCGATAAACTGGCTCGAGGAGTTTCTCTTCCGCTTTCCCAATACGGTGATTGTCGTTTCCCATGACCGTCACTTCCTGAATCAGGTCTGTACTCACACAGCTGATATCGATTTCGGGCGTATTCAGATTTATGTCGGCAACTATGATTTTTGGTATCATGCCAGTCAGCTGAACTTAAAGCATAAACAGAACGAAAACCGCAAAGTATCAGAAAGGGCTGATGAACTTAAAGCTTTTATCCAGCGTTTCAGTTCCAATGCCTCCAAGGCAAAGCAGGCGACCTCGCGCCGCAAGCTGCTTGATAAACTTACCCTTGAAGATATGCCTACTTCATCGCGGAAATATCCTCATGTCGTTTTCAAGCCGGAGAGGCCCTGTGGTGACATCATCCTTGAAATTCAGGGATTGACGAAAGAAATAGACGGCGTCAAGGTGCTTAACAACTTTGACCTGATCGTGCGGAAAGATGATAAAATTGCCTTTGTCGGAGGCAACACGCTTGCCCGCACCACACTATTTCAGATTCTTGCCGGCGAACTTGAGCAGGACAGCGGCAGTTTCCGGTGGGGCATTACCATCACCAGTGCCTATTTTCCCAAGGAAAACAGCCAGTATTTCGAGCGTGACATGACGCTGGTGGAGTGGCTTGGTCAGTATTCTCCGCCGACGGAAGGTGAGACATTTGCGCGCGGCTTCCTCGGCAGAATGCTTTTTTCAGGTGAAGAAGCCATGAAAAAGACGACGGTGCTTTCGGGCGGCGAAAAGGTTCGTTGTATGTTATCGCGTATGATGCTGACCGCCGCCAATGTGATTATTCTCGACGAACCGACCAATCATCTCGATCTGGAGTCGATTACCGCCCTGAATGACGGACTGATTGCATTCACCGGGGTTGTCCTGTTTGCCTCGCACGACCACGAATTCGTCTCAACCGTTGCCAACCGGATTATCGAGATTACTCCCGGCGGAGTCATTGACCGGACTATGGGTTTTGAGGAGTATCTTGAGAGCGATGATGTTTCAAGGGAACGGGATGAACTGTACCATGGCCATGCCGATTTGAGGCTGTAGTTTTGTTTGTACGGCCTTATGTATCAACTGAACCACAGGGAAATTGCCCTGTGGTTTTTTGTGCGATGGAGATGCCATGATTACACGGTCACATCTCGGTATCACCTGGTCGATGCCGGATATTGAAGAAGAGCGCTGGGAGTTTTTTAATCATCCGGCAAAACAGGAATGGTATACATCTCATGCGGTAACGTGGGAGCGGATTGTTTCCCGATTTGACAGCGGGGCACTGGTTCCGTACCCCCGCGCCGCGAAGTTGGGTGACATCACTGTTGCGCTCTCGTATCACAGCTACGATGAGTATCAGAGGTATCTCGGCCGGGCAAAACGTGGCTACCGGAAAAATTATTCCAGAATGGAAGATGCACTGCAGTCAGCCGGTTCTCTTAATCTTAAGGCCCCGATAATTCTCTGCTGCGGCAGGGAAGGGATGCTCTATTCCGGGTACCGGCGGCTCTGTCTCGGGTGGAATTACGGGATGGTACCGTATGTGTGGCTGGTCAATGTAGATAATGAATCCTGAAAGATAGTAACTACTCAACAACGAATAATCAGGGAGTTTCACCAGATGATCCAATTATCAAATATATCAAGGCAGCATGGATCACAGATTCTGTTTCGCGATGCATCATGCCAGATCCTGCCTGGAACACACACCGGCCTGGTTGGTCCGAACGGCGCCGGGAAAACGACAGTTTTTCGTATCATTGCCGGGCAGGAGGAGCCGGATGCAGGCGAAGTGATTCTACCGAAAAAGACAACCATCGGCTATTTTTCTCAGGATGTCGGTGAAATGTCGGGGCGCTCCGCACTTGAGGAAGTTATGGCAACGTGCGGGTCGACGGTGCGACTTGCAGCTGAGATGCAGCTGATGGAAGCAGCTATGTGCGAACCTCAGTCCGACGAACAGATGGCTGATCTTCTGGAACGCTATGGCACAGCAGTTGAAGAGTTTGAACATATGGAAGGATATGACCTCGATTCGCGTGCTCAGGCGGTTCTCACCGGACTTGGGATCGGCCCTGACCGCTATAATCACCCGGTTGAATCGTTTAGTGGCGGATGGAAGATGCGTATCGCCCTGGCCAGTATCTTGACCCTTAAACCCGATGTGCTGCTGCTTGATGAACCAACCAACCATCTGGATGTCGAATCGATTATCTGGCTGGAAGAATGGCTCTCAAGTGAATTTAAAGGGGCGCTTCTGATGACCAGTCATGACCGTGATTTCATGAATCGGGTTGTAACCAGGATTATTGAGGTTGCCAACTCTACGGTTACGACGTATGGCGGAAATTACGACTTCTATGAGCGGGAACGGGAGATCCGACGGGAGCAGTTGATTGCTTCGTACAACAGACAGCAGGATATGCTCGCTAAAGAAGAGGAGTTTATTGCCCGTTTTGCTGCCCGCGCTTCCCATGCAGCCCAGGTACAATCCCGTGTCAAAAAACTGGAGAAGATCGAGCGTATCGAGATTCCCGCAGAAGAGCGTACCGTCCGTTTTGGATTTGCCGAACCACCCCGCAGCGGTGATGATGTCGCCGCTTTTCAAAATCTGGGAAAAGTATGGATAACCCCCGATGGCCATGAAAAACCGGTTTTTCATGGTGTCTCCGGGATGGTGAAGCGGCTCAACAAAATTGCTGTTGTCGGAGTGAACGGTGCGGGAAAATCAACTTTTCTCAAAATTCTTGCCAGCCAGACAGAAGCGACAGAAGGAAGTGTAACGATTGGTGCTAATGTGGAGATAGGTTACTTCAGTCAGCATGCAATGGATCTTCTTGATCCTAAAAAAACTATTTTTGAAACCCTGCAGGACTGTATGCCGCTTGCTACCATCGGAATGATCCGGAACCTGCTTGGCGCCTTTCTTTTCTCAGGTGACACGGTTGAAAAACGCATCGAAAATATATCTGGCGGTGAGAAAAGCCGGGTGGTGCTGGCGACTATTCTGGCCCGTCCGGTCAATTTCCTGATTCTGGATGAACCGACCAATCACCTTGATATCCGTTCCCGGGAGATGCTGCTGGAGACGTTAAAAAATTTCGGCGGCACTATTGTTCTTGTCAGTCACGACCGGCATTTTCTGCGCTTGCTGGTAGATCGTGTTTTTGAAGTTGATCATGGCGAGATGCGGGTGTATGAAGGAAGCTATGATTATTATCTGGCAAAGAGTCATCACACCGTTTAGAAAGCTTTTACATTCCAGAAAAAGTACATGGAGCCGGTTAAATGCAGCTACTGAAATGGAGTACCGAGCTTGAATTAGGCTTGGATCAGATTGACAGCCAGCATAAACAGCTGATTAATATCATAAACGAGCTGAATATTGCCGCAGAATATAATCAGCCTAATTCTGTTTTGCTTCCGATTGTAGATAAATTGCAGCAATACGCAAACTCTCACTTTTCAGCTGAAGAGGATATTTTTACTACATATTCCTATCCTGGACGTGTAGAACATGAGGCTGAACATGCAACATTTATTGATTCAATAAAATATATCCGCAGGCAGTGCGAAATTATTGATACACCCATGTCAACCAAGATAAGAGATTTTTTGCTGCACTGGTTTTGTACTCATATTAAAGTTAATGACATGGATTATAAGCGTTTTATTGACAGTGGTTCTGTCTAATTACATAATACCACCTGGTACATAATAACTGTTTTTGTAGGTAAATGATGCAATATACCAAAACAAAATATAGTGTTTCATACTTGGTAAAAGTATTTGCAATTATAACATTCAGTGTATGTGTGCTCGGTTATATTGATTACTTAACCGGAGAACTGTCTTTAGATGTACTGTACATAACATGCCTTGGTTTAGCGACATGGTACACAACCAGATCTATTGGCATATTGTGTATAGTGGAAATAATATTAGCGAAGACTCTGGCCGATTATTTTGATCATGTTAAAATTGGTACACACCTGTATGAATGGAATGCGTTAGACTATGCTCTGGTATATCTTATCGTCTGTTTATTAGTGGGTAATCTGAGGAAAGTTCTATCACAATAACTTGAAAACAGAGGCTTTATTCCACCTCTAAATAAAGCCGCTGCCTTTGCCGGTCTAGTGAAAAGCCTGGGGAACAAACAAAAAGCCCCGATTTATTCGGGGCTTTTTGATCTTTTACCGGGTCACTTCTGTCTATCAGGTGACTACAGGCAATCTTAAAGCATATTCTTCTGACCCACAAAAAGAGCGCCGCTGCTTTTGTCAATTGTCGTTGCAGGAATCGAAATGCCCGTTTTAGCACCGTTCAGAGTGGCTATACCGTTGAGAATAGTAGGAGCGCCGACTACACACGTTTCTGTATAGTTTACATCAAAAACCGCCGGGTCAGCGCTACGGGGTGACACGGTTCCGAGATAACTGCAACCGGTAGTGCTGGTTCCAGTCAGGGCTCCGTTTGTGGCGATATTCATGGTACGACTGCTGGTGCCATTGTTAAATGTACCTGTCCAACTGCCCACTGCATCGGCAAGCAGCGCTGGAGTATCGTAGCGCGTGTTATAGGCAAAGACAAAGTCTATGCTTTCGCTTGCAGTAGTCAATTTCCCTGTAAGAGTCAATTTGGGCTTAAATGTGCCGGCAGCCGTTGCAGCTTCTGTGGTTCCAGTCTGCAGCAGATATCTTGTGCCGACACTGCTGAAACTCGTTCCGGTTTTCGTCGACTGCAGTCGCGAGAAACTGGTAACCGCACCACCGGAATTCAGTGACATCGTCCACGAGTCACCATTTGCCAATACGATCGCAGAATTTGCTCCTGCTGCATCACTCCAAAAACCCTTGATTTCCGGGATAACTACCACTCCATCATCGCCACCACCACACCCGCCTACGAGAGGCAGGGTCATAAACAGTGCAACTGTTACTAACTGATTCAATTTCATTGGCAACTCCTTTTTATTTCTGTTTCATTTTAAATTATTTTGCCGTTAACAGGCCATATGTTAAAAAAGGAACCCTTTCAAAGCACTATCCGGTGCAGCTCCCACAATCGATAGCGGCATGGAACCGGCAGCTCCTGTATTTTCGATTATGCCGTTGGCACTATGGTCCGTATCAAAGGCACCGCCATCAGTAATTGCAAAGTCAATTCTTGTTTTACCACCCGCAGTGACAATGCTGGTAGCGAGGTTTTCCCACATACCGGTAGCGTTCTGAACCCAGTAGCCGTTAACATTAAGAGTGCTGTCAACAAACAAGCTGAAGGTTTCGGAAGGTTCGGAAGTGTTATGTTGTTCAGTGGCACTGAAGGAGAGCAGTCCCAGTGGCATATTCATAGATGCAGGGTGGTTTGGTGCGTCTAACTGCTGCACTTTTGTCAACACAACAGTGTTGCTGTCCGGGTCACCGGCACTTGCATCGGAAACAAGTGTAATGAATGTCTGTTGTGCTTCGCCAGGCGTACTGACGGTTGGTGTCTTGAGGAACTGGACTGACATGACATTCCCCTGTAAGCTGTCCTGAATCCCGTCACCATTACCATCACCAGTACCACCACCAGGTGTAGGAACTTGACTTTCGTCGTAAGCCGACATGTGGTATGTGGCGTTTGTGGTTGCGCTACCCGCATCTGTCACAGCCATATTGATATGTGCTTCACCAGCTGCTGCTGCGGTAAAGGTAGCAGCAGCGATGGCGCTGTTAATTTCTGCCGCAGTACCGACCAACTGAATACCGGCAATGTTTGTGTCAACGTCAGTTAAGCCGTTGATAGTGCCATTAGTGGCGGTAAGAGTAACATTAAGGGTGCCGTTCTCATCAGTTATAACAAAATCGGGAAGTTGGGTAATCTGACCAACGGCAACACTTGATACGCCTCCGGGAATACCGCTGATGACGGGAGGTACATTCATGTGGAGCACAACGTCATTTCCGTCGCCACCGGCATACGTGATGTAAAAGAGTTTCCCATCGACAAGAGTACTCCCACCTTCAGGCAAGTCTGCAAAGGTGCCGACAATTGCGTCAGTGCCATCATTGTTAATCAGAGTAATCCTGTCATTGGCCAGCGGTGAATAACCTGGAGCCAGGCTTAAGATGAGCGGTGCATTACCGAGGTTCACTGTGCCGGTCTCTGTAATTACGGTTGTATTGTTTCCGTTGAGTGTAAGTGTCATAGGATCGGTTGTGCCAAGGACAAGATCGCCCCGAACATCAACCTGACCGGCACCACTATTGGTGATATGAATATTGTCATGCGCTGCGTCGGCAAAAACAATGATTTTCTCTCCGGCACCGAGATGCGTATTAATCACAATTGCACCGGTACCATTAGTGTGAATGATTGTACCATTGGCGGCACCTTCAACGGTAACAATACCTGTTCCAGTGTTGTTAATGGCTACTTCACCAGCTGGTATAATAGAAATGTTGCCAGTACCTGTTGCAGTAATTGCACTGCCGGAAACGACGCCCGTTACAGTCGTTGTGCCGCTGCCGCTATTATTGACAGTTACATTCCCACTCGGGTTATCAACAACTATGTGCCCTGTACCGGTGTCTACAACGGTAACGTCAGCGCTCGGGCTGCTAAGTGTAGTAGTACCAGGCCCTGTTAACGTCACCGTGCTTCCCTGCGTAACTCCGGTTATGAATATCGGGTCCGTTCCACTATTATCAAAAGTAAAGTTGCCAGCTGGAGCGTGAATTGTAATGGGGCCTTCACCGTTTATGTTGTTGATCGACACTATCACAGCCTGAGTAGTGCTATCAGTGCCATCACTTGCAATTACATCAAAAGCGTAACTGGCTTTTGTTTCAAAGTCGGCTGAATTTTTCAGCGTGACGAGACCGTCGCTCGAGATATTGAGCAATGCTGCATCTGCACCACTGAGACTGTAGATCCTGGCAGGAGCTGGACCATCAACATCGGTTGTTGTGGCAGCATAGATAACAGTGCTGACTGGTGCATTTTCGTCTACGTTGCCAACAGTGCCAGAAGTGAATACCGGGGCGTCGTTGGTGCCGGTGATGGTAACGGTAATCACCTGGGCGGTACCGTCTGCAGTCGTTACGGTGATACTGTCGGTGTAGTTCTGGCCACCCACAAATTCGTTATGAGCGCTGTTCATGGTATAGCTCCAGATGCCGTCGGTGCCGATGCTGAAGCTGCCGTACCCGTTGCTGCCTGCTGTAGCAGTTTGGGCGACGAACAGTGCGGAACTGTCTACGTCGGTAGCGGCTAGTGTGCCGCCGGTTGTAAGAGCCGTATTGGTTTCAGTAAGTGCTGCAGTGCTGGTGCCGCTAATAATAGCAGCGTCGTTGGTGCCGGTGATAGTAACGGTAACCACCTGGGCAGTACCGTCTACAGTCGTTACAGTGATACTGTCGGTGTAGTTCTGGCCACCCACAAACTCGTCATGGGCGCTGTTCATGGTATAGCTCCAGATGCCGTCGGTGCCGATGCTGAAGCTGCCGTACCCGTTGCTGCCTGCTGTCGCAGTCTGGGCGACGAACAGTGGGGAACTGTCTACGTCGGTAGCGGCTAGTGTGCCGCCGGTTGTAAGAGCCACATTGGTTTCAGTAAGGGCTGCGGTGCTGGTGCCGGTAATAACAGCAGCATCGTTGGTGCCGGTGATGGTGATTGTCAGAGTTTCTATGTTGGAGTCTGCCATACCGTCATTGGCTGTAAAGCTGACAACAACGTCTTGTGTAGCGCCTTCAGCAAGGTGGTCGTAAGCGGCATTAGTCGGATCAAAGCTGTAGCTGCCGTCCGCGTTAAAGGTTAGCCCGGCAGGGGCGGTTTCTGTGAGGCTGTACGTTAGAGTGGTGTTGGCGTCTACGTCGGAGGCGGTGACGTAACCGGTAATAATTGCGCCGCCTTCGGTTGCTGCTGTGGTCGCGTTTACAGCTACTGGGGCATCATTTGTACCAGTGATTGTGAAGGTGACCGGTGTGCTGCTGACGCCGCCAAAATCGTCTGTAGCGGTAATAGTGTAACTGAAAGTAATGGTTTCTCCTGCCGCAAGGAAATCAAGGTTCGCAGGCCCGGCGTTATAGGTCCAGGCGATGCTGCCAGGAAGAGCATTGACGGCCTCAGCGACGAATCCGGCTTCCAGCTGCGCAGCAAGGGCGGTATCGATAGTACCGCCGCTCCAGACGATGTCGTTGGCAGGAGCGGAAGTTATGGTGACGTCATCGTTGAAGTCAAGGTCGCCGAAAGTGATGGTGCCGCTGTCAACCAGTATCTGAGCCGATGCATCAAGCGCTTCAGTGAACCCGACAGGAGCGGTGGTACTGACGGTTGGTACGTCGTTGGTGCCGGTAATGGTGAAGGTGATGTCGGTGCTGGTGCTGACGTCAGAGTCGTCAGTAGCGGTAATAGTGTAACTGAAAGTAATGGTTTCGCCTGCCGCAAGGAAGTCGAGATTGGCAGG
>DUZS01000038.1 GCA_013349405.1 Desulfuromonadales bacterium | reverse complement strand
TTTGAGCGTATCCGTTTTTGAAAGAATTGAGTTAAACCAGTTGCTTACATTTTACGATTACAAAAACAGCACTACCGATAACTCTAAGCAGCTGAATTTATTCTGAAAATATTCCGGACACGAGTGACTGGATACGAAGAATTCAAAATTAGTACTATGCTCCGTATGGCACGAGTGCAAGCAGGCATAACCCAGGAAGAGCTGGCTGCACGCATACAGCCATGTCGCCTCGATGAGATTGTTATACCAGTACGTTCTAATCTTACGCTCAAGTCTTGTAATGGTCTTTTTATTGGTCTATATTCCGACCATAAAAGAGATTTGCAAAAGGAACCAAAACAATGAGAGCTATTTCGATCAGTAATGACATTATCCCGATTGCGGAATTTAAAACCAATATTTCCCGGTGGTTCAAGACTCTTCAGACATCAGGGCACCCACTTATTATCACCCAGAACAGCAAGCCGGCCGGTGTACTGTTATCCGCTTCGGATTATGATGAACTGGTGTACAGGAAATCGTTTCTTGATTCTGTCGAGAGGGGCATTGCAGATGTTGAAAACGGGCGAACTCAAACGACAGACGAACTGAGAAGTTTTTTGCAGTCACGAAGAAGTGAACTGAACAGATGAGCATCACGTGGTCACGGGAAGCGGGCGAAAATCTGGTTGATGTGGAAGAGTTCATTGCACGTGACAGCGCGGAACGCGCTATCCGGTTTGTTGATGCGCTGATTGACCATGCAGAGGCAATGTTGGTTGATAACCCGCGAAGCGGAAGGGTTGTGCCGGAAATAGGCAATCCGGAGATGCGAGAGCTTATTTACCGGGGGTACCGCATTGTATACCGCTTAAAGGGAGATGCCTTGGAAATTCTGACCGTTTTTGAAGGACACCGGTTATTGAGACTGAGGGAAGCAGACGATTAGAGAAAACGGTAGAATGTTGTTGGACAGGAGCAGGTCATGTCGTTCGAAATAATCTTGAAAGAGCTGGTGGACAGTGTTCCGCAGGCAATCGGCGCCATTCTGGTGGACTGGGAGGGAGAAGCCGTCATGGAACATTGCCTCTGTGACCCATATGATATCCGCTTCATCGCCGCACACAAGGGGATTATTCTGGCGCGTCTCAAAGAGATGCAGAGCGCCGCTCAGGCAGGCGAGGTAGAGGATGTCGTGGTTACCTCAAGCAAAGGTCATCTGATTATCGGCTGCATCGACCAGGACTATTCGCTGGTGATGAATGTTGCGCGCACCTCCCCGGCGGCTCTCGCGCTGTACCATTTTCGCCGGGCGGTGGGTGAACTGAAGAAGGAGATTTAATGGAGCTTGGGAGCAACGGGTACAGCAACCATATTTCCAATATCACACATGGAGAACAGGTCACGACACTATGAAATACGAATTAACGGAACTCCACCATGGGTATACCAACCAACTGCTTTTCATTAATCTTGGCAATAATGTAATTGAAGCCACCGAACTTGATCCGCAGATACGCGATTTTTTTCTCGGGGGGCGCGGATTGGGGTTATATCTGCTCCATCAGGCAACCAAAGCCACCACCACGGCAACTGATCCGGAAAATCCATTAATCCTGGCGAATGGCCCGCTTGGCGGAATTCCGCAGTTTCCCGGTACTGCAAAAGCTATGGCAGTTTCCCTGTCGCCGCTGACCGGTGTGCCCGGCGTGTCCAATTTCGGGGGCTATTTTGGCGCGTTCCTCAAGTTTGCCGGTTTTGATGCCCTGCAAGTGACCGGTAAAGCGGGGCGGGACGTGATAATAGTTATCAATGGTTTTACCCATGAAGTCACCGTTGAGGATATCACTCATCTGGACGAGGCGTTTGACCTGGAACGGATGATCGATAAAAAATTTACCTCTGCCGGATATGATCGTCGCTCCATTGCCTTCATGTCGACCGGTGTCGGCGCTAAACACACTACCTTTGGTTGTATCAACAGCCATTACTTCGACGTTACCAAGCCAACACCAGCAGGCAAGGGGATCTATCGCACCAAACAAGCCGGACGGACAGGCATCGGTTCGGTTATGTGCGACAAGGGGATAAGCGCCATCGTTGTCCTGGCAGCCTACCCACAGGGGGAAAACCCCTATGGTGCCGATGATTGGGACAAGGCCAAAGAGGCTGGAAAGCGTCTGCACAAAGTGGTGAAGGATGTCGATCCCACCTCCCTGCGTATGTCTCGAAAGGGGAGTGCCGGGCTGATTACCTTCATGAACAAGGACGAGTACCAGTCGCTGCCGGTCAACAATTTTCAGGCCGGCTCCGATCCTCGTGCTCCGCAGATTTGCGGCAAATTTTATGAAGATCATCTGTTTGAACATCGCGGCATGGATGGCTGTTTCCCCGGCTGTAACCTGCAATGCACCAAAGGGGGCTGGGTAACGCTGGTTTCCGGCGATCACAAAGGGCAAAAGGTGTGGGTGGATGGTCCGGAGTACGAAACCGCTGCCGGCTTTGGCTCCAACCTCGGGATCTGGAACGCCGAGTTCATCCTGGAGGCCAACTGGCATTGCGACAATTACGGCATCGACACCATCAGTACTGCTACCATACTGGCCTTTTTGATGGAATGTTTTCAGCGCTGTTACCTGACTTCCGCAGATACCGACGGGTTGGAACTGGCCTGGGGAAATGAAGCTGCTTCGCTGGAGTTTATGCACCGTCTGGCTCACGGTAAAGGAGAACTGATGCACGTGGCCGGCCAGGGTATGCTGCAAATTGCGGAATGGGTAGCGGTGCGTTATGAGAGGAAAACCGGTATTGATCGAAGGCCGGAACTGAACCTTTTTGCCATGCAGACCAAAGGACTGCCGTTCTCATTCTACCGTACCCACCGCTCGCTTTCGATGCAGGGTTCCTACGCTGCTGCCAGTGATATCGGGGCGCATCATGCCGCCGCCTGGTTGATCAAGTCCGACCTGCTCGGTGCATTCCCCACTTTTGAAGACAAGGCATGGGCACTGATCTCTTATCCACGGGTACGGCTTGGTAATGATAATCTGGGTTTGTGCAAGCTCCCCTGGGTCGATGTATTCAATCCGGAATCAGCGACGAAAACGGAGGGGGATATTTACATCAATCCCGCCTCTCAAGAAATATACGCTGATTTTTTCAATGCCATGCTTGGCACTGATATGACCTGGCAGGCAATTTTTGCCCAGACGGATCGTGATATCAATCTGCAAAGAGTTATGAACGTTATGCATTATGGCCATAATACCAACGGCTATGACTGGATTCCTGACCGGGCTATCGGCCCCACTGATGATGCCCTTTACGAAACGGAGGCCGCATACAACGATGGTGAAGTGGCACGTATTCTGGAAGTTACGGCTGATACGGTCGCCGCCATGGGCACCACCGACAAGCGCAGAGAGCTCATGGCGTTCCGCAAGCAGGAGTTGACTAAGCTCATCCAGGTTTATTATGCCGAAAGAGGATGGAATGCTGATGGTATTCCATTTATTGATACCTTGCAGGAATTGGGGTTATGGGGGTTTCTGACCATTCAGGCGCAGGGAAGTATAATGGCGTTGCAGGATTAGCTGTACAGACCCTTTTTGCTTGTTCAGCAGGGCGATAATTCCTCGGACCACCAAATGAACCACCGCCAACGCTAGTGCAGGACTTTGTATCGAAAGCGGAACAGCATCCGTAAGTACACCGGGGTGAATACATGGAGCAACAGGAGAAAAAAACCTATTTTCGCGGGATGATGGATAAGCTCGTCACCGTCGCCAACATGGAGGTGTTCCCTTCCTCCAAGTCGACACCTGAACCGCCGGTACAGGACGGTGAAACGGTCGGAGAGCCGGAACTCCAAAAAAAACCGGTGCTCAACCCCTTTGGCGTGGTGGACCTTTTCGGCAAGCTGAAGGTGGGGCTGCAAAAGACCAAAGAGGGACTGGTGGGGCGGATTGACACGCTGCTGCTGGGCAAAAAAACTATTGATGCCGATACCTTTGAGGAGTTGGAAGAGATCCTGATTACCTCTGATATCGGTGTAAAGACCACGGTTGAACTGATCCGCTCGCTGGAGCAGCGACTGGGGCGCAATGAGCTGAAGGATGGCGAGGCGTTACGCGCTGCGCTGAAAGAAGAGATTCTGGCTCGGCTGTCCGTTCATCACAGCGCCCTTGACATCACGAGCCGGAATCCGTTTGTCCTGCTTGTAATCGGTGTCAATGGCGTTGGTAAAACGACAACAATCGGCAAACTTGCTTCGCGCTTTTCGGCCTCCGGGCACAAAGTACTGCTCGCGGCGGCCGACACGTTCCGGGCTGCCGCTGCCGAGCAGTTGATCGTCTGGGGAAAGCGCTCCGGAGTTGATGTTATTCGCCACAAGGAGGGGGCCGATCCGGCGGCTGTGGTATTTGATGCCTGCAAGGCTGCAGTTGCCCGTGGCGTTGATATTCTGATTGTTGATACTGCCGGTCGCCTCCATACCAAAGTCAACCTGATGGAGGAGATGAAAAAAATCCGCCGGGTCATAGATAGGGAGATTCCCGGGGCCCCGCATGAAACACTGCTGGTTCTTGATGCTGCTACCGGGCAGAATGCAACCTCTCAGGCCAGACTTTTCAAAGAGGCCGCCGGAGTTACGGGGCTGGCTCTGACAAAACTGGACGGCACCGCCAAGGGGGGTATAGTGGTCGCGGTCAGCCATGAATTTGCTCTGCCGGTACGTTACATCGGTGTCGGCGAAGCAATTGAGGATTTGCGCGATTTTGACCCGCAGGAGTTTACGGATGCCCTCTTCCAAACGTAAAAAGCCACCGTGCAGACCGGTAGAGGAAGTCTCCGAACACTGCGATATCAATCAATTGGGGCTTGACTTTGTCCCTGACGCTTCGTATAGTGTGCCACCTCGAAAGGAGACGGAACCCATGAACCAGGAACTCATAGATGTGCTTGAAGCGAAAATAGGCGTTATCCTCGATAAGTATAATGATCTTAAAGAAGAAAATGCCATGCTGCATGAAGAAATCCAGCGCTTGACAAACGACCGGGAGGGTATTAAATCCCGGGTTGATGCCATACTTGGCAAACTCGACGGCATTTAGCGTCTGACCATGGTTATAGTATGAAAACAAGCCATGCCGTGACAGTTCTGGGACGAGAACTCTCGGTCCGCAGTTCTGCACCGGAACTGAAGGTCAGAGAGATTGAAGCGTTTGTCAATGGCAAGCTTCGAGAAATTGGCGGCGCCCTTAGAAGTGGTGATGCCCAATTGGTTCTGTCGCTGGCTCTTTTGAATATTGCGGAAGAATTACTTGAACTCCGTTCGCAGCGGGATCGGAATGCTGTTGTCGGCAGCAGAATTGACTCGCTGATAGCGACGCTGAACACAGTCTGATTTTACATGGTCTCTCAGGGAGACTTGATCATATATTCGCACGAACTGCTCTGCTTTATCGGGTCCGTCAAACGATGTGTAGCCCCGTTTGATTGAATTTATACCGAATGCCCATTGAATATATCCTCACTGAAAGGAAGAATGCGTACTGAGTAGCGTGAACGTAATCAGATAATTACCTGACAGCACTCAAGCTTTTTTCCCCTTCAGCCTCTCCCTTGTTGACCTTCCCGATCCCTCTTCGGGGCTATTCCGCACGTGTTGTTTCGAAAGTTCAGTATGCCCAAGCGTTCGCTTCGTTCGCAATTATTGGCACAGCGCCGCTCGCTCGGCCATGACTCCTGGTGTGTGTCTAGCCGTGCCGCCCAGTTGAACCTGCTCTCGCTTGATGAGTATGCCGCCGCTGACTGCATTGCACTCTATGCCCCGGCTCACAACGAGACCGATACTGAGTTGCTCCTGGCAGCTGCATTTCGAGCGGGAAAACGGGTACTGTTTCCGGCGGTATGTGGTCAGCAGATGGTGTTCCGGAGAGTTGAGCGACTGGAGGAATTGCAAAAAGGGGCATTTGGTATTTTGGAACCCTGCCGAACCGGTGCTGATCATCAGGCGGACGAAGCTGATTTGATCGTCATCCCTGGCGTGGGCTTTGATCTCAGCGGCCACCGGATCGGCTATGGCAAAGGATTCTATGATCGGTTCCTGCATCATCCCGACTGCTCGGCACATCTGATCGGTTTGTGCCATGATTTTCAACTGATAGAGGAGCTGATCCCGGCAGATGCACATGATATCCCGATGGAAATTATTGTTTCCGATCGCCGCATTGTCCGCATCGGGAGGGCAGGAGAAGAGAAGTAACCGGAGTTCGCCAGGCGGCCCGGATTTTATATAGAGGAGGTTGGTTGTATGGGAGTTGAAACAATTATTGTCGTTGTCATTGTCCTTATGGCTGTTGCCGCCGGGGCCTATTATGCCGGCAACAAGCTCAACAAAAAGGATTCAGGATCCATCCTGAAACAAGCTGAAGAACTTGCCGGTAAAGTGCTTGATGATGCCCGCCGTGAAGCTGACACCATCACCAAGGAGGCAGAGCTTAAAGCCAAGGATGCTGCTATCCAGGCCAAAGAAGATCATGAGCGTAAAACAAGCGAAAAAAACAAGGACCTGCTCGCTCTTGAAAAAAGGTTGACCCAGAAAGAAGAGAATCTCGACAAGAAAGCCGGTTTGATTGATCAGAAAGAGATGGATATCCTCAAAAAGGAGCAGACGGTTTCTCAAAAAGAGCAGGCTCTTGATCTCCGGGATGTCGAACTGAAAAAAGCTGCTGATGTTCAGAATGCCCGATTGGAGCAGATTTCCGGCATGTCGGCCGCAGAAGCAAAAAAAGAGTTGATGGATGCCATGGAAACGGAAGCCAAGCATGATGCTGCCAAAATAATCAGGGCTATTGAAGAAGAGGCCCGCGAAAACGGTGACAAAAAAGCCAAGGAAATCATGGCGCTTGCCATTCAGCGCTATGCCGGTGAATATGTTACCGAGCGCACGGTGTCGGTAGTTCCGCTGCCCTCCGACGAAATGAAGGGGCGCATTATCGGCCGTGAAGGACGCAATATCCGTGCCCTTGAGGCTGCCACCGGTATTGACCTGATTATTGACGACACCCCAGAAGCGGTCATTCTATCAGGATTTAATCCGGTACGTCGCGAAGTTGCCCGTATTTCTCTGGAAAAACTCCTGGCCGATGGCCGAATTCATCCCGGGCGTATCGAAGAAGTAGTCGCAAAAGCAACAGAAGAGGTAGAGCTTTCAATAAAAGAGGCCGGCGAACAGGCTGCATTTGACCTCGGTGTGCATGGCATTCATCCGGAAATTCTCAAACTGGTCGGGCGTCTCAAATACCGTACTTCCTACACCCAGAACGTTTATCTGCACTCTCTGGAAGTCGGATTCCTCTGCGGCATTATGGCTGCCGAGCTCGGAGTTAACGTGAAGCAGGCCAAACGTGCCGGGCTCCTGCATGATATCGGTAAAGCGGTTGACCACGAAGTCGAGGGTTCGCACGCGGTCATCGGAGCAGAACTAGCCCGTAAATACGGGGAAACACCCAAGATTGTACATGCGATCATGGCCCATCACGAAGATGAAAAACCGAATTCCATCCTGGCGATTCTGGTGCAGGCTGCAGATGCCCTTTCCGGTGCCCGTCCTGGCGCCCGTCGTGAAATGATGGAAACCTACGTCAAGCGTTTAGGCGATTTGGAGCGTATCGCAACTTCATTCAGCGGCGTACAGTCATCATTTGCCATCCAGGCCGGACGCGAGATTCGTGTCATGGTTTCCAGCGACCAGGTCAACGATGACCAATCCGTTGTTATGGCCCGTGATATAGCCAAGAAAATTGAAGCCGAGATGACCTATCCCGGCCAGATCAAGGTAAATGTAATTCGTGAAACACGCGCCGTAGAATATGCCCGTTAAGATTCTGTTTGTCGGTGATATTGTCGGAAAACCGGGACGCCAGGCGCTGTCTCGTGAGTTGCACCGCCTGGTGGACCGGCACACGATAGATATTGTTATCGCCAATGGTGAAAATGCCGCAGGCGGGTTCGGGTTGACGGTTGAGGTTGCAAAAGAGCTTTTTGGTCATGGCATTCACCTGCTGACCGGCGGTAACCATATCTGGGACAAAAAAGAACAGGTGTCATTTATATTGTCTGATCCACGTATTATTCGCCCGGCTAACTATCCCGCCGGTGCGCCAGGTGTCGGAAGTGCGCTTCTGACCACCCCAGGCGGCGTTAAAGTTGCTGTTCTGAATCTTGAGGGGCGGGTCTTTATGAAGAGCCTGGAGTGCCCTTTTCTGGTTGCTGATCGGGAAATCAATCGTCTCAAACAGGAAACACCGATCATTTTTGTTGATTTCCATGCCGAAGCAACCTCTGAAAAATCTGCGCTCGGATGGTACCTGGATGGCCGGATCAGCGCTCTGGTAGGGACTCACACCCATGTGCAGACTGCAGATGAGCGGATTCTTCCGCAAGGCACCGCTTTTTTGACCGATGCCGGGATGACCGGTAGTTTTGATTCGGTTATCGGCATGGGGAAGGAAGAGACTATCCACCGCTTTCTGACCCAGCTACCGGCAAAGTTTGAAGTGGGCAAGAAGGATATCCGGTTAAACGCTGTCGTAATTGGCATTGACGAGATTACTGGTAAAGCGATGAGCATTGAGAGAATAAATATGAGTTGTTAAATGAAAGGTTGTGACTATGTCCGTATCTGAACAGATGGCCGTCATCAAGCGCGGCGCCGTTGAAGTGCTGATTGAAAAAGAGCTGGAAGAGAAACTTGCAAAGTCTCTTTCGACCGGGGTCCCGCTTGTAATTAAGGCCGGTTTTGATCCAACCGCACCCGACCTACATCTGGGGCACACCGTACTGATTCAGAAGCTGCGTCAGTTTCAGCAACTGGGCCATGAGGTCAATTTTCTCATCGGTGACTTCACCGGCATGATCGGTGACCCGACCGGCAAATCAGAGACCCGTAAGGTATTGACCCGCGAAGATGTGCTCAGAAATGCCGAGACGTACAAAGAACAGGTTTTTAAAATTCTCGACCCGGAAAAGACCAGGGTTGTGTTCAACTCCACCTGGCTGAATGAACTCGGCTGCGGTGGCATGATCGCCCTCGCCTCCAAATATACCGTCGCCCGGATGCTGGAACGGGACGACTTTCATAAGCGCTATACAACGCAGCAGCCGATTGCTATTCACGAATTTCTCTACCCGCTGATCCAGGGGTACGATTCCGTAGCCATGAAGGCTGACGTTGAACTTGGCGGCACCGACCAGAAGTTCAACCTGCTGATGGGCCGTGAACTGCAGCGGGAGTGGGGTCAATCACCCCAGTGCGTACTGACGATGCCCCTGCTGGAAGGATTGGACGGCGTCAACAAGATGTCAAAATCACTCGGCAACTATATCGGCATCAGCGATCCGGCTGATGATATTTTCGGCAAAATAATGTCGATCTCTGATGAACTGATGCTCCGCTATTACGAGCTTCTTTCCGACATGACACTGGCAGATATTGATCTGTTGAAGCGCGATCTCAAAGATCATTCTCTCCATCCGATGGCGGCAAAAAAACAGCTCGGCCGAGAGATCGTTTCCCGTTTCCACGGTTCAGGAGCCGGAGAAATTGCAGAAGAAAACTTTGTCAAACGTTTCAAGGAGAACGAAATCCCGGAGGAGATGCCTCAGGTCAATTTTTCCATGACTGATGGTGTCATTCTTTTGGCAAGAGCATTAACTGAAGCAGGACTGACCAAGTCCAATGGCGAGGGGCGCCGGTCAATTGAACAGGGGGGGGTGAAGCTGAACGGTGAAAAAGTCAGTGATACCAATCTGGAATTAACTGCCGTGGGCGCATACATAGTTCAGATAGGCAAGCGTCGTTTTGCGAGGATTATAGTAGAGTAGGAGGAAAAGGCTGGTGAGGCACTACTCATAAAAATTCAAACTATACTGACTATAACTTGAATTAAGTAATCCTCTTTTTTCTCTCTTTGTGACCTGCCGTGAAGTTTTGTGGGGGGAATTATGATGGGCGGAATCTGCTGAAGCAAAGTGAAAAGAGTACTGCAAACGGGCGTTTCCCAACAAGGCGTTTCTTTCGTGCATGTCCACCTGGAGCGAAGCGGCAAGACCGCCGCCAGCCTTGAAACGCGATGAATCAAGGGCTGAAGGTGACAGACACGCCGCCTCCCTCATAGTTGACGTACCGGCTTCAACTCTTTGCAAAGCTTCAATGTTGTCTGCTGCAACGCTTAGCGCCATCGGTGAGTCCGCTATGTTTAATGGATTTATGATGGTCGAGGTGTCAATATAACAACTCAATCTAATCCTGTAACATGGTGTATAGCATTTTACTCCCGAAGTTTAAACAAAATTTTGACACTGTCGGAAAAATATACTCCGTTCTGGCGTAAAAAGTGCCACAGAGGTACCTCTGTATCCAATAGTACCTTGGGCGCCGGACGGAATTACGCCCGTTCCAGGCCCGCAAAGCGAACCATGAGTTTCTTCGGACCGGCGGAGCCGAACCAGACGATAACTTTCTGACCCTCGTCCTCTCCTTCTATTTTCCGGACAGTCCCAACACCGAATTTCCCGTGACGCACTTTCATACCGATGTAGACGCCATCATGTTCTTCGCATGGTTCCGGGACCGCTTCGATATCATCGGCATACGCCAGAGCGGAGACCAGATTATGACTGACAACCTCAGCAGGGACGACCTGCCGGGGCGCCAGCTCTCCCGGCACAGTATACCTGAAATCATGCCGGGGCTGCACCTCGCCGCCGCGATAATGGTCATTACCGCCATCATCATTGAGCAGTTCCGGAGGAATGTCCTGCAGAAACCGTGATATCGGGTTGTGCTGCTCCTGGCCGAACAGATATCTCCGGCGGGCATTCAGCAGATAGAGCCGCTCACGCGCACGGGTCATGCCGACATAGCAGAGTCGCCGCTCCTCCTCAATACCATCCAGATCATCCAGTGATCGGACATGCGGGAAAAGGCGCTCTTCCATACCGATCATGAAGACTGTTTTAAATTCAAGCCCCTTGGCGGCGTGCAGGGTCATCAGGGTTACCGATGGCTGACCAACCTCCCCCTGTTCAAGATCGGAAACCAACGATACCTGTTCAAGAAATTCGGACAGTCCCGCCCCGGAATTCTTCTCGCTGAACTCCTCGATTGCGGCGAGAAGCTGCTCAAGGTTCTCCAACCGGTCGGCGTCATCAGGATCACGACTGTACTTCAGGCGGTCCACATAGCCGCTCCCCTGCATCACCGATCGGGTCAGTTCCGCGAGGCTGCTGCTGGCAGCCGCTGCGCGGAAACCATCCAGCAGAGTCGTAAAAGCGGCAATCCTGCTGCGGGGCGAAGCGCTTAACAGCCCGTCCCGTCGGGCGTCCAGCAGTGCGTCAAAAAAAGTGCTCTCCTGCCGGGCAGCGTGGAGCGAAATTTTGTCTACCGTCGTGCTGCCGATACCCCGTGCAGGTACATTGATGATCCGCTTCAGAGAAACTTCATCGGCCGGATTATCCAGCACCCGCAGGTAGGCCAGAATATCCTTGACTTCAAGTCGGGAATAGAAACGGACACCACCAACAATATGGTACGGGAGCGCACTCCCGACAAGTGCCTCCTCGATCAGGCGCGACTGGGCATTGGTGCGGTAGAAAACGGCCATCTCATCCAGCGGAATCCCGCTGTTTCTCAGCTGACCGATCTCGCGGCTGACAAAACGTGCTTCCTCCCGGTCTGATTCCACCCGTTCATAGCGTATCTTCTCCCCTGGCGGATTTTCAGTCCAGAGAGTTTTCCCTTTGCGGCCGAAGTTCTGCTTGACCACCGCACCGGCAGCCGCGAGAATGGTGGATGTAGATCGGTAGTTCTGCTCCAGCCGGATTATTTTGACCCCGGGAAAATCCTTTTCGAATTCAAGTATGTTGCGGATATCGGCGCCACGCCAGGAGTAGATCGACTGATCGTCGTCTCCTACCACGCAGAGGTTTTTGCGTTCTCCCGCAAGCAGGCGGATCAGGCTGTACTGCACCGGGTTGGTATCCTGGTATTCGTCCACCAACAGCCACTGAAACCGTTCCCGATAGAAGTCACATACCTCGGGAAACCGGGTCAGGAGACGCACGACCTGAATCATCATGTCGCCGAAATCGAGGGCATTGCATTTTTTAAGGCGTTCCTGATAGACCCTATAAATTTCGACGACCTTCCGGTTATAGACATCGCCAGGAGGGATGGATCCGATATCCTCCGGAAAGAGGCCGCGGTTCTTGAAGGAGTCTATCTTCGCCGATACAGCTTTGACCGCGAAGCGTTTTTCGTCAAGATCCATCTCAGCGATGACATCCTTCAGCAGTCGGTCACTGTCGCGATCGTCATAAATGGCAAAAGATGCTTGAAAACCGAGATGGTGGATATCGCGGCGGAGGATGCGGCCGCAGGCGGCGTGAAAGGTTGATATCTGCGGGACATCACCGCCACCAAGCAGCCTGAGGACCCGCTCGGCCATCTCTCTTGCAGCTTTGTTTGTGAAGGTTACCGCCAGTATATTCCAGGGGCGTACCCCCTTCTCGCGAATCAGATAGGCAATACGGTTGGTGATAACGCGAGTCTTGCCCGAACCGGCGCCGGCCAGGATCAGTAGCGGTCCATCGCCGTGCAGCACGGCCTCTTTCTGAGGGGGGTTGAGATTGGTGAGAAGATTCATTGGAAAGTTGTAGCCGCTTGCCTCAATTGCGTCAAGCGGAAAGCTGATGAGCCTGTTCACGAATCGCGCCACACGTGAAAAAAATCGAAAAAGTTGCATTCGCCATACCGAGGTTGTACAAAGTGTCAGGTTGCGGGCTATTTTCCGGACCGATCAGATTTCGCAGATGATGGAGGGGCTGATGATCATACATAAACACGGCTGGGTGCACTCCCTGCTGCTTGCGCTCGCAAAGCGAGCCGATCTGGCAGAAAAGGGGCAGACCATGCTGGAGGATGCTCTCGGGCATGCCTATGAAGGGCTGCTGATAACTGACGCCGACGGATACATCCTGAAGATCAACAGTGCCTATGCCGTTTTTCTTGAAACTACCATTGACAAACTGATCGGAAAGCACGTTACCGAGGTCATCGAAAACACCCGCATGCATCTGGTCGGCAAAAGCGGTGTTGCCGAAATTGCCCAATTACAGAAGATCAAGGGGCATGAGATGATCTGCAGCCGGATTCCTATTTTTGAAAACGGTAAAGTGATAGCGGTACTCGGCAAGGTCATGTTTCAAAACATCGAAGACCTCTTCTCCATTACCGAGAACTTCAAGAAGCTCAAGAGCGAATTGGAGTTCTATAAAAGCGAGCTCAGTAATCATCTGAGCGCCAAATATTCCTTCAACCACATTGTCGGCATCAGTAAAGAGCTGGAATGGGTCAAAGAGCTCGGCAGAAAGGTCGCAAAGAGTACCACAACCGTGCTGCTGAACGGTGAGAGCGGCACCGGTAAGGAGCTGTTTGCCCATGCAGTCCATAACGAGAGTGCCCGGAAACTCGGTCCCTTTATCAAGGTTAACTGCGCGGCTATTCCTGAAACCCTCTTCGAATCAGAGCTGTTCGGCTACCGCGAAGGCGCCTTTACCGGGGCACAGAAAAAAGGTAAAAAAGGGAAGTTTGCCCTGGCTGACAAGGGAACGATCTTTCTCGATGAGATCAGTGAACTGCCGCTGACGATGCAGGTCAAACTGCTGCGGGTGCTGCAGGAAAAAGAGATAGAACCGGTCGGCTCCGAGAGTTCAGAAGCGGTTGATGTGAGGATCATAGCCGCGTCCAATCGTGATCTGGAAACATTGGTCAAGAACGGCATGTTTCGCCACGATCTCTATTATCGCCTCAATGTGGTTATGCTCGATATCCCGCCGCTCCGGAATCGTCGGGATGATATTCCGCAGCTGATTCAGTTTCACCTCCGCCAGCTGGAGCGGGAGACCGGCATTCCGGTTGAAGGGGTCGAGCCGGACGTCGCTGAGATACTCACACAATACGACTGGCCGGGAAACGTGCGCGAATTGCGCAATGTTCTGGAGCAGGCTCTCTATGTAAAAATCGGTCCAACGATTTCACGCAATGACATCCCCGGAGCAGTAGTCAAAGGGGTAGGCACCTCGTCTTCTCAGGAAAGCAGGCGCTCTCTGAAGTTTATCACCCGACTGGCTGAAGAAGAGGCGATCCGGACGGCCATCCGGGAGGAGAAAGGTGATAAACAGGCGGCGGCGGTCAGGCTCGGCATAAGCAAATCATCCCTGTACGCCAAGGTAATTCAATTCGACATCACAGTGTGATAATCATGAGTCACAAATTTCAGATGACGGGAGGCAGACATGGCAATATCTCTGGACTTTAGCGGTAAAGTGGTGGTTGTCGTCGGCGGCACAAGCGGCATTAACCGGGGCATAGCAGAACTGTTCGCTACTCATGGCGCGAGGGTGGCGGTTGCCAGCAGAAATCAGGAAAAGGTCGACGACACGGTAGCGCGACTCGGGCTGCTCGGAGCAGAGGCAATGGGGTTTGCTGCTGATGTTCGCGAGCTTGAAGCCCTGGAGACCGGTTTGAATACTGTGCATGAGCGGTTCGGCGCTTTTGACGTTGTCGTCTCCGGCGCCGCCGGAAATTTTCCGGCACTTGCCAATAATCTGAGCGGGAACGCCTTCAAGTCGGTAGTGGATATCGACCTGCGCGGCACATTTCACGTGATGAAGGCTGTCTATCCGCTGCTCAGAAAACCGGGAGCGAGCGTGATCAATATCTCCGCTCCGCAGGCCTACATTCCGATGAAGGCCCAGCTTCACGTCTGTGCAGCCAAGGCGGGTGTCGACATGATCACACGGACGCTGGCACTTGAATGGGGCGCCGCCGGAGTGCGTGTCAACTCGGTGGTCCCCGGTCCGATAGACGGTACAGAGGGGATGGCCCGCCTTGCCCCTGATGAAAACATCAGAAAGATGGTCGCACGGAGCGTGCCTCTCGGAAGACTTGGCACCCCTGAAGATGTTGGCAACGTCTGCCTGTTTCTCGCCTCTCCGCTCGGGAGCTACGTTACCGGAACAATTTTACCGGTAGATGGCGGTTGGTCCCAGAACAGCTGCGGCGGCATGAGCGAGTATCTTGGTGCGGCAGCAAGCCGCGCGCCGTCCTTGCCATGAAGAAAATTTAAAATTCCCCGCCGCAAGCGACGGGGAATTTACCCGAAGGCATTAAACAGCACTTCATGGCCGTATCTCAACGATAGTGCCGTTTGGCGCTAATTTGTAAATTTCCTCTATCTCTTCGTCGGTAACGGCAATACATCCTTTCGTCCAGTCAACCCCGCTATGAAGATCACCAACCCACGAGAACCCATTCTTAATGCCGTGGATCATGATGTCTCCGCCCGGAGATACGCCACGTTGTTTTGCTCGCTTTTTGTCTTTTTCATTTGGATAGGAGATATGAAGAGAGAGGTGATACCGGCTGTCTCTATTCCTTGAATCGATAACGTAGGTTCCCTCCGGGGTTTTGTTGTCGCCCTGCATTTCTTTTGGACCGGTCGGGTTTCCCCCCAAAGCAATTTTGTAGGTTTTGAGGCTCTTGCCGTGTGAGATCAACGTCAAGCGTCGTTCTTTTTTTTCAATCAGAATCATGTCCGCCGTTTCATTCTGGTTCATCACAAAAATATCTTTTTTCAGTTTGCTATTTTCATTTTCTTTGTACGTAACCTCCTGCACAAGGGCATCAACCTGTTTCTGCAGAGCAATGATCCCATCCCCTCTGTTTTGTGCCTCTTTCCGGAGCGCCTCAATCTGTGCCTGTTGTGCAGCAATCGTTATATCTTTGACAATGACATTATTGATGTTAAATGCCATCAACTCACTATCCTTCCTGTATTCACTCTCCGGGTAAGACTTTATGAGTTTTTGAAAACATTCCAACGACTTTTGATAATCCTTGTGCTCATTACCGGAATACGCATACACAATACCCATCTCGAAAAGAACCCTGTCCCCCGCCGTGGGATATTTTTCAATAATCTGCAGATATGTGTCCAGAGAGGCTTTGTAGTTTCCCCGGGTGAAATAATCATTAGCTGCGGTGAAGGATGATTTGGCTTCAAATCCTTCATGTAAGTGGCTGCAGCCGCATATCAGAAATGGTGTCAGTACGATACAGAGAGAGAACATGTTGAGAGGCCTGCGCACCCAACGCAGCATTTTAGTAATATGAGACGCTCCATGAGTCAACAGTATGATTGGTGATCGCAAAGCCATCCCCCTTTCCCGGCATATCCAAAACAGTGACCTTACTACATTCTGGAAGCGGCAGAATATTTCAACCCTGCCGCTTCCGTTCCACAGCAACAACAGGGGACGTTCACGTTCCCCCGTAAAAACAGCTTATTTCCTCATTGATTTTCGGAAAGTGTCATCAGCCTTCTGCGCTTTTTCATCAGCAATCATCGCTTTTTCATCTGCGATTTTTGCCTTTTCATCTGCAATTTTCGTCCTTTCCTCTGCCATCTTCAGAGCATTTTCTGCCCGGGTTGCAGCAGCTTCTGCCTTTAACGTGGCGGCATCAGCTGCCGCCCTGGCAGCCTGTGCATCCAGGGCCGCCTGATCGGCTTTTGCACCGGTCGCCATCTGCTGCGACTGAACTTTTGCAAGGTCACTGGTAGTAGCACACCCGCCCAAAGCAGCTGCAAGAACAAGCATCATTGAGATCACCAATAGATTTTTCTTCATAGTTTTTCACCTCCTTTCTCTCGCGTGATAGGTTCAATCAATGTTCCATTCAACTCCAAATCAATTTTCAAACGTTTGATTGCATCTTTGGCCTCTCTGATATCATTGAATGGGCCGGCAATAACTCGATAACTGTCGTTTTTTGCCATCACCCGTGCCGGAATTTGCGGCCCCTGGTGGTTGATAATGGCGGCTAGTCGCACCGCATCAGTCTCATCACGGACGTCAGCGGCAAGAACGGACCACGCATCTGTTTTCAGTTCCGGTATTTCCGGGCTGCCGTATAATTTGCGTGGGTGCTTGACATCTACGGGATCCGTAATTCCTTTTCCGCTCCCTTGCATGATCTCGTATATGGGTACCGGAATCCCTCGGGCTTCAGCTATTACGTTCTTGACTTTGCTCCAGTCAAGCGTGCGCCCCGACTCTTTTTCAATAGTTTTCAATTTTGCATAAACCTTGTCAAACTCAGCGGTGTCCGAGTCGTCCGTGGATGCATGAACTTCCAGGTAAACGACTCCATCACGTTGACCCAGGAGATATGGCTGGTTAACGATGCTTACCGCTGTTTTAACCGGAGTATTCTCATAGAGCTTTTTCACACTTTCCGGATAGAGTCGTATGCAGCCGTTGGATGCTCTGAGACCTATACTGGCCGGTTTATTAGTGCCATGGATCAAATAACTCGGAGCACTTAAATAGAGGGCATATTCTCCCAGTGGATTAAGTGGCCCCGGCAGAACTGCAGCGGGCAGAGGATCTCCTTTTTTCAGATGAGCCTTGGCAATTGAAGCCGGCACATACCAGGTCGGGCGTGTTACCTTGCGTTCCACACGCATTTGGCCTGTGGGCGTGGGGCGTTCTTCGGTGCCGACACCAGCCGGATAGGTCAACACGGAAAAAGACTCCCTATCCCCTTTGAATTGAAAAAGTCTCATTGTGGCCAGGTTGATCACGATGCCTTTTTTCGGGGCGTCCGGCAGTATGAAGCTCAGAGGCAACATGATACGCTTTCCGCCTTGAGGCACCCATATATCAACCCCGGGGTTAGCAGCAGCGACTCCATTGAGCCCTAAACTAAAGTGTCGTGCAATATCCGGCAGCGTATCCCCCTTTTCGAGAGTAATGAACCTCAACCGACCGATAACATCATCTCCTTTTACAATAGCAAACTCATTTCGTTCGAAATTGTCTTCCACATATTTAGGGATAAGCTGTTCTTCCTCATGAGCTCTTGTCATTGTCGTACACCCCTGGAGGGATGAAATAACGACAAAAAGAGCTAAAAGACGGAGCGTCGTGGATAATGATATCAGCTCAATTTTTCGGCACATGGAAATATAACGTCCTTTCGATTGGTATGCGAGTCTGTGCCGGAAGTTCGACCCTGTCCGTGCTGCCGGGGTTTAGTGACTGCTGCCCGCTCTGTTCATTCCTGATGAGTATCGTCCGTCCGGCACCCCATCCTCATCCAGCGTGACGACGCAAAAAAACCGGGGCCGAATATCTGCTGGATATTTCGGCGACCCGGCTATCTCAATGAGACCCTGAAGGCTTTCCGTCCCATTCTCACGAATGGTTTAGTAGTATCGTGTACCCAATATGTTAAGCAGTGTTTTGTCCGTGGGCATGATCACCGCAAAAGGGACTATTGTCAATAAATACTTGGATCGCTCGTACGTCAGGTTGACATGCATCGGCCCTGTTATTTTTGCAACTCCCTGATATCAATTATTTTATGTAGACAATGCGGGAATGTTGAGCCATGACCTCTTCTCTCATTCAGTTGTGCTGTTGAGCTTGCTTGTTCTGCCGCATTGCTTGCAGCGGAGGACAAAATAGTTACAGGAAGGGAATTTTTCCTGAATTTTGGAATATATTCCACAATCATGGAATTCGTTCCAGGCACTCAACAATACCCCTTTAAATGAGCATGTTAGGCCGGCCATTACATTCCCGCCTTCAAAATGTCTGGCAATAGAGCGGATATCGATTCCAATTTATTGGAATATTGGGCATCGAACTGAAAACAAAATTACTCTGTTATTTTACATGCTACATTTAAAAAACAATAAAAACAGTATATTATATATTAAAAAAGGAATATGCTCCTCAGTGGCACGACTATTGCTCAATTTTATATAAATATGTTTTATCAGGGCAGATAAAAATGACAGACCACATTCTGACTACAAAAAGTCTTTACAAGGAATTCAAGGGGTTCACCGCCGTCTCCGCCGTTAATCTGCAGGTGCAGCGCGGGCATATTCATGCCCTGATCGGGCCGAACGGCGCCGGAAAAACCACCGTTTTCAATCTCCTTACCAAATTTCTTACCCCGACTTCCGGCAGCATTCATTTCAACGGCACCGATATTACCCGCGAGAAATCCGCAGATATCGCCCTGCGCGGGATTGTGCGCTCCTTCCAGATCTCTGCGGTTTTTCCCAACCTGACCCCTCGTGAGAACGTGCGCCTGGCGCTGCAGCGCAAGCTGGGAGTTTCCTACCACTTCTGGAAATCGGACGCCATCCTGCGGCAGCTTGACGGCCGGGTCATGGAGCTGCTGGAGGATGTCGGCCTGGCCGGTTATGCCGATGAAATCACCGGCGAACTGGCGTACGGCCGCAAACGGGCGCTGGAAATAGCCACCACGCTGGCGCTGGACCCGGAACTGATGCTTCTGGACGAGCCGACGCAGGGGATGGGTGTCGAGGATGTCGATAAAATTACCGCACTGGTGAAGAAAGTCTCCGCCAACCGCACCATTTTGATGGTCGAACACAACCTGAAGGTGGTGGCAACTCTGGCAGACCGGATTACGGTGCTGCAACGTGGTGCCATTCTGGCTGAAGGGCCGTACGCCGAGGTTTCGCAGGATCCGCAGGTATTGGAGGCGTATATGGGGAGTGCTCATGCCTGAAACCGTAGCGAGAGAGATGCTGCGGATAAGCGGCCTGCACGCCTATTATGGTGAGTCCCACATTCTGCACGGCATCAATCTGACTGTCGGAGAGGGGGAAGTTGTCACCCTGCTGGGGCGCAACGGCGCCGGACGCACGACCATACTCAAGTCGATCATCGGCCTGGTTGGGCGGCGCAGCGGCTCCATCACGGTTAATGGCATTGAAACCATCACCATGGCGACCCACCGGATCGCCCATCTCGGTCTCGGCTACTGTCCGGAGGAGCGTGGTATTTTCTCCAGCCTGACTGTAGAAGAAAATCTGCTGCTGCCGCCGGTGGTACAAGAGGGGGGGATGTCGCTGCCGGAAATTTACACGATGTTCCCCAATCTTCTGGAGCGACGGGGCAGCATGGGAACCCGTCTTTCTGGTGGTGAGCAGCAGATGCTGGCGATGGCGCGGATTCTGCGCACCGGGGCGAAACTGCTGCTGCTGGATGAAATCACTGAAGGGTTGGCGCCGATTATTGTCCAGACTCTGGGGCAGCTCATCGGGCAGCTGAAGGAGAAAGGCTTTACCATCATACTGGTCGAGCAGAATTTTCATTTTGCCGCTGACCTTGCCGACCGCCATTATGTGATCGATCACGGCTCGATTGCTGAAATGATTACACGGAATGAACTTGACGCAAGCAGGGAGAAACTTAACCGATACCTGGGCGTATGACCGGTATACAAACTGAAAAGGAGTACACACATGAAAAATCTTTTTTCAAAAGTAGCGTTGTCAATGGCTGTTGTGGCGATGACAAGCGGCATGGCCGGCGCAGCAGCCAAAGGCATCTCTGACAATGTGGTAAAAATCGGGGTCCTGACCGATATGTCCGGGGTTTATTCGACCCTCGGCGGCAAGGGAACGCAGGTGGGTGTTGAGATGGCGGTCAAGGATTTTGGCGGTACGGTACTCGGTAAGCCGATACAGGTCATCGGCGCCGATCACCAGAACAAGGCCGACATCGCCTCCGCCAAAGCCAGAGAGTGGTTTGACAACGAAAAGGTCGACATGATCACCGGCCTGCTCAACTCCGGCTGTGCGCTTGCGGTACAGAAACTCGGCGGCGAAAAGAAGCGCATTACCATGAACACCGGCGCCGCCAGCACCGAACTGACCAACAAAGCCTGCACCCCGTACAGTATCCACTACGTCTATGACACCTATGCACTCGGCAAGGTTACCGGACAGGCTGTTGTTCAGCATGGCGGCAAGAGCTGGTTCTTTTTAACCGCCGATTACGCATTTGGTCAGTCTCTCGAGGAGAATACCACCAAATTTGTCAAAGCAGGCGGCGGTAAGGTTCTCGGCTCAGTGCGTCATCCGCTCTCAACTGCTGATTTTTCATCCTACCTGCTCCAGGCCCAGTCATCCGGTGCGCAGATCATCGGTCTGGCCAATGCCGGCGGCGACACCACCAATGCCATCAAGCAGGCACGTGAATTCGGTATTGACAAGAAAGGGCAGACGCTGGTCGGACTGCTGATTTTCGACACTGACATTAAGAGCCTCGGCTTGAGTGTGGCGCAGGGGATGCAGTTCACCTCCGGTTTCTACTGGGATCGCGACAAGGCGACCCGCGATTTTGCACAGCGTTACTACAAGATCCACAAAGCGATGCCGACCATGGATCAGGCCGGAGCCTATTCGGCAACAATGAACTACCTGAAAGCAATCAAAGCGGCAGGAACCGACGATCCGGATGAAGTCATGGCAAAGCTCAAATCGATGGACATCTCCGATTTCTTTGCCGTCAACGGCAAAATCAGGGCTGACGGGCGCATGATTCACGACATGTACCTGATGGAAGTGAAGAAGCCTGCCGAGTCCAAGGGGGAGTGGGATCTGCTCAAGATTGTCAAGACCGTGCCCGCAGCCGAAGCCTTCATGCCGCTTTCGGAAAGCACATGTTCGCAGGTTAAGAAGTAACCCCTCTAAATCTCCCCTTGTCAGGGGAGACTTCAAGACATCCCCCCCTGATAAGGGGGGACCGAGGGTGGTTGACAGGAGAAAGAACCATGGAACTATCATTTCAGACGGTCATGTCGCAGGTTATGCTCGGGCTCAACAACGGGGTTTTCTACGCCATCCTGAGCCTTGGCCTGGCGGTTATTTTCGGCCTCCTGAACATTGTCAACTTTGCGCACGGAGCACTCTATATGCTCGGTGCCTACGTGGCGCTGCTCGGCTTTACCTCGCTCGGCCCACTGATCGGCATGCCCGATTTCCACCTCAATTACTGGGCGGCGCTGATTGTTGCCCCACTGGTGGTAGGCGCCGTGGGCATCGTGATCGAAAAAACCATGCTGAGCAGGCTGTACAAGTTTGACCACTTGTACGGCCTGCTGCTCACATTCGGACTCGCTCTCATAATTCAAGGGGTCTTTACCAACTTCTTTAATGTCTCCGGCGACCCCTACGAAGCAAAACCGGAGATTCTCAACGGCGCGGTCAACCTCGGCTTCATGATGTTTCCCAAATACCGCCTTTGGGTGATTTGTATCTCCCTGGTGGTCTGTTTTGCCACCTGGTTCGTCATTGAGCGGACGAAACTCGGCTCTTTTCTCCGTGCCGGCACCGAAAATCCGGAACTGGTAAAAGCGTTCGGCGTCAATGTACCGCTGATGATCACCCTGACCTACGGCTATGGCGTTGCCCTGGCCGCCTTTGCCGGGGTGCTCGCCGCACCGATCTATTCGGTCAGTCCGGTTATGGGGTCGGAGATGATTATCACCGTTTTTGCCGTGGTGGTCATTGGCGGCATGGGTTCGATTATGGGTTCCATCGTCACCGGCCTGCTGCTCGGCATGGTAGAGGGGTTCACCAAGGTGGTGTACGCCCCCGCCTCCAGCACCGTGATCTTCCTTATCATGGTAGTGGTGCTCCTGGTCAAGCCGGCAGGACTGTTCGGCAGGGAGTCCTGAATGAACAGGATACTCTGGATCGTTCTTTTTGCTCTTGGCCTGGCTGCACCGTTCATTGTCTACCCGGTGTTCATGATGAAGCTGCTCTGCTTTGCACTGTTTGCCTCTGCCTTCAATCTGCTGCTCGGCTATACCGGCCTCCTCTCCTTCGGCCATGCCGCCTTTTTCGGCGGAGCATCCTATGTTACCGGGCACCTGGTCAAGGTCAGCGGCCTGACACCTGAACTGGGGGTTCTTGGCGGCACGCTCTTTGCGGCGCTGCTCGGCTATCTGTTCGGCAGTCTGGCGATCCGGCGGCAGGGGATTTACTTTGCCAT
Organism: Desulfuromonadales bacterium; assembly: GCA_013349405.1. GTDB lineage: Bacteria > Desulfobacterota > Desulfuromonadia > Geobacterales > Pseudopelobacteraceae > JACRCG01. Next base: position 6,151 of record DUZS01000038.1, on the reverse strand, counting down.
GGTCACGCTCGCCCTGGCGCAGATTGTCTATTTCATCGCTCTCAAAGCGCCGTTCACCGGCGGTGAAGACGGCCTGCAGGGTATTCCGCGCGGCAACCTGTTCGGCATGATTGATCTGGGGCAGACGTATGCCATTGGCGGTAATCCGGTCGCACTGAACCTCTACTACTTCGTTTTCGTGCTCTTCTGCCTCGGCTTCTGGATCATCTACCGCACGATTAATTCCCCCTTCGGCCAAGTCCTGAAGGCGATCCGGGAGAATGAACCGCGCGCGGTTTCACTCGGCTACAAGGTGGAACGCTTCAAGTTGATGGCGTTTGTCATTTCAGCGGCACTTGCGGGAATGGCCGGGTCGATGAAGTCGCTGGTATTCCAGCTTGCCTCGCTGACTGACGTCAGTTGGCACACCTCCGGAGAGGTGGTCCTGATGACACTCCTCGGTGGCGTCGGCACAGTACTTGGCCCGCTGGTCGGGGCGTTCACGGTGGTAACGCTCCAGTCTGAGCTGAGTTCGGTCGGTTCCTGGATAACGGTGATTATCGGAGTAACCTTCGTGGTCTGTGTACTGCTGTTCCGGCGCGGTTTTGTCGGAGAGCTGGGCAGACTGCTAAAGAGGTCGCTGTAATAAATATATATCCCCCCTCCCTTGACGGGAGGGGGTTAGGGGGTGGGTGAAGGCTGCAATATGCCAATTCCATGGCTACCTCCCCCCCCTCCCTAACCCTCCCCCGCCAGGGGTGAGGGGACTTTTTAGGGGGTAATTATATGGCAGTAGTCTGCACATCAATTCAAGAAGCACTGGAAGGGATCAGTGACGGCGCCAGCATTATGGCGGGGGGGTTCGGACTGGTCGGGATTCCCGAAAAACTGATTCAGGGATTACGCGAAAAGGGAGTACGAGATCTCACCGTCATTTCCAATAACTGTGGCGTTGATGAATGGGGTCTCGGCATTCTCCTGCAAAACAAGCAGATCAGGAAAATGGTATCCTCATACGTTGGCGAAAACAAAGAGTTCGAGCGCCAGTATCTGGCCGGAGAACTGGAAGTCGAACTGGTGCCGCAAGGGACACTGGCGGAGCGGATCCGGGCCGGCGGCGCCGGCATCCCCGCCTTCTACACCCCTGCCGGAGTCGGTACGCCGATTGCCGACGGGCGCGAAACCAGATTCTTCGGTGCCAAGGAATATCTGCTCGAAACCGGACTACGGGCTGATTTTGCCATTGTCAAGGCATGGAAGGGTGACCGTTTCGGCAATCTCGTCTATCGCAAGACCGCGCGCAACTTTAACCCGATGATGGCTGCCGCCGGAGTGATTACGGTTGCCGAGGTTGAGGAGCTGGTTGAGACCGGCGAACTTGATCCGGACCAGATCCATACTCCCAGTGTCTACGTGCAGCGCATCATCGCCTGTACCGGCCATGAAAAGAGGATCGAACGCCGTACGGTAAGGAAATAGAAAGGGGGAACAGATGGCATTGACACGCGAAGAGATGGCTCAAAGGGCCGCTCAGGAGATAGAAGACGGCTATTACGTCAATCTGGGGATCGGCATGCCGACGCTGGTGGCGAACTACATACCGGCGGGGAAAACGGTGGTGCTCCAGTCGGAGAACGGTCTGCTCGGTATCGGCCCCTACCCGGCCGAAGAGGAGCTTGATCCGGATCTGATCAACGCTGGCAAGGAAACCATTACCATGATACCCGGTTCCAGCACTTTCAGCAGTGCCGAATCGTTCGCCATGATTCGCGGCGGACATATCGATCTCGCTATTCTGGGGGGTATGGAAGCCTCTGCCACCGGCGATCTCGCCAACTGGGTGATTCCGGGCAAAATGGTCAAGGGGATGGGGGGCGCCATGGATCTGGTGCATGGCGCCAAAAAAATCGTGGTGCTGATGGAGCATTGCAACAAGCATGGTGAGTCCAAGATTCTCAACAACTGCACCCTGCCGTTGACCGGCAAAGGAGTGATCAACCGGATCATTACCGACCGTGCCGTGCTCGATGTCACTCCGGAGGGCCTGCGTCTGGTCGAGACGGCTCCCGGATATACTCCGGCAGATATTCAGGCCTGTACCGAACCACCGCTGATTATCCGGTAACGGAGGGGATGAGCATGCTCAAAGGGAAAAGTGCACTGATAACCGGCTCTACCAGCGGCATCGGCCTCGGCATTGCCCGTTCTCTGGCCGGTCAGGGGTGCGACATTATGCTGAACGGCCTCGGTGACCCGGAAAAAATCGAAGCGACCCGCACTGCGCTGGCAGCTGAGTTCGGAATCTGCGCCCGGTTCCATGGTGCCGACATGACCTGTCCCGACCAGATTTCTGCTCTGGTAGAAGCAGCGGCGGCAGAATTTGGCGCTATTGATATTCTGGTAAACTGCGCCGGCATCCAGCACACTGCGCCGGTAGAGGAGTTCCCCCCCGACCGCTGGGCGGCCATAATCGCCATAAACCTCAGCTCCAGTTTCTACACTATTCACCATGCGGTTCCTCACATGCGGCGGCGTGGCTGGGGGAGGATCATCAATATCGCTTCAGTGCACGGCCTGGTGGCATCAGCCAACAAGGCGGCCTATGTTGCGGCCAAACATGGCCTGGTCGGCCTGACCAAAGTTACCGCTCTGGAAACGGCCGGTTCCGGCATCACCAGCAACGCCATCTGTCCCGGCTGGACCCGTACCGAGTTGATTGAGCCGCAGATAATCGCCCGTGCAGAGGCGCTGGGGGTAGATGTGGAAGAGGGAGGGCGGAACATGCTGGCTGAGAAACAACCGTCGCAGCAGTTTGTTTCAATTGAGCAGCTCGGACAACTGGCGCTGTTTCTCTGCTCGCCGGGCGCCGACCAGATCACCGGCACGGCGCTTCCGATTGATGGTGGCTGGACGGCGCAATAAATTTGTCATCAGTTTATTTATACCAATTCCAAATCAAGAGTGATATCAAGGCTCGAGGATTGAGGCGACGAAGGCATACAACCAGTATGTTGAGGAGCCGAAGACGAGCCAACGATTATAGCGAATTGGAATGAGCCCCGTGAGTCGTTTTCTGCCTACAGCTTCAATATCCTCGCCGCATTGCCGCCCATGATATTTTCGACCCCGTCCGGGGGTAACGCCAGCGCCCGTATCGCATCCATATTCTCCCTGATCCGGGGCACTGCCGGCCAGTCGCTGCCGAAGATAACCTTGTCGGTGTTGCGTGCCAGCTCGGGAAAATAGGTCAGCAGCTTCGACGGCGGCAGCCCGGAAAGTTCCATGTAAAGATTGGCGTGGAGTCGGGAAAGAAAAAAAGCCCGGTCGTACCAGAAGCCGCGACCGGAGTGAGCCATCACAAGGGTCAGATCGGGAAAGTCGGTAGCAACGTCATCAAGATGCAGCGGGTCGCCGTACTTGATCCGTGAACCTTTGAACACGGAAGAGCCGGTGTGGATCAGGACCGGAATGCCCAGATTCTGAGCCGCGTGATAGAGCGGGTACATCCGGGTGTCGTTAAGATAGTAATGCTGATAGGTCGGATAGAGCTTGACGCCGCGGAAACCTTCGTCCTCTACCTTGCGGCGGAGTTCGCAGCCAAGATCAGTATGCAGGTGGGGATTTATATCGCAGAACGGGATCAGTCGGCTCCGCCCCCGGCAGAATTCGCGCACCTGCTCATTGGTGCAGACTCCGGTGGTAACATGGCTCAACTCGGCAAGGATACAGGCGTAATCAATCTCTTCATCAGCCAGAAGCTCTTCAAAAGCCCCCGGATCATTATAGTGCCGTATATATTCATCATAACCCACCGGGTGAGTCTTACGAATCCACTCGATCACCCAGGGCTGATGAAACGTGTACAGCCCCAGGTGAACGTGAAAATCAATGCGCAGCGTGCGTTCCCGGTTTTCAGGCACAGGTTTCCCCCTTTATATATACTGACCGGCGTCAACCCGTATCACTTCTCCGGTAATCATTCGTGCTGCATCTGAAAGCAGAAACAGTACCGCATTGGCAATATCCTCCGGTGCCGCCATTTCGGGGAGCAGGCACTCATTCCGGGCCTTGGAAAAAATTTCCTCCGGCAGGGCCAGCGCCATTTCGGTCAGCACCATACCGGGGGCAACAGCGTTGACGGTAATCCCTTTCGGACCGAGCTCCCGGGCAAGTGTCTTGGTCAGGCCAATGAGACCGGCTTTAGAAGCTGAATAGTTGGCTTGGCCGAATTTTCCGCGCATGCCGTTGATGGAGGTGATGTTGACAATCCTCCCGTAGCCGGCTTCACGCATGGCGGGCGCCACTGCCCGCACCACATTGAAGGCGCCGGTCAGGTTGACCGAGAGAACCGACAGCCAATCCTCGTCGGTCATCTTGGCGAGGCTCTTATCTCTGGTTATGCCGGCGTTGTTGACCAGCAGTGATACCTTCCCCGGTAAACCCGCCACCGCCGCGTTGACACTGGCGGAATCGGCAATGTCAACCTTGTGGAACTGATATGACTCGGCTCCTTCTCCGGGGGCAACGTCAAAGACATGTACTGCGACCCCTTGTGCGATAAGTGCCCGGGTGATCGCCAGGCCGATACCACGGGCACCACCGGTAACGACCGCACTGCGCCCCGTAAAACCTGAATAGCTGTTCATTTCCACTCCTTATTAATCAATTGTCAGCAGCGTATCACCGATAGTAACGGCTGTGCCTTCCTGAATGAGGATCTGGCCAATGGTTCCGTCCCGGTCGGCAAAGATCTCGTTCTCCATCTTCATCGCCTCGAGAATGAGCAGCAGGTCACCCTCCTGAACTTTCTGCCCCTCGGCGACCTCGATCTTCCAGACGTTGCCGGCGAGTGGCGCGGTTACTCCGCCTTTCACTTTTGCTGTTGCGGCTGACTGTGCTGGCGCTTTTGTCTCCTGAGCTGCTCCGCCGGCGCCGATCAGGGTGACGAGCGGCTGGCCGATGGTCACGGCGTTCCCCTCTTCGATATGAATGGTGCCGACTATGCCGTCACGGTCGGCGAAGATTTCGTTTTCCATCTTCATCGCTTCAAGGATGAGGAGCAGATCCCCTTCCTGTACCTGCTGACCCGGATCGACTTCGATTTTCCAGACGTTGCCGGCCAGCGGCGAGACGATGTCACTGTGGCCTGCTGTTGCTGTTCCTGATGCTGATGCCGCTGCTGGTGTCCCTGCTCCTGTTGCCGCCGATGCGGCGGCAGCAGCTGCGGCAGCGGCGCCGCTTGCTTTGGCGACCTGGACCACGAAGGTCTGACCGCCGCCGGTGACGGTAAAGAGTTCGCCGCCGCTGACAGCGGGTGCTGCCGGTGCTGCTTTGGCTGGTGCTGCGGTCTCTTCGCCGGTCGGGACCGGTTCGAACATGGCGGGGTTGTCGCGGTGTTCGAGGAATTTGAGGCCGACCTGCTGAAACAGGGCGTAGGTGAGGACGTCTTCCACTTCGTGGTCGCCCATCTTGAGCCCTTTTTCCGCCACGAGGCCGCGCAGTTCGGCGGTGAGTTTGTCCATTTCGGCGTCGATGAGGTCGGCGGGGCGGCAGGTGATGGCTTCGGCGCCGGCGAGCACTTTCAGTTGCAGTTCCCGGTTGACCGGGGCTGAGGTGGCGCCGTATTCACCTTTCAAGACGGCGGCGGTTTCTTTGGTCATCGATTTGTAGCGTTCACCGGTGAGGATGTTGATGACCGCCTGGCTGCCGACGATTTGCGAGGTGGGGGTGACGAGCGGGATCATGCCGAGGTCTTTGCGCACCCGGGGGATTTCGGCGAGGACGAGGTCCATTTTATGACCGGCGTTCTGTTCTTTGAGCTGGCTCTCCATGTTGGTGAGCATGCCGCCCGGAACCTGAGCAATGATGATTCTTGCATCGATCCCTTTGAGGGAGCCTTCGAATTTGGCGTATTTCTTCCGCACGATGGTGAAGTAGTCGGCGATCTCCTGGAGCAGGACCATGTCGAGGCCGGTGGGGGTGTCGGTGTCGTTCATGATGGCGACCAGGGCTTCGGTGGCGGAGTGGCCGTAGGTCATGCTCATGGAGGAGATGGAGGTGTCGACGTTTTCGACGCCGGCTTCGATGGCTTTGATGTAGGTGGCGGTGGACATGCCGGTGGTGGCGTGGCACTGCATGTGGATCGGGATGTCGATCGCTTTTTTGAGTTTTT
>DUZS01000037.1 GCA_013349405.1 Desulfuromonadales bacterium | reverse complement strand
GGTTGTGGATCAAGCCGTGCAAGGGGGTACATACCTTCGGTATGCATTTTCCGATCGATGTCGTGTTTCTTGATCCGCAGTTGCGCGTCATTGGCGTATCGCACGCGTTACCGCCAAATCGTCTGACTCGTCTGTATATCAGCGCGGCAAGCGTTCTGGAACTTCCCTCCGGAGTAGTGGCACAGACGGCTACGGCTGCCGGAGATACCATATGTATCAATTAATCTGAATCGGGTTATTCCGTTCGTTTATCAGGTTGGGCCAGATGAACTTCATGGTGATACAAGACGTATCAAATGCAATAAAACCGCCACCGCAGGCAGCACTGTCTGATCGTTCATGGCCATTTCTGGGGTCTGCCGCCGTGCACGCCCTGTTCTTTACGATGCTTGTAAACCCGGTATTCCAGAGTCCACTTATCCTGGGGAGCCAACAATCACCAACGGTTTTATGGTTCTCCCTGTTTGCGTCACCGGAAAACGGCGGAGAAGCAGCACTGCCGCGAACGTATCAGCCGGCAGCTTTTCAAGCGCCACAATACGCACCGGCAGATCAATTCTACCGGGGCCTCCAGAGTGCGGCAGTTGAGCAGAAGCCGGAGGTTTCATTAGAAAACGTGGCCAGCAGCGTGGCGAGCGCTGAAGTATCCACCACTCCGGTGCCGGCGCAACCGGCAGCAGCGACGGAACCGGAACAGACACTTCCAGCCCAACAGTCGCCACTGTCCGTACGTGAGCAAAAAGCGGAGATCATTGATCGCGATACGGCAGAGCGGCTTAGAGCACCTATCCCCGCACAACTGGATAAGCCGGTGCCTCAACCGCTGAAAAAAGTGTCAGAACCACCGAAGCCTGAAAAGCCGGCGGCAGTGCCACTGACTCCTGTCGCGTCGTCCATCAGGGGCGATCTGAAGCTGGTTATTTCAGGAACGACACTGCCGGAGACAACGGTTACTTTTACCGATTTTGCCCCGTCACGTCGAGACAGGCCCATCAGCAGAGCCGAATCGCGGCGCTACACTAAAATTACTCCGGTCATCACAGGCAGTCAGGATACGGTTCGAGAGATTGTCATCGTCCATGCCAGGCCGGGCATATACACCATCACGGCTGATTCCGTCAATACATCGGCGGATATTGTCGTGGCGCTGAAATTATATGAAGGCACTGCCCGGACAAGCGTGAGAGAACTGGGGAAACATTCTCTTGCCAATAAAAAAATCCTTATGAAGATATTGATGCCGGAAGGAATTCTGTGGGATGATGCTGCCGCCTTTTCAGGCTCTATGGAGGATTCCGAAGGTATTACCAAGTTTAACACCGACAGCGGCTTGATGTGGAGAGAATATTCGCAGTAGACGAAAGCGCTGTGGCCTCTGTGATAGACATTATTGAAGAAGATTATGGCAGAGAAAGGAGAATGATCCATGGAAAATAAAAGCTCTGTATTTTCTGCCGCGTTATTTTGCCTGACGTTTCTGTTCTTAGCGATTCCCGGAACTGCCCATGCCGTTTCGGCTGCAGATGTTTTATATACGTGGCGTTAGCTGATTATTCAAGATTGTTTTGACAGGATCACAACTCATCGAGAATCGTGCTGAACTGCTCTGATGTGAGTAGTTCGGAAGCATTTGGTATCAGTTCTCCGCCATCGTGCATTGTTGCTCCGAGTTGTTCCATGTTAGCATTGCAGGCGGAAAATAGCGCCTCATTTACGCTTTTCTCTTTAGACCGGTACCATGCCATCGCCTTGCTTCCGAAAGAGAGCGTTCTCAGCTCTTTTTCAAGATTGTCGGCTTTTATCGTGACAAGCCACCCTTTCTCACTAAATCCTGTCAGAAGCAGTTCAGGCTGTTTCTCAAGAGTTTCATTTACAGCAATTACTTCACCATTCACCGGCATTATCAGCGGAACGATCTGTTTTTCCAGCATTATATGGGCAAATACCTGGTTTTTCAGAACCGGATCCCCGATTCTGGGAAGCACAACGGTTCGTATCCCGCTCATCAGCTTTGCCAGAATACCATTTATACCGATTACTACTTCGTGCGGGTTTACCACTTTTATCCAGCAGTGATTTTTGTGGTAAAAAAGGGAGCCGTCCAGGAGGTTTGACGACTGGCCATCTGACACCGTATCAGGTGTCAGTGGCCTATTCATGGTTTTTTGCTGCGTATCCGCATCTGCGCTGTTATGCATTACCCTATCAAAGGCGCACTCTTCACAGTTGAAATCAATGGAGCAGAGTTTGTAGGATATTATTCCGGAAGTCATCCAGACGCACTTCATGTCATCACTATCCTGCATCATGTTGTAATCATCCCGGAACATATTCATTTCCACCCTGCTTCCCCTTGATTTCCAATTAATAACGCAGTCTATAAGGATTTTTTCTTTTCATCAGGATTGATCTTCTCGCCACCGTCAGCCATGGTTAAGCCGAGGCCGGGATGAAAAAATGCACCTTCCAGTCCTTCTTCTTTTTCCTTCACTTTTTTACCACTCAGCGACAGAGTCAGCATTCCGCTTGTGCTGAGGAGTATTGCTGCGATTACAAATGAGGAGGTCATGCTCCCTGTTGTCGCATTCAGCATCTGTGAAACCTTGCTGAGTACGAATCCGCCAATACCCCAGGCGGTAAACAGAATGCCATAGTTGACGCCATAGGCTTTAATGCCCCACAGGTCTTTTGTAATAGCAGGGAACAGAGCGAGGTTGGCACCGTAGTTAAACCCGATCAATGTGGCAAGGAGCACAATTGTTATCGCGCTGGTATGCTGAGAGCCAAGCAGGGGGATACAGAAAAGCATCAGTACTGCCTGGAATAGATGTACCGCCATAATTGTCTGATATCGTCCGATTTTATCTGACAGGATACCGGCTATAACCCTGCCGCCCGCATTACCTATCGCCATAATTGCGACAGCGAGGAAGGCGTATTCGCCCATACTCTTCTTTGCCAGACCGGCAACGCTGGAAATAATCATCAAGCCTGCTCCAGCCCCTACAAAATAGATTGCCCATAATTTCCAGAAGTCAGCGGTTTTTATGGCATCTTTCCAGTGGACATCATTATTAACAGCTTTTTTCTTCAGTGCGACGTTGCTGGTTTCTACAGGAACATACCCGGCCGGAGGGTTTTCCAGGAACATCGACAAGCCGCAGACAATAACAATAAAGGACACTGCGTATACCAGCATGGCCTGACTGATGCCCATTGTATTAATCAGATACCCTGAAAGTGGGGCAATGTACACCGGCGCCACACCGAACCCTGCAACGATCAGTCCTGCAATAACCCCTGTTTTTGAAGCGGGAAACCACTTGAGGCCGGGTGGGGTTGATGCTGAATAGCCAAATCCCATTCCTGCTCCCACCAACACACCAAAACCGAGTACCCATGCAGTATAGCTCGTTGACTGTGAAATCCAGGTAAGTCCCAGACCGACGAGAAGTCCGCCGGTACATGCGGTCGCACGTGGTCCGAATTTATCCTGGCATTTACCGGCAAGAATCATTGCAAATGCAAAAACCAGGCAGCATACAGAATAGGGGTCATTTACCTTTGCAAGATCCCATGTGAATGCTTCCGGCCCACCGGCCTTAATGGAGGACTCAATGGCCGATTTAAACATACTCCACGCATACAGAATCCCCAGCGCCAGATTGATCCCCAACCCGGCAAATGTCATCGTCCACCCTCTGTTTTTCACTGTCTCTGTCATGGCACTCTCCTTTGTTAAAAGTTATTTTCATCCTGATTCAAACAGTCTGCAACAATTCAAGAATTAATCTGGGTGTAAATAATATATACACTAAAAATGCAAAAACAACTTTATTGATGTAAACAATATCCGATAGTGGAATAAAAGTAAACACTTTTTTTTGAAATAATTTTTTATGTAAAAAAAATGTACATTATGAGGGTAGGGGGGCATGATTGTGCGGGTATAAGGAATGCTTTGTTCACAAAATGAGCACTGTTGTCAGAGGGATAATTCCTGTTGGCCGATAACCTCCGGCAGACGTTTTGGTGCCTTTATGCGCAGTATTTTATTGACATTCATCCTGCCGGTGACAACCTCTATAGCGTTTGTCGCAACATCAAATTCCTCCGCCAGAAAGCGCACCATATAATCGGTCGCCTTGCCGGCCCGGGGTTCCGCCTTGACGCTGACGCAGAGCTGGTGCCCCTTCACCTTGCCGATGGCATCCTTCTTTGCATTTGGAGTGCCGAGAATATTGAGCACCAGAACGTCCCCTTCCCAACGGTAAAACGGTCGTGACATGGTTCCTCCGAAAGAGTTGGCTCAGGAAACAAGCGCCCCGGTACAGCTGGAGCCTTCGCCTGCTGTGCAGCAGTAACAGTGTTGAGCGAGTTCGATCTGTTTACCGTTCATACCGGCATCGTCCAGTTCTAAAATCGTGATTTCCGAACCGTCGTCCGCTGTAATCGGCATTCCCAGAGCCTGATTGAAATCGCAGTTGTAAATCCGCCCCTGCCAATCAACGCTGATCAGCGTGCGGCACATGATATTTCCGGCAGTCTCGGCATTGAAGCGCCCTGCCAGCATACGCAGATATTCGGCGTAGGTATCAGTGGCTTCGAGATGTTCACGGAAACGCCCGATCGGAGCGTTGGTGATGGTGAAAAGATGATTAAAGGCTATTCCGTGGCACTTCCCCAGCGCCTCTTTATATGCCAGTTCAAGTCCGCTCTGCGACCCCGGTACAAAATCCCCCCCGGGGTTGTAGACCAGATCAAGCTCCACCTCTGTTCCGTAGCCGAGGGAATTCAATCGTTTCAATGCCTGAATGCTCTTCCGATAGACACCGCCGCCCCGTTGTTGGTCAACATTCTCTTCCAGATAGCAGGGGAGCGAGCCGACGATTGTCAATTCATGACAGCGGCAAAACTCCGGCAGCCATTCAAACCCAGGTTCGACCATGATCGCAAGATTGCTGCGCAACATCCGCTGCCGCGACAGTCGCTCCGTCTGCTCTACCAGATAGCGGAAGTGCGGATTCATCTCCGGGCAGCCGCCGGTGATGTCCAGAGTAAGATTGGGATGACGCGCCAGAAACCGGGCAATCTGGTCAATAACATCCGTCCCCATAATTTCCGTGCCACGACTGGAGGCATCGACATGGCAGTGGCTGCAATGGAGGTTGCAGAGGTTGCCGAGGTTGACCTGCAGGGTCTGCAGGCTTTCAAATGTTTCAAACTCCGGATTGACCGCTTGCAGGCGGTCTTTGAATGATGGCAGCATGAGTTGTATGTAATTCCTTTCATGGTCAGAATATTGATTATTCACCGAACAATTCGTAAAATTTCCTCTACAGACGGCCGGTCAGCCGGTCCCTCGCCGATGTGATGCAACCGCACTATCCCGTCAGGGCCGATGAGTACGTCACCGCCCCGTTGATAGATATCCCCGTCCGACTTCTTTGGCTTATTGCCCTTCAGCATCTCTTTGAAATAGACCTGCCATGTTTTGAAACCCCAGATATCCCAGAAGGACGCAGCAAGCATGCCATAGCCTTTATAGATTTCACGAGTGGTATCAATAAGAATCGGCCAGGTAAGCGCCGTATCTTCAACATAGCAGCGGGCAAGAAAGTCGTTTTCAAATGTGACTACGGCAACTTTTACGTTCAGTCTGTTAAGTTCATCCTCTTTATCACGCAACTGCGTGATGTGCGCCCGGCAGGGGAGTCAACCAAGGTGGCGATGAAAGACCAGCAAGAGCCAGCTTCCCCTGAACTCTTCCTGGGTATGCAGAGTGCCGTTACTGTCCAGAACAGAAAAAAGCAGTGCCGGTTTACCTGTCAGATTGCTCATAACCTCACCTCGGTTTCTTTCCTTTTTTTGAATTTATGATACAGCACCGGCAGCAGTGCGAACAGCCCGAGCAGTGAAAACGAACCGAGCACCCGCGGTGAAGCAACACCGGAGAGTGAATCAATGGTTGCCAGACTTGCTCCGGCATTGACGTAGACGAAACCGCCCGGGATAATGCCGAGCATCGTACCGAAGAAGAACGTCCGCAGCGGCAGGCGGGTCAGTCCGGCCGCCAGATTGATCAGAAAGAACGGGAACAGAGGTACCAGGCGCAGGAAGAGCAGATAGCCGAAGCCGCGCTCCTCCAGTTCCCTGTTCATAGTTTCCAGCCTGTTGCCGAATTTGTTCAGGACGACATCACGCAGCAGATAGCGGGTCACCAGAAAAGCGAGCGTTGCGCCAATCGTAGCGGCGATGTTGGCGTAGACGGTACCCATTATCGAACCGAAGATCGCCCCGGCCGCCAGTGACAGGATAGCTGCGCCAGGAAGCGACAGGGCGGTCTGGATGATATATACGAGCATAAAACCGGCGACCATGACCAGTTTGTGAGCGGTATAGTAATCAAGCAGTTGTTGCCGATTCTCCTTGACGGCAGAGAGAGTCAGGTAACTCTTCAGGTCGAAGTAGAAAAAGAGTGTAATGAGGACAAATCCGACGAGTAGCAGTATTTTTTTTTGTAGTTTCATCAAGAGTCGCTTTCAAAGTTTTTACATTTAAATACAATAGAACGCGGAAAAAACGGATTTAACGGATAAAAGCGGATTTTTAGAACTTAAAAAAATTATGTAAAGCTAAAGAGCTGAAACATATTCGCTTTAAATCCGTCTTAATCCGAATTTCCCGCTTTTTCCGTGTTCTATTGCCTTTGTGTTTTGATTTAGCCCCTCTGCAACTTCAGCCACCCACTCAGCAGCCGCTTCACAAGCGGTGTCAACCGAGTCCGGTTATACGTATCAGCCAGTCGCTTAATGACTTCGGACTGTGTCGGATAGGGGTGAATGGTCTTGCCTATGGCAGATAGTCCAAGGCCATTGGTAATGGCGAGCGAAAACTCGCTGATCATCTCTCCGGCGTGGCGGGCAACAATGGTGGCGCCAAGAATTCTGTCTGTTCCCGCCCGGAGGTGGACCCGGGCAAACCCCTCTGTTTCGCCGTCAAGAACGGCCCGGTCGATATCTGCCAGCGAAACGGTGAGTGTTGTCAATGCAATTCCTTTGCTTTTAGCATCTCCTTCGTACATGCCGACATGGGCAATCTCCGGATCGGTATAGGTGCACCAGGGGATCGTGAGGTCAGAGCTCTTCTGTCGCCCCATGAAGAGGGCATTGGCAATCAGGATGCGGGCGAGGGCGTCAGCGGTGTGGGTGAACTTGAAGGGAAAACAGATGTCGCCTGCGGCATAGACGTTCGGATTTGAAGTTTGCAGATGGTCACTGACCAGGACTCCAGACCGATCAAACGTGATACCAGCTTTTTCCAGGCCGAGTCCCTCCAGATTGGGTGCCCGTCCAACCGCTACCACTATGGCGTCCAGGGTCACACTTTTTTGAATGCCATCACGCTCAAAACGGAGAATCTTGTCGCTGCCACTCTTTTCAACTCCGACGATCTTCGCATCAAGCTGCAGGTCGATACCTTCACGGACGAACAGACTATGGAGAGTCGCAGCAGCGTCACCATCTTCACGGCCAAGAAGATGGGGGTCTCGTTCAAGCAGGGTTACGCGGCTGCCGAAACGGGAAAAAACTTGAGCCATCTCGCAGCCGATGGGACCTCCGCCGATAACCGCCATGCGTGGTGGAAGATCGGTAAGGGAGAAGATGGTTTCGTTAGTAAGATACCCGGCTTCTTCCAGGCCCGGTATGAGTGGGGCGGTGGCACGGGCACCGGTGCATACGGCAGCTTTTTTGAAGCGCAGAGTCTTACCGGTCACTTCAACCGTATCATGACTGCTGAAACTCCCCTGGCCGATAAACACATCAATCCCCAGGTCATCGCGGAAGCGGCGGGCTGAGTCGTGATGGCTGATATCCGCCCGGAGGCGGCGCATACGCTCCATGGCCGTGCTGAAGTTAAAACCGAGGTTGGAACCGCCGGTAACGCCAAATTCAGCGCTATTCCGCGCATCATGAAGTGCCCGGGATGCCCGGATAACCCCCTTGGAGGGGACGCAGCCGACATTGAGGCAGTCACCTCCCATCAGATGCCGTTCGATGAGGGCGACCTTTGCCCCCAATCCGGCGGCTCCGGCTGCCGCTATCAAGCCAGCCGTACCGCCACCGATTACCACCAGGTTGTAGCACGCTGCAGGTTCAGGGTTGACCCAGTCAGGGGGGTGAACACACGCTGCCAGCTCCCGGTTCTCCGGGGTATCCGGCAGGATTCGGGGGAGCAGTGTCACGGGGCCTTCACAAATTTCATAGCCGCCGAATTCATGCAGTAGCGCAAGCCGGTTGGTTTGGGACCGTCATCAAAGACATGTCCCAGGTGGGCGTCGCAGCGGCTGCAGATAACCTCTGTCCGCCGTGAAAAAAGGCTGTTGTCGGCACGGGTGGTGATATTTTCCGGGGCGACCGGTTGCCAGAAACTGGGCCATCCGGTACCGGATTCATACTTATGTTCGGAACGGTACAGATCATTGCCGCAGCAGACGCACTGGTACGTACCGACTTCATGATTGTTCCAGGTGTCTCCCGTAAAGGCACGCTCTGTTCCCTGTTCCCGGGCAACATGGTACTGTTCCGGTGTCAGCTGTGTGCGCCACTCTTCCGGGCTTTTTACGATCTTGTCGCTCATGATGTATCCTTTCGTGGTTGTGGAATAAAGTTTGATCTTACTGCTCTGTGCGGTTCCTGAAGCGGTGGTAGTCGGTGATTTGTTCGTTCCGCCGCTGCAGGCTATTACCGATGCGAACAGGAGCAGACATAAAAAGGTAGTAAAAAATCTCATATTGATCTCCATTTTATTCGATTAATGCCCGGCCGCACTCCCCCATAACTCCTTGAGTCGCTTGTCGCGGCCGCAGCCATTACGGTAGTACTTATATCTGATCGGGTTCTTTTTGTAGTAGTGCTGGTGATATTCTTCGGCCGGATAGAATTCACCGGCAGGGGAAATTTCAGTCACAATCGGTGCCTTAAAAGGTTTGTTCTTTTCCAGTGCTGTCTTTGATTGCAGGGCAACGCGGCGCTGCTCCTCAGTGGTGTAGAATATGGCGCTCCGGTATTGATCTCCCGTATCGCAGAACTGACGATCCTCTACGGTCGGATCGATAGTATGCCAGAAGACGGCCAAAAGCTTGTCGTAACTTATTTTTGCCGGATCATAGACAATCTGCACCGCCTCGGCGTGGCCGGTTCCACCTGCCGAAACCTCATTGTACGTCGGGTTCTTCTTTTTTCCACCGGTATAGCCGGCGGTAACGGAGACCACCCCGGGGAACTGGTCAAAGGGCGCTTCCATGCACCAGAAACAGCCCCCGGCAAGTACAGCCTTTTCCAGCGTGCTCGACGGAGTTGTTACCGGTTTTTTTGTTTCTGCAGAAGCGTTCCCTAAAACGGAAAATGGTATGAACAAAGCAAAAATAAAATATAAGGTGCGAAAGAACTTTTTCATTTGCCTCCTCCTTGAGTTCGTAATTTCAATTTGTCATATATTTAAGATTTCAGTCAAGCATAGTTCGCAACAGGTAAGACGTCAAAAAAAACAGGGCTAAGTAACTGTAATTTCGTGACTGGAAAAGTATCCACAATTTTTGTGGATAACCCTGTTGAAGCTGTGGATATGTTTCATAAACGTCACATAAAATCAAGCTCTTCATCGGTTTGCACAGAGAATATGCATGGTGTGTAACTACCTGTAATTACGTGTCAATAGTTATTTTTATGAGTGCGCAAAAAAGTCTGAAAGAGTCTGATTCATCAATGGCTAAAAAATAGGCACCATAACGGCTCGTATCGAAAATGCTGGTCGGAGGAGCAGGATTTTTGTAAACAAATCAGAAAAGAGCAGCCAGCCGCACATACATCCGTTCAATACCCCGTAGCAACCAGAAAAACAGCTCTGCAACAGGCAGATACTGAAATGAAATGAAAGGGCGGCGGATATAGCAGGGGTGGGCACCGGCAACAAGTGCAGCCAGACAACCGGTCAGCAGGCGGTCATCGATCATCAGAATTGAAGAGAGGGGAACGCCGGCAAGTTCACCGGATTTGTGGATACCGTCCGGGTACGGTTTCTTGCGTACTCCTGAGATGAAGCGCATGGCGGGAAAATGTTCGGCAAACCATTGCCTCCGCTCGTCAGTAGGTTTGTTGGAAAGGATGAAAATCTTGTCACCACCAAAGATGGTTTCACACTGCTTCATCCAAACGACTGACTCGGGGAGTGGCGCCGGGTTCCCATGTGCCGCGAGGACACCGTCAAAATCGAGTGCCAGGGCTGCAACTCCGGTTAATTGCAGCTTCCTCGGATCAAGTTCCAGAATGGTTGAATTCAAAGGAGTACTGTCAAGCAGTTGCCGTAATGCGCGGCGATGGTAAAAACCGAGTGAAAAGCCGGCGAGAATATGAGCAGGAAAGGGCATGTGGTTATCTGCCGTACTTGTAGGCTGCCGCGCAGGTACCTTCACTGGAAACCATACAGGCACCGACCGGCGCTTCAGGGGTACAGACGGTGGCAAAAAGCGGACAAGCAAATGGCGTCAGCTTCCCTTTAAGAACTTCTCCACAGAGGCAGGCCCGGTTTTCAACCGCTTCCGGGACGTTAAGCTGCAGAACCTGCTCCGCATCAAACTCGGAAAACTCGGCTCTGATGGCCAAACCGCTGCCGGGTAATACGCCTAATCCGCGCCAGACCGCATCACACGGTGCAAAGAGTTGCCGGAGTATTGCCTGTGCCTTTGGATTTCCTTCCCATGACACGGCACGGCTGTACTGAATCTCGACTTTGCTTTCACCACGGAGTGTCTGGGCCAGCAGCATCTCAATTCCCTGCATCACGTCCGCTGGCTCAAAGCCGGTGACGACACAGGGGATATGGTATTTTTCCGCCAGCGCTCTGTAGGCGTTGCCGCCGATAACAGTGCTGACATGTGCGGGACAGAGGTACCCCTTGAGGTTCAGTTCCGGATCGCCGCTCAGAATATCCATCGGCACAGGCATGGTTTTGTGTGCTGCCAGTACGCAGTAGTTATTCAGGCCGAGGCGGGTGGCTTCAAGAATGCTGACGGCAATCGTCGGGGCGGTTGTTTCAAAGCCGACCCCCAGAAAAACCACGCGACGGTCCGGATTGTTTTTTGCCAAGACAACGGCGTCAAGTGGCGAGTAGATAATACGGATGTCTGCGCCGTCGGCGCGCTGCTCCATCAATGATGAGTGACTGCCCGGTACACGCAGCATATCCCCAAAGGTGGCGACGATATTGTGCGGGTCGGCTGCGCACGCCAGAGCCTTGTCGACATAGCCGACCGGCGTGACACAGACCGGGCAGCCGGGACCTGATACCAGTCGGACATTTTCGGGAAGCAGAGTCCGGATACCGTACTGATAAATTGACATGGTGTGAGTGCCGCAGACCTCCATGAAGTTGACCGGTGCGGGCAGCCGTTCTGCCATGCGGCGAATAGTGGCCGCCATATTCTGCACCAGAGACTTGTCCCGGAATTCATCCTGGAATTTCATGCCATATCCTCATCTGAAAAAACTTCCCGCATCAGGCGGATGGTCTCTTCAGCATATTCCTCATCCAGCCTGGAGATGGCAAACCCGGCGTGGATTATGACGTAATCGCCAAGCGCTATCTCTTCACCAAGCAGTGAGATATTGGCTTCTTTCTGTACGCCATCAACTTCGGCGATCACGGTATCACCATCTCTGCTTAAAATCTTCATAGGTACGCCAAGACACATATCAGTTTTTTCTCCTTCCTGCGATTGCAGCCTGACCGAGGGCGATGCCGCCATCGTTCGGCGGTACCAGTCGATGGCTAAACACCTGTAGGCCCAGATCTGTCAGGGCAGTATATATCATTTCGCTTAAAAGGCGATTCTGAAAAACGCCGCCCGAGAGGATTATTCGGTCAAGACCGGTTGACTCGGCTATACGCAGGCAGATGTCGGTTGCGGCAGAGGCAACGGTGCGGTGAAATCGGTGGGCAATAGCTGATGTTTCGACGTTACTGTTGATATCATGCAGAAGTTCAATGAACATTGGAGAAAAGTCGAGCTGGAGTGGAGTTTTGTCGTTGATCTCAACTTTATAGGAAAAGCCCCCCCCCTGATCTGCAATCTCTGCCACCGCCTCCAGCTCAATCGCTCCCTGACCGTCATACGACACAACATGCCTTATATTCAGCAGTGCAGCAACGGCGTCGAACAAACGACCGCAGCTGGAGGTGAGTGGCGAGTTGATGCCGCGTTTCAACATCTGGGCAAAAAGAATCTGCTCATTTTTTGGAAGGCGTCGAGTTACCGGATGATCGATCGAAAAAGCGTCCTCTCCCACTGCCTTATACAAATAGGCCAGCGCCATACGCCACGGTTCACGCACGGCGGCATCCCCCCCCGGCATCGGTACCGGCCGGAAGTGGCCCGCACGCTGATAGCCGTCATAGCCCCCCACCAGAAATTCGCCGCCCCAGATCGTGCCGTCAGGGCCATATCCGGTGCCGTCAAAAATGATGCCGATGACGTCACCATCGAGGTTGTTTTCGGCCATGCAGGAGGCCAGGTGAGCGTGATGGTGCTGTACTTGGATGCACGGTAGGCCGGAATTTTCGGCAAATCGGGATGAAAGATAGTCGGGATGGAGATCACTGGCGATCAACTCCGGCTTGATTTCAAGTGTGTCGGACAGATGTGTGACCGTATGAACGAATGAGTCGAAGGTGTAGATGTTCTTAAGGTCGCCGATATGCTGGCTGAGAACAGCACGATCTCCTGCGGCAAGACAGATAACACTCTTCAATTCGGCTCCTGTCGCCAAAAGTGGCCGGACCGGAAAGGGCAGTTTTACCGCTCGCGGAGCATAGCCGCGAGCACGACGGTAAAAAAGCGGTTTTCCCTGAAAAACGCGCAAGACTGAATCATCGCAGCGGATATGAATCGGCCGGTCGTGGAGCAGGAAATAGTCGGCAATTCCTGCCAGGCTCGTCAGGGCATCATGATCTTCAAAAACCACCGGTTCGTCAGATATGTTGCCACTGGTCATGACTAATGCGGTTAAACCGGTTCGTGGTTCAAGGTTCATGGTCGCAGGCGTAGAACCTTGAACTTTGAACCTTGAACCTCGAACCTTGAACAGAAGTTGATGGAGCGGCGCATACGGCAGCATCAGGCCGAGCCAGCCGTTGTTCGGAGCAATCAACGGCGAAAGCGGGGCGGGGAGCCGTTTTCTCACAATGACAATCGGGGCCTCCGGAGAGGTGAGCAGGCGCTCTTCCATATCGCTCATGCATGCAAGTTCGCGGGCCACTTCAAGAGACGCAGACATGACGGCAAAAGGCTTTTCATCCCTCTTTTTCCTCTCCCGCAATCGCTCTACCGCAGCGTGGTTGCAGGCATCAACGGCAAGATGGTAACCGCCGATTCCCTTGATCGCGAGGATGGCACCGCTTTTAAGGAGTTGAATGGCCTGGACGATGGCGGCATCACCTCCCCACTCCCCAACCCTCCCCCGCTGGGGGAGGGAGTTATGCTCCTCCCCCCAGCTGGGGGAGGACGGGAGGGGGGATCTTAGCAGTTTCATCTGCGGACCACAGACGTGGCAGGCGATCGGTTGGGCGTGAAAGCGCCGGTCGAGCGGATTCTGATATTCACTTCGACAGTCGGGGCAGAGTGGAAAGCCGACCATGGTTGTCTTGGGACGGTCGTACGGGGTGCCGGTGATGATACTGTAGCGGGGACCGCAGTTGGTGCAGGTTATGAACGGGTAGCGATAGCGGCGGTCGGCCGGGTCATTCATTTCAATCAGGCAGTCAGAGCAGATTGCCGTATCGGGGGCGATCTGAATATCGGCTCTGCCGCTTCCGCTCGGGAGAATGATGAAGGAACTTTCTCCGTCAATGGTGATGGCATCTGTGCTGGTTTGCGATGTCACGACCGCCAGGGGTGGCAGCCTGTTCTGGAGTGCGTCCTCAAAATCGGTAAGACGGTCAGCACCGCCCTGAACCTCAAGCTCAACACCTGACGGAGTATTGCGCACCCAGCCGGTCAGATTCAGATCATGTGCGATCCGGTACACGAACGGTCGGAAACCGACCCCCTGGACGATGCCGGTGATTTCATAGTGTGTGCGGATCATAAACATTTATCCTCATGGGTGGCCATGCTTTAAGCCCTATCTCGGGAAAACAACGCCCCATGTGCTGCTGCCGGTTGGGTGATAGATGTAAGGCGCCATGTAATCAATCATTATTCCGATTAATTAGATTCACGATCACCTTAACAATCGTGTCCTTCTCATCCGGACGGCTCTCGGCAATAAGAAGCGTCAGAGCGACCAAGGCGTTGTCGGCCAGTCGTTTGCTTCCATCAGGACGATAGAGAATGCCGTTCATGCCGAGGAAATAGATGAACAGGGCGGCGGCGATCCGCTTGTTGCCGTCACTGAAGGCATGGTTTTTAACGATGAAGTAGAGGAGGTTGGCCCCCTTTTCTTCCACACTCGGGTACAATTCCTCGCCGCCAAAAGTCTGATAAATAGCACCAAGGGCGCTCTTGAAGCCTTGATCTTTCTCAATGCCGAACAAACCGTCAAATTCGCCTTTCATTGAAGCAACAATTCCTATTGCCTCTTCGTAGTCGATTATGTGCAGTGCCAGTTGTGTAGTCTCTTCGATGGTCAGGGTGCCGTGATCGTATCGATCCAGCAGGTTCAGAGCGTATGCGTAATCGGTGATGACCCGTAGCACGTTTTTGCCGGTTTCGTTGACCAGTTCCTGATTGGCGAGGGTGCGGGCCAACAGTTCCACAGTCCGTCTCATGTCGGTCAGTTTTTCTGCCTGTTCACGGAAGCGCTGTTCGTTGATAGTGTAGCCTTGGACGATGTGGTCTTTTAGAACCTGAGTGGCCCACTGGCGAAAGCGGGTGCCTTGCTGTGACTTGACCCGGTAGCCGACGGATATTATTACATCAAGATTGAAGTATTCTGTCCGATAGTTTTTGCCGTCAGCGGCAGTTGTTGCATATTTTGCAACAACTGCAGAGCGAAGCAATTCTCCTTCACGAAATACATTGTGTAAATGTCTGGAAATGACCGATTTGTCTCTGTTAAACAGGTCAGAAATCTGATTGAGTGTCAGCCAGACTGTCTCTTTTTCGAGGTGCACCGCTAGCAAGGTTGCTCCATCCGGGGTCTGGTACAGGACAACTGCATTGTCAGTAGGGTTCATATTAATGCCTCATTATTTGGCAAAATTTGGCAATGTGCATATATTGCACGTTGCTTTTTAGGGATGTCAGGGATGGCCATGCTTTAAGCCATCTCTCGGAAATATTGCAACCTACTTGCTGCCGTCGGTTGGGTGAAAGATGGAAAGCGCCTCGTCGTCAAAACCGTTCCAGGCGGCATCTTCTCCGGCGATTGCGATGGCTTCGTCGATGCGGTCGTGCAGGCCTTTGAGAGTTGGGGCGGGTGAAAGGGTTTGCATGGTTGGGTTCCTTCTATCTCCTCGGAATGGAAAGATTTATTCCATTGGAAAACTTACCTTCATCTTTCGACCCGGTACTTCTCGATTTCTTCGGCAATCATATCCTCTGAAATGGCCTGAATCTGCGGCAATACCTGGGTCTTTTTGAAAAGCTCTCGCAGTTCATCAACCCGAACCGCCCGGTCGTCATCATCGGCGATCATCACGATCTCAACCCGCTGACCCTTACGAAAAGGGAGATTAGTCAACTCCATTTTTGACGGATCACTGATAGTTACATATTGTTTGTAAGCAAGCATAGCGGCCTCCTGGAGCCATTTTTTGAACTATATATCCCGTCAATCGGAAAAATCGCAACCCACTTGCTGCTGTCGGTCGGGTGATAGATGTAAAGCGCCTAGTCTTCAAAGCCGTTCCAGGTGGCGTCTTCTCCGGCTATTGCGATGGCTTCGTCAATGCGATCGCGCAGGTCTTTGAGTGTTGGGGCGGGTGAAAGGGTTTGCATGGTTGGTTAATCTCCCTTCAACAATTCAAGCAGTTCTCTTGTTGCCTCACTCTGTTTCTTTATCCATCTGGTATCAACGTTTTGCGCATGTTGCACAGTCCTAAGAACCGTAATCAACTCTTGCTCCATTTTCAGCAGTTCGTGAATCAATTCAGCCGTGTCTTCAACTGCTGTAGTGGAGAGAATATAATTTTCTGGCGCCAGATTATACTTGGCGGCGGCAATCGCTTTGCGTGTTGCATGTCGGAAAGAAACATCAGATTCGGCCAATACTCCAACTTGCAAATCGTTCGCAACATAATGGTGCATAAAATCCAAAACTTTGGAGCCGTAATTATCCAGTTCACAGAAAAGAGTCATGCAGTTTTTGTCTAAAACACTAGCCGTTGGGCGACGGAATACAACAATGGATGCTTTAAGAACGCCAGAGGCTCTAAAACAATTGGATGGGAGAGAAATAACGGCCAACAAATCAAAGTCATCCACCAGCTTTTTGCGAAGCCCAAAAGCTGCGGGAGCCGTTGCAGATAAAACTGCTTCCGGAAGTATGACAGCCGCTCTTCCACCTGGTTCCAGCAATTCCATTGCCAGCCAGGTAAAGAGTAGTTCACTTCTTCTGGCGTCATTCGGCAAGCCTTGACGCAGAAAACCGCGAGGCACTTGCATCCCCATTGGCGGATCACACAGTACGATGCTGTATTTCCGGTTCAATTCATCTTCGGGTAAGCCGCCCGTTGTGGCGAGAGTGTTTGCCCTCGTTATCTTGGGATGGCGAATGCCGTGAAGTATCAGATTCATGGTGGTAATGCGTACCATTTGATGGGAGATGTCGGCACCGGAAACATAGAATTCCCCACTTTGTAAAGGGGGGCCAGGGGGGATTTGGTTTATAGGGTTAAAGGCAAATCCCCCTAAATCCCCTTCATGCCCGTAGTTTAGGTGCTTTATCAAGGGGGGCTTGATTTTTATTGCTTCAACCAGCAATCCACCTGTTCCGCACGCCATGTCGTTGATCGTTTCGCCAGCTTTGGGGTTAGCCAGTGTAATCATGATTTCGCGTATGATCTTCGGTATGTAATAGTGTCCAGTATCAGAGCTGTTGCTAAGTCTGCCCAGGAATGCTTCAAAGAAATTGCCGCTATCAATGCTCTGCAATTTTGTAAATTTAATCTGGTCCAGTTCATCAACAATCCGCTTGAGCATTTCCGGTTCTTTAATCTCCAGCGCAGCACCACGAAAATAATCCGCTACCTGCTGATCTTCGCGTACCAGTGAACTCATGTAGGGGAACACATCATCACTCAGGAAATCACGCAACTCAGCAGCCGGCTTGCCGCACCACCGCGACCAGCGAAAGCGCTCGGTCTGGGAAGGGAATAGGTCCCCTGTTACGTTATCCTCAGCTTCTTCGTCTAGGATTTTCAGGAAAATCAGGAAGCAAAGTTGTTCGATGGCGTCACTTGGAGTACGGTGTTTTGCAGCATTTAATATGCTGGTGATGCGATCGTGGCCGGTACGAAGTTCTTGCGGAAGGCTATGAAGTGGGCTGTCACAGGTCACGGTCGTATCCTTCGTGGACGGCGGTGGCTATGGCTTGGAGACCGTTGGTGAAAAAAACCATTTCTTCAGATTTCCACTCTGAATTCCCAATTAATTGATCGTGATGTTGGATAGCATTTTCTAAATATTTTTCAAGCAAGTTTTCTTGTTTCGCCTGTCTAATCGGCTCAAGGTATCTGTTGTAGAAGGCCAGTCCGATATTTTTTAGCATCGCATTAAAACAAAGAGCCGCGTTTTGATTTGTCAAAATATGGTTTTTTGCCGACATAATTTTTTCTGTTTGATTCTCAAGAACAATCTTTTTGTTTATTTTGTCAAATGTGTCTCGAAATGTCGCTTTTGAAGCATTCACATAAAGGAAAATTGGAACCGATGTGCTGGTTATGAATGTTTTACTGACAAAATTATATGCACAATAGCTTGACATTTCGCTGAAATAGATTAGCTCATTTTCAACATCATATCTGAAATCATAATTCAGCCACATATCCATAGAATCGTGATATGGGTAAATATTCTCACTCCGATTAACTATCTTAAAATCAAAATTTAATACTAATAAATCAAATATAGGTCGTTCATTTTCACCCGCTCTGCACGCTGCAATAAGATATATTTGCTTACTTCGATAGTCTACCTTGACGTTCTGAAAATAATCATATTTTTGATCTATTGATTTTACGTGGTGTTTCAGGTTTCTGTCATAGCATTCAAGACCGGAAAAATCATGAAATATTGCGAATGCTTTTGTACCATTTGTAAACAAATCTCCACCGTACATAGATTCAAATTCATTACTTGTTGCTATCGTATCGGCCATGATCCGTAGCATAAATAGTTTATGAATGTATTCATTTTCATTTCTAAAGTGAATCAATACACCATCTCTATCAAAAGGTATAAAATTCTCAATCCATTTTTCATCCCCCTTTTCATCCACAAATGCAATGTGGCGATGAAGATCACATATCGCTGTAACGGAGGAATCATGTCCGTCCAATTTTAATCGAAGTAGGTTTTTAGTTTCGTGAATTATAAGATAATATTCACTTCTAGACCCTGGTATTGATTTCAGAGTGTTATTACTGACAACGAATTGCTCGTTATATGTTACCGATATTGATCTCAATGTAGACTCATTGAAACTTATTCCGGTTAGACTATGCATAAATGCCTTGTTGGTGACGGCATCATATACCAGTAGACCAATATGCTGTGCTTCTTCACGCAAGATAAGAAAACAAACACGGTCATCATCAAATGATTCAAGTACATTTGTATTTGCTATGGAATCTGTATCAAGATGAAACTCAATGTTTCCATTTTGGTGAGTTACAACAATATCTCGGCTCTCTATCGAAAAAAGATGATCTATCTCCTCATGTACTGGGTCTGTAACAACTTCACTATCAATCTCTTTCTCTACCCTCTTCGCCGTATGTTCATCCCCACGCATCAACGCCTGACGCAGTTGTTCCGCTTTGGCAGTAGACCATGCATCCTGAACCTTTGCAAACTCCGGCGCACCAGCAAAGCCAGTACGAGCGCGGCGTAGCAGAGCTGTCGCCTCGTCAAACGAACCAGCGTTCACCAGTTTTTCTGCCTCAATAAACGCCTGCCAGCAGGCCAGTGCTTTATCTCGATTGGCAAAGGCAAGCAGGGCATCGCGTGCTGAAAAGACAACGGCAGTCGCCGGAAACTTTTTGATGATCAAGCTGGCGGCTTGACTTGAGTGATTCTGGGAGATGTAGAAATAGAGGCGCTCAAACGCAGCCGGAAGATTTCCGGAGAGCATAGTACTTTCTATCTCTGCCAGCAGAGCGTGTGCCTGTTTTTCCAGAACTTTTTGATTCAGCTCCTGCATGGGATCGGTAAACGATGTCATTTTTTCCTCACTGGTATTTTTAAAAAATGGTGCTTACTGAATCGAGCGCTAAAGAAAACAGGTTGACGTCAGCGCAAGGAGGCGAAACTTATCAGCAGGCAAAACACTGATAATTGGATTGTGGACAGCTCAATGTTGTTTCCATGGAAAGCCATAAAGTAGGGTGTCACAAATCACGTTCATATCCTTCTTGGACAGTGGTGATAAGTGTCAGGCTCGTTTGAGATTCATTCGTTCTTTTTATTGAAGGTTTGTTTTTTATTGACTCAAGGAGTGGTTCCCAAATTTTATTATGGGATTGATTGATCGAATTTTGTGCAGATAGATGCCTCGATGATGCTAATTCACTATTAGTCTCGTTCTCTTGGAGTAGTTCAAGAATGTATCCAGAACATTCTATGATATTTAGTGTGTTATCTTTTACCTCCCAAATATATGGTTTGTTGTTTTGCTTAAAATAAATGAGCTGCGTACGGTACTCGTCTTTGAATGTCAAAATGTACCTCTTGTTTTTGTAGTCGTACACTTGCAAACTAATACCTTCAAAATAAACAAGACCATTTGCAGTGTCATATTGAGCATTCTCTTCATGCCACCAGCCTGATGATGAAAAAATATTTGCGTGTATCTCTTTAATATTGAGATCGAAATCCGTTTCAAATAAATCATATCTTTCATCGCCTTTTTCGTCAGAGCCCTCAGCAATAAAACAAATTGACTTAGCTAGATAATCAATTCCTTTACATTTTA
Source organism: Desulfuromonadales bacterium (assembly GCA_013349405.1). Taxonomy (GTDB): domain Bacteria; phylum Desulfobacterota; class Desulfuromonadia; order Geobacterales; family Pseudopelobacteraceae; genus JACRCG01. The sequence goes on along the minus strand of DUZS01000037.1, from coordinate 9,109 downwards.
TATAACTGAAATAATCTTTTGTTTTGTCTGAGATACGTTTGGTCAATATAAATTTATTGTTGTAGAGACCAGTATATTCATCGCTATAACCGGCAATAAATGTTGGTGTGCTACCTGGGATTAAAATTGGGGATTTCAATTGTTTTGACTCATCATTACAATCATGTTTATAAATAATAGTATTTTTTATTAAATCTAAGCTTACGAATTTTTCGGTATCGTTTTCGTTACCACAAGTCGTATCGTACGTAAAATACAGTAGATCATTATTGCTCTTATGCTGTGCTAGTGAGGATACCCAAGGATCAGTAGCAGAGGTCGTATCAAGAGTCGATGAAATGTCAACGAACATAGTTATGGCGCTGCTATCTCCATCCAGTCTAAAGCGAATGTATTCAAAGTCATCTGAAATTAGCCCGTAAATATTGTTGCTTTCGTCAACTTCAAAGAAATTTTGATTGTAAGGTGAAAAAGCAAACTGCCGTGTAAAGTAGTATTCAATCGTATTAGCTTCGTTCAAATCAATAACAATGATTGAGTGACTATCTTTGCTATTGGTTTTAATAAAGAATAACTTGTTACCATAATTATTGAGATATTTAGCTTTTACGAATTCCTCGCTATTAAGCAATAGTTTGAAGCCATTATCTGTTTTGGTAATTATTTTTTGGTTGAATGTAATTTTAAATTGTTTTTTGACGTTCTCAATAAGTTGAACTGCCGCTATTTTACAATCAATTTCGATCTCTTTTTCCACCCTCCCCGCCGTCTGTTCATCCCCACGCATCAACGCCTGACGCAATTGATCCGCCTTGGCAGTAGTCCACGCATCTTGAATTTTTGCAAACTCCGGCGCACCTGCAAAGCCTGCACGAGCGCGGCGTAGCAGAGTTGTTGCCTCGTCAAACGCACCAGCCGCAACCAGCTTTTCTGCCTCAATAAACGCCTGCCAGCAGGCCAGTGTTTTATCTCGATTCGCAAAGGCAAGCAGCGCTTCACGTGCTGAAAAGACAACGGCTGTCTCCGGAAACTTTTCGATAACAGAAGAGGCTGCTTGAGTGGAGTGATTTTGGGAGATGTAGAAATAGAGGCGCTCAAAGGCAGCCGGAAAATTTCCGGCGAGCATATTGCGCTCTATCTCTGCCAGCAGACCACCAGCCTGTTTTTCAAGAACCTTTTGATTCAGCTCCTGCATTGGATCGCTAAACGAAGTCATATTTTCCTCACTGATATTATTTCAAAACCACAAGATTCTTCGCTTCTTATTCCCACGCGCTGCGTGAGAATACAGTTTAGGCGCGCTGCGCCCCGTCTTGCCTCGCAACGCAGCGCGTTGACGATGCATTCCCACGCAGCGCGTGGGAACGAGGAACGAACTCACCGAGTCCCTGTAACACTAAATTCATCCACATACACAAACGTTGGCTTTGCCTTTGCTTTATCAAAATACGCCGCCGTATTTTTCTGATAATCATCCCAGCGAGACTTGAAAAGAGTACTATCGAGAAGCGAAACATCCGCTGTCGGGCCACCATGCTCCTCGTCCAGACCGTGTTCAATCCTTATTCCGCCTCGATCAGTCAGGATATATCTGGGGTGGAGCGAGTCCCCGCTGTTTGCTTCCTGCCAGCGGATGAAAGTTATAGTGACATCCCGGCTCATAATGCGCGGCAAATGTTCCTGCAGTGAACCCGAAAAATTCCCTGGGAGTAGCGTATTCGATACATGATACTCAATGCGCTTCAACTTGCCAGGTTCCGGAATTTTCTCCAAAAAAGCCTTCAAAGTGTTGCGATAGCGCGGTTTTGTTGCATCAAAATGCGGATCAATAAAAAGCACCTCTCTGGCATGTTCCAGCAATCTGCCCGCGCAAGCGGCTAACTCTTGTGCTGTGCGCAACACCGGCTTTTCACGATCAACCCGCCAAAGTGGATCAGTATCTGAAATGTCATCAGCAATTATTATATTATCGTGACGACTCGGATTGGCTGTGCTGATAACAGCTCTAAACGCTTTGCGGTTGGTTTCGGCATTAACAAGCCACGGGAGCGCAGCATCAAAAAGGGCTGTTGTCCGAAAGAGTCGGTCGTCGATATCGGCAAGCCGTTGTTCAATCCGACTACGCTCAATGTCACGGCAGCCAGAGCAGGCTTCGTAAACCAGTTTTTTCCATTTTTTGGGATACTGGGAAATCATGCGCCCTTGTGGTACGCCGAAATTTTCAAAGAAATAGCGGAACGATTGCCAGTTGGTCAGCACGGATGGGTCAAGAGCATACTCATGCAGCATCAGAACAGCTCCTTTGCGCGTTCGGCGAAAAATCCGTCAGGCCATTTTTCATCAAAATCCCCATCTTCTCGTATCGGAAGGTGATACAGCACGGTTCCCTTATTGGTTGGCTTGGCGTAAATAACCTGCACATCCTGCGGGCTGATCGGCTGCATTCCCTCCTCAAGTTCACCATCGGCAGTTTCGCGAATTCGCCGCAAAATCCGCAGAATTAAATGCTCACTATGGGTTTCAATCAGGAACGTATTGTTCTGGCCGGCGAGGGCTGATTCGATAAAGACATCAGCAATTTCAGCCTGCATGGCCGGATGGAGATGGATCTCCGGTTGTTCGATGGCCAAAATTTTTCCTGTAGAGGCAAAGGCGCTTACCAACACCGGTAAAACCTGGCTGATGCCGATACCAACATCACGATGGGAAACCGGAGTGTTGCCGCGCTTGTCTATAAGCCGCAACTCCTGGGCTGTTGAAACATGTTCTTCTGTAGATTTCATGCGGTTCAGTACGCCATACAACTCGCCGAAAAGATCGAAATCAGCCTGTTGCCCGGTAAAGCGCTGTTCAATACTTTCGATTTGCTGTTCATAGTCAGCGCCAAGATCGTCCAGCGTCACCAGATTACGGACTTCCAACTCGTACGGCGTATCAAGTTTGTGTTTGCCAAGCCAGAGATTCACCTTTGCACGGACAGCGGCATTCTTGCGCACAACATCCCAGGCGAATCCGCCACCGGCAATCCAGTTGCGATCGTGATGCTGTGAAAAAATGATCTGCCGGGGAGGATAGGAACGGAGCGGTCCAAGATACTGCAAGCGGTTCAGTTCGCCGGACAGAACGGCATGTATATCCCTGATAAATTCATCGACAATACGCGGAAGATAAAACTGTAATGCGGCGTCAATACTGGTGCTGTCGGCATTTAATGATATTCCGGCAACCGCTTCATCGGAATGGCTGGCATCAAGATTCATGGTCAATCCAAACGGGAGCAGATTGCCAGCTTCAACCGGCATCTGGAGAATCACATCGTCAATAAGGCGGTTGACTTTGACAATGGCCTCTTCAGTTGGCGTGGTACGCAAAACCGATTCAAGGATAGTCTCAATGACCTGCCTGAAGAGTGGGTGATGATAATCAAGGCGGCTCATCCGGTAGGTATTGTCAGGGCGACGGAACATGGCGATCAGGATTGCACCATCAACGGTTATGTCGCAGGTTTTGACATACGGTTTGTCGCCAACCATGCCGATGGCAACGCTGATTTCAGTCTGGCGGGCGGAGTTGAGAATAACGCCTCTTCTGGCAGCAAATCCGGAAAAGTCTATTGTAGCGGACCAAGCCACTGTTTGGGTTGTATCACGGCGATGTACATATTGCTGAAATCCGCCAAGATCAACGGAATCACCACCAATCCCTGTCAAATGAGCATCAAGCTCTCCAGTTTCATTGGCATGATGGGCGAGCAACAAGCCATGAATCAGGCTGGATTTTCCGGCACTATTTGGACCAAAGATCAACGTAATAGGTTTTATGGGAATATTCTGTACGTCAGAAAACGCCTTGAAATTGCCAAGGCTAAGTGATGTCAACATCAATGACTCCTGTTTAATTGTCCGTTTGAGTGAACGAACGATTTCTTGTTAAAGCAGATGTTGTGCCAAGTTTTGTAAAATTATATTTTACTATGTAACCTATTGATGTAGTTGTACTGTAAAATTTGTATTAAGCCAAAACCAATATGTGTCTTGCGGCGGTCGCATTGTTCTTGTGTCTGTAAATATAAAATAATTTGTTTATATATAAATTTATTTGTGTTATCTGCAGCCAGACATCATACGTCACAGAGTGACAGATTGATGGTGTGTCGCATCAACCCGTGGGATGAATCCCACGGCTACCATCGAACGCCCCGATGGGGCTTGCACCGCTTTGTCACGTAGTGACGGTATGGCGGTAGACGGAGAATTCATTCCCCGGTCGCATGTAACAAATAGCAAGTCCAGCTTAATTTGAGACGCAGTGCGTCTCGAATTGGAAACATGATAATCTCCAATTTACCAACGCAGTTGCATCCGCCAAAACCATTTTACCCTCTTTTCCGATCTTCAGCCAAATCCGACGGCAGCTTTCCGTGTGCAATAAATGGCATTCCCACACAATCTTCAAGCATCTCAGAGACAACCATTTTTCTGCGATGCATTGCCAGTTTGTTGGCAATTGCCTGTGACACAAACTTGCTTCGTTGGTCTGGCTGTATAAGCTGTTCCAACTCATCCGCAGTAACACTGTCAATCATAAAACTCAATATACGTGACGTTTGGTTCATAAATCCTCCTCTAAATCCCACTGTTCCATACTTCTAAATCCAATTGTCCAGCTATAAATATCGCGATGAAATTCCGTAATGCGATCTACTTGGCTACAATTCGAAAGACTCATTTACAAAAGCTATTCTTCTCTATATCATATACGATATGATCAAGATAGTGCTCGATACGAATGTAATCCTCAGCGGACTAATGAGCCGCCATGGCGCTTCCAATAGACTGCTGCAACTGGTTGGTAGTGACGATTGTTTGATGCTTGTATCAGTCCCGCTATTCCTTGAATATGAAAGTGTGCTCAAACGACCGGAAATGCTCGCAAGACATGGGTTTACATACGAAACAATAGATCGGTTTCTTGCTTTCTGGGCGAATAATTCACGACCGGTAACTCTCCATGTCCTCTGGAGACCGCAGTTGAGCGATCCGAATGATGAGATGGTTCTGGAAACTGCGGTAAACGGAAGCGCTGATTGTATCGTAACATTCAACACCAAAGACTTCGAGCCAGCCGCTGCAAAATTTGGCATCAAACTTTTTACTCCCGCAGAACTATTGCGGATTATGGAGGTATCACCATGAGCCAGTATGCGTTAAGAATACCGGATTCGCTTTTCAAGGCGGCCAAGGGGTGCGCTGAATTTGACCATGTATCAATGAATCAGTTCTTTGTCACCGCCATTGCTGAAAAAATTTCCGCACTCACCACGGAACAGTTTTTCAAAGATCGAGGCGCACTTTCTCCCGATCACGATACATATTTGAAAATGCTCGCCTCTGCTCCCGATGTAGCTCCGGTTTCCGGTGATACACTGTAATGAAGAGCCTTTCGCCTGCAGAAATACAAGTCCAGATGAATAAAATTCAAGAAGATTTTTTTAGCTTGTACAGTACCATCCAGAAAAACGCCGATACCTCCGGTACTGTTGACGACGATCTTTCAGTAGCGCTGGCCTTTGCGCGGAAATGATTCGTACGGTTCTGGATTTTATAAACTACGCCCCAGAATCACTCCACCCCATACTTCCTCAACCAGTTATCCAGCGTCTGGTAATTGGGTAGCCCCAGTAGTTTCGCCGCTTTAGTCTTGTTACCACCAGCCTGCTTCATTGCCTTTTCGAGGTACTTCTTGGCAACATCGGCCAGAATGTCCGGCAAACTGAAGCTATCCACCAACGGTGCGCTCTCATTACCCAGCACCGTCTGCACCGTCCGCGCAGGCAGGATCGCTTCGCGCATCTCGGCGGATGAAATGGTGGCATCTTCGCACCAGGCGGCGACCCGGTGCAGCGTGTTGAGCAGTTCACGCACATTGCCCGGCCAGCTGTGAGCCAGCAGCAGGGCGCGGGCACCGGGGGAGAGCGTGAGCGGTTTTGCAGAATCACCTGCAAGCCCGCTGTTTACCTGAGTCATCAGCTTATCAATCAAGAGCCCCACATCTCCCTGACGCTCCCGCAGCGGCGGCAGACCAAGTGTTGCCACCGCCAGGCGATAGAAGAGATCTTCACGGAAATGGCCTGCTGCCACTTCATCAATCAGAGTGCGATTGGTGGCGGCGATGATGCGGGTTTTGAACGGCACCGGTTTCGAAGCACCCACCGGGGTTACTTCTCCCTGCTGCAGTGCCCGTAACAGACGAGCCTGCATGGAGAGCGGCAGTTCGCCGATTTCGTCGAGAAAAAGCGTACCGCCATCGGCCTCGACAAAATGACCTTTGCGCTCGCTTGCCGCACCGGTGAAGGAACCTTTCTTATGGCCAAAGAATTCCGACTCCATCAGGTTTTCCGGAATAGCCCCACAGTTAACGGCAACAAAGGGACCGTTTGGAGTAAGGCCGCCGACATGAATCGCGCGTGCCAGCAGCTCCTTACCTGTGCCCGATTCACCTTCAATCAATACCGGCAGATTGCGGGGCGCGACACGCAGGGCGCGTTCTACCACCCGTTTCATGGTGTCGCTCTGGTGGATAATCTCTTCAAAAGCGGGCAGGTTGGGGGGGAGGGCCGCACAGCGTTCCAAAATCCACAAATCCTGATTTTCCCGCAGACGCGGCAGGTATTCGGCAGCAATCTCGAACGGAATGGTAACCGTCTTGATGCCCTGCTCACGCGAGGATTCAATCAACTGTGCCGGATAGCGTCCGGCGGCAATCAGAATCCAGACCGCAGCCATGGCTGGAGTGCCGGGGCTGAGGTGAAAAGTCAGGTCGATATCAGAGCCATTTTCATCGCGGCACGTTTGCACTGCTGATTCAGCCGTTTCATATATTTCAGCAAAATTAGTGGGGCTGGTGAGCGTGACCTGGCGGTATGAAAGTGGAAGCTTTTTTATGCCCTGCAGCCAGCGGAGGTACGGGTTAACCTCCGCTTCCGGGAAGTTGTTCAGTAAGAGTACCTGATCAAAAGAAACAGCCCGAATCGCTTGCGCAATCGGGCCGAGTCCAACTATGACACCTTCTGCCACCGCGCGAAGGTCTGTTCTACCTATCCATGATATCAGTATTTTTTTCATGGAGTGGTTGTATAAGAATTTCTATATCAGCACAAGAAAATATATTCTACCCTTTGCCCACCCCATCAGTCAGCCACTGATACCAGGCCTCCATACCATCACCGCTGCGTGCCGACAGTTCAAAGATGATGATGTCCGGATTGACACGGCGGGCGTACTCCTTGCATTTTTCCACATCAAAATCAAGGTGCGGCAGCAGGTCGGTTTTGTTGAGCAGCATAACGGTAGAGTTGCGGAACATCTGTGGATATTTGAGCGGTTTGTCCTCTCCTTCGGTAACTGAAAGAACGGCGACTTTGTGATGTTCACCCAGGTCGAATGCAGCCGGGCAGACGAGATTACCGACATTCTCAATCAGAAGCAGATCCAGATTATCCATATCAAAACCATCGGTACCATGCATGATCATATGGGCGTCGAGATGGCAACCGGCCCCGGTATTTATCTGCCGCACCGGCACTCCGGTTGCGGCGATGCGCCGGGCATCGTTATCAGTCTGCTGGTCGCCCTCTATGACGGCACAGCGGAGTTTGGGTGACAGGTCGCGCAAGGTCCGTTCCAGAAGTGTTGTCTTACCGGATCCTGGCGAGCTGACCAGGTTCAAGACAAAAATCCCCTTGTCCTTGAACAGGGCACGATTAAAACTGGCCAGACGGTTGTTTTTGCCCAGAATATCCTCTTCAATCGCAATGGTCGTCCGCTTGACGTGCTTTTCATCATGACCGTGCGAATGTGTGCCTTTGTGGTCGTGTGAATGGTGATGGCCGGCGTCGTGTTTGTGCTGATTTTCGTGATTATGGCCGTGATTGTGAGTATGATCGTGCTCATGATTATGTTCGGTCGTAGGGCATCCGCAGGTTGTACACATGATAGACTCCTGTAACAATTATATTTTCATTTCAGCCATAACAAAAAAAGCACAAAAACCAAAGGCATTTTTACAGGGATAAAAGGGATAAAGGGGATAAAACCTTTTAAAAACGGGGAGATATTGTTTACTAAACCCAAAAACAGAATGGCTTGTTTTTGCCGTTATCCCCTGCATCCCCTGTATCCCTGTTAATATTTTTTATCTTTCACTGAACTGCAGTTGATGCAGCCGTGCATATATCCCGCCGGCTTGCAGCAGTTCCTCGTGAGTGCCCTCTTCGGCTTTGACACCATTCTGGATGGTGATGATCCGGTCTGCATTCCGGATAGTGGAGAGACGATGGGCAATTACCAGAGAGGTGCGCCCCTGCATCATCCCGGTAATTCCCTCCTGAATCATCTGCTCGGAGGCGCTGTCAATGCTGGCGGTGGCTTCATCAAGGACAAGTATCTCAGGGTCAAAGGCAACAGCCCGGGCAAAAGAGATCAATTGCTTCTCTCCAACGGAGAAGTTGCTGCCCCGCTCCCGTACCTCTTCCTCGTAGCCGCGTGGCAGCCTCTCAATAAAACGGTCGGCACCAACCGCCGCTGCCGCCTGACGGACACGCTGCCGAACCTGTTCATTACCGAGACAGATATTGAATTCAATACTTCCGGCGAACAGGCAGGGATCCTGGAGCACCACCCCAACCCTGCTGCGAACCTCAGCCAGATCAAGTGTACTGATGTCGATTCCTTCAATGAGAATAGTGCCGCGCTCGATTTCATACAGTCGTGTCAGCAGCCGGGTTATCGTGGTTTTTCCGCCGCCGCTTTCCCCGACGATTGCAATCCGCTCTCCACGTTGGACGGTGAGATTGAAGCCGCTCAGAATATCGTTGCCGACCTGGTAGGAAAATGAAACATCACGGAATTCGATGAGGGGAACCGAATTCTTCCCCCTCCCCGACCCTCCCCCGCTGGACCCTCTGGGGCCTAAAGGTGAGGGCGTTTGCTCCTCCCCCCAGCGGGGGGAGGTTGGGAGGGGGGGAGAGGAGCTTGGCGTATCCAGCAGCGCAAAAATCCTCTCCAGAGCCGCCATCGCCCCCTGCATGACCGAATATTTTGCGGAAAGG
>DUZS01000036.1 GCA_013349405.1 Desulfuromonadales bacterium | reverse complement strand
TCCTGCAGTTTCACTGTGGAGACAAAATGTCTTTCTTTCTCCAGATTTGTGTCGCCATTGGTTCTTTTCTGGCGCTGTTCTGCGTCTCCGATCTGTACGCAGTCATGGACCCGCGCTTTGAACTTGATCCACAGGCAATTTCCGCTTTGAAAAGCCCTTCCAAGCCACAGCAAACGCGCGGCAGGCGCACACCGGGCACCTCTCGAAAATCTCCCAAAGCTGCTGTCAGTCGCAGATCAGCTGGCTCGGTAAATGCTTCAGGAAATGCCCCGGAGCAATCTTTAACGTTAGAATCACCCGTTCCTGCGTTGACCGGGCCGGAAGCTCTTGCCAGAACACAAAGTCTCTGGAAAAAGATTGTTCCATCTCACAATGAAGCGCAAAAACCGCTGTCGTTTCAGACGCCGGTCTTTTCGCTGATACTTGACCAGGAGCGCTATCCTGTCTTTGCCAGAATGAATGGCGGACGTATAATTCTTGACCAGGATAGCTCAATCCCCCCTTTGGTAAAATCTCTGATTGAAGAAAAAGACGCGTCGGTGCGAATCGTTGCGCAATCTCCGCTTGGATCGAAAAAATTGATCTCTTCACTCCTTGAAGCTGCCGGTTTTTATTCTGTTGAGGAAAATTTCGCTATTGAATTCGGTGCCGATCCAAAGCTGACTGTCCGTGCCGATTTCAAGGTTGAAAAAAATGCCGATAGTCTTATTAATCAGGATGTTATCATCATCAGCAACAATCGTACCCCGGTGCCGTCCTCACTGGGCAATTTCCTTAAAAAAGAGGGATTCTCGCTCTATGAACCGTTTGCCTCGCTGCCCCCGCTTGTGCCGCTCGAATCGCGCACAATCCACTCGGTCTCCGCTAAAAAACAAGCGGAGATTGTTGATTCGATCCTCTCCGCTTTTTCGGTGATAGCGGAGAAAAACAAGCACGTTGATGTTTTTGCGACGGCCAATAACGGAATTTCTCTTGCAGTGAAAGCCGAGCGCTATTTTGAGCGTGGCGGGCAACGCTATGTTGTCACAACGTTTGACGGCGATCCGGTAAATTATACCCTGTTCAGGATTTTGGAAACCACCGGCTATAAGGTTGTCATTCTGAACGCTGCGGATGATTTTCGTAACGTGTCAGAAAAAATGCTTTCACGTATGAAAGTCAAGGGGGCCTTTGCCCGGCATAGCCTGCTGCAGGAAGATACTTCCGGATATTCGCTGCAGATGTCCGGGTTTAATCTCAACGATGCCCTCCTTCCGGGAGGAGATCTTTTTTTGACGGACCGTGCCATGAATAAAGTTGTCCGGGACATACTGAAAGAAAGCGGGTTTGCCATTACCGACCGGTGAAACCGTTTTACTTTGTTGATTATTCTGCTATAACGCTCGTACCTTACCTCAGGACGGGCGCTATTTTTTTTGTTCCGGGAGCATGCGCGATATGAATGTGAAAAAAGTCGGCGAATTGCTTGTCGAGCAGAAACTCATCACTGAAGAACAGTTGAGTGAAGCACTCGACTTGCAGAAAATATTTCCTGCTCAACCGGTTGGGCAGTTATTGTGCAAGCTCGGTTTTATTAAAGAAAGCGATCTCGGCATTGTTCTTGACCAAAAGAACAAACGGCGCAAACTGGGTGATATTCTGATTGCCAGCGGTCTTATTGATCAAGAGAAAATTTCCCACGCTCTTGATGTGAGCAGGCAAAGCAATATTTCTCTTGAAAAATCAATTTTGCAATTAAAATATGTTGATGAAGAAAGCGTGTCTCAAGCTGTCGCCACTCAGTATGACATGCCATACATACAGATCAACGCTCAGGACCTTCCGCTGGAACTTTCCAGTTATATCAGCAGGGTGTATGCGCAAAAGCAGCGTATCGCCCCTATTTCCAAGATCGGTAACACGCTCACGCTGGCGATGGTTCATCCGCTGAAATCGCATGATATCCGTGAATTGGAAGACAGCATCCGCTTGAAAATTATTTCTGCCATTGCAACAGAGACAAGCATCGCCCGTTCCCTGAAGCGGCTCTATAATATCGACATCACCAGTACTGCGGCTGCTGTTGATGAGCTCAGTTTTGCTATGGGTCCTGACAGTATTGTCGATCTGTTAAGCAAAACAGGGGATGGTGATGAGCCGGAGGTCGCGGAAGAAATAAAGAAAGTTACGGAAAAAGACAGTGTCATTGTCAAGCTGGTTAACAAGATAATTTATGATGCCTGCATGAATAAAGCATCTGATATTCATATTGAGCCGTATCCGGGTAAAAATGATGTCATCGTTCGTACCCGGGTTGATGGCCAGTGTTCAATTTATCAGAAAATTCCCTATAAATATAAATTTGCCCTCCCGTCACGCATCAAGATTATGAGTGAGCTTGATATTGCTGAGCGAAGAAAACCTCAGGACGGTAAGATCGACTTCAAAAAATTCGGGCCTCTCAACATTGAGCTTCGAGTTGCAACCATGCCGACTGTTGGCGGACTTGAGGATGTTGTCATCCGTGTTCTTGCTAGCGGTGACCCTCTCAATTTTAAAGATCTCGGTCTTACGGATCGAAATATGCGTCTGTTCACTGAAGCCCTTGCACGGCCCCACGGGCTCATACTTGTAGTCGGGCCTACCGGTTCCGGAAAGACCACGACGCTTCATTCCGGGCTTGCCCAGATAAATCAGATCAACCGCAAAATCTGGACTGCAGAGGATCCGGTAGAAATCACCCAGCCAGGCTTGCGTCAGGTGCAGGTTAATCCGCGTATCGGGTTTACCTTCGCTGCGGCGTTGCGCTCATTTCTCCGTCTTGACCCCGACGTCATCATGGTTGGCGAGATGCGCGACGAAGAAACCGCCAGCACCGCAATTGAGGCGTCATTAACCGGGCATCTCGTCTTTTCTACGCTCCATACCAATTCAGCGCCGGAAACGGTAACCCGGTTACTCGAAATGGGCCTCGACCCGTACAGTTTTTCCGATTCCCTCGTCTGCATTCTGGCCCAACGGCTTGCACGTCGACTCTGTAAGGATTGTAAAGAAAGCTTTCACCCCTCGGAAGCTGAATTTGAAGAATTACGGTCAGAGTATGGCAGCACAGACTTTGCCAAAACCGGGGTGGTCTTTGGCGATGTTGTTATGAGTCGGGCGGTCGGCTGTGTTAATTGCGGTCATACCGGGTATCGTGGCCGCCTCGGTATCCATGAAATGCTTGAATGCACAAACGAATTAAAAACGCTGATCAAGCAGCGTGCTGATACCGATCATCTTCGTGAGCAGACGTCCCGTGACGGTATGACCACCCTTAAACAGGATGGCATTCTGAAAGTGCTGCGCGGTTTTACCGATATCCATGAAGTGCGGCGAGTCTGCATAAAATAACCGTTTCAGATAAAAATATGCTTGCATTCCTGTCGTCAGCATGGTAGTTACAGCACACAATTTTATGTTCACTCAGTACGTGAGCTCGCAAGGCTCACTTTTTTTTGTCCAATCGGGGCCGTTATGGCGAATCAAAAAGAAGATACCTGTACCATGGTCACCGCTCTTGCTCAGCCGATTCTTGAATCAATGGGGCTTGAACTGGTGGACATTGAATTCGGACGTGTCGGCCCGGATGCCGTTCTGCGCCTGTTTATTGATAAAGAAGGCGGTGTGATGCTTGACGACTGTGCCGGTCTCAGTCGTGAGTTGTCTCTGATTCTTGATGTGGAAGATGTCATCGCCTGCAACTATACTCTTGAAGTCTCATCACCAGGTCTCGACCGCCCGCTGAAAAAGCCGGCTGATTATGATCGTTTTGCCGGGCGACTCATTAAAGTCCGAACGTATCAGCCGTTTTTTGATGATAGCGGCAATAAACGTAAAACTTTTCTGGGAAAACTTGACGGACTCGTCGGCGGTATCGTGAAGATGACGCTTACCGAGGGGCAGAGCGCCTCCATACCGATTGAGCATGTTGCCAAAGCTAATCTTGAATTTGAACTCTAATTCTGAAAACCTCTATACCCCAGCAAGGAGAAGTAATCGTGGATACAATTATTAATCTCAAACACGCAATCGACCAACTTGTGAAAGAGAAGGGCATTGACCGTCAGGTTGTTCTTGAAGCCATGGAACAGGCGGTTTTGACTGCTGCAAATAAAAAATATCGCAATACCCGTGATCTTGAAGCCCATTATAATCATGAAACGGGAGAAGTTGAACTTTTTGAATTTGTTACGGTAGTTGAAGAGGTTGAAGATTCCTACAAGGAAATCGGTCTTGATGAAGCACATGAAATTGATCCGGAAGCCGAGATAGGCGATTCGCTCGGTGAAAAACTCGATGCCAGCGGCTTCAGTCGCATTGCCGCACAAACTGCCAAGCAGGTCATTATTCAGAAAGTGCGCGATGCCGAGCGTGAAACGATCTACAACGAATACAGTGATCGTATCTGGGAAGTAATTACCGGTATGGTGCGCCGTTTTGAAAAAGGCGAACTGCTTATAGATCTCGGACGTGCTGAAGCCGTTTTGCCTGCCAAGGAGCAGATGCCGCGCGAAGTGTATCGCCCCGGTGACCGCATCAGGGCTATTATCACCGAGATTCGCATGACTACCAAGGGCCCGCAGATCATGCTTTCTCGAACTCATCCGAGCATGCTTGCCAAACTTTTTGAAGCTGAAGTACCGGAGATAGCAGAAGGAATCGTTGAAATTAACGCGATTGTGCGTGATGCCGGCAGTCGTGCCAAAATTGCCGTTTCGTCAAACGATCGTGATGTTGACCCGGTCGGCGCCTGTGTCGGGATGCGCGGAGCCCGTGTGCAGAATGTTGTCTCCGAGTTGCGCGGTGAAAAAATTGATATCATTCCCTGGTCGGAGGATATCGCCCGCTTTGCCTGTAATGCCCTTTCACCTGCTCAGGTGTCAAAAGTGTTTGTCGATGAGGAAAAGCGTGCCCTTGAAATTATTGTCGCAGATGATCAACTCTCCCTCGCTATCGGCAAGCGCGGCCAGAATGTCAGTCTGGCAGCCCGTTTGACCGGGTGCCGGATTGATATAAAGAGCGAATCGAAAGTTGCTGAATCGGAACGACAGGAGTTCTCGTCTTTTGATGGCACTGACGCTGATGAAGGCGATGCTGATGTCGCTGATGTCGCTGATGTCGCTGTTGTCGATGGTGCTGTTGTCGTCGCTGAAGAGCAGGAAGCCGCTGTTGTTGAAAACGGTGCTGAAGCCGTCGCTGCGTAATACGGATTATGAGTATCAAAAGTACGACTGAAGGGCCGCAGCGGAGCTGCCTCGGCTGTAGAACGAGCAAGGACAAAAATCAGTTGATCCGTTTCGTCCAGTCGCCTGACAGAGAGATCCTTCCGGATCTGGAAAGTCGATTGCCGGGCAGGGGTGCATATACCTGTATCGATAAAAAGTGTCTCAAAGCGGCAATTGAGCAGAAACAGTTTAAACGCTCTTTTAAACAGGATGTTACTGTTATGCCGGCTGAACAGCTTATAGAGCATGTACGCCTGCAATTGCACAATCGTATTACCGGTTTGATCGGATTGGCAAACAAGGCGGGATTAGTCACCGCCGGCAGTTCCATGGTTATTGATGCATTACGGAATAAGAAAAAGCCCTGTTTCATCATTGTTGCACATGATGTTTCAGAAGCAATCGGCGCTAAAATTATTCAAGCGGCAACGGTACACAACGTAACTCACAGAATTGTGCTGACAAAAGATGATTTCGGGATGATTCTCGGCAAGGCGCCCAGAAGTGCGATTGCCGTAGCATCAAGCGGGTTTGTGGCGCAGTTGGTGAAGGTAATTGACAGATACAAAAACTTCCTGGGGGAGGTATAAAGGATATGGGTAAAATTAGTGTGGGTAGTTTGGCAAAAACGCTCGGTATTGAAGCAAAAGAGGCGATTACCAGGCTTAAGGAAATTGGTGTTGATGCAAAAACTGCGACATCACAGGTCGATGAAGGAGTCGTTGCGCGTTTGACAGCCCCCCAGCAGAAAGATACCGGAACCAATGAGGTCAGAGTCGCATCGAATATCATTCGCCGCAGAGCTAAAGTCGTTCCGGTAGAGGAAGCAGCTGCATCAGCTCCAATGGTCGCTGCTGCTCCGGAACTGCCTCCTGTAGCTCAGGCTGCGGCTGAGCCGTCTGCTGTTATTCAACCTGTTTCGGTAACACATGCTGCAGATGAACATGCTGGTGCCGCTGCCGTTACTGTGACGCCCACGGAGCCGCCGTCACCGGTGGAAAAACCGGCAGAGGTTGTCAAGGCGAATCCGAATCAGGCCAGAATTCTTGGCATGGTAGAGATCCACGGGGTGACAAATCGTGCTACCCGGGTTGTTACCAAAGAGACCCCGGTTGCTCCGCGTACCGCTCCGCAGCGTCCTGCTCAGGATCCTGCCATGCAACGCAGGCCCGCCCCTGCTGCCACAGACCAGAGAAGACCTGCCCCTGCTGCTGCAGACCAGAGAAGGCCCGCTCCCGGTGCCGATACACGGCGGCCGGCATCCGGTTACGACCCGAAAAAGTCTGTTTCAACAACACCGTCTGCTCCGGCAACGGAGCTTGATCGCTCCCGCATGAAGCAGGTGCAGCTCGCTCCCGAAGCTTTTCCCGGCGGTGACAACAGACGTGGTGTCGGCAAGAAAGATGGCGGCCCCGGCTACGGTGACGCAGGAAAGGGTGCCAAGAAGGGCGCTCCTCCGGCAAAGAAGAAAGAACAGCCGCGCAAAAATGAAATTATTGAGAAGCGTGAACGTGCCTTTGACCCGGCGTATAAAGGGTCGAAGAAGCGCGGTGGCAAAGTGCAGGTCAGCAATACCAACAAAACTGAAATAACCGTACCGAAGGCGATCAAGCGTATCATTAAAATATCGGAAAGCATCTCGGTCGGAGAGCTTGCCAAACGTCTCGGTATCAAGGCTAATGATCTGATAAAGTCGCTGATGAAAATGGGCATGATGGTTACCATCAATCATCAGCTCGATTACGATACTTCGGTTATTCTGGCGTCTGAGTACGAATACGAAGTTGAAAATGTCGCGGTTGACCTTGATGAAATACTTGAGTCTACCGTCGATGCCCCTGAAACATTGGTCAAAAGGCCTCCGGTTGTCACCATAATGGGCCATGTCGATCACGGTAAGACCTCGCTGCTTGATGCCATCCGTGAAGCAAACGTCATAGCCGGCGAGGCAGGAGGAATCACGCAGCATATCGGTGCGTATGATGTTGAGCTGAATGGCCGTAAGATAACCTTCCTTGATACGCCCGGTCATGAAGCGTTTACCGCCATGCGTGCCCGTGGTGCCAAGGTCACCGATATCGTTGTTCTTGTTGTTGCTGCTGATGACGGTGTGATGCCGCAGACCAAAGAGGCGATTAATCACGCAAAAGCTGCCGAAGTTCCCATTATTGTTGCCATTAATAAAATCGATAAGCCGGGGGCAAAGCCTGACCGGGTCAAGCAGGAACTGACCGACCAGGGGGTCGTCTCCTCAGATTGGGGCGGCGATGTCACGATGGTGGAAGTTTCCGCAAAACAGCGCACCAATCTGGAGGGACTGCTGGAAATGATCCTTCTGCAGGCCGACCTGATGGAGTTGACCGCCAATCCGAACAAGCTGGCGAAAGGCACCATTGTTGAAGGACGGCTCGACAAAGGCCGCGGTCCGGTTGCCACTGTGCTGGTACAGGAAGGGACGGTCAAAACCGGAGACTATTGTGTTGTCGGAATTCACTCCGGGCGCGTCAGGGCGATGCAGAATGATCGTGGTGAAAAGGTGTTGGAGGCTGGACCATCCATGCCGGTCGAACTGGTCGGGTTGTCCGGTGTGCCGAACGCCGGTGATATTTTCGTGGCGATGAAAGATGAAAAACAGGCCAGGGAAATTGCCACGTTACGCCAGATCAAGCAACGTGAAGTCGAGTTTGCCAAACACACCAAATTGTCGCTGGAAGATCTCTACAAGCGGATTCAGAGTGGTGAAGTCAAAGATCTCAATGTTGTTGTCAAAGGTGATGTCCAGGGTTCTGTTGAGGCGGTCAGTGAAACACTGCGCAAGCTGTCAACAGAAGCGGTCCGCCTCAATGTCATTCACTCTGCCGTTGGTGCGATTACCGAAACTGACGTCAACCTCGCTGCCGCCTCGAATGCGGTCATCATCGGATTTAATGTCCGTCCTGAAATCAAGGCACAGGGGCATGCCGAGCGCGAAGGGGTTGATATCAGACTTTACAGCATTATTTATGATGCCGTTGAAGATGTTAAAAAAGCCATGGAAGGTCTGCTTGATCCAACGTTCAAGGAGAAATTCCTAGGTCGTGTCGTGATCCGTGATGTATTCAGCGTGCCGAAATTCGGTAATGTTGCCGGTTGCTATGTTACAGACGGCAAAATGGTGCGTAACGCACAGGTCCGGCTGTTACGTGACAATATGGTGGTATATGAAGGTAAAATGTCATCGCTGCGCCGCTTTAAAGACGATGTCAAAGAAGTCGCCACCGGCTACGAATGCGGCATCGGCCTTGACAACTACAATGATGTCAAAGTCGACGATATTATCGAAGCATTTGAAATGGAAAAAATAGCTACCAAACTCTAAAAACAGGTTCATATATGCACAAACGTTCGGACAAGGTTGCTGAAACCATACATGAAATAATCTGCTCCATTCTTTGCCGCGGTCTCAATGATCCCCGTATCGGTTTTGTCACCATTACCGGCGTTGAGGTGACCGATGACCTGAGCCTGGCGCGTATTTTTTTCACCGTTATCGGCGATGAGAAGGTTAAAAAGGATACGGAAGCGGGTCTGAACAGCGCGAAAGGCTTTATCCGTCGCGATATCGGCAAAAAGCTTACTATCCGGCATACCCCGGAGCTTGTGTTCAAATACGATAAATCTCTTGATTACGGCAGTCGGATAGAATCTCTTCTCAAGGAGATACATACTGAACATGACGGAAACAATTCAACAGATAATTGATGTCATACGCAGCAATTCCTCGTTTCTTCTCACGACTCATGAGGGGCCGGATGGTGATGCCGTCGGCTCATCGCTCGCTCTGGCCTCTTTTCTCCGTAAACTGGGTAAAGATGTAACGGTGCATTATCATGATGCTGTTCCGGATCTGTACGCCTTTCTTCCCGGTGCCGATTCCGTACTTCCCCATATCCCCGACCGGCATTTTGATGTCTCGTTTGTACTTGATATCGGCGAGCGGAAGCGCGCCGGTAAAGAATTCTGTGCATTCTCGCGGGTAAGCGCAACGGTCAATCTTGACCACCACCTCTCCTGCGAAAACTTCGCCGACTACAACCTCATAGACTCCCAGGCGGCAGCGACAGGGGTTCTGGTGTACCGGATTGCCGCGGCGTACGGGTATCTCTTTGACCCTGATACCGCACTCTGTATTTACACTGCCATAATCACCGACACCGGCTCATTCCGCTACTCCAACGCCAACCGTGAGGCCTTTACGGTCGCCGGTGAAATGATTGAATGCGGAGTTAATGCCTGGGATGTGGCAGAGCAGCTCTATGAAAATCAGCCGCTGAAACGCCTCAAGCTGCTGGCGCAGAGTCTTCCCACTCTCGATGTATTCAAGGACGGGCAGGCCGCTTCCGTTACGGTCACGAGTGACATGTACGCCGCCAGTGGCGCTGATGCCGAACTGACCGACGGTTTTGTCAATTATCCACGCTCAATACGCGGTGTTGAAGTCGCCATATTTTTCCGGCAGCTTGACGAAAAAAAGATCAAGGTCGGATTTCGCTCAAAGGGTAATGTCAATGTGGCCGTATTTTCTGCAGCGTTCGGCGGAGGCGGGCATCATAACGCTGCCGGATGTACCGTTGAAGGCACGCTTGATGAGGTAAAAGCTCAAGTGTACGCCATTGTTGAACGCTCCTTTTGATTAACGGCTTCGTAGTTATCAACAAACCGCCCGGTATTACCTCTCATGATGTCGTCAGTCGTGTGCGGCGCATTCTGGGAATAAAAAAAGTCGGGCATACCGGAACGCTTGATCCATTTGCCACCGGCGTGCTGCCGATAGCCGTCAATGACGGCACGAAAGCCATTCCGTTCCTTGATGAAGGGAGCAAAACGTACGAAGCGCTCATGCGCCTCGGCGTTTCCACCGATACACTCGACATGACCGGCGCTGTCCTGTCTGAATCGGATTCGACCGGCGTCACCCGCGAACAATTCGTCTCCACACTTTCTCATTTCACCGGTGCAATCAGCCAGATTCCCCCCATGTATTCAGCGATCAAGCAGAATGGCCAGCCTCTTTACAAGCTGGCTCGCCAGGGTGTCGAGGTGGAGCGCACGGCGCGAGATGTCGAAATATTCCGGCTGGAACTGCTTTCCTTTGACCTGCCGCTCGTTGCCATTCGTGTCGTCTGTTCACGGGGTACATACATCCGCAGCCTTGCAGATGACATTGGACAGAGGCTGGGCTGCGGGGCTGCGCTTCAGGAATTGCGGCGCACCGCCAGCGGTCCGTTCCGCATTGAAAATGCAGTCGCCTTGGCGGATCTTGAGGCCGCTGCAGGCGAGGGGAGGGCGGAAGAGCTCTGCCTGTCACCGATGGCTGCGCTCGGACATCTTCCCGAAATTCCGCTGACTGCTGCAGGTGTGGATGGGCTCCGTTTCGGCATGTCGCCGTCCTGGAACGCAACCTTGCTCGAAGCCCCGCTCCCCTGCTCAGAAGAAACCGCTGTGCGCCTGACTGCTGACGGCACTCTGGTTGCTATCGCCAGACTGGTTCCGGGGTGTGGTACGGATGCGGTTATTAAGTTGAAACGGGTATTGATTTAATCCGTTTTGGTTTACAAATGTACGCATCATGCTATAATGTAGCGAAATTCACTACAGGAGGATGCCATGCGTTCAGTTATGTCAGTCAGTTTCCCCGAGCAGATTTCAAGCGAACTTGAATCTTTTGCCACAGAAACAGGGCGGAGTAAAAGTGATATTATTAAAGAATCAGTGGCATTGTACCTCTGGGATGTTCGCTTTACTTCACTCAGAAAAAGCATGATGCGCCGTGCAAAGAAGGTTGGAATCGTTACTGAGGAAGACGTTTTTAAGGCACTTTCGTGAGGGTTGTTTTCGATACAAATGTGTTTATTGCGGCTTTTGTTTCTGACGGTATATGTGCGAGGCTTGTTCGCCGCGCCCGCAGAAGGGAGTTGGAGCTTTTTATCTGCAAGATCGTACTTCTTGAATTTTCCTCCAAGCTGAAAGTAAAATTCCATTGCACGACCAAAGAAATTGAACGGGCCTGCATACTTATTTCAGAGGCTGCAAGCGCTGTTTTGACTGAAGGTGTCCTTCAAACCCCCGTCTGCCGTGATCGTGATGATGATCTGATATTGGCCTGTGCCGAAACTGCCGGTGCTGAATATCTGGTTACCGGAGATAATGACCTTCTGGTATTGGAACGGTATGGCAGGTGTAACATCCTGTCACCGAGAGATTTTGAGCTGCTGTTTGAATAGATGGATGGAACATTAAAAATTCTTTATCTGTAGGCATCAAATCCGGTCAATTGTCATTTTTAACGAGCATTCA
Organism: Desulfuromonadales bacterium; assembly: GCA_013349405.1. Classification (GTDB taxonomy): domain Bacteria; phylum Desulfobacterota; class Desulfuromonadia; order Geobacterales; family Pseudopelobacteraceae; genus JACRCG01. The sequence continues at coordinate 19,629 of DUZS01000036.1, read as the reverse complement.
TCCACCTGGTTTTCAAATCCATTCACCCTGACCGTTTCCCGCTGTGCAGATTATGGTGTGCAATCAGATTAGGCTTTACATGCTGGAAACAATGTGGTAAGTAGTTCAACTCTAAAAAATCGCATGCGTTTTAACACGCTTTACAAAAAAAGTTATGGAGGAGCAAACAGTGCTGGTAACCGAAAAAAAGCAGGAAATTATTAATGAATTCAAAAAACATGACAGTGATACCGGCTCACCGGAAGTACAGATCGCTATTTTAACAGCGCGTATCACCTATCTGACGGAACATTTCAAAACACACAAGAAAGATCATCATAGCCGTCGCGGACTTCTCAAGCTTGTCGGCCAGAGAAGACGTCTTCTCGATTACCTGAAGGGTAAAGAAGTCAGCAGATATAAAACGGTCATCGAAAGACTCGGCATTCGTAGATAGTAACCGGTGGTATACCTGTCAATGCAGGTATACCACCGCTTTTGTTTACAGGGTGCTCATTTCAGAAAAGGGCTTTGCGGCCCTTTTTATATTTGTTGGGGGCGTGGATAGAGCTTCTTTCTCGTAGGAGCGGCATGTTGCCGCGATGGTTATGATGTAGATTCCTACTGGCCATTGCAGCAATCGCGTTTGAAAAACGCTCCTACGGCAAGGAAGTTGTAACGACGGCCCCAACGCAACCGAAGAGGAGAATTAAAATGGAACAACATGTTCAGGTTGAATTTGGGGGCAGAACCATTACACTGTCTACCGGAAAGATGGCAAAACAGGCGAGTGGCGCTGTTGTCGTCAGCTGCGGTGACACTGTAGTACTCGTTACTGTAGTTGCAGCAAAAGAAGCAAAAGAAGGTCAGGACTTTTTTCCGCTTACCGTCAATTATACCGAGAAGGCCTATGCCGGCGGCAAGATACCAGGAGGTTTTTTCAAGCGCGAAGCGCGCCCGACCGATCCTGAAACACTCACCTGCCGCCTGATCGACCGTCCGATCCGTCCGCTCTTTCCGGAAACATTTCTGAACGATACCCAGATAATCGCTACTGTCGTCTCGGCCGATCAGGACAATGATCCGGGGATACTGTCAATGCTGGGCGCTTCTGCGGCACTGATGATCTCCGACATCCCGTTCAACGGTCCGATTGCCGGCGCCAAAGTGGCTCGCGTCGATGGTGCGTTCATCTGCAACCCTACTGCTGAAGAGCTCGAAAAAAGCGATCTTGAAATTGTTGTTGCCGCCAGTCGTGATGCCATAATCATGGTTGAAGGCGAAGCTAAATTTGTCTCAGAAGCAGATCTGCTCGAAGGTGTGTTCTTTGCCAAAGAAGCGATGCTGCCGCTGATTGAAGCTCAGGTGCAGCTGCAGAAGCTTGCCGGAGTTGCCAAGCGTGCTGTTAAACCGGTGATTGTTGATGAAGTGCTGCAGGCGCGGGTGAAGGAGCTGGCGTACAAGCGTATTAACGAAGCGGTTAAGCTGAAGGCAAAAAATGAGCGTCATGACCAGATCGATCTGATCAAGGCTGAAACAATTGATGCCCTCAAGGAAGAGTTCGAAGGTTCGGCAAAACAGATCAAAGCGTTTCTCGGTGATTTCGAGTATGACTGCGTCCGCGCCGATGTCCTTGATACCGGCATTCGCATCGATGGTCGCACAACGAACTCAATTCGTCCGATCAGCACGGAAACCGGCTTTCTTCCCCGCGTCCATGGTTCCGCCCTCTTTACCCGTGGCGAAACACAGGCGCTGGTTGCTGCCACGCTCGGCACTTCAAGCGATGAACAGCGCATCGATTCCCTCTACGGCGCGTCACGCAAACGCTTCCTGCTCCACTACAACTTCCCTCCGTTTTCTGTCGGCGAAACCAGTTTCCGTCTCGGACCGGGTCGTCGTGAAATCGGTCACGGCATGCTGGCTGAGCGCGCTCTTGCCGCCGTGTTGCCGGCTCATGATGATTTCCCCTACACGATCCGTATCGTTTCCGAGACACTTGAGAGCAACGGCTCTTCATCAATGGCTGCCGTCTGCGGCGGCTGCCTGTCGATGATGGATGCCGGTATCCCGGTGACCGCACCGGTTGCCGGTATCGCCATGGGTCTTATCAAAGAGGGTGATAAATTCGCCATCCTCTCCGATATCCTCGGCGATGAAGATCATCTCGGCGATATGGACTTCAAGGTTGCCGGAACGGCTGAAGGGGTCACCGCTCTGCAGATGGATATCAAAATCGGCGGCGTCACCAAGGAAATCATGGAACAGGCGCTCAAGCAGGCCCGTGAAGGCCGCCTCCACATTCTTGGTAAAATGGCTGAAACGCTCGCCGCACCACGCGCCGAGATGTCGCCGTTTGCGCCACGTATCACCACCATCTACGTCAAAACGGATCGCATCCGCGACGTTATCGGTACCGGCGGCAAGAACATCCGCAACATTACCGAAACAACCGGAGTGACGATTGATATCGACGATACCGGTCGTATCAACATCGCCAGCACCAACAAGGAAGCATGTGATCTGGCAATCCAGATGATCCGCGGTCTGACCGATGAGGCTGAAGAGGGCAGACTGTACATGGGCACCGTCCGCAAGATCATGGATTTCGGTGCGTTTGTTGAAATCATGCCCGGTACCGATGGCCTTGTTCATATTTCCGAACTCGACACAGCTCGTGTCAAACTGGTTACCGATATCTTGAAAGAAGGCGATGTTGTGCTGGTCAAGTGTATCGGTGTTGATAAGAACGGCAAGATCAAGCTCTCCCGGAAAGAAGCGCTTGGCTTTAATCTTGACGGTTCAAAGGTTGACGCGGCGTAAATTCCGGGTCTGCTGAAACTGTTGTAAAAGGCGGAGCCGCAGTGGCTTCGCCTTTTCTTTTGGCAGAAATTGAGGCATAGTGGGGCCGCTTCAATTTCGTCGGAGGGTTTTTTATGAACAAGTCCCGGTTGGCTGCCATAGACATAGGTACCAATTCAATTCGCTGTATTGTTGTCGAGGTCGATCAACAGGGGCGCTACACGGTTCTTGACGATGAAAAGGCGACCGTGCGCCTCGGTGAAAATCTGGCCGCAAGCGGCGCCATTTCTGCTGCGGCGTTTGCCCGGGCGGTGGATGCCGTGTCACGTATGCGCAAATTAATCGATGGCCTGAAAGTGACGGACGTTGAGGCGGTCGCTACCAGCGCCATGCGCAGTGCAGCGAACGGTGCGGAACTGGTTGCTGTTCTGACCCGTGAACTGGGCCGTGAGATCAAAATAATATCAGGAGATGAAGAGGCCGAGCTGGTAGCCCGGTCGGTGCGCCATAATTTCGATATGAGCGGCAAGCGCTACATGATTATCGATATCGGCGGAGGCAGCGTCGAGATCATGAGCGCCGTTGCCAACCACGTTGAAAGCAGTACTTCACTGGAGCTGGGCGCCGTGCGGATGACTGACCGGTTCATGAAGACTGATCCGGTGCAGCCCGCCGAAATAGAAAAACTGCGTCGCTTTGTCCGTTCGGAACTGAAGTCAAGCTTCCCGGAAGATCGGCTTACAGTGCAGACTTTTATCGGTTCAGGCGGCACCATTACGACCCTGGCGAACATGGTTATGAGTATGCGCAAGCAGTCGTTTTCTTCAGCGCATGGCTTTGAAGTGCTCCGCTCGGAAATCGTCCACCTGCTGGCAATGCTGGCTCGCAAAGATGTCAAGTCGCTGCGGAATATCCCCGGGCTTAATCCTGACCGTGCCGATATCATTGTTGCCGGGCTGGTTGTCATCGATGAGGTAATGAAATTTTTCGGGGCCAACATGCTGCTGGTCAATGAACGTGGCATCCGTGAAGGATTGATCATCAACGCTATACGGCGGCTCAAACTGCTTCCCGATACGGCTGCTCAGCGTAACTGGAAGGAATCCGTGCTCGACTTTGCGCGCTCCTGCCACTATGACGAGCCGCATTCACGGCATGTTGCCACGGTAGCATTGACTGTTTTTGACCATCTTGCCAAAGAATACGCCTTCAAAAAAAATGACCGGAGACTTTTGGAAACCGCCGCCCTGCTCCACGACGTCGGCTATTTTATCAGCTACAACAGCCACCATAAACATTCTCATCATCTGATCCGTCACGCCGAGCTGTTTGGTTTTTCCCCGCGTGAACGGGAAATGACGGCACTGATCGCCCGCTATCACCGCAAATCACTGCCAAAGAAAAAACATCCGGAATATGCGCGTCTGGAGCCGAAGGATCAGCAGCTTGTCAGCCGTCTGGGCGGGATCCTGCGACTTTCCGACGGCCTTGATCGACGCAGGAGCGGACTGGTTGAGGTTGTGGCGCTCGCCAGACATGGCGCCGAATTCAGCTTTAAGCTGCTTGGTACGGAAGACATCTCAGTGGAAGTTTTCGGGGGCAATGCCAAAAAGGACCTTTTTGAAAAAGCGTTCGGGGGAACGGTGGCTTTCGAGCTATGATATCAACCATTCTGCTTGTGATAGTGGGAATAATAGGTGTTTTTGCCGCGATAGCCGGACTGACCATGTATCGCAGCATGTTTGTCGCCACTCGCGGCACACGAATTCAAGCCTACCCCGCTCCGCGTAAGGCGCTGCTTGTGCTTGATCTACAAGAGGGTTACCGTGGGACCAATCCGCGGCAAGCGGCAACAGCTCCTGCCGCAGGCGGTATGCTTGACACGGTAAACCGTCTCATTGGCATGGCGGCAGAAACCGGGATGGAGGTCTGCTATGTACGGCAGGTGTTCAGTAACAACCTTTTTGTACGGATGCATGGTGGTAAAAGGGTTGAGAAGATAATTGTCGATCGGAGAATAGTAAAGATCAATGACAATGACTTTGCCAAAAACCGGACGGATGCTTTTTCGAATAGCATGCTTGAGCAGTTTCTGATTGATCACCGGGTGAATGAATTGTATCTGACCGGGGTGGATGCGGCCTACTGCGTCTATTATACGGCACGTGGCGCACTAAACCGCGGCTATACGGTTACCGTCGTACGGGATGCCGTAGCAACCAGATCTGATATGACAAAGGTTTTAGAGCGATATGCAGCAGAAGGAATTCAGGTTGTTACCAGTGAACAACTGATCGACGAGCTGTCACAACAGAAGTAATCACCGGGTGAGGATTTGCCCAAGCAGGAGCAATAAACTATGAAATGTTTTTTACTGGTACTGCTGATGATTATAACAGCGGCTTCACAGCTCTGGGGGGCAGAGAAGGTGATTTCATCTCGCGAAGCAAGAGCGTTGCTTGCGGGCAAAACTCCTGTGTATCTTCTGGATGTTCGTACCCCACGTGAATACAGCCAGGAGAGGTTGGCAGGATCAGTGCTGATTCCGATAAGTGACCTTGAACGGCGTGTTACGGAGGTGCCAAAAGACAGGCCGATTCTAGTGTATTGCGCCGTTGGTGGCCGTTCGCAGCCTGTTGCACGTTTCCTTGCCAGGAAAGGTTACAAAGACGTGTATGAGATGAGTGACGGAATTGAAGGGTGGAAGCGTAACGGGTTTCCTGTCCAGCGATGATTTTATCTCGGTTTTCGAGGTCCCGGAGCAAAATTTTGCCCCAGCTTTGCATCCAGTGCATCGATCCAACCGGCTTTGGCGTGCGGAAAGGCATCCGCGTAGGGCACATAGGGTTTGATATCGAGTACTGGTGTGCCATCCAGGAGGTCAACACCCCGGAGGTGGAGCGTCCTGCCGTCAATTGAGACTAATTCTACCGCCGACAGGCCGATAGAATTGGGACGATGCGGAGATCGGGTCGCCAGAATGCCCCGCTTTGGCCCACCCCGGGGCGGTTTGACACAGCTTGTCCAGCCCTCACTGAGGTGGAATGCGAAGATCAGCCAAATCCGGTCGAAGCCGTTCAGATCCTGAATAACTTTCTCGTCCAGCCAATCCTGAAGCTCCACAGAGGCTATCGCGAAATCTCCGGTTTCAGTGCCTTCCACCACCGTGCTTTGATGAGGTGCATCAATGCGGCGAGTATAGGGGGAGTTCAGGAAGCCGATGGGGCGATAGATGTAGGGTGAGTCTTGAGTCATGAAGATCCATTTCTTTCGCTGAGTGTATAGCCGATGCCATGATAACCGATTTACGTCTGATATGCTCCGGAAATTTTAATCAAACCACCCAATCCTAAAGGCGATTACTATGCCGCTTCCCCGTATCACTACAAAACGCCAGCGTGTTCAGGGTCTGTTACTGGCTGCCGCACTGCTGCTCCCTTTTGCGACGCTATCAGGCAATCCGTTCCTGCGTATGGACATCGCGAAGATGACGCTCTTTCTGGCCGGTATTCCGCTCAGAATTGACCAGTTTTATCTGGTGCTGCTGGTGATTCTGCTGGCCGTCGCTTCCTTTCTCCTCACAACAGCCCTGCTGGGGCGGGTCTGGTGCGGCTGGCTCTGTCCCCAGACAGTTTTTAATGATGTCGCGGAACTGCTTTCCGGAACACTCCTCATGCCAAAGATGCACAGCCTCGCTCGACCGATTGAACATGCTGTCGCACTGTTTATTTCACTGCTGATTGCGTTCAATCTGTTCTGCTGGTTTATGCCTCCTGCTCAGGTAGCCGGTTTCCTTTTCGACGTTCATGGCCATCCGGTCATGGGTGTCACCTTCCTGCTCCTGACTCTGTTCGGCTATCTCAACCTGACCCTGGTCAAACGGAGCTTCTGTCGGAGCTACTGCCCGTATGGCCGCTTTCAGACCGCCTTGATGGATGCAGGTACCCTGAATCTCTCCTTTCTGGAGGAAACCCGTGACCGCTGCCTCCGCTGCAGCGCCTGTGTCCGGACCTGCCCGATGACCATAGATATCCGCGACGGGTTCCAGATCGAGTGTATCGGCTGCGGGCGCTGTATTGATGCCTGTCGCGGGGTCATGGAGAAAAGAGTTGGAGGGGACGGGCTGATTGATTATCGTTTTGGAACCGTGAAAGGAACCGGTTTTCGTTTGGGGAAAACGACAGCCGCGCTGCTGCTCGTGACGCTGCTGCTTGCCGCCGGTCTGGTCTGGGGTGTGGCCGGCAGAAACCAGCATGCCTTTGCCGTACAGCGCGTTGCCACAGCAGCACCTCGTCTTCTCCCTGACGGTTCGCAGGCGCTTGCCTGGCGGGCAATAATCGGTAACCGCTCTGAAACGGATCAGGTCTATTCGATACGGATGGCCGGAGAGCCAGTTAACAGTGTCGAACTGCTTGGCCAGACAGACAATATCAGGGTAGGAGCGAATCAACATCATGAGGTGATCTTCATGATCCACGTTGCCAGTACAGCCCGTCCCCCTGAAAAAATTGTTCTGCAGCTGCTGTGCGGTGATCGTCCGGCAGGTTCGGTGTCGGTTTCACCGTGAGCATGTTGTCGGAGCAGAACTGCAGCCACTGTGGCATCAGCTTTCGCTGGAAAGCGCTCAAAGAGAACGGCGATGACGGCAGTCACACCGTTTTCTGCTGCCGGGGATGCCAGGGCGCCTATCGCATGATCTGTTCGGCGGGACTGGGGAACTTTTACCTCCGCTCCGACCGGGCAGTACCGACGGTAACGGAAAGCGCAGCGGCACAGTATTCAGAAACAGACCTGTCACATCATATTGTCCCGGAAGGTGATCTCTGCAGAATTGATATTCTGGTGGGCGGCATTTCCTGTCCCTCCTGTGTCTGGCTGCTCGAACGCATGCTGGCACGCGTGCCGGGTGTCGAATATGTCAGCCTCTCCTATAGCGGCGGCATCGCCTCGCTGCGTTTTAACCCTGAAACCGTCGCCCCACAGGAAATTTTTTCTGTCATTGCCAGCCTCGGCTATACGCCACGTCCCTATTCTGCCGATCAATCTGAAAAGGAAGCACGCCGCGAGCGTGATGATCTGCTGCTCCGTTTCGGTACCGCACTGTTTTTGACCATGCAGCTGATGGCGTATTCCTATGCCCTGTATGCCGGTTATTTTCAGGGTATCGGGGGGGCGATGAAACAGTTTCTCCAGTACGTTTCGCTGCTGGTGACAACCCCGGTGGTTTTTTATTGCGGCTGGCCGTTTATTGCCGGTGCCTGGCGTTCGCTCAAAACCGCTGCTCCGGGAATGGATCTGCTCATCGCCATGGGGGCGCTCTCCGCCTGGTCTTACAGCGTCTGGGCGACGTTTGCCGGGCAGGAAACGTACTATGAGAGTGCCGCGTTCATCGTGACCTTTGTGCTGATCGGCCGCCTGTTGGAGCTTTCGGTGCGCCGCCGCGCCATGTCCGGGATCAGCTCACTCTACGCTGCAGCTCCGCAGCGGGCAACGCTGGTATGCAGCGCAAATCACCCCCATCCCCATCCTAACCTTCCCTTTATGCCCCAGAGGGTACTTGAAGGGGAAGGGACTAAAAGCTCAAAGACCGTTGCCTTTGATTCTCTCCCTCCCTTTCAAGGGGAGGGTCGGGGAGGGGATGGGGTACACCACCGCACGGTAAATGTCGATGACATTCGACCGGGAGATCTGCTGCTGGTGCGGCAGGGGGAGCGTTTTCCGGTTGACTGCCTGATCGTCGAAGGTGAAACTGAGGTTGATCAATCACTGGCCACCGGAGAGAGTCAACCGGTGCTGCTGGCCTGTGGTGCTGAGGTACGCTCCGGTTGCGTCAATGTGGCGGCGCCGGTGACTGTGCAGGCGCTCAGGCCGGCCGGGCAGAGTTATCTGATGCGGGTCGCCGCACTGGTGCAGATGGCACAGGCGGGGAAGCCGAAGCTGCAGCAGCTGGCCGACCGGGTCTCCGGCTGGTTTGTGCCGGCGGTAATTATTCTGGCACTGCTCGTGTGTGCCGTGCGGCTTTACTATTCAGGAGACAGTGCCGGTGCGGCGGTCATGTCGGCCCTGTCGGTTATTCTGATCGCCTGCCCCTGCGCCATGGGGCTGGCGGTTCCGGCAGCGGTGCTGGCTGCCTGCAGTCGCTCGGCGTCGCTCGGCATCATTTTGCGGGGAGGGGACGTCATTGAACGTCTGGCATCGATAAACAGCGCGCTGTTCGATAAAACCGGCACGGTAACCTGCGGTCTGCCTGGCGTCATGCACTTTGACACCTATGCCGGGTATGATGACGCAACCGTTCTCCAGGCGGCGGCAACGGTTGAAGAACAGGCGGCTCATCCGCTTGCCCGGGCGATTGTTCAGTATGCTGCAGTTAATGGCTATCAGCCTGAACTATGCCAAAATTTCCGCTCTGTGCCGGGTCGTGGTATCTCGGGCGTGCTATCTGATGGCAAAGAAGTGCTCTGCGGCAGCGAGGCATTCCTTCGGGAAAGTGGCATACCGGTAACTATCAAATATCAGCCGGATAGCTCTGCTACCGCAGTGCTGCTGGCTATTGACGGGCTATTGGCGGGACGCTTTCTGCTTGTTGACCAACTGCGGGAAGGGGCACGGAGAGTTGTTTCCGAGCTTGTTGCGGAGCAGATGGAACTCGCTCTTATCAGTGGTGACAACCAGATTACGGTGGACCGCATTGCCGCCGATATCGGTCTGGTATCCGCTCTCGGGGAGATGACGCCGGATCAGAAGCTTGACCATGTCACCACCCTTCTACAGCAGGGGCGCCATGTGCTGATGGTGGGAGACGGTGTCAACGATGCGCCGGCGCTGGCAGCTGCCACGGTCAGCTGCTCGCTCTCCGGATCAAGTGACATTGCCCTGGAAAATGCCGATGTCATCATTACCGGCGACGATCTTTCTCGCATCGCCACAGCATACCGTATCAGTCGCGCCACCATGACGATCATCAGGCAAAACCTCGCCTGGGCGTTCGTGTATAATCTCATCGGCATACCGCTGGCGATGACCGGACTCCTGACCCCGGTGTACGCCGCCGTTGCCATGACCGCCAGCTCGCTGCTGGTTTCCCTTAATTCACTGCGCCTGATGAGGTTCAAACACCATGGATGAAAGCCTGATAATTCTGATCGTTCTGTCACTCTGTCTCGGCGCAGGCTGCTGGCTGATTTTCATCTGGGCGGTGAAAAAGGGTGAGTTTGAAGATGTGGAGAAGCCGAAACACCGGATGCTGGATGATGATTGATTGGAAATCTGGCGGTATAGACAATTCAAGCCTATAGTGTATTATGGCAAAGCTTACTCAAGGGGGGCGGCGTGATGCAGTTGTGAATTACCCCCAATAGGCTTTATCGTGGGGACCAAGGGCAATAAACTTGATTGTGTCGTCAAGGGAGTCAGGACAATCTGCGCAGAGAACAATGGCATCGTCGCCCTTCTTTCGGCAGGTTGCGCAGTAAAGGAAAATAATCAGGAAATTGCGTTTGACGGGGCAACTGTAGAAACCACGAAAGTTCCCTTTGAGCGGTTCACCCAGAGCTATAGGACTTTCACAGATCATATCCACTTTTTTTCGGACAGCTTCTTTTATTGAACTGTGCTTTTTGAGAGAAGTGGCAAAATCATCACTAAAAACAATATTCATTTAAAGACCTCATCATAAATGACCCAATTGACTGTGCCCGCTTTAACTCGCTCAATTGTGTTGAAAAGTGAATCAGAAAAATCAGGGTCTGCCAGTATCGTTTCAGTGGGGTCATTCTCTTTAACCCGCTTCAGCTTTAGAGCAAATTGGGTAAAGACTTCCGAAACCGTGGTTCGTTGGGTCTCAGCATATTCCTTGATAAAGTCAATTAAATCGGCGTCAAGGGTAAGATTTATTCGAGATTTTTGCATGGTGTACCTCCTTGATGCCATGTTATGCGTATATCATGCGCCTTGTCAAGCTGGGAAATTACGTCAAAATAAAATATGAAAATACCAAAACGAAACATACCAATAAAAAGAATCCTCACAATAGCGGCCATGACTATTGCAGTTGGCTTGTCGCTCCTGCTGCTCTCTCTTGCCTTTCTCCCGACCCTTGTCAGCAGTCAATCGGTACAAACCCGCATTCAGAAAACCCTGACAACCTCCATGAAGCGCCAGGTAACCTGGGCGAACCTGACCCTGACCTGGTCCGACGGCCTTGCCCTTTCCGGGCTTAAGCTCGGTGATGGCCCTGCACCGCTTCTCAAAACTGACATTGAGCAGCTTGTGATTACTCCGGGAATCAGTCGCGGCGTTGATGGGCGTTTCGGTGTTGATCTGGCCGTTAAAGTCAAGAACGTCCAGGCAGAACTTGTTCCCGGGCCGCCAAAAGCACCCCCGCCGCCAGGCAAAGATCCTCTGACGCTGCTGGCTGAAGCGATTCAGAACGTTCAGGGGCTCGATGTTTCGTTACCGGTTGATCTGCGTGTTCAGGTTGAAATTGCACCAATGAATGTTTCTTATCGAGTCCCGGCACCGGGGAAACAGTTGCAGCTTAATGACTGTTCTTTTCGTCTTGCCATGCCGTCACTGGCGACAGAGCCGGTTACTGCCGAGGCGAATGGCCGCGTAACGGTTGATGGTCGAGAAATTGGCACGGTCAATTTCAACGCGAAGGTGAGCGACCTTGTGACCAGGGAGCGGCGGATACGTCTCGCTTCGGCACTGTTTGCCGTTACTGCTGCAGCACCCGGAACGAGCCTCTCCGTAACCGGTGGACTGGGGCAGGCGGACGGTTTTTCGGCACTCTTGAAATTGGACCTGCCACGGTTACTGGCGGTTGCTCACCCTTTGATGCCATCTGCGATTCCGGAACTTTCGGGGAGTGTCGAACTGCTGCTGCTGGCGAAAGCTGATGCCGGGCGTGATCTGCACGCGACAGTGACGCTTGCAGGTGCGGGACTGGCTGCACGTGGCGGTGCTCTGAAGGCAAAACGGGTCGGGCCGCTGGACATGAAACTGCAACAGCGGATAGTCACCGATCATACGCGCCAACGGGTTGAATTCCCCGGCGGTACGCTTGACATCCCCGAACTGCTGGCTGCGGCGTGGAGCGCTGCCGTCACCAATCCTACCGTTCCCGCACGGTCGATTGATCTGCAGTTCGGCCCCGTGCGGCTCGATCTTGCCAGGGCACGTGCCGTTGCCGCACCGTTTCTCCCTCCCGATACTCCGGTCAAAGATCTTTCCGGCGAACTGACTCTCCGCTCCCTGAATCTGAAATTAACCGGTCCCGGCAATAGCGGAAATCTTGCCGTGGCCGACCTTGGTGTCACGCTTCCCCATGTGCGAGCAGCATTGAAAAAAGGTGAACTGACCGCTGCCGACGTTGAGCTGCTCCTTGAACAGGTGTCATGTCCGCTGGTAGCAAAACTGCCGGTCAAACTGGCAGCAGATCTGCGCTGGAGAATTAAAAGTGCGGCGCTCTCCGGTGTGCAACCGTTCTCGATTCAGGGCGCGCGCGGCGCTGTCGGGGTCGCGGTCAGCGACCTCAATCTGAAAAGCGCCTCGCCGCGTAAAATCTCTGCTTCCGCTATTGTGACGCAATCCCTTGATCTGGACCGTGCGTCGAGCGGCACTCAGTTCACCGTTGAAAAGGCTCATCAACAGCTCCGCCTTCTTGCCCGGTTGGCTGAAAATGGCGCCATTGAGGCATCCCTCCCGGAATGTTCCTTCACCGCCGCCGCTCTGCAGGGTGCCAGGGATGGCAAACGCTTCGGCCCGCTACCGCTGACCGCGTCTCTGACGGCGACCGATGTTCGTCTTCCTGCCGCACAGAGTGCGAAACCGTCACTCAAGCACGCTACTGCAAAAGTGTCGGCGGGTGAAGCTGTTCAACTGGTCGCAGAGGCGGCTCTTTCGGGGGCGTCACCTCAACGGGCATCAACGAGTGGCACGGCCCGGCTTGACCTGCGGCGCACCCTGCCGCTTGCCGCCGCTTTTATACCGTCCGGCGTGAAGGGGGACGGAGTCGTCTCAGTCGCCTGGAACGTCGCCGCGCCGCTGCCTGATAAGGCTCCTGCTGTCGAGGCACATCCCCTGCGGAGTGCCCGGACTGTGTTATCACTGTTTGACACATGTGAGTTGAGCGTAAAACTTGACAAGGTCTCTGCAACGCTTCCATCCGCCACAGGTCCGGTCACTGTGGCAGGATTGCAGAGCGCTCCCGATCTACGGCTTGTGTCAGCAAAGAAAGGTGAATCGGTACGACTTGAAGGTGGCGTGCGCATTGCGGAGGTGAGGGGTCTGCCGGGAGCCGCCGGAAAAATTCCCTCCCCGCGTGGCTCTTTTGTCTTCGATGGTCAGCTTACCGGCTGGCGGGAGTTCCGCTTGAGCGAAGCATTCCGCATTGACCCGCTGGCAGTCGTACATGAGGCCGAACTGAACGTGACCCGCATTGACGCACTGCTTGATGAAAAGCAGCCGTTCAGCGTGGCAACTCTGGTCAAGCGGCTCGATGCGACGCTGTTGGCAACCGTTGAAGGGGAGTTCAGCCGCGATCTGAAACCGCTGCTGCCCGGTATTGATCTGGCCGGAGCCATCAACAGCGCCCTGCGCGTTGATCTTGCTGCCGGTCGTGAGCTGGCAGTCCGCTACTCACTGGCAACACGCGATTTCGGGGCGCAACTCGCCAACGGGACAAAGATAGAGGGGCTGCGCTCCGATATTGCCATCAACCGCAGCTATTCTCTCGCTGTTGCCTCTCCGGGAGAGCGCTGGACGCCGCTTTCGGCGGCCCTTGTCCGCCCGGCAGCAGTTGCGGCTGCCAACCCCGGCGCGGCAGGAATTGTCGCGCGGATTCATGACGATCTGCGCGGCGACGTCCGCGGCACGAGATCCTTTTCAATACGGAAGGTAACAACCAAAGCTGCCGGAGTACCACTTGTGCTTACCGCGCTGGAGGGTGACCTGCTCTTCAGTCAGGAGAGCACCGGTCTCGGCTTCTTTCAGGCAGATCTGCTCGGCGGGACAATTCTTGCCCGCTCGCTGTTTGACCTGAAGCCGCCGGTTCCGGTCATAGGCGCAGCCGGTTCCTTTTCAAATCTTGACATTACCTATCTCCTGCCGAAAGATGTTAAAAAACAGCAGGCGGATCAGGATGCTGAAATAACCGGCGAAATGACTCTCACTGCGCCTCTTATCGCCGAACAGCGTGAACTGTCCGAGCAGCTGCGGCTGGCGCTGAATATTCGAAAAATCGGCTCAAACACGCTCGAACGGGCGCTGTTCAGCCTTGATCCGTACGAGCGGAACGAACAGCTGGTTGCCCAGCGCAAGATGCTGCGTCTCGGCAGCCTGAAGGGTCTGCGGGCCACTGCGGTTGACGGGGCGTTCAGCATGGAGGGTGAAGCGCAGATTAAAGGGGTTGCGGTTCAGTTGCCGAACGTTGACCGTGTGCGCATTTCCGAGTTGCCGCTGCGTCAGGAGCTGGTAAAATACCGGGAAAAAATTATGGCGTTACGCGGTTTTCTCGATCTGGTGCGGGCGGATACGCTGGTGGTCGGGCCAAAAGGGGAATTGACATTGAAACGGAGGAGTTATGAAAAATAACTTGTTAGAAATTAGTTCAAATATTAAACACCTTCTGAAACACGGAGCAACGGAGCAACGGAGTAACATCAGTGAACAATTTTTTTTAAAAATTATCCTTAAAAGCTTTGTAACTTCTCCGTTGCTCCGTTGCTCCGTGTTATTCGGTCTGCTTTTATCAGCCTCGGCCTGCACGCTTGCCAAGGTCGATGTCAATGTTGTCAGCGAGCGGACGTCACTGGAAAATCAGGTATTGGGTACCTATAACAGTCTGAGCCAGGATATGCTGCTGGTCGCCTCGGTGCGCGGCGTCTCACCGAGCGGCAAGATTGATGCAGCGCCACGCCACACACCGGAACAGCGTGACGCCACCAGGGCGCTGGAGACGATCGCCTTTCATGCGGACGATATCGAAAGCTTCAAAAAATTCGGCTGGATTGGTGAAAATAACGAAGGGTTGTTAACTCCCTTTCCCCGTGAGACCCCCAAAGTTACCTCGGAGGAGTTGAAGTCGTTTGCTGCCAACTACAGTGATGCCGAATTTCAGCAGGTGGTGAAGGAGGTCAACCAGTCGCGTGAAACCCTGATGCTGCGGGTGGTACAGACCAATGAAAACTTCACGCTCAAGGATCTGCCGGCTATTCGTACGGTGTTTGCCAGGATAAATCGCCAGAACAGCGCCCCCGGTGCAAAGGTACAGGAAGCGGATGGCCGGTGGGTTGCAAACATTACCACCCCCCAACCCCCTCCTTAACTACAGGAGGGGGAGCTTTTGGCTCCCTGCTGTTCCAGCAGGTATCGGTTTTGCTTTTTGGGTTTGCTTTGGTTTGCTTTGGGTTGCTTTGGTTTACTTTTTGGCTTTGTTTTTTGTTTTTGGCTCCCCCTCCTTCCTCTCAAGGAGGGGGTTGGGGGGTGGTCGCCTTTGACCTTGACTTTGCTTCACGCACAAAGGAACAACCAATGCTCCTCTATAACCGGCCACCATTAAAATCCCGTCGAAAAGAGTTGCGAAACGGCTCCACGCCTGCAGAGATAAAGCTATGGAGTATGTTGCAACATAGCAATCTTGGCGGATACAAATTTCGGAGACAGCATAGTGTTGGTTTCTATATCCTTGATTTTTACTGTCCCTCTGTAAGGCTGGCTGTTGAACTTGATGGAGATTCACATTTCACCGACGATGCCATTGAATATGATCGTGAAAGAACTGCATATCTGAACGCATTGAATATCAAGGTAGTTCGGTTTCTAAATACGGATGTTTACGAAAATTTGAATGGTGTCTGTGAAAAGATTTTGGAGGAGATCAAAGGCGTAAACATTACCACCCCCCAGCCCCCTCCTTAACAACAGGAGGGGGAGCTTTTGGCTCCCTGCTGTTCCAGCAGGTATCGGTTTTGTTTTTTGGTTTGCTTTGGTTTTGCTTTTTGGTTTTAGCTCCCCCTCCTTCCTTTCAAGGAGGGGGTTGGGGGGTGGTCGCTTTTGACTTTTGTCTCACTATTTGCTCTCAGGAGGGCGAATGAAATTATACGCCGCAGTTCTTCACATTTCGCTACTTATACTAACCTTCTCTGTTCCCGCAACCGCCCTCCCGCTCGGCGACGACCTGCTGGCACCTGCTGTGCCGCGCTCTGCGCCCCGTTCACGTCCGGAAACTGCTCCCCAACCGGCCATCTTCAGTTCACGGCAAGTCCTCTACGCGGCCCGTGCTGCCAATGGTTCCCGGATGGTGACCGTGGAGCGGGGCGACAAAGGTGATGAACTCTGGCTGTACTCCTTTGCTGCTGTTCCGGAATTGCCGCGCCTGCTCCATGCGAGTCCGGTCCGGCTTGCCGCCCCCGCTCTTAATGCCGATGGCACGGCAGTGGCGTTTGTTGATGCGGAGAGTGACGTCAAAGGGGATATCTGGCTGATAGATACCGGCAAAGCTGATGCTGTGGCACGGCGGTTGACCGGCCGGGAGTCTGCTGACGATGCGCCGGTATTCTCGCGTGACGGCACAGCGCTTGTTTATCAGCGACAGCTGCCCGGTTCCGGAATGCGTGAGCTGATGCGTCTGCATCTTAAGGACAGCCGCATTGAGCGACTGCCGATCGACAGTGATGCCGCGTTTGCCGCACCATCGCCGGATGGGGGGCGATGGCTGTTCGTGTCGCGGAAATCAGATCCGAATGGCGATCTCTGGTTGTGGAACGAACAGGCGGGAACTCTTACTCAGCTGACCAGCGGCGCTGAACGCGACCTTTACCCTTCCTGGGAAAGTGCCGATACGCTGCTGTTCACCCGTCAGTCCGCAGCTGGTGGTAATGCCGTAACCGGGCAGGAGCCGGGGCAGATTTACCGGCTGCATCTTAACAGAAAGGGTGATGATGGTTTCCCCTCTGCCACTCCGCTTACCTCCGCCGCGTTGATGGCGGTTGCGCCGATCCCGGCGGGGGACCATTTTTATTTTGTTGCCGGACTGGCCAGTGGTGGTCAGGTGATGTCGCTCCCTGCATCCGGTGAAATCCCGGATCGCCCGACTGTTGCCGAACAGTGGGCATTGGCGCGTATTCTGCTTGACCGCCAGCCATCTGATCCGGCCCATGCCCGGCTTGCCGCCGCCCGCGTTCTGGCCCGGGAAGATGCACCGACTCAGGAGGGTGCACGTGCCGGACTGGCGCTGGCCGGTTTAATGGAACAGGCGGGTGAAGCTGCCATAGCCGGTGACCAGTATGCTTCAGTTGTGCGGCGCTATGGTGCATTTTTACGCGAAGCGGCCCTGGCCGACATCGCCCGCATCAGAATTCAGGCGGCAGAGCGCTGCGGCGATGTCACACTGCTGCAGCACCGCCAGGACATTATCGGCGCAGCGGAACGTGCCATGAACGCTGCGGCAGCGGGAAAAGGCGCTGATGCGACCGCCCGTTATCTGATCGACTCGGCCCGTCTGCTGGCAGAGTTCGGAGGCGGCGCGGCCGACCAGTTGAAGGCGATCGGGTTCGTTGAGCAGGTCGCCGATCTGAAAGACGCCTCCCGGTCGCTCAAGGCGGAAGCGGCCCTGCGTCGTGCCCTGCTGCTGGCAAAATTGGAAAAAGGGAGTGGTGCGCTTGCCGCGCTCGTCGAAGTCGCCTCCCGGTACGATGATCAGGAAGAGTGGGCCGATGCGGCAATCACTGCTGTCCTTGATCAGGTCTCTCCCCGTGATCATGATGATCAGGCCGCACTCTCGGCGCTGGCGGAGCAGTACCGGACGCAGCTTCCCCGCGTGGCAATGGGTGCCTGGAACCGTCAGGGTGACGTGGCGTACCGGGCGAACGAATGGGCGAAAGCCAAGGATGCCTACCGTACGGTGCTGGAAAAGTTTCCCGTCATTGCGACACCGACCGCAGCGGCCCGTTTTGCCCTCGCCGAGGTTCTCTACCGCGAAGAGCGCTATTCAGAGGCCAAAGCGCTCTATGAAACGGAAATGAGCCAGCAGCCGGAGGATACACCGCTCTACCAGCTGGCCCGGGCTGCCTACATCCGCAAAACCGTGGCCGCGGGTGAAAGCCTCTACCGTCTCGGCGAACTCGCTTCAGCGCGCTCGACCTTCCTCGATCTGATCCGCTATGACGGGCGGAGCATCGAGGCACATCGCGGCTACATCAAATCGGTTGCCGCCATGGGGCAGGCCGCGGAACTGCTCGACCTCTACCGCAGACTGCTCAGCTCCTATCCCGATGATCCGGTGCTGCTCTACGCCACCGGCCTGACTTTAACCTACCTGCCGGGGAAAGAGCATCTCGCAGAGGCGGACCGTCTCATCTCGCGGGCAGCGGACCGGATGCCGTCGTCGGAATACCCCCCCCAGACGCGCGGCTATCTTGCCGAGCTTGCCGAAACAGTTCATGGCGAGCGGGGTGGCCTGGAGCGGGCGCTGGCGCTCTACCGCCGTGCCTGGCTGCTCAACCGGCCGCTGGAGCAGCCGGAAAACCGTGCCAACATCGATCTGAACATCGGCAATATCGCGTATCTGCTCGGCAGCAAAGCGACCGCCTGGAAGTTTTACAGTCAACGCCTTGAAGCAAAGATTCCGTTTGACAATATCGATACCGAACTGATCTTTCAGCAGCGCTACGCCGCGACCGCGTTCCAGATGCGCGAGAAAGAGGCTCCCATTAACGGGTATCTGAGGGCGCTGCGGTTGACGGAGGAGCGCCTCAACCCGTCCCGTCCGCTCGACCTGTTCGGTCGTCTGACACGGCGCGTTATTGAACGGCTTTTTGCCGCCCCCGGACGCAGTTCCTCCGCAGAAACGGCCTTGACAGAGCAGCAGTCGATTACCGCCGAACTGGAACGTCTGGGAGCCTCTCCTCCGGACGCACCGCCGTCTGCAGGATGGAACGTTTTTGAGAGGTCGCTCCGCTCGCTGCTTCAGCGGGAGAAGGCGCTGCTGAACTCGGCGTCTTCCTGGCATAAGGATGCTGCCAAAAGCGCTGCCGAGCTGAACGGCATGCTGACTGCTGTTGAAAAAGAGCTCGAAGCCGTGCCGCGTCTGGTAGAAACGGCGGCAGAAATCCATGACCGGCTCGGCCTCGCCTATCTTGAGGCGGATCGTTTCGGCCCGGCGCGGGAACAGTTTGATGCCGCCTTCACGTTGAACAAGGGGCTTGGCCATTCCGGCAACCGTGCCTCAAATCGCCGTTCAGCCAGTATTGCCGCCTATCGGGAAGCGCATGCCGCATCCGGTGAAGAGCAGCAGCGACTGCTCCGCGTCAGCCGCGACGGCTTCATTGAACTGCTGCAGCTGATTAAAACAGATCCCCCTACATCGAAGGCGCCGGCAAAACGGAGCGGCGGTCTGGTGGAAATCTCCGCTAACGTCGCTCTTGACAAGGGCGCCGCTACCGATGCCGCCTTCGGTTTCAGCGCCGCACAGGAACAGCGGCTCGCGGAAATCTATCTGGCCCGGATCCAGTCGGAGCTGGGCAGCCCGGCGGCGGCAGCAGAGTTGCTGAGAAATCAGCTGCAACGCTATCCGGCTGATGGCAAAAAAATTGCCCCGGCCGACCTGTACGGAGTAACGCTATTGTCGCACCGCACCGCGCACATTGACGTTGCGCTCGGTAACGCCGCAAAAGCGGCGGCAGGATTTCACCGTTCAACGATCCTGTCACTGCAGGCGGGCAATCCGGTCAGCGCCATGCTCAATCTGGTCAACTGGGGGGAATTGCTGACTGCCTCCCCCCCTCCCAGCCTCCCCCCGCTGGGGGGAGGAGTAAACTCCCTCACCCAGCGGGGGAGGGTTGGGGA
>DUZS01000035.1 GCA_013349405.1 Desulfuromonadales bacterium | reverse complement strand
CGCCCTCGGCGCAATAACCAACAATGATGCCTGCAGCAACAAGGGCGGGTCACGGACCGCGCCCTCGGCGCAATAACCAACAATGATGCCTGCAGCAACAAGGGCGGGTCACGGACCGCGCCCCTACAAAAACCGCAATTATATGCCGTTTGCAGTATAGTTACTTCTTCGCCCACACATCCCGCAACGTCACAACCCGGTTAAATACGAGTGTATCCGGCGTGGAATCTTTCGAATCCTGACGGAAATAGCCCATCCGCTCAAACTGATACCTGGTTTCCATGTCCGCTCCGGTCAACGCAGCTTCAAGCTGGCACCCGGTAAGGGTTTCAACGGAATGGTGATTGAGAAACTGCTTGTAATCGGCACCGCTGCGATCCGGATTCGGGTCGCTGAAGAGCCGGTCAAAGAGACGTACTTCTGCCGATATCGAATGAGCCGCTGAAACCCAGTGAATAACCCCTTTGACCTTGCGGCCGTCAGCAGTGTGAATCCCCTCTCGCGAAGCGGGATCATATTCACCACGAAGTTCCACAACCGCTCCCTGTTCATCCTTGATGACGCCGGTGCAGGTGACGATATATCCGAAGCGCAATTTGACTTCGCCACCAACGGTCAGGCGGTGGAAGCCTTTGCTTGGCGTCTCCATGAAGTCATCGGCGTCAATCCAGATCTCACGGGAGAAGTGTATGGTACGGCTGCCCATCTCCGGTTTCTGCGGATGATGTGCCGCCTGCAGCTCTTCGGACTGCCCGGCAGGATAATTTTCAATGACCAGCTTTATCGGCCTCAGCACCGCCATGGCCCGTGGTGCCGATTCATTGAGGTCAGCGCGAACGGATTCCTCCAGAATCGATACATCGATCCAGGAGTCGCTCCGGCCAACACCAATCTGCTCGCAAAAATTACGAATAGAGGCTGGAGTGTAGCCACGCCGCCTCAGTCCTTCGAGGGTCGGCAGACGCGGGTCATCCCACCCGCTAACAAGACCATGCTGCACCAGTTCCTGCAGCTTGCGCTTGCTCATCACCGTGTAGGTCAGGTTCAGGCGGGCAAATTCATATTGGCGTGGCCGGTTTGGTACCGGCAGATTATCGAGAAACCATTCATAGAGCGGTTTGTGCGATTCAAATTCGAGGGTGCAGATGGAGTGTGTGATCCCTTCAATGGCATCGGCCTGGCCATGGGCAAAGTCATACATCGGGTAGATTTTCCAGGCGTCGCCGACATGCGGATGCGGGGTATGAAGAATCCGGTAGAGGACCGGATCACGCAGGCTGATGTTCGGCGAGGCCATGTCGATCCTGGCGCGCAGCACATGGCTGCCGTCGGGGAATTCGCCGTTGCGCATGCGCGCGAACAGGTCAAGATTTTCCTCAACCGGGCGGGTACGAAACGGGCTCTCAACACCCGGTTCCGTCAGGGTGCCGCGGTAGGCCCGAATCTGTTCGGCATTCAGATCTTCAACGTACGCTTTTTCCTCGGTAATCAGACAGACCGCCCATTGATAGAGCTGTTCAAAGGTATCCGACGCATAATAGAGATGCTCTCCCCAATCGAAGCCGAGCCACCTGACACTCTCCTTGATTGAATCAATATATTCCTGCTCTTCCTTGGCCGGGTTGGTATCATCAAAGCGGAGATGGCAGCGCCCGCCGAATTCACTCGCCAAGCCGAAATTGATACAGATTGACTTGGCGTGGCCGATGTGCAGATAGCCATTCGGTTCCGGAGGAAAACGGGTCACCACACTGCTGTGTTTGCCGCTCTTGAGGTCTTCCTCGATTATGGTTTTCAGAAAATTATGTGCTGTTGATGATGGCTGCTCGACGGTGGTCATATAACCCTCTAAAATAATTTTTACAATTCACCCAGAAGCGAATTTGGATACGCTGTGACTATTTTGACATCGACAAAGCTGCCGATCAGAGAACTGTTGCCGGTAAAATTGACAATGCGGCCGTTATCAGCTTTGCCGGAAACCTGGCCGGGAAGCTTCCCCTCCCCTTCAACCAGTACCGACATTACGCTGCCGATATAGATCTGGCTGATCTCGCGGGTGTGACGACGCTGCAGTTCCATCAGACGGTCAAGGCGCGTCATTTTTACTGCGCGGGGCAGATCATCAGCGAGTTCAGCCGCTTTGGTGCCGGGACGGGGCGAATAGACAAAGGAGAACAGATCGATGTAGCGAACCTCTTCCATCAGGGAGAGCGTCTGTTCAAAATCGGCATCGGTTTCGCCCGGAAAGCCGACAATAATGTCACCGGTGACAACGATACCCGGACGAAGCGCCCTGATTTTTCTGACTTTATCCAGATAGGAGTCGCGGGTATACCCCCTGCCCATCAGCTTCAGCACAGCATCGCTGCCGGATTGAGCCGGCAGATGAATCTGGCCGCTCAGTTTCGGCACGTCGGCAAAACAGGCGATCAATTCATCCGACATATCCTTGGGGTGCGAAGTCGTAAAGCGGATGCGGTCAATGCCGTCAATGGCGGCAACCTGATGAATCAATTGTGCAAAAGTCGGCTCGTGTTCGCTGTTAAGGCCATAGGAGTTAACATTCTGGCCAAGAAGAATCACCTCCCTGACCCCTTCGTCGGCAAGCTGCCTGACCTCGGTCAGGATATCCGCCGAGCGGCGACTGATCTCCCGACCACGGACAAACGGTACGATACAGTACGAGCAGAAATTATCACACCCCTGCATAACCGTCACAAAGCGCGACAGACGAGACTCTCCCTTGATGGACGGAAACAGGTCAAGTCTCTGATCATTATCGATAAAAGCAGTTTCGGAGCGGCGCTCGCCACGTTCGGCGCCACGCACCATATCCGGCAGCAGGTGCAGATTATGGGTGCCGATCACCAGATCCAGATAGGGGAGCTTCCGGAGCAGCTCCTCCCCTTCCTGCTGTGCCACACACCCGCCAACCGCAATAATCTGTTTTTTGCCGTCACGTTTGTAGATACGCAGGTTCGCGAGCCTCCGATAGACTTTTTCCTCAGCGCCACCGCGCACGCTGCAGGTATTGAGCAGGATCATATCGGATGCAGCGGGGTCGTTCGTCGCGGCATAGCCCAGATCAGCCAGCATGGTAACAATCCGCTCGGAATCGTTGACATTCATCTGGCACCCGAACGTTTCTATGTATATGAGTTTATCAAGCATAGTCGGTCGAATTTTATACGCGATACCTGCCCGTAAAGTCAAATGAATTGAAATTTTTGAAGAATACTTGACAGCAGCGGGGATTATCATTGTAATCGGGCAAATACCATCATGGAGGTGTGAACGTCCGTGCCCCGTATGACACTTTTCAAAAAAATCCTGATCACCACTCTGCTGCTGACGCTGCTGCCGCTGCTGGCATCTTCGCTGGTACTGCTGATAAACCTGCATTCCATCAATATCAGACTGACCTCAGAGATTGCCAACACCGCAGATACCCAGGCATCCGAATCGCTGCAGATGCGGGCCCAGCATGTCGCTGAAACCATAGGAGATCTCTTGCGGCAGTGTGAAAACGATCTGCTTTTTCTTTCCCGCACACCACTTAAGCAGCAGAATATGCGCAACTTCTATGAACACCGCAGCAGCGAAGTCTGGGAGCGCCACGGCACGGCATCGGCCCCCCGAGAGATCCGCAGACAGATCCCCCTGTACCGCTCCATCGCTTTTATCGACAGCCATGGGCACGAGCAGATCGTGATCCGGGACGGCCGCTTCCTGACCCCTTCAGAACTGCGCGATATCTCCAATCCGGCCAATACCGAGTTCAAGGGGGAAGATTACTTCAACAGGATCAGACTGCTGAGACGGCGTGAAATATATGTATCACACCTGACCGGCTTCCATGTCTCGAAGCAGGAACAGCTTGTTGGCGCATCCGAACCTGAAAACGCCTTTAACGGCAGCAGCTACCAGGGCGTCATCCGCTTTGGCACCCCGCTCTACTCTCCGGATGGCACCTTCATCGGCATGGTGGTAATCTCGCTCGACCATCGCCACCTGATGGAATTCACACAGCACATTGACCCCGGCAAAAACTTCTCAACGGTATTCCCTTCGTACCGGAGCGGCAACTATGCCTTTCTCTTTGACGACGAGGGGTGGATCATCACCCATCCGAAATACTGGGACATCCGCGGCGTCGACAGCAGCGGTCGACCGGTGCCGCCATACACGAAAAACTCCAGCGAAGCAGACATAGCGGCCGGGCGCATTCCGTTCAATCTCGATCAAGCCGGCTTCGTCCACCCCAACTATCCTGCAGTCACCGCCTCGGTCCGGTCTCAGCGTTCCGGATACGTTGACATTACCAACGTGGGGGGGGCCAAAAAAATCATGGCCTTTGCCCCGATCCCCTACGATACCGGCGACTACGGCAAACACGGGGTGTTCGGCGGCGTAACCATAGGATTCCAGGTAGACCAGTTCCACGACGCTGCCCGCAAGGGGAGCCGCCTGATCAACAGCGAACTGCGGGAGCACCGTACGGTAAGCACCATTTTCATTCTCCTTACCGCCATACTCTCGGCCTTTTCCGCCTGGCTGCTGTCACGGGGGATCAGCCGCCCCCTGCGACAGCTGACCGAAGGTGCCGGCAAACTGGCAGCAGGTGATACCCATGAACGAGTCACCGTGATATCATCCAGCGAGATCGGAGAATTGGCCAGTACGTTCAACTTCATGGCCGATGAACTGGAGGTGCGCAAGCAGAGCCTCCTTGCCACCATGGACGAACTGCGCAGTTCGCGCCTTGAAATAATGGATGAGCGTAACTTCAAGGCAAGCATCCTGGAGAGTATCTCCAGTGCTATAGTCACCTTCTCGCCGGAAGGATTGCTGACCTCGATAAACGCGACAGGGCTTGCGTTTCTCGGCAGCAAGATCAGTCAGGATATGCACTTCAGTGAAGTTTTCAGCGGCTGGAGTGACATGGCCGCTCACATTGCCCGGACCCTTGGCTCAAAAACCGGGTATGGCCGTTCGTCCCTGGTGATAGACCGTGGCATGGGCAAAACCTATTTCGATGTCGGACTGTTTCCCATCGATAACGACGCCGGGAAGGGGCTGACAGTCACGATGCGCAATGAAACGGAAAAGGAGAAACTGCGGGAAGAGATGATGCGCCTTGACCGGCTGGCCTCCCTTGGCAAGCTGTCAGCCGGCATCGCCCACGAGGTGAGAAACCCGCTGACCGGCATCTCGCTGCTGCTGGATGATCTCCATGACCGGGCCTCGGCAGCCTCCGAAGACAAGACCATGATAAAAAAGGCTCTGACGGAAATTGAACGTGTCGAGCGGCTGATCAGCTCACTTTTGAACTACTCTTCACCGGTGCGGGCAGATTTCAGGGAAGGGGATCTGAATGGTGTCGTTCATGACACGGTGCTGCTCATGCGCAGACCGTGCGAACGGCAGCAGGTCAGCCTGATACTGGAATCCGGGGAAATTCCGCTGTTCAGATTCGACCCGGAAAAGATCAAGCAGGCAGTGCTGAACATCATCAGGAATGCCCAGGAGGCGATGCCGGACGGGGGCCGGATCATCATAACAACCGGCTGCAGGGAAGATGCTGCGTCAGTCGTCATCTCCGACAGCGGGCCCGGCATCAACGCCGCTGACCTGCCGCTGATATTCGAGCCGTTTTTTACCCGTAAAGGCGCCGGCACCGGGCTGGGGCTCTCCATAACCGAGCGGATCGTCGAAGAGCACCACGGTCGGATCGACGTGGAAAGTTCGCCGGAGCAGGGAACACGTTTCACCATAGAACTGCCGCTCAATGAATTGTAAATAAACGATGGAATGATCTCAATGACGACCGGAAAGAAAACAGACCATGGAAAAAATACTGATAATCGACGACGAAGCCTTTATCCGCGAGAATGTCGAGCGCATCCTGGCATACGAGGGGTACCAGGTATACGGAGCCGCCTCCGGAGCTGAAGCGCGGGAGATCGTGGCAGCCGGGGAGATCGATCTGGCGCTGCTCGACCTTAACCTCGGCACGGAAAACGGCATCGACGTGCTTAAATCGCTGCGGGAACTGGTGCCAGACCTTCTGGTTATCATCATCACCGGCTACGGCTCGGTGGAAACAGCGGTAGATGCCCTCAAACTGGGTGCCTTCCATTACATGAAAAAACCGTTCAAGGCTGACGCCCTCCGGGTTATCGTCAAGCTGGCCCTGCAGACTCAGACCCTCAAGCGGGAGGTCCGCAATCTGAAGCGCCTTGAGGGCATCCTGCCGGGGCGTTCACCGATGATCGGCCGGAGTCCGGCTTTCAACGAGGTGATCAACAAGATCCGCGAAATAGCCCGAATACCCTCAACAGCTTTGATCACCGGCGAATCAGGCACCGGCAAGGAGCTTGTTGCCCGGGCCATCCATGACCTGTCCGACCGGAAGGAGAGACCTTTTATCGGCATCAACTGCGCCTCGATCCCGGCCAACCTGCTGGAGAGCGAACTGTTCGGCCACGAAAAGGGCTCGTTCACCGGCGCTACCTCCCGCAAGACCGGCTTGTTCGAGGAGGCTGACCACGGCACGCTGTTTCTCGACGAAGTAGGCGAAATGGATATGGCCATGCAGGCCAAGCTGCTGAGGGTCCTGCAGGAGCGGATCATCCGCCGGGTCGGCGGCGTCAGAGATATCCCGATCGATGTCCGTGTTATCGCCGCAACCAACCGCAATCTTCAGGAGAACATCGCAGCCAGGTCTTTTCGTGAGGATCTGTTCTACCGCATCAACGTCTTTCCTATCCATTTACCGCCACTCAGGGAGAGAACCGAGGACATCGACCTGCTGGCATCTTTCTTTCTGGAAAGTTTCAGCAGGGCCTTCGGACGTGATTTTCACGGAATCGCTCCGGAGGCGACCGATTTCATGAAACAATACTCCTGGCCCGGCAACATCCGGGAGCTGCGCAATGTCATAGAAAGGATCTGTATCATGCGTTCCGGCCCTCTCCTTACCGCTGAAGACCTGCCACGGGAAATCACCGGTGCGCGGCAGTCGGCACCGGCTGCAGAGGAGCAGAAGAGCGTGAGCAGATCACTCCCCGACGGCATGGGACTGGAAGACGCCGTGGCTGAATTCGAGCGCGGCATCATCCGGGAAGCGCTGGAAAAAACACACGCAAACGTTCTGCAAACCGCCTCACTGCTCAAGATTCCCAGGGGTACGCTGCGCTATAAAATGGAAAAATACGGGCTGGAGAAGACAGGGGGGTATTATGGCTAATAATGGCCACCTTCTGGCCGTTTTCAGCCACAGAGTCCTGCTCAGGAAATGCTCATTGTATCACCTGTTGAAATAGAGAGTGCCAATTCAGCATGTTACATAGATATATCGGATTGGCACTCCATTTGCTAATAGAACATCATCTTACAACAGAGTCTACACTGAATATCAGTCAGCACTATCCTAAAGGAGGAACACCGAATGAATTTCAATCACTGTCTCAAAAGAATGGTAATCGCAGCCGCTGCCCTGGCAGTGCCGATGACCGCCCTGGCCGCCCCCGCTCCTATCGTCATCAAGTTCAGCCATGTCGTCGCGCAGCACACCCCCAAAGGCCAGGCGGCAGACTATTTCAAAAAAATTGCTGAAGAGCGCACCAAAGGCGCGGTAAAGATTGAGGTTTACCCGAACAGCCAGCTGTACAAAGATAAAGAGGAGATGGAAGCGCTGCAGCTCGGCGCTGTGCAGATGCTGGCACCGTCACTGGCCAAATTTGCCCCGCTCGG
Organism: Desulfuromonadales bacterium; assembly: GCA_013349405.1. Taxonomy (GTDB): domain Bacteria; phylum Desulfobacterota; class Desulfuromonadia; order Geobacterales; family Pseudopelobacteraceae; genus JACRCG01. The sequence goes on along the minus strand of DUZS01000035.1, from coordinate 24,562 downwards.
TGTCAAGGAGTTTGAGGTATTCGATCTCCCTTTCATTTTTGATAATTATGAAGAACTCCATAAGGTTACCCAGGGTCCGGTTGGTGCAAAACTGCTTGCCAAGCTGGAGCCGAAAGGGATTCACGGGCTCGCCTACTGGGATAACGGCTTCAAAGTCATGAGCGCCAACAAACCGCTGAAAACCCCGGAAGATTTTAAAGGGCAGAAAATGCGCATCCAGTCATCCAAAGTTCTTGATTCCCAGATGCGTTCCATGGGTGCCAACCCGCAGAGTCTCGCGTTCTCGGAAGTGTATCAGGCGCTGCAGACCGGTGTTGTCAGCGGCACGGAAAATCCGCCGTCGAACCTCTACACCCAGAAGATGCATGAAGTGCAGAAGTATGTAACCCTCTCCGACCATGGCTACCTCGGCTACGCTGTTATCGTAAATAAAAAATTCTGGGCCGGTCTCCCCGCTGACATCCGTACCGCTCTTGAAAGCGCCATGGTTGACGCCACCAAATATGCCAATGATATCGCCAAGAAAGATAACGAAGAAGCACTGGCCGCTGTCAAAAAATCGGGTAAATCCCAGTTCATAACCCTCACGCCGCTAGAGCGGGCCGTGTGGAGAAAAACCATGGACAAGGCACATAAAGAGCATATGAGCCGCATCGGCGCCGATCTGGTCAATGAAGTTTATAAAGTAACCGGCTATACCCCCAACTGACCGGTATCTGTGCGGCATACGTGCTCCGGCCGCTGCGGCCACACCGCAGCGGCTTTTTAACGACCCCCCTCAGGAGATACCCACATGATGAAATATCTCGATCATTTAGAGGAAATTATCATCACCTTCCTCATCGGCGCCGCAACGGTGATCATTTTTGTCGCCGTCGTCCATCGCTATCTCTCCGGCTTGCCGATTCCGGGCCTGCAGGATTGGCTGCTGACCGTCAACATGAGCTGGGCACAGGAACTCTGCATCTACATGTTTGTGTGGATGGCCAAGTTCGGTGCCGCCTACGGCGTCCGCAGCGGTATTCATGTCGGAGTTGACGTACTGGTCAACCGCCTGCCGGACAGCTGGCGGGTAAAATGCGTCATGATCGGCATTGCCGGCGGCGCTCTGTTTACCAGCCTGATCGGCACACTAGGGGCACGTTTCGTCTGGGAAAACGGCATGCACTATGCGCTGTTTACCCTGCTCAATATGAATGTCGGTGATGTGCCGCAAGGGCCCACGACTCCTGACCTTGAATGGCCGACCTGGATTATCTACGCCGCTGTGCCGCTTGGATCGTATCTGATGTGCTTCCGTTTCCTGCAGGTGGGGTGGAAGTTCTTCCGTACCGGTGAGCTGCCGCATCACGACCACGCAGTTGTTGATGGCCTTGATGACGTCGTCGATGCCACCGAAGCGCTTGAAGTGTACGAAGAGCACCGTTTTGACAAACAGGCAAAAGATGGAGGTGCCAAATGAGTACTGCTGTTGCTGGATGGGAACAGTTTTCCAAACAAAAAGCCACCAAGTGGCTCCTCTGTATAGCCGCAGCTCTCGGGGCAATCGCCATGCTCGGCAGTGTCGGTGTAGTGTTTGCGCTGCTGCTGCTGCTGATGCTGACCGGTATGCCGATTTCCATCGCCCTCGGCCTCACCGTTCTGTCGTTCCTGTTCTTTTTCACCGAAATTCCGACTGAAGCGGTCGCGATGAAGCTCTTTACCGGTATCGAGAAGTTCGAAATCATGGCGATTCCGTTCTTTATTCTCGCCGGTAACTTCCTCACTCATGGCGGCGTCGCCAAGCGGATGATTAATTTTGCCACTTCCATGGTCGGCCATCTCTATGGCGGACTGGCACTGTCAGGTGTTATCGCCTGCGCCCTCTTCGCTGCGGTATCAGGATCAAGCCCGGCAACGGTAGTCGCCATCGGTTCGATTCTACTGCCGGCCATGGTCAAAGCCGGCTTCCCCAAGCGTTTCGGCGCCGGGGTCATCACCACTTCCGGCTCACTCGGCATCCTGATACCCCCCTCAATCCCGATGGTTATCTACTGCGTCGCCACCAATTCATCGGTCGGCGGCATGTTTATGGGGGGTGTTGTGCCCGGCCTGATGCTGGCGACATTACTGGGAGTGGTTTCCTGGTGGATCGCCCGCAAGAACGATTATCCCCGCATGGCGAAAGCCACCTGGGCAGAGCGCGGTAAAGCCTTCCGCGAAAGCGTCTGGGGCCTGCTGCTGATCGTCATCGTTCTGGGCGGTATCTATACCGGTCTGTTCACTCCGACAGAAGCGGCGGCCATGAGTGCGGTCTACGCCTTCATTGTCGCGGTATTTGTCTACAGAGACATCTCTTTCGCCAAAATCCCGAAAGTTCTGCTCGACTCCGCCAGTATGTCGGCGATGCTGCTCTATATCATCACCAACGCGGTGCTGTTCTCATTTCTGATGACTCATGAGCAGATTCCGCAGATCATGGCTGACTGGATTCTCGGCCATAACCTCGGTGTGGTCTCGTTCCTGCTGGTAACCAATGTGCTGCTGCTGCTCGCCGGTAACGTCATGGAGCCTTCTTCGATCATCCTGATCCTGGCACCGATCCTGTTTCCGGTTGCCATGAAGCTCGGCATCGATCCGATCCACTTCGGCGTGCTGATCACCGTCAACATGGAGGTCGGCATGTGTCATCCCCCGGTCGGTCTCAATCTCTACGTCGCCAGCGGCATTACCAAGATGGGTATTTCGGAACTCTCGGTGGCGGTTATGCCGTGGCTGATCGCCATGATCGGCTTCATGCTGCTGATTACCTATGTGCCGATTATTTCCCTCTGGCTGCCGCGCTTACTCGGGTATTGACAAAGCGGTCGCATTACTGCAAAAAGGGCCTGCCACTTGCGGCAGGCCCTTTTCGTTTTTACAGGTTACCCATGCGAAGCCCTCTGACATCAATCACCCTGACGATTCTCATCCTCTCCCTGCTCCTGACAGGCTGCTCCTCCATAACCCAGGCAATGCGCGTTGAAGACCGTGTGATGGTGGATGTCCGCACCATGATCGACGCGGTCAGTGCCGTCCCGCTCGTCTTTGTCGGCGAACGCCATGACGCAGCGGCACACCACACACTGCAGCTCGAGGTAATAAAGGGACTTCAAGCAAAAGGGAAGTCAGTTGCCATCGGCATGGAGATGTTCGAGGAATCAAGTCAGAAAGTGCTCGATGGCTGGAGCGCCGGAACGGTCACGACAAACGAGTTCGTCACGGTTTACCAGTCAAACTGGAGAAACATTCCGTATCAGTTTTACGGGGAGATCTTCAGCTACGCCCGGGTCAACCGAATTCCGATCATCGCGCTGAACGCGCCACGGGAGATCGTCATGAAGGTTTCCCGGCAGGGCCTGTCTTCCCTCAACACCGCCGACAAGCGTCTGCTTCCCCCCGGTGCCGCTGACGAAGTGGGCGATGACTATGTTGATTTCATCAGATCGTCGTATTGGTCACACGGGAGGGACAGCGATAACTTCCGGTATATCTGTGAAGCACAGATGCTCAGAAACCGGGTGATGGCGAGCCGCATCCGCGCGTACCATCACCTGCATCCGGACTGCGTCATGGTGATCATCGCGGGAGGGGGGCATGTGCGGGAGAAGGGGGGAATTCCTGCGGAACTTGGCACTATCCCGTTCAAAATCATCATTCCGCCGATTCCCGGACTTACGGCAGCATCGATAAGTACCGAAGATGCTCAATACCTTCTGGAAGAGCCGTTTTCATTACTCGACCTGCTCTAAAAACTTTTTTTCCTCACGATTACTTCACGATTTAAAACCAAAAAGCACTTCCTGTTTTCAGATTCAAAATCGAGGCCTTTTCGCGAGGCTGAAAACAGTCGGAACAGATCCGCAGCTCTATACCTAACTGTTTCTCACCAAACCGGCCCCGTTTTCCTTCGCAAAAAGCGCTGCCCACTCCTTGTCAGCAGCACTTGACTGCATCAAAAGAGCGGGACTGCCGTAATGTCCTGGCGAGTCAGACAAAGATCCTCTACTGGGCCAACAGATCGAGCTGATAACGGCAATTGAGGATATCGAGCAGCGTTTCAACACCCTTAAAAGCTTCGCGGAGCAGGTCCCGCTCCCGGTCGGTGAGCTCTGCCGGATCGACAAAATTATCAACTGAGTTTCCTGATAACAGGGCATTCATCTGTGTGCGCAGACGCATCTGCAGCAGAAAGGTAAAGGCATTGAGGATTATCTCCAGATCATGATCGGATATCACCTGGAGGTGATGGAGCCGCTCCAGCTTGAACCATGTCGTCCCTCCCATGAAACCTGCTTCGAGCGCGATCAGACTGACACCCCGTGTCAGGGCAAATAACCCCCTTTTTTTCACATCCAGCTTACCCCGGTGCTCACCCTTCTTTTCCACCTGCAATCGGCCAAAGACACCGAGCGGAGTTTTAAAGCGCACGATGTTGCGAGCCATGCCGGGAAAAAATATCGAATTGCACCGGGCACATTCGCAGATATATTCCCGCAATTCAGCCTCAAACGAAATATCACCATGCATTACGCGCAGATCCTGAAACACTCCGAAATGTACCATCGCTTCGGGATAGGGGTGAAAAATCCACGCTTCAATCAATTCTTTCCATTCGGACAGACTGTGACACCACTGCGGGTTGCTGGCCATCATGTTGCCCGGGCAGAGCGGCACACCGATATTTTCAAGAGCGGCACTAATTTCCCCGGCAAAACGCCGCACCGCCGCAATGTCATCGTGAGACAGGTCATCACGGTAGACCATGGCACTGTCCTGGTCAGTCCGCAGGGTCTGTTCGTGCCTCCCCTCGCTCCCGAGTGACAGATACGCCGCACCTGCCGGTAGCCGGACATTATGATAACGGTCCAGAATATAGATAAGGCGCTGTACCAGAGCATCGTTAAAGTGGGCGATCAGCTGGATCAGGCTCTGGGTGTCGGCATTGGTCTTTAGTGCGTAGCGCACCATGCCGGTCATTTTCTGACCAAGTAAGCGCAACTGCTCGATCGAGCCGGCGGATTCGATCTCCTGCACGAGATAGAGCGGACTGCTGGTCTGAATGCGCATCAGATCGGCGTCGGTAATAACGCCGCTCAACATATTAAATTCATCAATGACGATCAGTCGGTGGATATTGTGTTTCGCCATGAGAAATATGGCTTTAAAAAGGTAGTCACTGCTGTGAATGGTGATAAGAGCTGTTTTCATGACGTCACGTACTTTCAACGACACAATGGTTTCTGCAGCCTCGGCGATCAGATTGCGGAGATCGCGCAGAGAAACAATACCGACCGGCTTTTCGTCAGCTGCGACGACAATGCCGGAAATGTTATTGACCATCATCACGCGGGCCATTTCAATGAGGCTTATATCGGGTGAGCAGGTAACAACAGCCCGATGGCAGACCTCCTTGACCGGCATGAAGAAAAAACTGTCTTCGTTTGTCATTGGCATGGGTACACCTGTACCGGGGGTTTCATTGGCTTACGCTCGACAAGCTCACCACACACGAAAGCGATCCGTCACCGCTTCACGCGCGGGTCAAGCGCGTCGCGAATCCCCTCACCGAACAGATTATAGGAGAGCACGGTGACTAAAATGGCCAACCCGGGAAAGAGCGATAACCACCAGGCAAATTCGATATAATCTTTACCGGAGGTGAGGATGTTGCCCCAGCTTGGCGTTGGCGGCTGAACGCCGATGCCGAGAAACGAAAGTGCCGATTCGGTCAGGATGGCACCGGCAATGCCGAGTGTTGCCGAGACCAGCACCGGGGAAACTGCATTGGGGAGAATATGGTGAAAAATAATGCGCGTATTGGAGCAGCCGATACAGCGGGCGGCCAGAATGTAATCCATTTCCCGGATCGAGAGTGTTTCGGCGCGCACCAGGCGGGCCACCCCCATCCAGCCGGTCAGACCGATCACCATCATGATGTACCAGATTGATGGCTCAAGAAAGGTGATGATCGCCAGAATCAGAAAGAAAGCGGGAAAGCAGAGCATCACGTCAACGGCCCTCATCAGGACGGCATCAACCAGGCCGCTGAAATAACCGGAGACGAGACCAACCACCGTGCCGATCGATACGGCAATACCGACGGCAACAAAGCCGACTTTGAGGGAGACGCGGGAACCGTAGAGGACGCGACTGAGCACATCCCTGCCGAGCTCGTCGGTACCGAACCAGTGATGCCACGTTGGCGGTGACAGCACCGCATAGGCATTGATGGCGCTTGGATCAAAGGGAGCGAGCACGGGCGCCAGCAGTGAAACGAAAAACAGCGCCAGCACAATACTTCCGCCACACAGAGCGAGACGGTTACGCCGCATGCGCGGCCAGAAAATTGCCGAGAAATAGGTATGCTTGAACGCCATCATCACCCTACCCTTCCCCATGCCGGATGCGCGGGTCAGCAAAGGCGTAACAGAGATCGGCAATCAGGTTGCCGACCAGTGTCAGAAACGCACCGATCACCAGAATCCCCATGACCACCGGATAATCACGCGACATGACCCCCTGATAAAAAAGCTGCCCCATCCCCGGAATTGCAAAAATCGTCTCAAAGATAACGCTGCCGCCGATCAGTCCCGGAATCGAAAAACCGAGCAGCGTGATCAGCGGCAGCAGCGCATTACGCAAGGCATGTTTCCAGATGACAACCCGCTCGGAAAGACCTTTGGCCCGAGCGGTGGTGATGTAATCCTGGCTGATGACATTGAGCATGGCAGAGCGCATATAGCGGGAGAGGCCGGCCAGACTGCCGAATGACGCCACCATGACCGGCATGATCAGATGCGTGGCGAGATCCCACAGATAGCGCCCGGTACCCCAGGAATCGCTGCCGAGCGTATGCAATCCGGAGATCGGCAGCCAGCCGAGTTTAACTCCGAAAAAATACATCAGCAGCAGCGCCAGCCAGAAAGTCGGCACGGCAAAACCGACAAAGACAAAGACCGTGATACCCTTGTCAAGCCAGGTATCACGGCGCGTGGCAGCCAGTACGCCGATCGGAATCGCGAGGCCGAATTCGAGCAGCAGCGCGATGACGTTTAATGAAATAGTCACCGGGAGGCGCTCCTTGATCTTGTCGACAACCGGACGGCCATCTGAGGAAAAGGAGCGCCCCAGGTCGAGCCGGACAATATGGCCGACCCAGCTGAAGTACTGTTCATGGAGCGGCTTATCGAGGCCGTAGAACTTGGTCAGGCGCTCACGGGCCTCCTTGCCGACCTTGGGATTCATCGCCATCTGCATCTCGACCGGTTCGCCCGGAGCGAGGTGAATAACAGAGAAGGTGATCAGGGTAATGCCGATCATCAGCGGAATCAGCACCAGGATGCGTTTCATGAGATATGCTGTCATGGCACCTGTTCTTTCTTTATTTTCTTCATTTCCAGTAGAATATCCTGTGTTAATGTAAGAAGCGTATAACTCGCTACGCCTGCCGCACTTCAAGCCGTAATCCCTCAATCTTCTCAAAATCACGCAGGTTAGCGGTAATTACCGTGTAATCCAAAGAAATAGCCGTCGCGGCAATAATCAGATCGTGCGCCCCGACCGTAAAGCCGCGCTGCACCAATGACGACCATATTCTGGCGTAGATACGGGCAACTCCGCAATCAAAAGGAAACACAGGAATCATCTCAATCACTTTTTCAACAAAAGCCTGACGTCTGATTTTCCTGGTTTCCGTGTCGGCTCGTTCGACTCCATGGAGAAGTTCGGCCACCGTTACCACGCTGATACCAAACGGCTCATCTTCGCGGCCAGTCACCAGATTTTCGACCATCCCCCGGCTTCTTTCCAGTGCGATGATCTCGCTGGAGTCAAGTATTACTCCCAAGACAGAGCCTCGGGTAGTGCAGGCTGCGAATGTGCCGCAGTTATAACATCGGCTGCAAATGAGGTATCACTTCTGTCGAGATGGGGAAACGCGTGCACAATAGTGCTCAGGTCAGCCAGAGTTACGCCACTGCGGACCGGTTCCACTGGAACCAGGGATGCAGCCGGCTTTCCGCCACGGACGACGGTGTACCGATCTCCACGGTATTTGATGTTGTTGAGCAGTTCCGAAAAATTTCTCACGACTTCGGTTGAACTGATCGCAGTTTGCATTGCAACCTCCGTAAAATATGATAATCATATTTTACATCATTTGTTGGCTCTGACAATATAAAAATAATACTGGGATAGGGCATTCCAGTGACAGTATATAAAACTACCTGCCTTTCGGTTTTGGTCCTCGCTTCTGCAAAGAGAGATGCCGTTCAAGATCATCCTCCAGACTTTCGACAACGGGCACCTGCCCTACACGCTGAGAAATTCATGTTTGAGATGGGATAGTGTGGCGATCATTTCGAAGTGCCGGTCATCATGCAACAGACGCACATTGTGTTCCTGAGCAACGGCGGCAATAATGGTATCGGTGAGCGGTGCGTTGAGTCCTTTGTGCCGGAGCGTATAGCCAAGCTTGTTGGCCCGCTCCCAGACTTTCACCGTAAGATCAAAACAACGAAGCGCAGCCAGATCCGTGCTCAATTTGTCGTAATCCCTCTGAGATTTAGCGCCTCTCAGAATCTCCATAATGACAATCGGCGTAGTCACAAGCTTGTCGGCCATTAGGAGCGGTACGATGCGCTCTTGATACTGAAGGCCCGATCCACGCAGAAAGTGTATCCAAACCGAAGTATCGGCTAGAATCAGATCATTTGTCATCAGCGCGGTACTCCTCCAGCTCTTCACAGGTCATGGTAACCGCGCCGGAGGAATACATACCTGCGAGGTGTTCCAACCGTTTTTTCCTGACAAATTCCTGCAACGACAAGCTGATAAGCTCTTTCTTTGTTTTCACGTTTGAAAGAGAAAAGGCCTCTTTGAACAAATCATCATCTATGGCGATAGTTGCTCTCATTATGTGTCTCCTTCACGCACATAATAATGACAAAATATGTGCATGTCAAACAAACCTCCGGGGTTTTTAGAATTCATAACCCCGCCTTGTCCGGATCAAGCGCGACCAGTTTCAGCGTCACGGCACGTACACCTGTTCATTCTTCGGCACATACCACCTGTTCTGGTTGTGACCGATTCCGGCGGGTGCCGGCTCGACCCCCCGGATGCGCGAGCTGACCACCGGAAGAGCGTCCGGCACATAGAGGAACGTGTACGGCTGCTCCTCAGCCAGAATATCCTGAATACGGAAATAGGCCCGTTTACGTTTTTCAATATCGAAGGTGTTGCGCCCCTCGATCAGCAGGCGGTCGACTTCAGGGTTATTAAAACCGATAAAATTCAATTCGCCCGGCTTGTTCTTGCTGGAATGCCAGATATCGTACATATCCGGATCCTGGGAGATACTCCAGGCGAGCATGACGACCTCAAAATTGCCTTTATTGACAAATTCCTTCAGAAACGCCGCCCACTCGACAATCCTGATCTTGACGTCAATCCCGACCTGGCGCAGGCGCTGCTGTACGATCTGGGCCGTCATGAGGCGCTGCTGGTTCCCCTGATTGGTCAGGATGGTGAATTTGAACGGCTTGCCGTCCTTGACCAGAATCCCGTCACTGTTTTTTTCCTTCCATCCGGCCTGTGCCAGCAGTTCAGCGGCATGCTGCGGATCATAACCGATATCCCTGACCGCCGGATTATAGGCCCAGCGCCCCGGCACAATCGGGCCGTGCGCCTTCTGCCCCATGCCGAACAACACCCCTTGAATCAGCTCATCCTTGTTAATGGCGGCGGTCATCGCCTGGCGGATACGTTTGTCACCGAAGAGCGGATGACGCAGATTGTAGCCCATATAAAGGTAACTTGATGACGGATAGCGGTACTTGTTGAAGCGACCGGTGAAGCTGGGTGTGTTGGTCTGACGTGCGTACTGCACCGGTGTCAGGCTCATCAGGTCGATCGCGCCCGCCTTCAGCTCCATGTACATTGTTGAGGTGTCGGGAATAATGCGGTAGATAAAGCGATCAATAAAAGGGCGACCCTCGAAATAGTCGTTGTTTGCCTCAAGCACGATTTTCTGACCGGACAGCCACTCTTTGAAGCGGTACGGCCCGGTGCCGACCGGTTTTCTCGCCAGAGGACTTTTGGTGATATCCTGCCCCTCCAGAAGATGGGCAGGGAGAATATTCATTCCCCATGACGCCAGAGCCGGTGCAAACGGCTCTCCGTAGGTCACACGGATCGTAGAGGCATCAGGCGCGGTAATACTTTTGACCTGCTTGAAATCTTCAGCGTATGCCGTGGGAGTTTTCGGATCTATCGTGACCTGATAGGTATAGAGGACATCTTTTGCCGTAAAGGGAGTGCCGTCATGCCAGATGACACCGTGACGGAGATGAAAGGTGATGGTGAGGCCATCTGCGGAAATATCGAACGATTCGGCAAGATCGCCGACAATGTTCAGATTTTTGTCGTACTTGATGAGGCCGTTGTAAATCTGTCCGGCCACCGCGTGGGAAGAGGCATCAGTTGCAAGCAGGGGGATGAGTGTCGAAGCTTCTCCGATGGTGCCCTCAACAAGGGAATCACCGGTGGCAGGAGCTGCTGAAGATGAGGTCGGCACGACAGCCGGAGCGGGTACGGCAGGATTTTCGGTACGGCTGCAGCCGGAAAAAATCACGCTCACACAGAGCGCCATCAGCAGGGAGCGGGCTCCTGATGGTGCTGTCATTTTTCGCTATGCTCCCCTTTAAGCTTATGTATCTTTTCAGCAAGTTCTTTGCGTTCCGGAGCCAACTCGAGCGCCCTTTGATACTGTTTCAGAGCTCGTTTGACAAAATGGCGTGCGGCGTAGACATCCCCGAGATGCTCAATGACGGTAGGATCATCATCTACCAGTGACACGGCTTCTTCAAGAGCCTCGGTCGCTTCATCATAGCGCTTGAGCTTGAAATAGGCCCAGCCAAGGCTGTCGAGGATAAAGGCATCTCGCGGGCGGATTGCAACCGCCTGCTTGATTAAGCTCAGCGCTTCTTCAAGGTGAATGCCCATTTCCGCATACGTATAGCCGAGATAGTTGAGCGCCTGGGCATCTTTCGGATCAAGCTGCAGCACCCGTTTCATCTGATTGATTGATTCGGTCCGTTTGCCGAGCTTGTCGAACAGCACACCAACCCGAAAGTGGAAACGCGGCTCATTTTTAAAGTGTTGATCATCTTCAACGAGAATATCGAGAGCGGCCTGAGGCCTGTCAATTGACTCGTAGAGAGCAGACAGATTCAGATGGAGCTCGAGATTATGCGGATTTGTTCTGATTTCATCCATAAACACCGCAATGGCTGCGTCAATATTTCCCTGTTCTTTCAGGATCAGGGCTCTATGACTGACCGCTTCATAAAACTGCGGCGAGTCATGTGATACCTTAGTGAACTCTGCCAGGGCAGCAGCAAGATCTCCTTTTTCTTCGAAGGCAATTCCGCGGTATATCCGGATATTATCGGCAGTCGGGTCCTTCTCGAGCAGCGTGCCAAACACGGCAATCGCTTCGTCATACTGCTCGAGTTCAAGGTGAACCAGGCCGATTTTCCGGACTGTTTCCTGGCCGCCGAGACCTGCCTGCGCTGCGATGCTAAGATATTCAAGTGCTTCGGCAAAGCGGCGCTGCTGGAGCAGCAGCTGGATCAGCCGCTGTAATACGGCAGGACGCTGTTCCTCCTGGCCGACAAGCGACCGGTAGGCCTCAATGGCTTCGGGATATTCACCTAACGCTTCATGCGTTGCCGCTTTATCAATAACCGCCTGGTCAAATTCCGGGCGCAATTCGAGAACTTTGGCAAAATAACCGAGCGCATCACGGTACAGCTTCATCTGGCTGTACGTGCGCCCGAGATAATAATAGCCGAGAACGGAATCGGGAGATATTTTGACCAGTGCTTTCAGGGTTGCAACCGCTTCCTCATATTCGAAAAGCCGCGTCAGGGACATGACCAGGTGCAGGTAGGCATCTTCTTTGGCGGGATCAAGCGTGACTGCCGTGCGTAAGTAAGCGACCGCTTCCCGGTCTTTCCCCGTTGATGACATCAGAACGCCGCCAAGAACATAGGGTGGGCGATAGCCCGGATCAAGTGCAATAGCCTTGTTTATGTATTCGAGCGCTTCAGGAAGCTGACCGATTTTGAGCTTGATTTCTGCAACTTCACCATGCATCCGTGCCGAATCGGGTTCGAGTGAAATTGCTTCACGCAGCAGTCTGAGTGCCGCCGGATAGTCACCCTCGTGAACGGCGATTCGTGACCGGGAAAACAGATACAGTGCACGGGCATGAGTATCAACCGTTACAGAGGCATCGGGTTGAGAGCCTTCAGGTGCCGGAGCAACTCCGGCGCACCCGGATAAAAACAGGAAAAAAAGCAGAATTATCAGCCGTATGTGCATTGGGAAGGGGTTCCATTTCGAAGAGAAAATAACTGGAGAAAAATAGCATACAATCAACAGGTTGGTCAAACGATAATAATAAATGCAATCTTGCAGTTGACATCGGGCGGTTACGGATAGAATATGAAGCGATGAACACGACGCTCCTGTATCTTATGCTTGTACTGCTGCTGGTCGCCGCGAATGGTTTTTTTGTCGCGGCCGAATTTGCCCTTGTCTCTGTGCGCCGCTCACGCGTGGTCTCACTTGTGGAGAGCGGCGACGCCCGTGCCGTAACCCTCCTTGCGCTGCTTGACAATCTCAACTCGTATATATCGGCAACACAACTCGGTATTACCATGGCATCGCTCGCGTTAGGATGGATCGGGGAGCCGGCGCTCTCCACCCTGCTCGAAATACCGCTGCACGGCCTGGTTTCCACCGCTGTCCGGCACACCATTGCATTTGCCGGTGCCTTCACTGTCATCACGTTTCTGCATATTGTCCTTGGTGAACTTGCGCCGAAAACGCTGGCCCTTGATCGTTCTGAACGGGTTGCCTTAGCGGTGGCGCGGCCGATGCACCTGTTTCATATACTGTTCAGCTGGCCGATACGCATACTTGATTATGCCGGCAGAAGCACGGTTCGCCTGCTCGGTTTTCGCTGTTCGGATGATCATGCCAGCATCTACACCGTGGATGAATTGCGGCAGATCATTAACACCTCTCATTCCGACGGCACGCTGGAAAGCGGAGAGCAGCAGCTCCTGCACCGCATTTTTGAGTTTTCCGATGCGGAGGTTCAGGAAGTAATGATTCCGCGCAATGCCGTGACCGCGCTGCCGGTCTCTGCAACTCTTGCAGAAACGCTCGAGTTGTTTAATACCCTCGGCTATTCACGCATTCCGGTTTTTCAGGATCAGATTGACGCTATCATCGGTATTGTTGTCAGAAGAGATCTCGAACCATTCCTTGCTCAGGCGGAACCAGCTGATTTCAACCTGGCCAAACTTATCCACCCCCCCCATTTTATCCCGGCAAACGCCCAGTTGAGCAGCGCCCTGCGCATGATGCAGACCGCCCGTACTCATATGATTTTTGTTGTCGATGAGTATGGCGGTTTTGAAGGACTCATAACCCTGGAAGATCTGCTTGAGGAGATAGTCGGAGAAATTGATGACGAGTTTGATGATGTCTCACCTGACCAATGTGTAGAAGATACCGATGGTTTTCTGCTTGATGGTATGCTGAGCGTGCGCGAGGTAAATCTCCGCCTCGATCTCAATCTGCCGGAAGACGCTCCCTATACCACTATTGCCGGCTTCCTGCTTGCCCAGAGCGGGCGACTGCTGCAGCAGGGTGAAACGGTTCTGGTGGAAGGCACACGCTTCACGGCGGAACGTGTCGACAGAAAAAGAATCTGCACTGTCAGAGTGTTACGGGAGAATCACGTACCGTGAGAATATCGTCCCGCTTTGTCAAATTATCCGGCATCCTTCTTGTTGCCGTCGCAACACTGGTTACCGCGACCGCACTGTTCCTCCCCTACCTGCTCGACGTCAATGCCTACCGGAATGAGATTACGACTGCTCTCCAGCAGGGGCTTAATCGCCCGGTCAGCTTCAGTTCCGCTGCATTTACCTGGCATTTCGGCCCTTCGTTCAAATTCAAAGATTTCACCGTAAAAGAACGTGACGGCAAAGCCGGTTTTATTACCGCCCGCCAGATAACGGTAACAGTGGCTCTGCTGCCGTTATTGGAAAAAAAACTTGAATTCAGGAACCTGATTCTCGATGGCGCTGCCATTTCACTGGCACGAAGAGCTGACGGCACGTTGAATATTGATGACCTGTTAACACCGGGTGAAGACACGACAACTCTTGACTTTAAAAAAATCAGCCTGACCCGCGGGGAGATTTTCTGGAGTGATCTGGTAGGCCGAAAAGAGCCATTTACCGGCACGTTACGTAATATTTCCATTTCCGCACACCGTATCGGGCGTGGACAAAAGGGGAATGTGAAGGTGGCCGCTGATGTCCCGGGGGTAACAGGGGCTCCCACGCGCATCGCCATTTCCGGCAATCTCCAGCTGCCGCCTGATGGCGTGTCAATGCGGGAAACAGTGTTCGACGGTGATCTGTCGCTCAAACAGGCTGATATCGGTACATACTGGCACTATTTCGGGCGCTTCATTCCGTTTGCCAACTCCGGCGGACGCCTCGATTGTGTGACCAGTTTCACCGGGAAAGCGCAGGATTTCAGGGCCAAAGGGAAAATTACCATCAGCGGTGCGTCAGTAAACTGGCCGACGGTATTTCACTCCGTGCTGACGCCAAAAGCGTTGCAGCTTGAATACCGTGCAGCAGTGACAAAGGAACGTATCGACCTCTCCGCACTGGATCTGAGCATGGAAGGGTTCAGAATCAAGGGGAGTTTTCAGATACAGGATTATATGAGCAAAGATCCGCGCATCACTGCCAGGGCTGCCACCCCGGCATCATTTCGCTATGAAGATGTGCGGCCGTATGTGCCGTATGGGATCATCGATCGCGATACCGCTGACTACATTGAAAACAAGATAAAAACAGGGATATTCAAACTTGACACCGGAGTTCTGGACGGGCGGATAAGCCAGATCAGCCATATGGAGATCGGGCAGAACAGCAATACCCTCCTGATTCGCGGTCCGGTCGAGAAAGCGGTGTTAAGCTACGGCCCCAAAGCTCCTGCGTTCAATAATATCAAGGGTACCATTGAATTAAAGGGTAAAAATTTCAACCTGATCGGCATGACCGGAAATTTCGGCAGCGCCCCCTTTTCACTGGATGGCACCATTACGGAATATAATACCGATAAACCGTCAGACTATCCGGTAACAATGAAAATTGCCCCGCATGCCCCTGAAATGGTGTGGCTGGCAAAATTAGCCGGGATCCCCATGCTCGAGTACAGCAGCAGCTCAGCGCTGCTCTTGAGCGGCAGCGGCCATTATTCTGCCTACCGGTTACAGGGTGACTGGGATCTCAGCCAGGCGGCCTATGCGTTGCCCGGCTATATCAATAAAGCGCAATTGCAGACGAACACGCTCAAGTTCACTGCCGTTATCGGGAAGGATTCCACCAGGGTCACCTCGGTGAACTACACGCTTCTGCCGATGATAATCAGCGGCAGCGGCCTGATCGGCTACGGAGAAGTGCCCCATTTGGGCTTTGATCTCCAGACCAACGCGTTTGTCATGAATGATGCCGTGCCGATACTCTCCATGTGGCGCAAATACAAGCCGGAGGGGACGGTACAGGCCCATATCAAAGGTGGCGGCAACCCCAATGATCTCAGCGCCATGGATTACTTCGGCAGCGTCACCCTTACCCGCTTCAGCCTCCTTCCGGACGAACAGCTGAAGCAGATCAGCGGCATCACCGGCGCCATCATGTTCAAAGGAAACAGCCTCGAAACTTCGAGCATCACCACCCGCTACGGCAATTCGGCACTTACCGTGAAGGCCGCCGTGCGGAGCTTTAAAAATCCGGAAGCGGACGTAACACTCTCGTCTGCACAACTTTTCCTGAAGGATGTAAACCTGGCCGAAGGCCATCCCGAGGCAAGCATCAGAAGATTCAACGCACAGTGCACCCTGCGTAAGGATGCCATCACCCTGCACAGTTCCTCGGGGCTGATTAATTCCTCCAACTTCAGCCTCAGTGGCGTCTACACTTCCGGTCGCAATCGCCAGGCAACGCTCTCCGTGACGTCATCAAAACTCGATCTTGACGATCTGCGCATTTTTTCGGCTCCGCCGCACCCGGGCGGCACACCCGAAACAGCGGCCATGGATGTAACAATGACGTTGAACGTCGAATCAGGCAATTTTGGCAGAGCGGCATTCACCGATTTGAATGCCACGGTTCAACAGGAGAAAGGGACTCTCTATCTGCGGGAGATGACCGCCGCCCTGGCGGGGGGAAAACTGACGGCACACGGGAGAATTGCTCCGGGAGGGGAGCAGGGTGACCGCTATGATCTGCACTTTGACATTACCCGGGCCGATGCAGAAAAAATTCTGGCCGCTCTCGACATCTCGCGGGAGGCCACCGGCACCTTGTCACTGCAGGGAGATCTCACCGCGCGCGGCAACACTCTGCTGGAGGTCAAAAAAAGTGCCCTCGGCAATGTGCGCCTCCAGATGGGTAATGGCACACTCCGGAAATTCAACACGCTCGCGAAAGTATTTTCGATTTTAAATGTGTCCCAACTGCTCAAATTCAGGCTGCCGGAGCTCTCTGGCTATGGCATTCCCTACAGCAGCATTAAAGGGAGTTTCTCGATGAAAGACGGCATACTGGCGACGCAGGACCTTTTCATCACCAGCAGTGCCATCAACATATCGATTGTCGGGAGTGCCGACATTGTCAAGGAGGAGCTGAATGTCACGCTCGGAGCACAGCCGCTGCAAACGGTGGACAAGATCATCAACCGCATCCCGATCGTCGGGTGGCTGCTGACCGGCAAGGATAAGGATTTACTGACCGCATACTTCGAGGCGAAGGGAAAATGGTCGAACCCCCAGGTCAGCGCCATTCCGGTGAAATCGATGGGCAGGGGACTGCTGCATATCTTTATCAGGGCGTTCCAATTACCGGTAAAACTGTTTACCGATACCGGTGAGGTGATTCTGGGTCAGTAGATGCGGTAGTTGAGGGGGTCGGAAAAGAGTTCCCTGAGCAGGAGATTATTGACGTAATGTCCCGTCTTGTTCGCTTCAACCTTGCCGAGGATCCGATAGCCGCTGGTGTAGAAATCGCCAATCAAGTCAAGAATCTTGTGGTTAACCAGCTCTTTTTTATAGCGGAGACCCATCGGATTAATAATTTCGTTGCTTCCGATGACAACAGCATTGTCAAGCGACCCGCCTCTGGCCAGGCCGACTTTTTTAATGGCTTCAATCTCTTCCTCAAGGACAAAGGTCCGCGAATTTATGATGGCAAAGGCATTTTCCACGTCCACCAGCCGTTTTTTCTGTTTCCCGACCGGCGGGCGAAACTCGATTGACATGGTAATTTCCAGCGTATTGAGCGGCTTAACCGTAACCCAGGAATCATTATGGTGTACTTCCACCGGACGAAGTACTTTCAAATACACCCCCGCTTCAGGAAATTCATAGACCCCTGCCTTCCACATCCGCTGATAAAACTCCCAGGCCGAACCATCCAGAATCGGCACCTCCGGGCCATCGATATAGACCAGACAGTTAGTGATTCCAGAAAAATAGAGTGCCGCCATCAGGTGCTCAATAGTCGAAACAGCGATGCCGTCACGGCTGATCTGTGTCGAAAGCCGTGTGTCACCAACCATGTCGTAACGGGCGGGGATAATCTGACCATTATACACAAACGCAATACCGAATTCGCGCCGGGGGAGAAATTCGAGAGTAACCTCCTTGCCGCTGTGCAGACCGATTCCGCTTACTTTGAATATCTGGTTGATGGTTGTCTGCCGTTTTATCATGTAGTTCCTATCTGGGCGCAGGAGCCCCGCGTAAGAGCCCTTCAGTGCTCAAGTCTTCGTCAATTTCAGGCCAATGGATGCCATACCCACCGCCACTGGTCTGCCAGTTTTCACGGGCTTTCTGTGATGCATTGGCCAGCCGGGGATACCAGACAAGCGGTACTGATATGCTTCTGCCGTCCATAAGATCAACAGCAATAACGTCTGCATCAATATGGATGTTTCTAACCCGCTCATCTGCTTTAAGCGCCAAAATACCCATTCCATGCCTCCAGTAAGGTTATTCGGTGTTCAATTACCAAAAGTTGTATCGAACGCAACTCCCGTGGGGAGAAGCCAATACTTGAAGCCAGGGCGACAGGTGCTATCCAGAATTTTGTTGTCTGGTCGTCACGATCAATGTGGATATGAGGCGGTTCCGTTGTTTCATGACTATGGAAGTAAAACCTGTATGGGCCAGACCTTAGCACAGTCGGCATAAAATCCCCATTGAATCTTTTCGAAAAAATGTATCTTCATCGAAAGAGAAAATCAATTGCTAATCGTTATTATTGTTCGGAGTCGGGGTGTATTCGGGGACTAACTCTTGCAGCAGCGCAATCAGGGTGACAGTGTCATTGTCAGAAGCGGCGCTGAGGAGCCTGTGCAGCAGGTCGCACAGCTGCTCGTAATCCTGATGGACCGGTGACATGACATGATTTTTTTCGTGTGGCGTAGAAAGGACATTTTTCCCCGGAAAAACAGCTCTTCGTAGAGCTTTTCGCCCGGACGGAGACCGGAGCACATTATCCCGAAAAAATATCATCTAAAAACTGTTTAGGGATGTAGAAAATTCTGATTTACCGTTTTTAAACGTAGGGGTAAAGCAAACGCTTCACCTGCTTTACCCGGGTTGGTACCGAATCAAAGGCGGGCGAAGCAGATGAAACTTGCTTAGCCCCTACAAGTTGATAACGGTATTTTAACAATTTTCGAGTCCCTTAGAATTCAAACCACTTTGCTATACTTCCAGTTTTCGTATAACTGCATCACCAATCAAAACCCACCATCCAAAATCGCATCTAACACCCTTTTCAATTCAAAATCCAAAATTCATAATTCAAAATTGTCTTTCAGTCTGTATTTCTGCAATCGACTGTTCGGTACGTCAGGCCGTGTCATACTGATACGACCTTCTGCCTGCAATTTACGAATACCCTGGTTAAGGTGGCCTGTCACTCCACGCATACCGAGAGCCTCAGCAATTTCAGATTTGCTTAGTGACCCATCGTGTAATACAGTGACTATGCGTTCATTCAACGACTCTGCCTCTGCCTTTGACTCTGCCTCTGCCTTTGACTCTGCCTTTGACTCTGCCTTTATGTACCTGTCTTTGATAACAAGACGCAGAACAATGACTTTAAACTGATTGCCTCGCCGGTCATCAATCAGCTCAATGTCTGGCCACGCCGCAGTCGCACGAGGAATACCGCTCCCCAGTCCACGATATGGCAAGAGGTGGAAGGCGTGGGAGGCAAGTGCTGGGTTGCGAAGATTGGATAGACCGTAGCGGATCTGTTCTGTATCCAGGTGGTTGGGAAGATGACCAGGGCTAATAATTTCAACCCGATCGGAGAAGATCAACAGGCGAATTGGGGCAATAATAAAGTAGTCTCGATGGACAAGAGCATTGACAAGCAGTTCCTCAAAAACATCTTCAGGGACTTCCAGACTCCCCGGACTGTTAAAACTTTGCTCCCTCTGAACATGGCGCAGGTTGCGTTTTATAAATGCCAACCCCCGTTGATACAGTTCCTGGAGTGTCCCTTCAAGATCCTCACTGTCCAGATAACTGCTATCGTGTATGACCGTCCCTGGGAAAGCGACTGCCTTCACCAGGAATGCGGGTTTTCTCGATTGCGGAAGCTTGCCGAACAACAACAAACCAGTCAAGTTTGGCAGACCGTTACTGACAAGGTTAAGGTTGTGCATCAACCTTGACAGTGGCAACCCGGTGGACTCTAGGGTCTTGCGATAACGACGGACGAAATATTCTTCAAAAACAGAAATATTGAGGTCATCAAGACTGGTTGCGGCAACAGGCACTTCATCAGCATAAACAAGACCGGATTGCTGGAAGAGGCGCTGCATCTCCTCGCGCGCCGTTACCTGACGTTTGTCTGCGCCGCTTTTCACCCAGATGCGCCCTTGCAGGTCAAGATATGGCTTGTTGTTACCCTGTTGGACCTCCACAATCATCACTAAGCCATCTCTAGTGACGATATTTTTCGTGATGGGGTTGAGCGGTGGCCGTACATTTTGTGATGCTACGTTTGATAACAGTTGGTTAAGCCTTCGAACGTTTTCAGCTGACAGACCAGTAATAGAACCATCATCAGCGACACCGATATAAAGCGAGCCTCCAACAGTATTGGCAAACGCAATAAGTTCGGCAGCAAGAGCCTCAGCATTTGAAAAATCACGTTTAAACTGGTGAGTGCTATCTTCGCCAGACGCGATAATGTCTTTAAATTCATTCTCCGTCATAGAGACCATCCAGAGGCATTGTGAACTTTGAATATTTGACAAATCCTTAACTATTCGGAGTCGGGGTGTATTCGGGGACTAACTCTTGCAGCAGCGCAATCAGGGTGACAGTGTCATTGTCAGAAGCGGCGCTGAGGAGCCGGCGCAGCAGATCGCACAGCTGCTCGTAATCCTGATGGACCGGTGACATGACATGAATTTTTTCGTGTGGCGTAGAAAGGACATTTTCTCCCCGGAAAAACAGCTCTTCGTAGAGCTTTTCGCCCGGACGGAGACCGGTGTAGACAAATTCAATATCAGTGTGCGGAGTAAAACCTGACAGGCGCACCAGCTCCTCGGCCAGCTCCACGATCCGGACCGGCTCCCCCATATCAAGCACAAAAATTTCGCCACCCTCGCCGAAACAGGCCGACTGCAGCACCAGCTGACTCGC
Source organism: Desulfuromonadales bacterium (assembly GCA_013349405.1). GTDB lineage: Bacteria > Desulfobacterota > Desulfuromonadia > Geobacterales > Pseudopelobacteraceae > JACRCG01. Next base: position 3,711 of record DUZS01000035.1, on the reverse strand, counting down.
CTCAGGAATTGTCATAAAAAAGCGGGTAATCTCCGGATGCGTTATGGTCAGGGGCCCCCCGGCGCGGATCTGCTCCATGAATATCGGGATAACACTGCCGTTGCTGCCGAGGACGTTGCCGAAGCGCACCGTGGAAAATTTGGTCCTGCTCCCTTCCGAAAGAGCCTGAATATACTTTTCCGCCACCCGCTTCGTAGTTCCCATCACATTGGTCGGGTTGACCGCCTTATCAGATGAGATCATTACAAAATTGCGCACCCCGTACTGCTGGGATGCTGTCGCCATGTTCATACTTCCCAGGACGTTGCACAGCACCGCCTCTGCCTGATTCTGTTCCACCAGGGGGACATGTTTATAAGCGGCGGCATGGAAGACCACCTCCGGGAGGATCTCACTGAACACCTGATCGAGCCGCTTCTGGGTACGTACATCGCACAGGATCGCCACGATACGCAGTGCAGGAAAGCGTGCCGTCAGCTCCTGCTCGATAAAAAAGAGCGGCGTTTCGGCACTGTCCAGCAGCACCAGCATGGCAGGCTCATAAGTGGCGACCTGGCGGCAGATCTCGCTGCCGATGCTCCCGGCGGCGCCGCTCACCAGCACACGCATGCCATGCAGATAGTGCCGGATAGAGGCGTCATCGAGAGAAACCGACATCCGGCCGAGCAGATCCTCAATGGCCACATCCCTGATATGGGTTACCTTGACATTACCGCTGATAATCTCGCTCAAACCGGGAATGATCTTGACCTTCGCCCCGGCTTCCTGACAGCGGTTCACCAGGCCGCGCACAAACGCTGCCCCGGCAGATGGTACCGCAATAATAACCTTCTCAATGGCGTGAGCGGCGATAACTTCCGGGAGCTGGCATGTTGTGCCAAGTACCTCAATGCCGTGGAGGCGCATATGCTGCTTGTCAGGGGAGTCATCGATAAAACCGATGATCCGGTAGGGGCTGGTGCGTTGTTTATTCATCTCCCGCAGCAGCATGTCGCCGGCATCACCGGCGCCCACAATCAGCGTGCGCCGGGCGGCACGGCCGCTGGCAGTGGCAGTGGCAGTGGCAGTGGCAGTGGTAGTGGAGAATATTCCGCGTGCGACAGAATGGCGCTCCCGGTAAATCCGCCAGCAGAGCCTCGATCCCGCCACCTGTGCCAGGAGCAGTCCCCAGTCGAGCAGGAATACGACCCGGGAGAAGTGCACCCGCTGCTGAAAGAAAAACAGCGCCAGACCGCTGACAATACAGGCGATCGATACGGTTTTTATGATCTCGACCATGTCATATATTGATGCGTATGCCCAGATATTGCGGTACATGGGCGATGTGACGAATACCAGAGCCTGGGCGATGACAACAACGAGAACCACATTGAGCAGGTACTGGGGAGTGAACAGAGCAAAGGAGAAATCCCTGTCCAGCACTTGTGCCAGCAGATAGGATTCCATTATCAGGAAAAGATCCAGAAAATAGACAAGAACGCGACGCGATGTGAACATAGTACGCTACTCCGATGGTCAAATGTCTGGCAGAATAGCACACAATGAGAGGGTATTCAAAAGGAATTCAATGCGCTTCAAAAAAGTACCGCCAATATGCACATCAAAATCAAAATCCAAAATAGCTTTCATTTTATTACCGGTTATAATAGAATTCGACAGTTTCTCAGCCGAGGTGTTAAAACAGGTCGGTTTTGGATTTTTGTTGAAGGAGTAATTATATGCAATTCGTTGACGTCAAGACGGATATAGCGTTCAAGAAGATATTTGGCAGCGAGCAGCACAAGGAGATCTTGATTGGTTTTTTGAATGCCTTACTTGAGTTGGAAGGTGATACGCGTATCAAGGATGTCACTCTTAAGAACCCGTGGCAGCCGCCAGACATCCCGCTTCTCAAAGAAACAATTCTGGATATCAAAGCGGTGGACAACCGTGGGATCAGCTTTCTCGTTGAGATGCAGATACGCGATACCAATTTTTTCGACAAACGTGCTCTTTATTATACCGCCAAGGCATATACCGGACAGATCAAAAAAGGAGAACACTATCCAAAGCTGAACCAGGTTATCTTTATCGGGATTCTTGATTTCAATTCCTTCGATGGTGACAACTACCTTACCCGGCATCTGATATTGAACCGTGACACTCTGAAACAGGAGCTACGTGATATAGAATTTAACTTTATAGAACTCAAGAAGTTTAACAAAAGCGAAGCAGAGCTTGAGAGTATCATTGAAAAATGGCTCTATTTTATAAAAAATGCCGACAATCTTTCCATGATTCCCAAAAACGCAGAGAATATTCCGGAGCTTAATGAAGCATATAAACTGGCATCCATGAACGCCTGGAGTGAAGAAGAGCTTGAAATATACGAATACTGGCAGATTCGTGATGCTGGTGACAGATATAAAATTCAGGAGGAGTTTGAAAAGGGGATTGAAAAGGGGATTGAACAGGGGATTGAACAGGGGATTAAGAAGGGGATTGAACAAGGGATTATGAAGGGGATTGAAACGGGGAAGATCGAGAGAGACCGTGAGTTTGCCGTCAGAATGATACGAGATGGCGAATCGAATGAAAAAATAGTGACGTATACCGGGTTACCGATGGATGAGATAGAACGGTTGCAGAAAGATAACGTTACAAAAACGTTCGATCCGACGTAATGGAGAAGCAAACTCACGCAGCAAACTCCACTTGCCAGTTCGTAACCGTTACGCTATATTCAAAAAAATTTACATTAGAGCCTCTTGTAAAAGACCAAAAGCCTGTCATTCTGGCAGGCTTTTGGCCGGAATCCAGTCTGTAAATATCTGAAAAACTGGATCCCGGACAGAAACCTTCCGGGAAGACAATCTATTTTACAAGAGGCTCATTAATCTATTTTTAATTATCTACGCCACCATCTAAAAGGAGAAAAACGATGTTCAGATTACTGTTATTCATTGTGCTGTCCCTGCTTGTTACCCCTCTCTATGCCGCCGAACTGCCGAAAGTGGATGAGCAGAAAACCTTCTATGCCATCGGCTTGTCGGTCGCCCGCTCACTCTCGGTGTTCAATCTGACACCGGCTGAAGTCGCACTGGTTCAGCAAGGCATCGCAGACTCGTTTAACGGCAAGAAAATCGATGCCGAATTTCTTGCCTACAATGCGAAAATCCAGGAACTGGCCCGCGAACGCCGCAAGATTGCGGGAGAAAAACAGGTCGGCGCCGGCAAGGAATTCCTTGAGAAAGCCGCAAAAGAAAAAGGCGCCGTCAAGACCACCTCAGGCATGGTTTATAATTCCCTGCTCGAAGGCACGGGAACCTCTCCCAAAGCGACAGACGTTGTCAAAGTCAATTATCGTGGCACTCTGGTCGACGGCGTTGAATTCGACAGCTCCTATAAACGGGGCAAGGCCCTCGAATTCAAGCTCAGCAACGTAATCAGCTGCTGGGTCGAAGGGGTGCAGATGATGAAGCCGGGCGGAAAGGCAAAGCTCGTCTGCCCGCCGAACCTGGCCTATGGCGAGAACGGCTCGGGTGAAATGATCCTGCCGGGCGCCACGCTGGCCTTTGAAGTCGAACTGCTTGAGGTAATGGCGCCGTCACCGGCCGATAAAGCGGCTGTTCCGGAACCGGTCAAACCGGCAGAGCCGGCAAAGAAATAACAATGAGAGCCTCTTGCAAAAGTCCAAAAAGTCCCCTCCCCCCTGGCGGGGGATGGTTAGGG
>DUZS01000034.1 GCA_013349405.1 Desulfuromonadales bacterium | reverse complement strand
GTACGGTTTGATGAGGGGAAGCTGGTTAAGGCAACTATGGTAAGGCTCTTTAGGCACCGCCACACGAAAGAGGCGGATACGGATAAGCCAAACCTACGGTTGCAGTGGCCTGCTTCCTACTCTACCGCTAGAGGGGATTTAATCCTTTGACCTGGGTAGTTACTTTTATTCTTGACAAGCGGCATGTTTTACAATAACTATAGTTTTACTAGACTATGATTTCTAAAAAGACTAAATACGCGCTCCAGGCGCTTGGGTATCTTGCCGAACATTCCACCGGTGAACCGATTCTTATTTCTGAGTTGGCGAAAGAAGAAAACATCCCCCGTAAATTTCTTGAGGCCATTCTGGTGGCCTTGAGAAAAGGGGGTGTACTGAAGAGCAAGATCGGTAAAGGTGGAGGCTATATGCTGGCCCTGCCGGCTGCGAGTATCACTATTGGCAAGGTCGTCAGTATTCTGGAAGGGGGCTTTGCTCTCGTCGAATGCCTGAACGACAATGTCAAGGCCGTGTGTGAGGAGTGTGGCGATCCCGCCTGCTGCGGTATTCGGCTGGTTATGGGCGATGTTAAAAAAGCTATAGACTCCGTGCTGGAATCGACAACACTTGCCGATATGGTCGAAAGAAGTGAATCTGCCCGTCAGCACAAAGCTAAAATAATGGACTACTGTATTTAAAATTTTTTGCAGCGAATGCCTACTTCGTCTATAGAGTATGGCCACCATGAAAGGAGAAAAAGAATGAGCAAGATCTATGCAGACAACTCGCAGTCGATTGGCAACACACCACTGGTGAAATTAAACAACATTGTTGGTAACTCAAAGGCGATTATTCTGGCCAAAGTAGAGGGCAGAAATCCTGCCTATTCGGTAAAATGCCGCATCGGAGCCAACATGATCTGGGATGCCGAGAAGCGTGGTGTTTTGAAGCCGGGCGTTGAAATCATCGAACCGACGTCCGGAAATACCGGTATTGCTCTTGCCTACGTTGCGGCGGCTCGCGGCTACAAGCTGACGCTGACGATGCCGGAAACGATGAGCATTGAGCGGCGTCGGGTGTTAGCTGCATTGGGGGCAAACCTGATTTTAACTCCCGGAGCGGAGGGTATGAAAGGCGCCATCAGCCGTGCCGAAGAGATGGCAGCCGCCGAGCCGGAAAAATATTTCCTGCCGCAACAGTTTAAAAACCCGGCCAACCCCGAAATCCATGAGAAGACCACCGGCCCGGAAATATGGAATGACACAGATGGAGCTATCGATGTGCTGGTCTCCGGCGTCGGCACCGGGGGAACCATCACCGGAATTTCGCGCTACATCAAAAAGACCAAAGGTAAAAATATCATCTCCGTTGCGGTAGAGCCAAAAGAGAGTCCGGTCATCAGCCAACATCTCGCCGGCCTGCCTATTCAACCAGCCCCGCACAAAATTCAGGGCATTGGCGCAGGATTTATCCCGGAGACGCTCGACCTCTCCGTCGTTGATCGGGTCGAGCAGGTGGATAGCGCCGAAGCGATCGAATACGCCAAACGCATGGCCAGAGAGGAGGGACTGCTGGTCGGCATCTCCTGCGGTGCAGCCGTTGCTGCTGCCGTTCGTCTTGGCCAGCTGGATGAATTTGCCGGGAAAACCATCGTCGTTATTCTTCCGGATGGAGCCGAGCGCTATCTTTCAACGGCCCTGTTCGAGGGAATCTGACCAAATGAGTACAGCCGGAGCAGGATATCGACTTGACGGGGTCTACAAACAGCGGCAGGACGGTTTTTACATGCAGCGCGTCAAGCTTGCAGCGGGGGTTATCTCTTCAAGCCAGGTCCGTGCCGTAGCGGCGGTCTCGACGCGCTTCGGCAGAGGCACAATTCACCTGACCACCAGGGGCAGCATCGAGATTCATTGGTTGAAAGAGGATGACCTGCCACTGGTCAAGCGCGAGTTGGCGATGGTCGGCCTGACAGCGCGCGGCGCCTGCGGTGGTGCGGTGCGCGGCATTACCTGCGCTAGCCAGGGAGCGCAGGCATTTCCTCAGCTTGAAACTCTCGCCCGCCGCCTGCATCGTCACTTTACCGGAAACCCTCGTTTCGAGCGGCTGCCGAAGAAATTCAAAATCGGCATTGAGGCCGATGCCGTCGGTGGCAGGCACCTGATTCAGGACGTCGGGTTGGTACTGACAGGGAATGAAGATGGTCGAGCCTGTTTTGATATCTGGATCGCCGGCGGGCTCGGCCGGGAGCCGCGCCCAGGGTTTCTCTTCCTCGAGCGGGTACCCGAAGCACGGCTTATTCCGATCATAGAGGCGATTATCACCGTGTACACTACCCACGCGCCGCCACCGAAACGGCTTAAATTTTTAGCCAAAGAGTTCGGCGAATTAAAACTGCGCGAACTAATCGAAGCCGAACCATCATACAGTGAAGAAATACCGGGTGTCAGCGGTCTGCCGGAGCACCTTGTGCCGTCAAGCTGCGAGCGGCAGCGTCTCGAACTGCCGGTGTTTGCCGGGAAACTGACCGCAATGCAATTCTCCAGGATAGCTGACGCCGCTGAGCGACTTGCCGACGGCGTGCTGATGGTGACGGCAGATCAGGATATCGCCCTGCTGCTTGAGCCGGGTCACGATGCCGCTGACGAACTGAACGGGCTGCAGCACTCTCTCGGCCTGGATGCAGCAAGTCCCGGAGTTACGTTTCGCGTCTGCCCCGGCAACCATGAGTGCCTGATGGGGCTGGCCGCAACGAGAGATGTTGCCGGGACGCTGCTGGCGCATATCAGCACTGCGGGGAAAAAACTGAGCTGGGCACTGTCCGGCTGCGCCAACTCCTGCAGTCAGCCACAGCTGGCTGATGTCGGTATCGTTACTGCGCGCCTGACAGCTGCTGCCGGAGAAGAAAAAACACCGCGCTTTGACCTGTATCGTCGCCGGACTTCCGGTTTAGGGGTGAAAATAGAGGAAAATTTGACCCAGGAAGAGCTTGTTGAAACACTGCGCCACATAAAGTAATTTCAAGTTTTAATCAAGGAGCCCAGTATGAAAGTACGCGCCGCATTTTTTTTGCTGACTGTCGCCGCACTGCTGATGCTCAGCACCAGTGCCCCTGCAGCAGAACCGGTCAAGCCGCTGATCGTCGGGATGGAACTTGCCTACCCACCTTTTGAAATGACCGACACGGCCGGCAAGCCTTCCGGCGTCAGTGTTGATATCGCCACTGAACTGGCAAAAAGCCTGGGGCGCCCGGTTGTTATCCAGAATACCGCCTTTGACGGACTGATCCCGGCGCTTAAAACCGGCAAGGTCGATGTGGTTATTTCATCGATGACGGCGACGGCTGAACGGGCAACGTCAATCGATTTTTCCGATCCGTACCTCACGACCGGGCTCTGTCTCCTCCTGCGGAAGGATTCGGCAGCACAAACTATTGCCGATCTTGATAAAGCCGGAGTCAAGGTGGCGGTAAAAAAAGGGACCACCGGGCACATTTATGCAACAACCCGATTGAAGAAGGCTCAGATACTGGTGCTGGATAAGGAGTCGGCAGCGGTTCTCGAAGTGTCGCAAGGTAAAGCTGACGCCTTCATTTACGACCAGATGTCGACCTACCAGAACTGGCAGCGTAACAAGGCTACTACGAGAGCGATACTGGAGCCGTTTCAGAAGGAATCCTGGGCGGTCGGTATTCGCAAAGGCAATGATGCACTCAAGAACAAAGTCAACACCTTTATCAAAGAGTATCGGGGCAAAGGTGGTTTTGAGCAGTTGGGTGATCGCTATCTGAAAGAGATGAAGGATGAGTTCAAGCGGCTTGGCTACTCCTTTTTTCTGTAAGCACCGGAGCGGAGATTATCCTTGCAACAGTTTACTACTCATACATTCGGGCAGCCGGTAGCAGCCGCTGCCCGAGTTTTATCCTGGTGTCTGGTGTTGCTCGTGACGACCGCCATCTTCAGTTTTGCCTTCAGTCAGTTGCAGTATGGCTGGAACTGGGGCGCCATCTGGCAGTATCGACAAAAGTTTCTCCAGGGATGGCTGATGACGGTTATTATTTCCGCAGCCTCACTGGCGGTAAGTCTCGTCATCGGGCTCGTGACGGCGCTGGCCCGGCGATCGGCATTTCTACCTCTGCGCTATACAGCGGTTCTGTATGTCGAAGCAATTCGCGGCACACCACTGCTTGTTCAAATTTTGATTCTGTTCTACGTTGTGGCCAATGCCTTTGGTGTTGAAAACCGCTATGTGGTTGGGATAATAACTCTTTCCCTGTTTGCCGGTGCCTATCTGGCCGAAATGATCCGCTCCGGCATTGAAAGCATCCATGACTCCCAGCTGGAATCTGCCCGTGCCATCGGTTTGACCAAAGTGCAAACATACCGATATGTTATCTTTCCCCAGGTGCTGCGGCAGCTCATTCCCCCCCTCACCGGCCAGTTTGCCTCAATTATCAAAGATTCATCGCTGCTGTCGATCATTGCCGTCAGTGAATTTACCCTGAACGCCCAGGAAGTAAACGCCTTCACCTACAGTACCCTGGAAAGCTATCTGCCGCTTGCGGTCGGGTACCTGCTGCTGACGCTGCCCGTTTCACTGATAAGTCGTGCCCTGGAGCGAAAATTCCACTATGCGACTTGAATTCTGCGGAGTCGGCAAACAGTTCGGGGAGCATCAGGCGCTGCTTGATATCACGCTGGCGGTTCCCGAGTTTCAGTCACTGGCGATCATCGGCCCTTCCGGCGGCGGCAAGACCACGTTGCTGAGAATCATCGCCGGTCTGGAAATCCCGGAAAAGGGTCATCTCAGTATCAACGGCCAGCGCCTTGAAGTACACGAAGAGGCGCTATTGGCGCATCGCCGCACCATCGGGACGGTCTTCCAGGCGTACAACCTGTTTCCGCATCTGACTGCGCTGGAAAATGTGGTGCTGCCGCTGGTGAAGGTGCATGGACTCCCGGAACGCGAGGCTCGCGATACGGCGGGAGCACTGTTTGAACGCTTCCAGTTGGCCGGACACGCGCAGCGGCGACCGGCAGAACTCTCAGGGGGACAGCAGCAGCGGGTGGCAATCGTGCGTGCCATCGCCATCAAGCCGCGCTTTCTTCTTTTCGATGAACCGACCTCCGCTCTTGATCCGGAGATGACAGCAGAGGTGCTTGATTTCATTGCTGAGCTGCGTGGGGAAGGGCGTGATCTGATCATCGTCACGCACAATATGGGCTTTGCCCGGGAAGTATCCGACCAGTGCCTGTTTATAGCCTCCGGTGAGGTGCAGGAGGCCGGAGATTCGGGGGATCTGTTCAGAAATCCGCGCAGTCCGTTGCTCGTTAATTTTCTTGCCAAGGTTCTCCGTTACTGATTCCACCACACACTTCCTTACTTGCTCGACAATATACGGGAGGTGTCTTAATGCGACTTACCGGCTTTCTGACTCCAGAACCAGTCCGTTTTCGGCGCACCATTCCAAAAGAGCTTCTTTTGTCCGGCCATTTTCAAAGGCATACCATTCCTCAAGCAGACTGATTTCCACGAGAAATTGTTTGTATCGCCCATAAGCCCCCGCTCTGGAAAAAATTGCCAGTATTCAACCGGTTTCATCGCCGTATCCGCTCACGTGCCTGGCGCATAGCGTCATCAGCAGGTATGCAGGTAACAGTGCCATCTTTTATGGATTGGTAACGTTCCTCTATCTCGGCCACCCACAGAGCCTCGATTTCAGCATCCTCATCTTCTGTGGTTTTCAGTTTTGAGAGCAGTTTTTCGTACTCCTCAACCCCCAAAAGTACAAGCTCTCCGTGCCCTCTTCGAGTGAGGTACACCGGCTCATGTTCATTTCGGCACACAGCGGTGAGGTGATTCAGGTTGTTTTTAAGATCAGAAATCGGGTGTATGTGCGGCATGGCTGTTTGTTCCTTTCATTCGGTTGTTATTCCCACACCTGTCACTGGTAAAGGGTAGCTATTGATTGGGTTGGTTCATCAACTTCAAAAGAGGAAGGTGCGACGATTTTTAGCACAATGGATACTGCAGTTTTCAAGGGGACGGCAAAAAAATCTCTGTCTTTTCTGGACCTAGTATGAGCAAGATGGCGGTGGATCATTTTTTCAACATGATCGCAATCTGTAACCAGTTCATCCCATGCTACTGCGTAAGAGGCGGGAACGCCAGAACCGGATGACAGTTCCCGTGCCCTAGTTTCTGGCTGTTTCGTGGTTTTCCCGACTTTAAGAAAGCCAGGAAATGCCGGGTTCACTAATATTTCTTTCGGGATACCCGGCTATCAGTTTCTTTCTTGGCTGCTACCCCTTCACGGCGCTTTCTTAAAGGCGCGACCTGCTCGCCGACGTTGCCGGTCGGCTATGCACAACGCACATTACCATTAATCGCCACAAGACGGAAGTTCTGACAATTGTGAATCTGAATACTCTTCAAACTTGATACTCTCAATTCAGGTTTGATCAAACTCATTCAGCAGGAGTTGAAACTACCGATACACGCGGCCCATCCTTGGTACTTCTCAATTGATAGTCAATGATCATGCGCCTGTTGTCGGCAAACAGTTCCTGCTTTCTCCGCACCATTTTCATAAACGCAGCTTTCATACGCCAGCGTTGCCAAAAAGGAATATTTGCAAACATCTCGTCTACGCACTTTGCAAGCTCATCTGGCGGGAACAGAGCCGCGTTCCATGCTGTTGTTGTCAGCTTCAGCAGATTGTTCAGCTCATCATCAGATTCCCCGTATTCGAGAAGTGGCTCCATAAAATCAAGCAGTACTACGGACATTTTATGTTCGTCACGATGCTCAAACTTCAAAGGGCGTTTTTCTCTAACGTCTTCAGGAAGTTTTGCAATGAGCGGATCAAATTTTTTCGGGATACGCTGTTTCCTGCTGGATTTTCGTTTGCTCATAACCCTCTGCTTTCACCGCAAACTATCTTATCGATAAACCTCATCATGACTGCCAACATCAAGCAAAATAATTTCTCTGTCAGTAACGATAATGGTAAGCGTGATTCGATAACTGTAGGTAATGCTGACGGCCTGAATATCTTTGAGATTTCCACCAAGCTGGTGATACTTCAGGCGTGGTTGAAATGGATTGTTTTCCAGATCTCGAAGTACTGAAACGAACTTATTCTTCAGCACGGGGTGGTGTTTGATGAATTTTTCAGCAGAGCGGGTGAAGCCCGCACTCCAGACGAGGGTGTACATGCGCTAACCTTCCAGCTTAAGTTCTTTAATCAGGTCGTTTGCCGTACCCCTTTTAACCCGTCCCTCTTTGACATCCTCCAAAGATGCCCGGACTCTGGCGTAATAAGCTTCCTGTTCTGCGACAACAAGCTCCTGATAACGAACCTCGGAGACGACTACATATTGAGGCTGATTGTTCCGAATTATGTGAACATCTCCAATGGCGATGATGTCATCTACCGCAGCAATTCCACGCCGCTTGATCTCCTGGGCTGGTATGGCGTTCATGTCCAGACTCCTTTTAGTACTTGATTTAGTACTACAATACTTGCGCAAGCGCCGAAAAGCAAATCATTTTAGGAATAAATGATTTTTAATGACACTTTCGTCGAAAAATGCATTGGAGATATTTGTGGTGGGTTCTGCTTTCAAAAACCGGTTCTCAGCCAGTAAGAGCTGGTATATTGTTTGAAGCTCCTTGAATGAAATTTCGGTTTCATCAGCCACGCACAACCTACTCACCAGGATTACCCCTTCACCAGCTTCCTGACTTTCTCCACAATATAGCCACCGATCGGAATTGCTGACGTTGCCGCCGGTGAAGGCGCGTTGCAGACCGCCAGAGCACGCCTGCCGGTAACAAACAGGAAATCGTGTACCAGTGTGCCGTCTCTGCTGACCGCCTGCGCTCGGATACCGGCGGGAAAGTCGCGCAGATCATCAACGGAAAGAGAGGGGCAGTATTTGCGCACCAGCTCCAGATATCCCCCTTTGTACAGCGCGTTTTTCAACTCAACAAGGCTCACGGAAAAATTCTTATAGAGAACCTTGAGCAGCCCGGGATAGGTAAGCATCTCGACCGTGTCGCTCAGGCTGAAATCGAACCTGCCATACCCTTCGCGCTTGAAGGCGAGGACCGCATTGGGCCCAACGGTGACCGTCCCGTCGATCATGCGGGTGAGATGCACACCGAGGAAGGGAAGTTCCGGATCAGGGATCGGGTAGATCAGGTGATTGACGATCCGGTTATGCTTTTCCGCCAGCAGAAAGTAATCACCGCGAAAGGGAATAATTTTAAACTCCGGTGCAAGTCCCATCATTGTGACGATCCGGTCAGCCATGACCCCGGCGCAGGCCACCAGATAACGCCCGGAAAAACTGCCGCTGGAGGTAGCCACGGTAATTTGGTCCGGCTGTTCCTGTATGGCCTCAACTCTGCAGTTATAGCGGACCTCGCCGCCACCTTGCGCCACCAGTTCGGCCATTTTTTGGGTAATTTCGCTGTAGCTGACAATGCCGGTAGACGGTACCAGCAGCGCACCGACTCCGGAAATATTCGGTTCACATTCTTTCAACTGCCTGGCAGAAAGCTGTTCAACCGGTATTTCGTTCTCGGCACAACGGGTTACCAGCGCTGCCATTCGCCCCTGCTCCTGTTCGTTAGTCGCCACCAGCAGTTTGCCGCACTGCTCAAACCTGATGCCGTGATCGCTGCAAAATTGTTTCGTTGCGATATTCCCTTCCTTGCAGAACCGCGCTTTCAGGCTTCCCGGCGTATAATAAACGCCAGCGTGGATAACACCGGAGTTGCGCCCGGTCTGATGGCAGGCCGGGCGTGACTCTTTCTCCACTATCAGTACCGAACTGCCGGGAAAAGCCCGCTGCAGCTGCCAGGCGGTTGATACGCCGATTATTCCGGCGCCGATCACGATAAAGTCGTACGTCATACGTTTTCCTTTCGCACCGTGAGTGAAAATGCTGCCGCTGCGGGAGAAAGAGTCCTTCCTTTTCTGGATACCAGATAAAAACTGCGGGTTATAGCCAGTCCTGCCAGATTAATCGCCACCAGCTCCCCGCTCTTCAGCTCTTCACGAACAGCCATTTCAGAAATAAACGCCACACCACAACCCGCTAATACCGCCTGCCGTATCGCTTCGCTGCTCGATATGGTTGTACACACCTTCAAGTCACCTGTTTTGATGCCATACTGCCTGAGCGCGGCATCGACAACATCATTGGTTCCGGAGCCTTTTTCACGCATGATTACCGGTTCTGAGAGGAGCTCTTCCAGCGGAACTTCCGCACGGTTACACCAACCGTGGCCTTTTCGAGCGACCATGAGAATTACATCGTGGCCGAGAGCTTCCGATGTGAACAGCTTATCATCTGCCGTCGATCCGACGATCCCGATCTCGATCTGTTCTTCAAGCAGTTTTTCAAGAATCTCTTTACTGTCACCGATCTCAGCCTTTACGGTAATTCCCGGATCACTGACACGGAGCGCCGCAATCGCTTTTGGCAGCAGGTATGTGCCGGGAATCGAGCTGCCACCGACGCAGAGTTCGACACCATCAGCCTGACGGAACTGCAGCATGGCCTGTTCAGTCTTTTTGAGCGACTTGAGAACCTGCTGTGCGTGGGCGAGCATGACTTTCCCCGCATCGGTCGGCACAGCTCCCCGTCCGGTACGATCGAGCAGCCGGACTCCGCAGAGATCCTCCAGCGTCGCAATATGCTGGCTGGCGGTCGATTGGGTAATGCAGGCCGCCTCAGCGCCTTTTGAAAAGCTGCCGGACGTGGCGATGGTTACGAAAATTTCAAGCTGTTTGATATTCATGCGGAGATAGTATCGTAAAAACCAATTCAAGTCATCGAAAATATCGAATATATCAATTTGACTTACGCGTAAATTAGTATAAGAATACCACTTTAAATGAGCAATTGGTTAACCTTTTTACCGTACATTTCAGCAAACGGGGATAAGGAGTTTACGGTAGGTGGCAAGTAATATTCCGGTTCGCGGACTGAGCAATCTGTTAACTCAACAAACAAAGGGGCTGCTTTGTGAGGCATATAGTTATATTGATCTTGATTTTTATTCCTTTCATCCTTTGTGCAGGCCAGGTTCCAACAGTTTGTCATAACGAACTTTCGTCATGGATCAAAGCGAAGCAGAAGCTTTCGATAGTTGATATCCAGAGTCCGGAAGGTTTCCGGGAACACAATTACTCGGATTCGCTTGCTTCCGGCAACGATCCGCTCCGTCTGAAGAAAATCGCCGCCCGGCTGCGATCTGCCAAAGGCAAGGTTGTTGTGGTAAGCGCAAACGGTGGTGATGACGCTCTTCAGGCGACAGAACTGCTTGTGCGCGGTGGCGTGAAGCGTTCACGGGTTATGCTGCTGGAGGGGGGCATGGAAGCGGCCGCTAAAAAGACTGCCTGTGATTGCTGCAAACCATCATCGCTGCAGGGCGTATCTCAATGAGTGTGCCTTTGAGTGACACCAGGGAGCTGCGTCCGGCATTGAAGGAGATGCTGGCAGATGAAATTGGCGGATGCACCGGTTGCGGTGTCTGCGTAAGTGAGTGCGGATTCTTAAAGCTGTACGGCTCGCCGCGCGAAATTATCCGCTCTTATGACTCTGATGATCCGAAAAAAAATGTCGTCTGCTTTGAGTGCAGCCTCTGTGGACTCTGCAGCGCCGTCTGTCCGGAAGGTCTCTACCCGCATACGCTCTTTCTGGAAATGCGCCGAGAAGCTGTGGAGCGTGGCCATGGTAACTTCCCCGAACACAAGGGGCTTATCGGCTACGAACGGACCGGGATGTCACGGCGCTTCAGTTGGTATGGGCTACCGGTGGGGTGTACGACAGTTTTCTTTCCGGGATGCGCTCTCCCCGGCACGCGACCCGCAGCGACTCTGGCGGTCTATGAGAAGTTGAAGGAAGCAATTCCTGCTCTTGGCCTGGTAATGGATTGCTGCAGCAAGCCTTCTCACGACCTGGGTCGGCAGCAGTTTTTCCAGGAAATGTTCGGCGAGATGGCGGTATGGTTGGAAGCCAACGGAGTGCAACGGATTCTCGTTGCCTGCCCCAATTGCTACAAACTATTTTCTGAATACGCCCCCCGGCTTAAGACGGAAACGGTGTACGAAACACTTGCCGAGACGCTGCCGGTTCATGATGAGGAAACTCACCCGGCCACCGTAACAATTCACGACCCCTGCGTGGTTCGCTTCTCTTCCGCACCGCAGAGAGCAGCACGCTCGCTGATTGTCGGGTCCGGTCGCGTGATTGAGGAGATGCCGCATACACGCAGGTCAGCGCTTTGCTGCGGTGAAGGGGGAACGGTCGGGGCACTGGCTCCGCATCTGGCGGATGGCTGGGGCGAGCGTCGTGTCGGAGAAGCGGCTGGCCGCGAGGTTATTACATACTGTGCCGGATGTGCCAATTACCTTGGCAAGCGCCTGAAAGTCAACCACGTACTCGATGTCATTTTCAACACACCGAAACCATCATCAGGTCCAATGACTTATCTCAATCGTTTGCGGCTTAAATCCCGCTTCAAGAAAATAGTTCCGGCACTCATTACTAGAGAGAGGATCGTATTGAGCGGTACCGGCTCCGGAATACTCCGGCCGCTGCTGTTCCTCTCGTCCATGATAGCTATCATATTTCTGGTTCGTGCCAGTGGCGTCGGTCAGTATCTTGAGCCTGATAAACTGCGGGCACTCTTTGCGAGCTTTGGTGTTATTGCACCACTGATTTACATCGCGTTCTACACGATTGCTCCCGCGCTGATGCTGCCCGGTTTGCCAATCAGCATAGCGGGAGCAACCGTCTTCGGGCCGATCTGGGGAGTCGTTTATACCATTGTAGGCGCGACACTGGGGGCCTGTGTGGCTTTTCTGTTTGCCCGTTATGCCGCCCGGGGTTGGGTGGAGCGCCGCCTTGTAGGATCGCGCTGGAGCAAGCTTGACAGCGAGACCGCCCAAAACGGCTGGAAGGCGGTCGCGTTTACCCGGCTGATCCCGCTGTTCCCCTTCAATCTGCTTAATTTTGCTTTCGGACTGACCAAAATCCCGTTTCTGCACTATGCCATCGCTACTTTTATTTTCATGCTGCCAGGCACAATTGCCTTTATTACCTTTTCCAGTTCATTGCTGGGACTGCTCAAGGGAAAGGTCTCCCGCGAGTTTTTTATCGGGATCATATTGATCGTTGCTGTTTCCACCATGCCGAAGCTGGCTCGATGGTACAAGAACCGCGAAAAACAGGAACTGCGGCCGGCGAGGCCCTGGAGCCTGAAGAACAGTTTACAGCAAAAAGCGCTTGTTATTGGGTCACTCGGTATGCTCTCTCTGGCTGTCTATGCCCTGATCCGGAAGTTTTTCTGGGCGCTCGATGCCTATCTGTATACCTTCGAATTCAATCTGCTTTTTATTGCAAGTCGTCTCAGGGATGCCGACCTGGCCGGGTTCATCGAATATCTGCGGCCAATGTCCAATGTGAGGGGCGCCGGGATTGCACTGCTCAGTCAGGCAATGCAGACATTTGCATTTCCATTTTCATCTTTGAACTCTGTTGCCGCGTTTAATTCAGCTTTCGGTACTGCAACAGGGCTTCTCTATTCAGGAAGTGCCGCTCTTGTTGCCACCGGCTTGGCGGTCGCATGTGGCCGAATGCTGCTGGGTGATCTGCTGCCGCTCTACAACCGGCAAAAAGGTGTCGAGCCGTTGACTCCCTCATCTCCTTTGGCCATGTGGTCGACCGCTGTGCTGACCGCAATTCCGGCTGTCCCGCTGCTGCCGTGCGGCCTCTTGATCGGGGTGCTGCGTGTACCGCCGATCCGTCAATTGTCTATTATCGCGGCCGCACTTGCCGTCCGTATTCTCATGTCTGTTGTAACACAATAAATTACCGGAGGTTTCACATGGTCACATTTGTACTTCGTTCACTGCTGCTCGCTTCACTCTGTCTCTCTCTTGCATTTCCGGTTGCTGCTGCCAAGCAGAAACCAACTGCTGTAACAACGGTTAAATCGGCAAGCGACACCATGACGGTTGATCAGAAGTCAAGCGAGGTGCGCGTCACCTCAACGGTACTAAAAGACTGTTCCCAACCATCAGTCTGCGATTGGGGCAGACGCTTCCAGGCGTTCTTCGGATCAAAGGACGGGAAAATGGCACCTTTTTTCATATTTTCCACCGAAGTGAACCGCACTGAAATTGATAAATCCATTAAATCGGTGGGAATTAAATCACGCCGCCAGATTCCGATGACGGAGGTAAAAGAACGCTCTGGACTGAAGTCTACTACTCAGAAAGATGATTATCTTGATGGTGATCCGTTGCTTGTTTCTGTCCGCTGGAAAAAGGACGGAAAAATGGTGAATGTTGCTATTGAAGATTTGATCGAGGAAAAGATTACGGTTGACGGCAAAGATGTTATCAAGCCCTATACGCCGCATTTTGTGTACCATGGCACCGCAGAAGCGATCAACTTTGCATCCGGCTGCATTGTCTGCCCGTCAGGTTGTAATGGCGGCATTATTGCTGATAACTCGCTCCCGCTGAAAGAAACCAAAAATTACTTCCGTTTCGATTGGAACAAAATGCCGCCACCTGGTACAAAAGTAGAGATTGTAATGAAATCGGTATACGGCAAATAGGTCGTAAAATTAATAATTATAGTGGTTTAACTCATCAACGAAAAACATAGGAGACGTTATTATGAAACTGTTTCATTACGGATGTGCCGTGATGTTGGCTATGAGTATGTGGTGCTCGTTTGCTGTTGCTGCAGAGAAAGGCAAAGATCCCTTCAAAGTCGTTACCAGTGAGGAGCTCAAAGCACTGATTGATCAGGAAACAACCGGTCTGGTTGTTATTGATGCCCGGAGTGCCGAAGAATATCAGGAAGTCCACATCAAAAGCGCTCTCAGCATTCCGCTGGCAAAACTTGAGAAGGACGCCACGCTGCTCCCGGCGGCAAAAGAAGCCAGGCTGGTATTCTATTGCAACGGAGTGAAATGCGGTAAGAGCGGCAAGTCGGCGAAGATAGCCATAGATAACGGCTACAAAGACGTGTCTGTCTATGCTGACGGTATGCCGGTCTGGGAAGAAAAGGGGTACTCCATCTATACCGGACCGGAATACAATAAAACCGTGAAGACCAGCATGATCAAACCGGTGGTTGTCAAGGCGCTGCTGGACAGTGCACCGACAACTCTGACGGTTGTTGATGTGCGTGATGCCACGGAGTTTGCCGAAGGGCATGTGCCGGGTGCGATCAACATCCCCGTTGAAGTCTTTGCTGCCGGCTCGGGCGTGCTGGATAAGAACAAGCAGATTGTTGTCTACTGCAATTCCGGCGGGCGCAGCTACAATGCCTATCGCAAACTGCAGAAACTGGCTTATCCGAATATTGTGCAGATGCTCTTTGCCGACTGGCAGGCGGCGAAGCTTCCTGTTGAGTTGTCACGGGCAGGCGGGTACAAATTGTATTGACGGCGATTCATTTCGACAAGGTATTCTCAAACATGAAAAAGCTTACCGTAGAGGAGCGCAAAGAGCGCCCTGAGTTGCTGCAGATGGTCATCATCGCCAACCGTGGCGCCGGGATTTTCGCAGCGGCTCTTTGACAACTGCTGAGCAGCGCCATTGTCTATAAACAGAAGCCGAACATGGCGGGCGAATGACAGGGAAGAACCTGTTAAATGCTGTCCTGAATAGCGATGAGGGGTTTTTGCGGGAGGACATTAGAGAATGTAAGCTTGTTCCAGAGGACGCACTAATAAATATAAAATCTATAGATAAATAAAATAAATCTTGACAGCTCTGGTTCGTTGCGGCATTATCTGAAAACATTTTTGTTGTGGAGGATTCTGATGCAGAAAAAATACAATGGTCTGACCTGTCGAAGAACAGACGAAAAATAAATCGTTAGATCCCGCTGCTTTTTTTTCAAACAAATATCTACAAAAACTATGGATTTAAAATAAAGGAAAAGAACATGAACACAAAGATCATCACAACAACCCTCACTGCACTGGTTCTGACATTATCCGTATCAACAGCCGCCCTTGCAGCCGACATTACCCTGCTCAACGTATCCTACGACCCGACCCGTGAACTCTACTCGGACTTCAACAAGTCCTTTGCGGCATACTGGAAAGGGAAAACCGGGGATACTGTTACGGTTAAGCAATCACACGGCGGTTCCGGGAAACAGGCACGGTCGGTTATTGATGGCCTTGAGGCTGATGTTGTTACGTTGGCCCTTGCCTTTGACATAGACGCCATCGCCGAAAAGGGACTGATCAAGCCGGGGTGGCAGAAAGAGCTGCCCCACAACAGCTCACCGTACACATCAACCATCGTATTCCTCGTGCGCAAGGGAAACCCCAGGAAGATTAAAAACTGGGATGACCTGATCAAGCCGGGTGTCGCTGTTATTACCCCGAATCCCAAAACATCCGGCGGTGCCCGCTGGAATTACCTCGCTGCCTGGGCCTTTGCGCTTCATCAGCCGGGTGGTAACGAAGCCAAAGCAAAAGAATTTGTCTCAAAGCTCCTCAAAAATGTTCCGGTACTTGATTCCGGTGCCCGTGGCTCAACGAACACCTTTGTACAGCGAGGAATCGGCGATGTCCTGCTGGCCTGGGAGAACGAAGCATATCTCGCCATCAACGAACTGGGGCCGGATAAGTTTGATGTTGTCACTCCGTCGGAAAGCATATTGGCCGAGCCACCGGTAACCGTCATTGATAAGGTTGCCGACAAACACGGTACCCGCAAAGTGGCTGAGGCGTATTTAAACTACCTCTACAGCGATGAAGGACAGAAAATTGCTGCCAGGCACTACTATCGCCCGATAAACAGCAAGATTCCGACCAAACTGGCCAAAGTCAAGCTCTACAAAATTGACGACAAGGCCTTTGGCGGTTGGCAGAAAGCACAGAAAACACACTTTGCCGATGGTGGCACCTTTGACCAGATCTACGCAGCGGGAAAATAGCATGCAATTTTTTAAGCGCCACAATAACGTCCTCCCCGGTTTTGGGCCAACCCTCGGCTTCACGGTCTTCTACCTCAGTCTGATCGTGCTGATTCCGCTTTCGGCTCTGGTATTCAGAACAATGGGACTGACCTGGGGAGAATTTCTCGCCACCGTTACGGCGCCGCGCGTGATGGCCTCCTACAAAGTGACCTTTGGTGCGGCCATAATCGCTGCAGTCATCAACGCAGTATTCGGTGTGCTGGTCGCCTGGGTGCTGGTCCGCTACCGCTTTCCCGGACGGCGGTTCATTGACGCTCTTGTTGATCTCCCCTTTGCCCTGCCGACCGCCGTTGCCGGCATTACCCTGGCGACCATCTACTCCCCCAACGGCTGGGTGGGGCGCTACCTTGAACCGCTCGGCATAAAGGTTGCGTTCACGCCGCTCGGCATCGTGCTGGCAATGACCTTCATCGGCCTCCCGTTTGTCGTGCGCACTGTTCAACCGGTTGTTGAGGAGATCGAGGTGGAACTTGAGGAGGCGGCGACCTGTCTCGGTGCCAACCGCTGGCAGACGCTGAAACTGGTGATCTTCCCGATGCTGCTGCCTTCAATACTGACCGGTTTTGCTCTCTCATTCGCGCGTGCCGTCGGCGAGTATGGATCGCTCATCTTTATCGCCGGCAATATGCCGATGGTCTCTGAGATTACGCCGCTGCTCATTATCACCAAGCTGGAACAGTTCGACTATCAAGGCGCCACCGCTATTGCATGTGTGATGCTGCTGGCATCCTTTTCAATGCTGCTGATCATTAACCTTCTGCAAAAATGGAGCAGAAGGTATGCTGAATAGGGATAAACGATGCAAGTCCCCCTTGTTAAAGGGGGATTCAGGGGGATTTGCCGTTAAACGCTGAAAAGCAAATCCCCCCCCAGCCCCCCTTTATCAAGGGGGGAGCTGAAATCAGCGAGGTTACAATGTCCGCACTGAACAAAAAAAACAGCAGCAATCGCTCCCAGACAGAACCGGCGTTCGTCCGTTGGCTGCTGATAGCCATCGCCATGAGCTTTCTGACGCTCTTTCTGGCACTCCCGCTGGCGGCGGTCTTCGGACAGGCCTTTGAGAAAGGACTTACCGTTTATCTGGATGCCATTCGTGAACCGGACACCCTGTCATCCATCAAGCTGACCCTGATCACCGCTGCCGTCACCGTACCGCTCAATCTCTTTTTCGGTGTGACAGCGGCCTGGGCTATAGCGAAGTTCAGTTTTCCCGGCAAGAATCTACTGATCACCCTGATCGATCTCCCGTTCTCGGTATCGCCGGTTATCTCCGGTTTCATCTATGTCCTGATCTTCGGTCTGCAGGGGTGGCTCGGCCCCTGGCTGCAGGAACACGATATCAAGATCGTTTTTGCCGTACCGGGGATTATTCTGGCGACACTATTTGTCACTTTCCCCTTTGTCGCCCGTGAGTTGATCCCGCTCATGGAGGCACAGGGGAAGGAAGAAGAAGAGGCTGCGCTGGTGCTCGGAGCAACCGGGCTGCAAACCTTCTTCCTCGTCACGCTCCCCAACGTCAAGTGGGGCATTATCTACGGCGTGATCCTCTGTAACGCCCGTGCCATGGGGGAGTTCGGCGCCGTATCGGTCGTTTCCGGGCATATCCGGGGGATGACCAACACGGTTCCGCTTCATGTCGAGATTCTGTACAACGAATACAACTATAGCGCCGCCTTTGCCGTCGCCTCGCTCCTTGCGTTCCTGGCCCTCATCACCCTTGCCGTCAAAAGCGTGGCTGAGTGGAAAGTGCGGCAGCAGTTTGAGAATAACTGATCGACAGGACAGACAGCCATGAGCATCGAAATTCAGCACATCAATAAACAGTTCGGCGACTTCACTGCATTGAGTGATGTCAGTGTCACCATTCCGTCAGGTGAACTGGTGGCGCTGCTCGGCCCTTCCGGCTGCGGTAAAACAACCCTGCTGCGGATCATCGCCGGTCTGGAAACAGCTGACAATGGGCGGATACTCTTTAACGGTGAAGATACGACCGCGAGCCATGTGCGTGAGCGCCGCGTCGGTTTCGTCTTCCAGCACTATGCGCTTTTCAGGCATATGACCGTTTTCGATAACGTGGCCTTCGGTCTGAACGTCCGCCCGAAGAGTACCCGCCCGTCCAAGGGTGAAATCAGGGAGAAGGTCATGAAGCTTCTCTCTCTCGTTCAATTGGATGCGATGGCCGGTCGCTACCCGTCCCAGCTCTCCGGTGGCCAGCGCCAGCGTATCGCCCTCGCCCGCGCTCTTGCGGTGGAGCCGCAGGTGCTGCTGCTGGACGAACCATTCGGTGCTCTCGATGCCCAGGTTCGGGCCGAACTGCGCCGCTGGCTGCGTCGACTGCATGATGAAATCCATGTCACCAGTGTGTTCGTTACCCACGACCAGGAGGAGGCTCTGGAGGTTTCCGACCGGATTGTGGTTATGAACAAGGGCCGGATCGAACAGGCCGGCACTCCGGACCAGGTCTACGAACACCCGGCGAATCCCTTCGTGATCAACTTTCTCGGAAACGTCAATCTGTTCCATGGTCGTCTCAGCCAGCAAGATGCGGAACAGCATGGCCCCGTTGAAGACGCAGTATCGTACGTACGTTCTCACGATATCGAAATCGATCGTAAGCAGCAGGATTCAACCTCTCTCAGAGCTGAGATTACAAACATCCAGAAACTGGGACCGACTGTTCGGGTCACCCTCGCCATTGCAGGCAACTCAAAATGTGTGGAAGCCGAGCTAACGAGAGATCTGTTTCAGAATCTGGGGCTGCAGTCGGGAGAAGCTGTTTTTGTGCGGCCTCGACAAGTCAGGGTATTTGTGGAGGATTACCAGATATGAGGAGAACAATTCCGGAAATACCAGTGCACGCGACACCAGTGGACATCCTCGCAACCGGAATCAAAACGGCCAACGGGAAAGTCTCTCTGGCCTGTTCTTTCTCTCTTGAGGATGTGGCTATTATTAACATTGCTCATCAGGCCGGTCTCGGTCTGGGGCTCTTTGCTCTCGACACCGGCAGACTGAACGAGGAAACGTATGAAGTTGCCGATGCCCTCGTGGAACGCTACGGTCTAAAAATAGAGTGGTACTTTCCCCGGCATGAAGAAGTTGAGCAGCTGGAGCGGGAGAAGGGGCTGTTCTCTTTCAGGGAAATCTTGGATAATCGTCACGAATGCTGCCACATCCGCAAAGTGGAACCGCTTTCCCGGGCATTACAGGGATTGGCAGGGTGGGTAACCGGCATGCGCCGTGAGCAGAGTGTCACCCGCATAGATCTGAACGCGATAGAAGGGGATGCGTTAAACGGTGGTATCCTGAAGATCAATCCACTGCTCGATTGGAGCGAAGAACAGCTGCTCAGCTACACCGAGGCGAATAGACTGCCGAAGAACCACCTCTACACTCAGGGGTACCGCTCCATCGGCTGCGCCCCCTGCACACGGGCGGTACAACCGGGAGAGGATGCGAGAGCAGGTCGCTGGTGGTGGGAAAATCCGGAACATAAGGAATGTGGGTTGCATCGGAGATGACAGAGAGATTTGAAGTCCCCCTTGACAAAGGGGGATTTAGGGGGATTTGCCTTAAATTCGGAACATCAAATCCCCCTAGTACCATGTAATACTTATATTTTCGTGCATTTCCGTAATTAACCCCTCTAAATCTCCCCTTATCTAAGGGGAGACTTCAAAGCTTCCCCCCTTAGGTAAGGGGGGACTGAGGGGGGTTAGATTTAAATGTTCCAGTGTAATAACCCCCCTTTGTTAAAGGGGGGACAAGGAGACAGTATCGATATGAGCCTGAACCTGACCCACCTGCAGCAGCTTGAAGCTGAAAGCATTCATATCATCCGTGAAGTCGTTGCCGAATTCGGCAACCCGGTGATGCTCTATTCGATCGGCAAGGATTCGGCGGTCATGCTGCACCTCGCTCGCAAGGCATTTTACCCGGCGCCGCCCCCTTTCCCGTTGATGCACGTCGACACCACCTGGAAGTTCCGCGAGATGATTCAGTTCCGGGACAAGATGGCCGCCGAATGCGGCCTTGATCTGATCGTGCACGTTAATGACGAAGGTGTTCGCCAGGGCATTTCCCCCTTTACCCACGGCTCGTCACTCTATACCGATATCATGAAAACCGAAGGGCTGAAGCAGGCGCTCGACCGCTACAAATTCGATGCCGCCTTTGGTGGCGCCCGCCGCGACGAGGAAAAATCACGCGCCAAGGAGCGCATCTTCTCCTTCCGCAGCGCCAACCACCGCTGGGATCCGAAGCTGCAGCGCCCGGAGTTGTGGAACCTCTACAACACCCGCATCAAACCGGGCGAAAGCATCCGGGTGTTTCCGATCTCCAACTGGACCGAGCTTGATGTCTGGCAGTATATCCACCTCGAGAACATTCCGATCGTGCCGCTCTATTATGCCGCCGTCAGGCCGGTCGTCGAGCGGGACGGCATGCTGATCATGGTGGACGATGAGCGCCTGGAACTCAAACGGGGGGAAAAGGTGCAGTACAAATCGGTTCGCTTTCGCACCCTCGGCTGCTACCCGCTCACCGCCGCCGTCGAATCGGAAGCGGCCACATTGCCCGAGATCATCCAGGAGATGCTCCTCACCCGCACCTCAGAGCGGCAGGGGCGGCTGATTGACCACGATTCTGCCGGTTCCATGGAAAAGAAAAAACAGGAGGGGTATTTCTAATGGCACATCAATCAGTATTGATCGAAGAAGACATTCTCGCCTACCTCAAAAGCCATGAAGAAAAAACCATGCTCCGCTTCATCACCTGCGGCAGCGTTGATGACGGTAAAAGCACCCTGATCGGTCGACTGCTCTGGGATTCCAAGATGGTCTTTGAAGATCAGTTGGCAACGCTCGAAGCGGACAGCAAGAAGGTCGGTACCCAGGGGGGAGCCATCGACTACGCCCTGCTGCTCGATGGCCTGCAGGCGGAGCGGGAACAGGGGATCACCATTGACGTCGCCTACCGCTACTTCTCCACCGACACACGCAAATTCATCGTCGCCGATACCCCCGGCCACGAACAGTATACCCGCAACATGATCACCGGTGCCTCCACCGCCCAGGTGGCCATTATCCTTGTCGATGCCCGCAAAGGATTGCTGACCCAGACCCGGCGTCACAGTTATCTGATCTCTCTGGTTGGCATCAAACATATCGTGCTGGCCGTCAATAAGATGGATCTGATTGACTTCGATCAACAGCAATTCGAAGCGATCCGCACCGACTACGAGCAGTTCGCCGCTTCACTCGGCTTTGGCGATATCGCCGCCATCCCGCTCTCGGCGCTTGGTGGCGACAATATGATTGAACCGAGCAGCAACACCCCGTGGTACGAAGGCCCTACCCTGATGAATTATCTGGAAAACGTGCCGGTCGCTGGAGACAGCCGCACAGAGCCGTTCCGGATGCCGGTGCAGTGGGTAAACCGCCCGCACCTCGACTTCCGTGGTTTCTGCGGCACGATTGCTTCCGGCACCATCAGGCAGGGGGACGAACTACGGGTCGCTGCATCCGGGCAGACCAGCAGAGTGGCCCGCATCGTCACCATGAACGGTGACCTACCGGAGGCGACAGCCGGTCAGGCGGTGACGCTGACTCTGAATGATGAAATCGACATCAGTCGTGGCGACATGCTGACGGCGCTGGATGCGCCACCACTCTACGCGCGCCACCCGGAAGCGCATCTCGTCTGGATGCACGACGAACCGCTGCAGCCGGGGCAGATCTATCTGGTTAAAACGGCGACGGCAGTCACTCCCGGCCGTGTTACTGCCGTGCAGTATGCGGTAGATGTCAACACCCTGGAACAGCAACAGGTGCGAACGCTTGGCCTGAACGAAATCGGCGTTGTTCGTCTGGAACTTGACCGCCCGATCTCTTTTGATCCCTACCGGCAGAACCGGCAGACCGGCAGCTTTATCCTGATTGACCGTTTCAGCAACGCCACCGTTGCAGCCGGCATGATCAGCGGAACTGCTCCGCTTGAGCTGCAATGGGCGCAGTCGGGGTCGGCCACACCTGCATCCACCGACGCGAGCCGACGTATCAGCCTGAGCGAAGCCTCCATCAGTGGCAGAGGTGTATGTGTTGTAGATATCACAACAGAAGATGAGATACTTGAATTTGACGTATCACACAGTTTTCTCGAATATCTCGGCAAGGGAAACCGGGTGCTGTTGCGGTTACGGGATGTATGGCAGTTGCACTCCGTAGCTGCCATGGCGTACGATCAAACACTTTCATTTGAGTTTGACCGAACGGCTGAAGGGGTAAGCGTCCTGCTCTTTATGCGGGGTATTTCCGGGAGCAGGGTCTCCGGGGACGACGGGATCGGGATATGAATGATCCCAGACCCGGACGAGCTCTTGTTTAACCTACTTTGACTTACTTCTCGTTATGCGTTGTACCGGGATGATATTACATGTCTCGCTGGTTAAATCGAAGACGATCTTGATACTGCCGTCCTTCAACTGCTGCATGACCTGCTCGACCTTCTCTTTAAAGGTGCAGTCCGCATCGGATAGGTCGCTCCACTCCCGCGTCACAAACTCTTCCACCATTTTCCGTACTGTTTCAGGATTGATGCGGTCGAGTGGCACGTCCACTCCTTCTTCCGAGCATTCATTCAGCTGATCTCGCTCTATAGTCACTTCGATTTGATCCATAGCGAAATTCTACCTTTTCCCGATCAGTCGCTCGAAATCTTCGTAGGATCCAAACCCTGCTAGCCTCTTGCCCTCATAGATATGGGTGGGGACTGCAGTTATCCGTAATTCCCTCGATAGTTGCCAGTCGGTATCGACTGCAGCGGCATAGCTCCCCGTTTCGATAACCTTCCGCGCTTCGTCGGCTGGAAGTCCGATTGAGTGTGCAATGGCAACCAGCTCGTCAATTAACGCGATGTTGATGCCATCGACAAAATAGGCCCGGTAGACGGCGTGATGAAACAGGTCTCCTGCTCCCTGAGACTCAGCCCATTTTCCCAGTTCCTGTGCACGCCTGCTGTTGTACGTGCGTGTCCGCAGCTTCAGAGGAAGGCCCTCCGCTGCGGCAACCTGTATGAGCCTTTTCTGCATGTCGGCAATCATCGCCTCGCGCCCGGCAAACATATCGGATAGTTCCATCCCTTCCTCCGGTGTTTCTGGATGCAGGGGGAAGACTCGCATCTGTCGTTCGACTCCGTATTCCTTATGCAATCGGTCGGTACGCACGGCACCGAGATAACACCAGGGTCAGACATAGTCGAAGAAAACCTCCATAACGGCCATTTTACTCATATTCTCCTCCTCTCAGATTGCCACACCGGCAGCAACCGCTGCCAGCAAAGTTACCATACTATCGTGAATCAAGCCGTTGCTGGCCACGATCCTGTCGTTAAAAACGTCGTAGGCTGACCCATCAAAGGTCGTTACGACACCACCCGCTTCACGCACCAACAGGACTCCTGCAGCAACATCCCATGCTTTCAGCTTGAGTTCCCAGAAGCCGTCAAGCCTTCCGGCAGCCACATAGGCCAGATCAAGTGCGGCGGCACCAGCCCGGCGAATCCCTCTGGCACTCTTCTGAAAGGCGATGAAGCTGGCAAAATTGTTGGCCGGGTCGGTGGCGCAATCATACGGAAAGCCGGTTCCAAGGAGTGAATTGCTCAGGGGCACACGGTTGGATACTGATAGGCGGTTGCCGTTCAGGTAAGCGCCATCTCCCTTCGATGCCGTAAAGAGTTCATCATAAATCGGATTATAGATCACCCCGGCGACCAGTTCTCCTTCAACTTCCAGTGCAATCGAGGAGCAGAACCAAGGATAGCCGTGGGCATAGTTGGTGGTACCGTCAACCGGGTCAATGATCCAGCGGCAGGGAGAACCCGCCTGAAGGTAGTCGCCTTCTTCCGCAATAATGTCATGGCCGGGAAAGCGGGAGAGCAGGTGTTCGACAATCAACCGCTCCGATTCCCTGTCTACCTCGGTCACCAAATCCTTTTCACCTTTCATCTCTATTTCCAGAGTTGAGGCGAAACGGGACTTTTGATACTGTCCGGCGATTCGGGCTGCAGTTACGGCCTCCTGTAAATACTTACTGTACCCGATCATTTCCGCTCCCTGATGGTTTATTGGTGTCCTTCGACAGCCTGACGTATCCACGCGGCACCGAATACTCCGGCGGAGTCGCCTAACCGGTTCTTCAGGATGGGTGTGTGCAGTGTGTCATGAAAAGCATATTTTTTCACCATCTCGATGCCTTCTGAGTACAGTTCGTCGATATTGGAGAGGCCGCCACCGAGCACAACCGCATCCGGATCGAGTATGGAGATCAGCCCGCCAAGACAACGGCCAAAGTCGTCCAGGAAACGGTCAAACGTTCTCCTGCAGCGCTCTTCACCCGCCCGCGCCTGCGTTACAATTTTATCCATAGACATCCGCTGGCCGTATTCACGGAAAAAGGCATTTTCGACTCCGGATCCGCTGATGAGTGTCTCAACGCACCCCCGGTTGCCGCAGTAACATTCTGCGCCGCCGGGAGTCATGGACTGGTGTCCCCATTCGCCCGCTATCCGGTGCGGACCTTCCCTGACTTCACCGTTGATGCAGATTCCGCCACCACAGCCAGTTCCCATGATAACGCCAAAGACCACTCCGTAGCCCCGGCCTGCTCCCGAGTGGCACT
Source organism: Desulfuromonadales bacterium (assembly GCA_013349405.1). Taxonomy (GTDB): domain Bacteria; phylum Desulfobacterota; class Desulfuromonadia; order Geobacterales; family Pseudopelobacteraceae; genus JACRCG01. The sequence goes on along the minus strand of DUZS01000034.1, from coordinate 7,963 downwards.
CGGCAAGAGTAAAGCAGTCGGCATCGTTGCGAATCTGAACAGGTCGATCGAGGAGTCGTTCGATATCAGTTTTGAGCGGTTTGCCGATCAGGCAGGTTGAGTTGGCATTGCGGACCAGGGTGGTGGTGGCGTCGAGAGATCCGGGTATGCCGATCCCTACGGTGTAGGTGCTGCCGGGTGGAAGTTGGGCTGCAGCCTCATGGATCATTTTCGCGACTACGGACAAAATGGCATCATATCCATCAGAGCGGTTCGTAAATCGGCGCTTTCGCCACAGGAGTGTGCCGTCCGGGGCCAGGAGGATAGCTTCCGTTTTGGTACCGCCCAAATCGATACCGATTGCCGCCGTTTCTGAATGTTGTATGCTGTCAATCTTCATGGTTTTTGCCTGGCTGCAGCGCTATGCTCCGGTAATCCAGTCGTACAGGGCGTTAGGAGTGGCTTATACGTTGGATTCTACCGAACAAATACTTGTCAGACCCTATCACAAACTGATTCTGTCAGTCAAATAATGGAATACTTGAACTAAATCGGATGTTTTTTACAGATTTTGCTCGGGTTTGTGGGAGTCGTTTTTGAAAGATTGAAAGCGGGTTTTATGGTAGGGATGTGTGGTGGAGCGGCTGGAAAAATTGTTATCTCGGGAAGCTGACTCTGTTTTACAAAATTTTTCGCAGGCAAGAGTTGTCGGTGGTCGTTGGGATATAATTCAGCGTGTTTGGTTGTTACCCATGTGAATTCATAGCCGGAATGAAACTGGAAAAGTTTATAGCAGTAGAAACCAAGGCAAAAGTTAAAGAGTCGGGAAGTTTATAGCTGTATAAGTTATCTGCAACATGCTTGAGTAGCAAGCTGTATGTCCAGCTTTCATGTGCATAGCCGTACTCAGTTGGCTTGCTGCATGCCAGTATATCACGAGCGAAACAAAAGGAGCATGGGGAAGAAATAGAACCTACTTATTACAGGCATTATCACGAAGACAAACCATCACACCTAGATTACTGCTTTTTACCAAAGCACTTGGTAGACATAGGTTACGCATTTTGAAATCGGAAATTATGACACATGGATAAAGACAAAGCTCAGTGACCATAGTCCAATTTTCATGGAGCTGGAATTATAGAGGTTAGGCATGTTTGAGAGGATGTTCCTTCAAATATTTTCTCAATGCATCATCAATCCGAGATTGCCACCCAGAACCAGTGGATTTGAAATTTTCCACAACATCTTGGGATAGTCGGATCGCAATTGATTTTTTTGTAGGGGCTTTTTGTGGGCCACGAATTCCCGGACGATGAATGATAACCTGTTCCCAATCTTCATCGGTTTTGAGAAAATTGTCCGGATCGTCCATAGCCATGCGTTCTAAAGCCTCTTCGGAAAAATTGTTGACTCTTTCCTTATCGGTCATTATTTCACCTCTGGAACGCATGTCTTTAATTTCATCCGAGGTTCGTTTAACTATTTTAGTCATAATAGAGGCTCCTTTCCTTGCGACTGGCCTTCCGAAGTGAGATACAGCGAACGGCATCTCCACATAGCGTGTAAGTGAGTGCAAGAGTTACCAGTTCGCCATCAACTTCGGCAATATCAAGCCATCGGCGTTCATGTGGTCGGTGACTTTCAACCGTTATCTTACCAGACGACTCATAGACAAGCTGACCATCGGCGAGGTCATATCCGTGTTTTTCTAAGTTTTTCAGTCGCTTGTTTTCATCCCATTCGTAGATCATGTTTATTGTATATACAATTTGGTTTGAAACGTCAATTCATTTAATAACGCTCGCTTAAGAAGGCACTTGTAGGCAAAACATGACAGCATGAGAATGTCCAACTTGCGGCACCACCGGTCGGCGGGAAAAGGCTCCCGCCGCCGGTGTGCCTTATGGCGTAACTATAAAAGTCTCATTTTATGACAAATTCAGTACTATGACAAATTCAGTACAAATACTGGCTATAAAATTTACTCTACGGTTAGTACCGTTGATTTTGCTAGCCTGTACTTTGCTTTGCGGCTGCATAATAGAAGGGACTTCTCTCGTCGGTAGGATTGAAACCGGCAAAATGCCAGTAGGCTCTGATGCAGAAAATTCGGCGAAAATAGTTATTATCCGCACCGATATATCTGACTACATGTCAACCCAATTCATTGCCCCCAGTCACAAAATAGTAGTGGATGGTTCGGATATTTTTTTTCTCGATGCCTGGCATTACACTAACTTTACTATTGCTCCGGGAAACCACCGAATCGGCATCAAGTGTTTCGGTGGTTGGTCCGAATCATGGAAGGAAGATACCCTTATCTTGCAGTTCGATGCATACGAAACCTATTATTTCAAAACCTTTCCAAACTGGCAGTGCGCAAGCATCAATCTTATTGATCAAACGGAGGGACTCGAACGAATCAGGAAAAGCCGACACATCCCATTTGACCACAAACTCCCAGTTGGGTATGATCCAAACAGTTATATGAACAAACCGAGATGGAATATTTGGACCGGAGGGATGCAGTAGGTCGACTGTTAGCAGGAGAGGAATTGAAAGGATATTCCTATTGAAATATATGAAGTCACCCGTAGCGTAAACGGCAACCAACAAAAGCTATAGGGGTCTTTACGAGCGAGCAGGAGCAGGAAACTTCCGGGGTGAAGCGGGGCGGGGCGTTATGGAAGATATTGTGGCAAAAACTCAACCGTGGTTTGAGTTAAGGGCCAAGTCAGCCGTAATTTGGTGCTCGGTTGTCGCGTGGTAAAAGTTGACGTTCACGAATTTTATGTACGGAGTTATCAATCATGGATGCCGGGCCAATACCGTGTCAACAGCTATCAAGCTACTCTGTTTCGCATTTTGGCGAACATCATACTGGTATTACTACCGGTCATCGCTCTTGCATGGTCAGTCTTCTCCGCAATCTGCGTCGAGATCGGTTTCTTTTGGACATCGGTTGTGACGGTTCTTTCAGCTTCTTTTTACGCCTGGTGCAATAGTGACCGAATGGGTCAGAGTGGTATGTTGCTGATTTATTGCATGGTCGCATGCGCCATACCCCCCAGTCACCCCAGCAGAAAATCAAAATCCTCCCGTGTCAGCCCGGCGCCTCCGCCAGCCGCACCATCCTCCAGGATTGCTTTGTACAGTTGTGTCTTCTGCTCTTTCAGGGCCATCATCTTTTCCTCGATGGTATGCTTCATAATCAGACGGGTAATGGTGACCTGTTCCGTCTGACCGATGCGGTGAGCACGGTCGGACGCCTGGTTTTCCACCGCCGGATTCCACCAGGGGTCCATATGGTACACATACGTGGCGCGGGTCAGGTTGAGTCCCTTGCCGCCGGCTTTGAGGCTGATCAGAAAGACGCTTGGCTCTGCTGACTTCTGAAATGCTTCTACCAGTTGTTTGCGTTTGGGAACCGGTGTTGAGCCATCGAGACGCAGGCAGGTGAAGCCCTGCTCTTTCAGCCCTTTCTCGATGATGTCAAGGTAGCCGGTGAACTGGGAGAACACGAGAGCGCTGTGCCCTTCATCTCGCAGTTCGGCCAGCTGCTCGGCCAGAAACTCCAGTTTTGGCGAGGCATTGCTGGCGGTTGGGGACGCCAGCGCCGGGGCAAGACAAATCTGGCGCAGGCGGAGGATGGCAGTCAGCGCGATGATACGGGCCTGCGCGGGGGCATGGTCTGCGTACGCTTCCTGCACCTGCCCCCGAACCTCTTCGACGGTACGCTGGTAAAAAATTCGCTGTTTTGTCGTCAGCTCCAGCGGGATGTCCATCTCAATCTTTGGCGGCAGTTCGCTGGCAATCAGCTGTTTGGTACGGCGCAGCACAAAGGGACGGGTACGCCCGATCAGCCGTGCTGTGGCGGCAGCGCCCCCCTGGCTGAGCTTCCGGCTGAACTCTTCGCGAGTTCCCAATAGTCCCGGTAGACAGAGATCCATAATGGCGAAATACTCTCCCAGATGGTTTTCCACCGGTGTGCCGGTCAGCGCCAGGGAAAACGAGCCTCGCAACTTGCGCACGGCATTGGTGGTCGCCGCCTGGAGGTTTTTTACCACCTGCGTTTCGTCGAAGATCAGAACATTGAAGCAGAGTTCCGCCAGCAGGTCACAATCGCGCTGGACGATGCCGTAGCTGGTGATAATGACGTCATGCTGCGCAAACCCGGCGGTACTCCGACTGCTGCCTGCATAGATCATGACCCGGGCACCCGGAAGAAAGCGGGCCAGCTCGGCCTCCCAGTTGAAGAGCAGAGAGGGTGGTGCCACTACCAGATGCGGCGTTCCGGGTGCGGCAGCGGTCGCAAGCTCGCCGGACATGATCCCGGCCAGCAGGGTGATTCCCTGAACGGTTTTGCCAAGCCCCATGTCATCTGCCAGGCAGGCGCCGAAACGATGTTCATAGAGAAAGGCCAGCCAGTGCCAGGCATCGACCTGATAATGGCGCAGCGTCGCATTCAGGCCTGTCGGCAGGGGGCGTACCGGTATCGATGAAAAATTGAGGAGGTTCTCCAGTACCCGTGCATCCTCCGCTGACAGCCTGATTTCGACGCCATGATTGCGCAGCTGCAGCCAGTCGAGAATCTGCAGGCGCGGCACGCGCACCAGATCCTGCTCCCCTTTTTTCTTCTTTTTGGCGGTTGGCATGGCCCCGGCGAACATGGCCAGCACCTGGGCGCTGAGCTCATCCAGCATCATCAGCTTGCCGTCGCGGTGGAGCATACCCCCGCCATCCATCAAGCTGCGCAGCTCATCCTCCGTCAACAGCTCACCGTTGCAGCGGATCTCCGGCTTCAACTCGAACCAGTCGAGGCCGCTGCGGGTGGCATCCATCGAAAAGGCCCATGACGCTTCAGTCAATGGCTCGCTGCCGATACGCAGCGCAAATCCTTCACTCTGCAGGCGCTGCGTCAGCGCTGGTAACGCCTGCATGAGCCTGACGGCTGGGACTTCAACTTTCACAGAGACAAAATTATCGACAAAGGAGTCCAGTCCGAAGGTTTCGTACAGAATCCGCAGTAGAGCCGCCTGGCGACGCTGATCATCCTTGAGAAACCGCCAGCCGTCAGAAGTCGCATAGATGATGGTCTGGGCCTCGTCCCATGCTGAGACCAGAAAGGTGAGAAGCTTTTTGGCCTCCCGCTTGACATCCCTTTTCAGAAAATCCGGGGAGCCGGTTACAGAGCGGATGATAGAGTTGCGTGCGGCGCTTTTAGGTTCGTCCAGAAGGGCAAAGGCCGCTTCGAGAACGGCACGCACCCGCTTTTTAGTTTTCATCTGAGCCGAGAGTCGCCCCCGGTGATGCGGATTGAACAGCCAGAATGATGAATGGGAAAAATGAACCGTCTCATTTTCGAACAGGCAGATCGGCTCCAGCGCTGCCGTGGCACTGGTCAGTCCGTCAGGAATATCAAGAACATACGTCAGAGCCTCCGTTGTACGCTGTACTTGAAAAACACCCTCCTGCTGAAAGAAACAGTGCGATTCCGGGTTGGTAAACATGCCGGGAGCGATCCGGATGGCTGTGCTGTTAAAGAGTTCCAGCGGCGCAATAACGCTGTGGCGCAGCGTCCGGAGCTCCTGATTGGTGACTGGCCCCCCGATGGCTTCCGGGTCCTGCCACGGTTCATCCTCGTAATCTTCATCATCCCACTCTTCGTCTTCCCACTCCTCGCCTCCAAACCCTTCCCGCACTCCATCCAGCTCCTCAATGACAGCTTCCCAGTTTTCCCAGGCGTCATTATCGGTAACCGGCCGGGCAGCACCGGCCGGGATGTCGAACAGTATCTGGCCATGAACAAGAGCGTCAGCCGGGAGTGGAGCGCCATTTTCAAAGGAACGGGAGATCTGTACCTCATCGCCCCGGATGTCAAAGGTGAGTCCGGCGGTGCAGGGGAGATCTTTATTGTAGATGAGAGTTGTCTCAACTCCAGCGGAATCGCGGAAAATGATCGGATAGGTGCCGCCGGACATTTCCTGGAATGTATCAAAATAGCGCTTTGTAGAGTCGTAGAAGTAGTGTGATGCAAGAAAACGTGCCAGATCTGTCGGCAGGCCGTGTGCTGCCCAGCCATGCACGGAATCTTCCCCTCTTTTTATCCCCCCTTTGACGCTGTTCCCATGACCGATCTGTTCGATCAACAACCGGTATTTTACGGTTTGTGCCCTGGTCGAAGCCTGAAGTACCTCTTCGCGCCGTTTCTGCCGTTCAGGATTGGGTTTTTTTGTAGTATCTGTGAGGCTTTTTTCTGCAGCAGGCTCTTGCTCCAGATAGCGTTTCATATCGAGCAGCATCTGCTCGTTAAAGCGAATGTGAGACAGGGTTTCCGGCGATACCACCCGTTTGAGGGACGCCCAGATAATGACCACATGGGGACAATTGCGCGCCGGCTGCCACAGGGAACAGGTGCATGTGGTCAACAGCCTGACTCCGGCCATGAGAAAAGTCGTCCGGGCCCCCCCGGAAAAGCGCACGACCAGGGCTGATTTATCCTGATTCCAGACGGCGTTGACGAGGGTATTGCCTTTGCACGCTTCAAAACCTGACATCAGATGTGCTTTGGCAGCTGCGGAGTGAATATCGCCGGGGCGGAAGTTCTTGAATCTATCGAGGAGGGGTGAGGTTACGGCAGCCTGTGTCATGATCGTGTGCCCCGGATTTTCTGCATATAGCAGTCAAACATCTCTTCATTATTCAGCAGGATATTGGCGCGATTGTCGGCGAAGAGGTCGAGTTGCATGTCGTGTCCTTACGGTTTTCGGGGCGATGATACTACTACGATTTACCAGTAATTCCAATTTTAAAAAAAGCGCCGGAGTTGAGCAGTCAGGCACCAAACTGAATTGCCGCCCACCACGCCGCTGCCACTACTACCCCGCTCAGCAGCGCCAGCAGAACATTCAAAAGCCTCCCCGGCCGCCCAAATTTCCCCACCATAAATTCAGCTCCCGCTCCACAGAGCAGACCGGTGCAAAAACCGAACAGGTGCGCGCCCAGATCGGTATTTTTCCCTTCGGTGCCGAGAATTGCCAGCAGCGCCAATCCTGCGGCGACCGGCACAAACCAGCGCCGCCGGAGGTGATGGTTTTCGCGCACCATACTGACAGCTGCCAGAATGCCGACCGCACCGAAGACCGCCGTTGATGCCCCGACAGAGCGGTGCGCCGGTGATTGCACCCAGGCGTTGAGGAGGTTGCCGGTCGCTCCGGAAGCCAGCAGGAGCGTCCAGGCGAGGCCGGAGCCAAGTTCACGGCAGAGCAGAATAATGAATACCCCGCCGATGGAGAGATTGCTGAGCAGGTGTGTCAGATCGCCATGGAGTGTCAGAGCAGTGACACACTGCCACCAGAGGCCGTTCCGAATGTCAGCCGCGTGTGCCGCACCGATCCCGTGCAGGTCGATAACGCCGCGCTCCGGCAGGGAAAAGCCGATCAGAGAGAGGTTGTGCACGATTGCGAGAAGCAGCAGAACTGACAGCGTCGGCATGGTATTTTCGACCAGCTGGCGAGTGGCGGGAAGGGGGGGAGGCCAGTTGTGATTCGCTGCTTCATACAGCCGGACTTCTCGGCAGGCGCTTTCCAGGTGATGTTCCGGCACCAGCAGGTGCCAATCGGCACCAACCGGCTCAATGCAGCAGGGAATCGCGCGGGAGTCCAGCACAAGGGCCCAGGTTCGCGCCTGTTGTCTGGTCAGAAACACACCATTGTACCCGGTCGTAACGGGTCGCCAGTCGTTTTTGCCCTCATCAAGGTGTGCGTCGGAATGATCCATGAAGCAACTATAACTACTGAAGTAAATAAATGCCACGCTGTCGCGAAAAAAAACGTACCAGAGAGAAGTTTTAACCTTGACAAATAAATTGGTATTGAGGTACTTATTTGCCTAAATTATAATTTGGAGGGACTTTTTATGGCGACACCTGACGAAATCATAACCCGCACCGCCCCGGCACATCTGATCGACCACAACCTGA
>DUZS01000033.1 GCA_013349405.1 Desulfuromonadales bacterium | reverse complement strand
GTGCAGATGGGGCTGGGGGGGGGGCAAAAAAAGGGCTACAGCTTGTTCTGTAACCCCTTTCGAACTCTTTCAAACTATCTGGCTATAACAGCCTCAACACATACTTACTGGCAGGTAATCAAATTGTAATCAGCGTCATAAACATTTAAGCATTTTGCTGCCCCTGCAGAGACCCCACCCAAAAACTGAGTATTGACCATGGTGAATGAGCCACTATTGAGGCCGCCTTTGATGACAGAATTTTTGACAATTGCATTGTTGCCAAGCAGAGCGACACTTGCGGTCAACTCAGAACCGGTCACAGAAGTGATTCCACCACGAGTCACTGCGGCAAAACCGGCAGTTATTTTTGAGTTTATGATATTAAGACTAGGCATATATTCGTAGTGCCACTCATTGATACCCTCAGATGAGGCAACAATTTCAGAATCAGCTATGGTGACCACCCCACGAGTAAAATTCGACCATATTGCAGTTCCTTGATCCGCAGGAGGAGCAATCCTTACATTTTTAAAACTGGTGTCACCAATGTACTGCATGCTGATTGCTCCCTCAATCGAAATCGCCCGTATTTCAGTATTACCAACAATATAGTAGCTAAATCCACCAACTATTTTTGTGGTTCCGACACCCGCTCCTTCAATATCAACATTGCTCGCCATTGGAATTATATTCGTACCAATATCATAAACTCCCGGCATAATTTTAAGCAAACAAGGTGAACCATTGTTACACCAGGTTGATACATTGGCCATTGCAGTGTAGGGGTCTGAATAATCTCCGCCGGTCTGGGCTACGACAGCTACATTGCCATATTTCTTCTGGTAGAGAGCATCATGATTATGTATGACATCTGCTTTAGCAGCCAGTCCGTCCGCAAGAGCTTTTGCATCCGCTTTAGCAGCAAGACTGGCAGCAAGGCCAACAACATCAGACTGGTTATGAGTATGCCCGGATACGATAGTAGTGGTCGCACTCTTGGCAGCGGAAACACCGGCAGCATTATCCTTCGCCCATGCATAGAGAGTCACAGAACCCGTTTTAGTAGTTGTGTATGAGGTGAGTGGAGATACACTCCAACCCGAAGCAGATGCTGATGGTTTGGAGGATGACTCCGTAATCATGTAGCCAGTTACTGTGCCATCTGTGTCTGTGGCTATGAAGGATGAAACCGGAATGGGGGATACTGCACTTGTAGGCACTGTGAAGGTTTTGACCGTAGGTAGTGCATTTGCGGCATATGCTGCTTGTGCCATCAACAAAATACCAGCCAGTAAACTCAGACTCTTCTTCATAAAACTTCCTCCAGAAATAAAATGTCGTGCGGTGCACGGAAAAAATATGCGGTGAATTTCATGGAAACTGGCAAAAAAAAATAGCCGAAGCTTCCATGTCTATCCTCTGACAATTCTGCTACTAATCAAATGGAAGATATTATCAAAGCAAAAAGATATTCAGCTAATAATTCATTGTTTCACTGGCAGACGAGTGGACTGAAATTACCATCGTAAGAACTAATACACTTAATAATTCCCAATCCAGAGTACATGCTATATCCTTGTATCTGAGAATTAATGACATATATAACCGGATCAATATCACGCATACCCATTATTCGAATTGGATAGAGGTTAGCATTTATGGATGAATTTTTGATAACAATATTACCAAGATATGTCTCAATTCCAGTACTATAACCAGTAGTTGAGTTACATGTTACACCCTCAAATGTGCTTGCTGAGCTCGTTCCTGTCACACAATTACTCCACGAGCCACCTGAAATGTTAAACGTTACATTTCTAAACACGGGGCTCCCACCATTTGTAAGTGAACCACGTCCTCCAACTCCTGATGTAATTGTGACTTTTTCAATGATCGGTGATGCCCCTCCCAACTCAATTATTGAGCCCTGATCATTTGGCGTAACTAGGACCTCTACACTAAGATTTTTAACTGAAGCTTTTGATGGCAATGTTTGATTGAAGAAGATAGTCGCGGCGCTGGTTTGTTGGCGAAGCTTGGTTACCGCCTCTCCAGAACCGACAAGTTCTATATTGTTATTCATGACAATAGTTCCAGATAAGTCATAAACACCGGGCATGATTTGAACAAGATAGGGGTTCTCATCAGAAGCATCGGTAATTGAGGCAACCGCAGCAATAGGGTCTGTGAAGTCACCACCACTTTTGGCAACAACGACCACATTTGCATAATGCGGGGTATCACCTTTGTCACCTTTTATTCCCTGAATACCCTGAATACCCTGAGGGCCGGCAGGGCCTGCTGGTGCTGTACCGCATGCCCAGGCTTTAGTGGTAGAATTATAAGTAAGAGTCTGACCTGTAGAGCAAACAATGCCCAGTTTCGCGACTGTCACGGCACCATTGGCCAACTGTGTTGCCGTGATGGTTGCATCAGCGATTTTGGCTGCGGTAACTGCCTTGTTGGCAAGGTCTGCGGTTGCAACTGAACCATCTACTATTGCTGCTGAGTTGACCGTATTACTTCCGGCCATTGCTGCAAGACCAAGGGTGGGGACTGCCATCAACATCACTGCTGAAAGCATTACAACGAACTTCTTCATCATTTTCTTCCTCCTGGGTTTTATATGTCGTGCAGAGCACGATAGCTGAAAGACTACTATGACTTACTCAACTAGTACCAAATTGATGCAAAAAAACGGGTGAGAAATATTTCGGCACCACGGCTGAACCATCGATAGCATAGCGGATTTCTGCGATTCCTGACGCATCTGCAGCAGTGAGGCGTACCGTTACGTCAGATACATACCAGGCTGATTGGCCGGTCGTTCCCGCTACCGAGGCTGTAGTTAAGTCTGTAAAAAAAGCGTCTCATCGAATGTGCCTATAACTTATTTTGGCGGATGAAGTCAATATTTAATTAAATTCTTCATTTAAATTGTCAACAAACACCGGGTCGGCAGTTGGTTTACCGTACAAAAAGCTGCTTTTCAGCTAGCAGGGTTCTGTTTGATTTCTCAACTAATTATTCTGGCCGGACGGACTAAAAATCTTTGAGTTAACGAAGGGACGCTTTCTTTTTTTCAGCAGCTTAAGTGAGAAACGGGGGCACTGAAAAGGTGGTTCCCTGTTTTGCCACTTTTGTCGTTGTCTTTGAAGTTCAGGCAGTATATTTTGGGCAATAAAGGCCTCCAAACTCTAACCGGATCAAAGCCTGGAGAGTATTTATCCGGGGGCTGCACACAAATAATCCCGCAGGAGAACCACTATGAACATTCGGAAAAAATTTCTTGATTACGAGTATGAAGAAGTTCTTGACGACAAGGTACGCGAGTTGATCAGAGTGGGGTGCGCGGTTGCAGTCGGTTGCCCGACCTGACTGAAAAAACACTTCGCGGTCGCGAAGTCGGAAGGGGCCACCGATGCGGAGCTACGGGAAGCAATCGCGTACGGCATGATCGCACCTGGCGGACGGGCAAAGAATTTTGCTCTGGATATGCTCGCAGAGATTCAGGAGAACAACCCAGACGGGTAATACAGCTGTAAAATTACTTCTCATTGTTTCCATCAGTCACCATATTTTCCCGCAAGAGCAGGATAGCCCCAATGCATCTGGAAAAACTGCAGGCCTTCGTACTTTCAAACACCGACTATGGCGAAAGCGACCGGATTGTGTCGCTCTTTACCCTCGAACATGGTCGCTTGAAGGGTTTTGCCCGTGGAGCCCGCAATAGTCACAAACGCTTTGGCCCCGCACTTGAGCTGTTTGCCCGGATCGATCTCCAGCTTAATCACAAAGAGGGGCTCTCCACTCTGCGCAGCGCTGATGTCATCACACTTTATTCCGGAATACGCTGCGAACTCAGCGCGATTGCCCATGGGTTGTATGCATGTGAGCTGGTGGAATGCCTCACTCCCGAGGGGCAGCCGCTGCCGCGTCTGTATCGTCTTCTGGCCTCATATCTTGAGCGGCTCGACACCGGACAAATGGAGGAATCCGACCGCCGGATGTTTGAAATAAATGTGCTGAATATCCTCGGCTATCGTCCATCACTTGAGGGCTGCTGTCGTTGCGGTGCCGGTTTTGTCGGAATCGGGGCACGTATCCAGCAGGGAGGGGAATTGGTGTGCCGCTTCTGTGCCGCCACCGGCCGTATTATGTCGCCGGCTTCACTTCAGGGATTGAAGTCATGTCTCGCGACCGGCCGTTTTGGTCAGGTGACACTTGATGCAGAAGCACTCGAACAGGCGGCTCTGCTGCTGGATGAATCAATTGCCACCCATGCTGCCAAAAAGTTGAAAAGTCTGGATTTTCTGCACCAGATCGGGCCCTGACCGATCACCGATAATCAACCTTTACAATGGACTCATACTGAGTAATAATACGCGGTCGTAAATTGTAAGCTAAGATTGGACAGTGACAAATAATGGACGTTCGAATTTATTATGAGGATACTGATGCCGGCGGCGTTGTGTATCATGCAAATTACATCAAATATATGGAACGGGCCCGTACTGAATTTTTCCGCCGTCACGGCTTCCTTGTTGCGGAACTCGCTGAAAAGGGTTTTGTATTTCCCGTAGTGCGGTTGGAAATTGATTTTAAATCACCGGCTCTTCATGATGATCTCCTTTCTGTTACAACCAGTCCAACCCGTGTCGGCGGTTCATCTGTCACGTTCAACCAGAAAATAATCAGGCAGAGTGACAACAGGATACTGGCAGACGGGTTGGTGACGCTGGCATGTATCAGTCCTGCCTTGAAAGCCCGGCGGGTACCGCTGGAAATCCGCCAGTTGCTTGAAGCTGAAATAGAGAACATCGCATGACCACCAGCGGAGATGCCAGAATTGAGCGCGCTGCGGCCCTTGACCTGTTACTGCACGGAGATCTGTTGAGCCTTGGCACGTGCGCTGACAAAATCCGGCGCAGGCTTCACCCTGATGGCCTGGTTACTTTTGTTGTAGATCGCAACGTGAACTATACCAATATATGTGAATCGCACTGCTCTTTTTGCGCCTTTTACCGGAGCAAAGAAGCAGCGGACGCCTATATTCTGACCCGTGATCAGATCTATGGAAAGATATCCGAGCTTGTGGATCAAGGAGGAACCCAGCTGCTGATGCAGGGAGGGCTTAACCCTGATCTCAAAATTGATTTTTTTGAAGAGCTTTTCCGGGAAATAAAGCAGCGCTTTCCGACAATTCAGAATCATTCCCTGTCGCCTGCTGAAGTGATTTGTATCGCAACTAATTCTGCTCTGACACTCGACGAAGCCTTGCTGCGCCTGAAAAATGCCGGGCTTGATTCCATTCCGGGCGGGGGAGCCGAGATTCTGGTAGATGAAGTGCGGCGCAGTATTTCTCCACGGAAAATCGGCTGGCAGCAGTGGGGTGAGGTCATGCTGAAAGCGGCCGGCCTCGGCATGCCGACTACCGCCACGATGATGTTCGGCAGCGGCGAAAAGCCGGAAGATATTGTCGAGCACCTTTTTCGGGTGCGCGAGATGCAGGATCTGGGTGGCTCGTTTACAGCATTTATTCCCTGGACATATCAGCCGGGCAATACTGAACTGGGTGGAGCGACCGCCACGGGGGTCGAATACCTGAAGGTGCTCGCATTGTCACGGATCGTGCTGGATAACATCCCCAATATACAGGCCAGCTGGGTTACGCAAGGTGCCAAAATGGCCTCTGCGGCTCTTTTTTTCGGTGCGAATGACCTTGGCGGCACAATGCTTGAGGAGAATGTCGTAGCCGCTGCCGGCTGCAGTTTCTGTATGTCGCAGCAAGAGATGATCACTCTGATACATGGAGCCGGCTTCAGAGCGGCCCAGCGTACCACAACCTATTCAATTATCAGGGAGTTTACGGTTTGAGTTCTTTCCATAGGCAGGCTGGAACCTGCGAGATAATTACCTCCGCACCGCGATTGGCCGAAGTTGCCGCGCTCCTCTCCCGACAGACTGAAATTGCCGTTGATATGGAGATGGATTCTCTCCATCACTATCGAGAAAAAGTCTGCCTCGTCCAGGTGTCAACCCGCGAGCAAAGCTGGCTGATTGACCCACTGGCGCTTACCTCTCTTGAGCCACTGGCCGCTCCGTTAGCCGATCCTGATATTATTGTTGTCATGCATGGCTCTGATTACGACATCCGTTCACTGCATCGCGATTACGGCATTACCGTAACGAACCTGTTCGACACCATGATCGCCGCCCGTTTTCTCGGCATAACCGAGTTTGGACTGGCTGCGTTATTGAAGGCGCGTTTCGGCATTGAACTGGATAAAAAATATCAGAAAGCTGACTGGAGCAAGAGACCACTCACCCGTGAGATGTGTGCCTATGCTTCTGCCGATACCTCGGATCTGCTGGCACTCTATGACCAGCTGCGCAATGAGCTCGAAGAGAAAGACCGGATGCACTGGCTGGAAGAAGAAGGGCGTCTCGTCTGCCAGGCGCGGGTCACCGAAAAGGATGGCCCGTTGTTTATCTATTGCAAGGGGGCAGGCAAGCTGCGGGGGCACTCTCTCGCCGTTCTGGAAGAATTGCTGCAACTGCGTGATCAGCAGGCGGAACTCCTTGATCGCCCGCCATTCAAAGTGCTATCGGCTGATACCCTGATTGATGTTGCTGAAAACAGACCTCAAACTCTTCACGAACTGTCATTTTTTAAAGGCATGACGCCTGGACAGCTTCAGCGGCATGGCAGCGGCATGCTGTCGGCGATTGAGCGCGGCATGGCAACAGCTGAAAACAGGTTGCCCCGTTTCCCCCGCACCGTTAAAAAAGAGATCCTCGAGCGGGTTAAAGAGCGTCTTAAAAACCTCAAAGTATGGCGTGAGCACTACAGTCACAAGCTCGGTCTCGATCCGGGTGTACTGGCGCCGAATTGGCTTCTGGAAGCGATCGCCGATACCGAAGGCGCTTCAATAGACGAACTTGCGGCCATTCCCGGCATGCGGGAGTGGCAAAAACGGCTCTATGGAGAAAATCTGGCGCACATACTTGCAATGGCATAGGGAATGAGAATCCTCGCTGTGATTGATTCAGATGTGCTCCAACCGGATCGGGACAACATCTGTAAAGCCGGTTTTACTCTGATTGAAATTGCCGTGGTAATGGTAATTATCAGTATAGTCATGCTGCTGGTCTTGCCGCGGCTCCCCTCTTCAGACCAGGAAAATCTGAAAATATCGGCCCGGACGCTTGCCTCCACACTGCGGTATATTCAGGAGCGGGCCGCGACATCTCAAACCGGGTATCATCTGATAGTGTCACCCGGAACGGACATCATAAAAATCAACGAAAACGGAGCGGACGGCAGCGCGAAAGATCCTGCCGACACGTTGCTGCAGAAAACAGTGGTGAAAGAAGGCATCATCGTTGCGGATGTCCGGATACCGAGGCTTGGTAAAATTACCGATGGTCAATTGCGGATTGATGTCGGCGTGGCTGGTGTACGGGACTTTATCACGCTCCATCTCCGTTCAGCAGACGGGCAATTCTGGACCGTGATGGCATTCCCCTCTGGCGGAAAGGTCAAGGCTTTCGAGGGATACCACGAGGATCCGCCATGAGAGACGCCTCTTCAGGCTTTACCCTTCTCGAAGTAATGGTGTCGCTCGCGATAATGGCCGGTGTTATTCTGACCCTGCTTGGCTCGGTTAACTACCACCTCGGCATCATTGCGCACGAACGCGATAGTACGACCATGACACTGCTGGCGAGAAACCGCATGGCGGAGTTGGAACAGAACCCCGCAAAAGGCGAAGGCACGTGTGCTCCTTCCCACCCGGAGCTGAGCTGGAAAGCTGACCTGCTGCCGGCTGATCTGCCGGGGCTTCAGAAACTGATCGTGAAAGTGCGGCGTGCCAGTGACGGAAGGGAGGTGGCGCTTGTCCGATACCTCCCGAAATAGCGGCTTTACCCTGCTTGAAGTTCTTATTGCCGTGGTGCTGCTCGGCATTCTCTCTGCGGCACTGTATGGCAGCTATTTCGGCGTATTGCGGGCACGCGACCGCGCCTCATCCGGAATGGAGTCACGGCGTGAACTGGGTGCCACCCTCGACCTGATCCGCCGCGAAGTCTCCTCGGCACAGTTTAACCGCAGCGACAAGCGACTGCGCTTTGTTGTAGAGGATCGCGACAGTTTCGGCACCCCGTCATCAACTCTGGCGCTGACGACTCTCCTTCCAACTGCGGGTCAGAACCGTAAAGAGTCCGGCATAGTTACTGTGGCGTACCGTATGGCCGAAAAAAACAAAAAACGTATCCTGACACGTCATGAACGTGATCTCTTTTCCGAAGAGGAGACCGCAGTAGCGTATCCACAGATGGAGCAGATTACCGCTTTCCTGGTGGAGTGCTATGACGGGTCAAAGTGGCTTAAAAGCTGGGATTCTGCCATAAACGGGACTCTTCCCAAGGGTGTGCGGGTAACCGTGCAGATTGAAGACGCAGGGAAGACGGTAGAGTTCTCCCTGCTGTCTGCCCCGCGTGTAAACGGCTCATGAACGGAAAACTGAAAAATGAGTCCGGATTCGCCCTGATCCTCACTCTGATTGTAACAGCGTTAATGGTAGCCGTCGTGGTCGAGATGATTCATCAGGTGTACGTGGACACCTCACTCAGCCGAAACTTTCGGGACGGACAGCAGGCGTCGATACTCGCAGAGTCAGGTGCGACCGGCGGGGCAAAACTCCTGCAGATGATGCTTGCCGACCGTTCCTATACGGCGCTTTCCGACCGCTGGGCAACTCCGCTGAGGCTTGAAGATGAGGCCGGTTCGCTGCTGATCACGGTCAGCGAAGAAAGTGGAAAAATCAACATTAACGGACTGGTCCAGCCGAATGGAGAGTATGAACCGTTTACGCTTGCGCTGCTACAGCGACTCGGTACACGCTTGAAACTGCCTGCAGACCTCTGGAGTGCGGTCGCGGACTGGATAGACAGCAACGATATGCCGCGCTCCGGCGGCGTTGAATCGGCGTATTACCGGGCTCTTAAGCCGCCATACAGCCCCCGTAACGGCAAGCTGATGACATTGATTGAACTGTCACTGGTGAAAGGCTTCACTCCGGAAATGCCTGGCACCCTGCAGCCCTACCTGACGATTTTTTCGGACCAGGCCGGTTCGCCGCAGTCAACAGTCAACATAAACACTGCTCCCCTGGAGGTACTGGCTGCGCTTGACGACCGCATTGACAGCCGGATGGCCGAGCGTATTGTTGAAGAGCGGCGCCTGCTCCCGTTTAAATCGACAGGGGAACTTACGAGGATACCCGGCATGGATACGATTGCAACCGGCCTCGTCGGCAAAATCAGCGTCAAAGGCAATCTTTTCAGGATAGTTTCAGTCGCAAAAGTAAAAGATTCCGGTCGGACCGTAGAGGCGGTGGTGCGATTGACAGGCGGCCCTCCGGAGTTATTGTCATGGCAGGAATACTGACGCAACGCGAAAGAAGAGGACACAGCGTTCCATGGATTATCTTGTTTTACAGACAGAAGAACATCGACTCACCGTTGCCCATTTCGGAGTTTCCCGACGTGCCACCGAACTGATCGGGGCTGCCTCTCTCGAGCTGGGTGAAGAGCAGTCTCTTGCCGATGCCGTTCACCATATAGTCGCAAAAATGACCGGTTCGCCGCGCATTATTCTCTGCGTCCCGCCGACTTTTTTTGCGCAGCGCTCCATCACACTCCCGCTTACCGATCTGCGCAAGGTCCGTGAGGTGCTGCCGACTCAGCTGCAGGGAGATATTGCGCAGGCGGTAGACGATCTTGTCCTTGACGTTTTACCCTCCGCTGCAGACCGTTTTCTGGCTCTCTGGGCCCGCAGTGAGGACATCAGTGCGGTCATCGAGCAGTTCCGCGAGTTCGGCCTTGAGCCTCAGATTATCAGCTCGCTGCCGTTTTCACTGGCCGAATATCCCGGACTGCCCCCCGACTGTGCCGTATACGACGGCAGTTCGCTGTCGATACTGAAGAGTGGCCGACTGACCTATCTCCGGACATTTAATGCGGATGTTTCCCTGTCAATGATACCTGCAACGCTATCGGCTCTGGAACTTTCAGGGGAAGTGCTTCCACCACAGCTCTGTTTGATCGGTTCTGCAGCACACCTGTTTTCAGCCGCAGATTCATTGCCGTTGCCGGTAGAAACCGTTGAAGTCCCTGCGGAGCTGGGACATCTGTTTAAAAATGATGAGACTTTTCAGCAACTGGCGGGACTTTACGCGGCTGCACGCGCCAGTTTTGCCGGCACGCTCCCCGATTTCCGTCGGGGCGGACTGGCCTGGACCGCCGGAGATGCCAAACTGCGCAGAAAGCTGCTGCTGACCGGACTACTGGCGATGGCCGTCATCGTACTGTTATTTATTACCAAGGGGCTCCAGTACCGCACCGCCATGGCGGATGTTGCCTCTCTGAATAAATCGATCGCAGCCATGTACCGTGAAATTTTCCCTGCCCGGGCCAAGGCTGTTGATGAACTATCTGAAATAAAGGGCGAAATAAGGAAGCTGGCCGGTGTCGAAGGGTCAAGCGGGTTCCTCGATCTGTTAAAAAAACTGGCCGAAGCAAAAGGGAGCAGTATCAACGGCTTATATGAGGCAGAACTGGAAGGTCGCACCCTGAGGATAAAGGGGGACGCCCGTTCCGCACAGGCGGTCAATGAATTTAAAACTGCGCTTGCCCCTCTCCTCGCCACTGCCGAGCTTGGTGAAGTCAAGAGCCGCCCGGATGGCAGCGTCACCTTCAGCCTGAGCGGTACTCTCAAGGAGGTGGCAAAATGAGGCTTCTGGAGATTTTCCGCGACAGATGGCAGAACCTTGACAGCCGGATGCGCCTCTGGAGTGGCTATGCCGTGATTATACTGCTTGCGACAGCAGTCGGCTGGTCGATGCTGAGCGCAAAAGTGGTGGCGCTTGAAAAAAAACGCACGGCCCGTGAGACGGTGTTAAAGGAGATGCTGCCGCTCAAGACCGCGTATCTTTCCGCCCGCACGTCATCAGATCAATTGCATGGTCGCATGGCCTCTCTCCGTCCCGATGATTCACCGGCTAAAGTCATTGAAGAGCTTGGCATCAAAGGAAAATCGGTAAAAATTGTGCCGCTTAAAGGTGAAGATCGCCCCGGTGTTATCGAAGATGCTGCCGATATCCGCATCGAAGGTATAACGCTGAACGAAGCGATCAATATACTCTACAGACTCGAAAAAGGGAGCCGACCGCTGGTTATCAAAAAAAGTAATCTGCGGATTCGCTTTGATGACCCGTCCCGCAGTGACCTGACACTGGTCCTGGCGTTGCTGAAGCCGGCTCCCGTTCAAGCAAAACCTTGAAAGTGTCTCCGCTGATACGGGGAGCAGCCATTGCGGCGGCAGGTGTTGCTCTGTTTGTGCTGTTCAGCTATCTGTTATTCCCCTCGGTAAAAATTGACGCCATACTTACCCAGGTTTTATCACGACAGGGGTTGACGCTCACCCCGGCAGCACACAAAACATTTTTTCCCGGCCTGGCATGGGATAATATGCTGTTGGCATCTGAGCAGGGGCCGCTATTACGCTGCAGGCGACTGCAGGTCAGAGCCCTGCTGCTGCCGCTCTTTACCGGCCGGGCGGTCATTGCCGGAGAAGCAGGCATAGGCACGGGAAGCCTGAGCATCCGATACGCCCTGAATGGGAAAGCTGCGCTCGACCTGGCTGCCGACGGTATCGCTCTTGCCGACATACCCTTTTTCAAGAGCGTCCTCGGCGCGAAAGCGGCCGGAAGCCTCTGGAGTCAGGGACGCCTGCAGCGTGGCGCCAAAGGCTTGAGCGGTGACCTGAAGGTGGAGATACGGCAGCTTGAATTTTCAGGTGTCAAGCTGGGTGTTTTCCCGCTTCCCGACGTGACCAACCTGAAAACGCAGGGAATGGTGAAGGTCACTGACGGCAAAGCTCGCCTGGAAAGCTTTACGCTTGAAGGTGACGGTGTCTATATGCGGCTTTCCGGGGATATCCCGACTGGCACCGACGCGGCGGTTGCACCCCTCAACATGAGCCTGCAAATTATGCCGAAAGCGGATTTCCTGGAAAAACAGAAGTTGGTTTTTATACTGCTGGCCAGGTTTATGACCGCTCCCGGAATCTATACCGTGCCGATCAGAGGCACACTACTCAAGCCGTTTGTCATGTAGAATCTCATATAAAGGAGGAGCCGGTATGGCAATCAAGCTTGGCGAACTATTGCTGCAGGAACATATAATTACCCCGGAGCAGCTCGATGAGGCACTCAAGAATCAGGCGCTGTTCGGCATCAAACTGGGGAGCAGCCTGATTGAAATGGGGGTCATTTCTGACGAGCAGCTGTGTCACTTCCTCAGCAGCACGTTGGGCGTCCCGGCGGTTACTCCGCGCGCCATGACTTCGGTGCCGCCGGAAGTGCTTGCCCAGGTTCCAGCTGAATTGGCAGGTAAATATCGCGTCGTACCAATACGGATTGAAGGCAAGAAACTGACGCTGGCAATGGCAGATCCGACCGATTTCAAAGCGTCAGATGAGGTGTCATTTGTTACCGGCTTTATTATACTCCCGCATTTTGCCCCGGATGTCAGGATTACGTCGGCACTATCAAAGTATTACCAATTACGCGGCGACATCCGTTATATACTGGCGGAGGGGGATATCGCCAATAGACGGAGAACCGCACTATCTGCGGAAACGGTTACTACTGAAGAAAAAGTTGTCTTTCCGATGACGGGCGAGAACGGCGAGCCGCTTAACGTGGAAGTCCCGTTCGAATTCGAAGGGTTTGCCACCCTTCCGGATTACGAGGATTATCAAACAGTGGAATTTAGCGCACCTGATCACTATTCTGCGGAACAGCTTGCTCTCGATTTTGCGTCTGCAAAGGATCGCGACCAGATCGGTACCGCTTTCGCCAAATATCTCGGTCAGGAATTTACGACCTCTGCCCTGTTTCTTATCCGGGACAATATGGCAGTTGACTGGCGCAGCGTAGTTTCAGGCAAGCTTGTTGAAGAATCGCACCAGCTGACGATACCCTTAAACAAACCGTCTGTTATACGAGACACATTCGCATCCGGCCAGTTTTCCATGGGTATTTTGGCTCAAACCCCTGAAAACAGCCGTCTGCTCACGTTTTTGCAGCTTCCCCCCGATGCGCCGCTGTTAGTTATGGCGCTGGTCATGCAGACAAAGGTTGTTGTCATTGTTGTTGTTGCGGGCGGGTTGGCAACACTCGACAAGCGCCTGCAGGAAGTTCAGAAACTTGCCGGTAAAGCAGTAATGGCGTTCGAAATTCTCATCATTAAAAATAAAATTATGCAGACATGAGAATAGGCCTGCTTGGCGGCAGCTTCAATCCGGTTCATAATGCCCATCTGCACATCGCCGGGGAGGCTCTGCATGTATGTAACCTCGACAGGGTTATTTTTATTCCGGCAGCCGACCCACCGCACAAGCCGGTGGCAGGAGACGTTTCTTTTGCCAGGCGCTCGGAAATGGTACGTTTTGCCATTGCCGACAGAGCCGCTTTCGAGATGTCAACCCTTGAAGCAGAGCGGAGCGGCAAGTCATATTCCATTGACACCATCAGGATCTTTCGCGAGCGCTTTCCCGATGACGAGCTGTTTTTCATTATCGGCGCGGATTCGTTCCTGGAGATCGGCACATGGCACCGCTACCGTGAAATACTCTCCTCATGTCATCTGATCGTTGTCGAACGCCCCGGCTCTCCAGTCAGCGACCGGATTGCAGCGTTGCCGGAAGCGGTCAGAAGGGAATTTACGCATGACCGCGACAGTGGTCGCTTGACCCATCATACCGGCACCACCATCAGTTTTATCACCGGCAATCCTCTGGATATCTCATCGACAGAAATCCGGCGGCTTGCTGCAGCAGGCACCGATATCTCCGCCTCTGTGCCACCCGACGTAGCAGCATATATCTCGCAGCAAAGGATCTATCACTAATGCCAGTAAAAAAAGCAAAAACCGTTGAAAAAACCACCCTCACCGCCTCTGAACGAGCTCTTAAGTGCGCCGAACTGGCGTATGACAAAAAGGCGTATGATATCTGTGTTCGCGATATCTCACGGATCTCATCGATTGCCGACTACATGGTGATCATCTCCGGTTCGTCAGACAAGCAGAACCAGGCTATTTGCGACAGTATCCGTACCGGTCTGAAGAAATTCGGCAAAGTCAACGATATCGAAGGTGCCACAGACGGCAAATGGATCGTTATGGATTATGGCGATGTGCTGGTGCATATCTTCCACGACCAGATTCGCCGCTATTACGACCTCGACGGTCTCTGGGGCATGGCTCCCGAGCTTGAGCTCCCGCCTGAGATCAAGGCGTCACGCAAGGAATCTGATTTTTGAAATTGAAGGTACTGTGGGTAGGCAAAAGTCGAGACCCGTGGGTCAAGGATGCGATCGGCGAATATGCCGGTCGCATTCGTCGCTACATGCCGCTGGAGCTGATTGATATCCGCGACGAGAAAGGCGCCGAAGCCGAGGAGATGCGCCGCCGCGAATGTGAACGGCTGGAGAAGCAGATTCCACCCGGAGCAACCCTGATCCTGATGGACGAGCGGGGCGAACAGCTGGATTCACCCGGGCTTGCCGCCTTTGTCGGCACACAGCGCGACAGCGGGACAGGCGAACTGATCTTTGCCGTCGGCGGCGCCTACGGCTTCTCCGAAGAATTCCGGCGGCGCGGCAAGCTGCTGTCGTTGTCAAAAATGACCTTCACCCACCAGATGGTGCGGGTTTTTCTGCTGGAACAGCTCTATCGGGCCTTTACCATTTTGAATAAAGAGCCGTATCATCACTAATCCGGAAGGAGTGCAAATTATGAAAAAGCCACTCGTACTCATGATTCTCGACGGCTGGGGGATCAATCCCAACCCGGCTCACAATGCCGTTGCTCTGGCAAAAACACCCAATCTCACCAAATACCTGAGCGAGTACCCGCACGTTCCGATCAAAACATCCGGAATGGCAGTCGGCCTGCCGGATGGGCAGATGGGTAACTCCGAGGTCGGCCATCTCAACCTTGGTGCCGGTCGGATTGTCTATCAGGAACTGACCCGCGTCACCAAGTCAATCCTTGATGGCGATTTCTTTACCAATCCGGTCCTGCTTGAGTGCATTGCCACAGTCAAAGCGTCCGGAGGCAGACTACACCTCTCCGGCCTGCTCTCCGATGGCGGCGTACATTCCCATAATAGCCACCTCTACGCGCTGCTGGAACTGGCGAAACGTGAGGGATTGTCGGATGTCTTCGTGCACTGCCTGCTCGACGGCCGTGATACGCCGCCGCAGAGCGGTGCCGGTTACCTGGCAGAGTTGGAGGCAGAGATCGTGAAAATCGGCGTCGGCACGATTGCCACGGTCATGGGGCGCTACTACGCCATGGATCGCGACACCCGCTGGGACCGGGTCGAGAAGTCCTACAATGCCATGGTTCATGGCCTCGGTGAATTGTGTGTGTCACCGCAGGATGCCATTGAACAGAGCTACGCCTCCAAGATATACGACGAATTTGTCGTTCCTGCCGTGATCTGCGAACAGGGTGCGCCGGTCGGCCAACTGCGTGACGGCGATGGCTTCATCTTTTTCAACTTCCGCTCCGACCGCGCCCGGGAAATTACCCGCGCCCTTGCCCTGGACGATTTCGACGGTTTTGTGCGCAGGGATCGTCCGCAACTGGCCGCCTACGTCTGCCTGACAGAATACGATGCAACCTTCGGCCTGCCGATTGCCTTCGAAGCGACCGAATTAAAGAACCTGCTCGGCGGCATCCTGGCCGATGCCGGGTTGAAACAGCTGCGCATTGCTGAAACCGAGAAATATGCCCACGTCACCTTTTTCTTCAACGGCGGTGCGGAAACCCCTTTTTCAGGTGAGGAGCGCGCCCTCATTCCGTCACCGAAAGAGGTGGCCACGTATGACCTGAAACCGGAGATGAGCGCCGTTCAGGTAACGGAAAAACTCCTCAGGCTGCTTGACCAGGATCGGTACGACGTCATCATTCTCAACTTTGCCAACTGTGACATGGTCGGCCACACCGGTGTCGAGGCCGCTGCCATAAAAGCTGTTGAGACGGTGGATGCCTGTGCTGGCCGGGTTGTTGCCAGGGTACGCGAACTTGGTGGCGCAGTGCTGATTACCGCCGACCATGGTAACGCCGAACAGATGCAGGATGACAACGGTGAGCCGTTCACCGCCCACACCACCAATCCGGTCTGGCTGGTGCTTGTTGATGACAACCGCAAGAATGTAACCCTCCGCGAAGGGGGCCGTCTGGCTGATGTTGCGCCAACCATGCTGAAGATGCTGGGACTCGCGCAACCGCAAGAGATGACAGGGGAGAGTTTACTTGTGTAGGGGCGGGTCCGCGACCCGCCCTTGTCAGGGAAGAAGCAATTTCAGGGGAAACCTTTAAACCAGGATCAAAGGCGGGCGGGTCATGGACCACGCCCCTACGGAGGATATAATGGCTACGAGAAAACTAATTGGAACAGACCAGCCATTTCCTATCGGCAAGATTGTCTGCCTGGCACGCAACTATGCCGAACATGCCCGCGAGCTTGGCAACGAGACTCCGGCAGCACCGGTTCTGTTCATGAAACCGGCTTCGTCGGTGATTGGCGATGGCGATACGGTACGGATTCCGACGTACTCGCAGGAGTGCCATTACGAAGTCGAGCTGGCGGTGCTGATCGGCTCGAAAGCCCGCGCTGTGACTCTGGACTGTGCCCTTGAGCATGTTGCCGGGTACGGCGTTGCCATCGACATGACTCTGCGTGATGTCCAGAATGAACTGAAAGCAAAGGGGCTGCCGTGGGAGATTGCCAAAGGGTTTGACACCGCCTGTCCGCTCTCTGGCTTTGTCCCGGCCGGTGCGGTTGCTGATCCGCATGCCTTGAACCTGAAACTCTCCGTAAATGGCGAAATCCGCCAGAACGGCACCACAGCCGACATGATCCACCGCATAGCGCAGATCATCGCCCACATTTCGGCAATTTTCACGCTGGAACCGGGGGATGTGATCCTGACCGGCACCCCGGCCGGAGTCGGACCGGTTCGAGCCGGTGAAATCATGACGGCGGAGATTGCCACGGTCGGGCGCCTGACGATACCGGTTGCATAACCTCTCTGGCATGATCGGCGCACGAAGCGGCAAATTTCTCAATAAAAAACGGTTTTTCAGGTTCATCCGCCTGATGAACCGCTTGCGCCCGTTGGAGTTACCGGTTACGCACCGCCACAACAGTGTCGAACTCTTTCATGGCGGGCGGCAGTTTTTTGAGGCGTTTTTCTCAGCCATCCGCTCTGCAGAGCAGACTATCCTTCTTGAATACTACATCATCCACAACGATCATATCGGCATGTGTCTCGTACAGGAACTGGCGGCAGCGGTTCAACGCGGTGTTTCGGTCAAATTGATCTACGATTATATCGGCTGCCTGGAAACACCGGCATCATATTTTAAAAAACTTTCTCTGCACGGTATCGAGCTGATCCCCTTCAATGTTCCCTCTTTCAAGCGCGGTTTTACCTGGTTTGATAAACGGGATCATCGCAAGATGATGATTGTTGACGATGCACTGGCTTTTCTCGGTGGCTTCAATATCGGTGAAGCGTACGCCGGCTGTATGGACGAGAAACAGAACTTTCGCGATTTAGGGTTCAGCATCAGAGGTGACGCGGTCTGTGAGCTGAAGACGATATTCCACGAAACCTGGCACGGCGAGATGGACGGGAATGCCGCCCCGGCTGCTCCGGTACGGCGACCACAGCAGAACGCCATCAAAGTGGGCGATGCGGCAGTCAATATCATTAGTGGTGGACCCCACCAGCGGCGCTCCTATATCCGCGAGGTGTTTCAGGTCAATATCGCCTCTGCGGCGGAGGAGATTCTCATTGCCACACCATACTTTGTGCCGGGTCCGCGCATTATCCGCTCACTGCTGCGCGCCATCCGCCGCGGCGTGCGGGTACGACTGCTGCTGCCGGCCCGCAGTGACGTACCTCTGATGCTGCTGCTCGGCAGAATTTCGTACGCCACTCTTCTCCGCGGGGGGGTGGAAATTTTTGAACTGGAACGCGAAATTCTCCATGCCAAGGTTATGCTGATCGACGCCGAGCGTGCGGTCATCGGCTCGGCGAACCTTGATCAACGCAGCTTCCATCGCAATTTCGAGATCAACTGCATGGTCGATAACGTACAGTTCGGTGGTCAGATCCGGGAGTTACTGCTTGAGGAGATTAATGCCGCCCATGTGGTAGAGCTTGATGCTCATGAGCGCCGGGGCGTACTGATCCGCTTCATGGAACGGGTCATCAATCTGTTCGGCTGGTTTTTGTGACCCCGGGGCTGTTTGACACTCATTGCCACCTTGATCTGGAACCTCTTCATTCAGAACTCACCAGAATTATTGAAGAAGCCAACGTCGCGAGAGTCATCGGCATTGTCGTTCCGGGGGTTCATCCGGATGGCTGGTCGGAAATTTCGGCGCTTGCCGCAGAAAGCCGGCAGATTTTTCCTGCATACGGCATTCATCCGATGCATGCGGATACTGCCACCGACGAGGTGTTAGCGCGCTTGTCAGTGCTCTCAAGCAAGGGAATTGCCCTCGGTGAGACCGGACTTGATCCCGCCTATACGGTGCCGCTGGATCTGCAGGAACGGGCTTTTCGAGAGCAGCTTCGGGTGGCGGTCAACCATGGTGTACCGGTACTGATACATTGTCGACGGGCGTTTCAAAGAGTCCTGAGAGTTATGCGTGAAGAGGGTGTCCACCAGGTAGGAGGCATCATGCACGCCTACTCCGGCTCTGTAGAGATGGCGCCAGACTTCATCCGGCTCGGCCTTGCCATTGCCATCTCCGGCACGGTTACCTGGAATAATGCCGTCAAACCGCTTCGAGTCGCCCGGGAACTGCCGCTGGAGCATCTGGTGCTGGAAACAGATGCTCCCGATATGACGCCGCAACGGTATCGCGGAACCTTCAACCGACCGGGATGGATAGGGGAAACAGCACTGCGGGTTGCAGAAATTCGCGGGGTGCCAATCGAGGAAGTGGCGCGAAAGACAACGGATAATGCCAGACGAGTGTTGCGCTTGCATGACTGAGCGTGTCAGCACCAAAGCGGTCAGTATCCTGAAATAATTTCATCTCTCTTTGCTTTCTATCTCTTCCAGGGTTTGCCGGAAATTCCCGACAAGCGGGCCGCCAAGTGCAACGGCTCGTTGTGCCGCTGACAGAGCCTCTTTCTGCTTCCCCTGGCTCTTTAATACCTGGGCCAGGTTGTTGAAAGGCATGCCGTTCTGCGGTTGCAGCAGAGCTGCCCGCTGAAAGGCCTCGGCACTGCCAGCAAGATCGTACAGACGGTATCTACTGTTGCCAAGCCCCATCCAGGAGACAAAACTGTTCGGCCAGCGCTGTAGGGACGCACCATAACCGGTTGCGGCCTCCTGCCACTGGCCGGTCCTTTCCAGGCCGGCAACGGCTTCAAGCCACTCTTCCTCTCCGACTCGAACCGGCAGCCGATCAGGCGGCAGAACCAGGAGTCCCCAGTACGCACCGCGCTGCCATATATTCTCGAAAACCCGGAAACTGAGATGCTCATAGGCATTCAGTCCTGAGTGGATGATCATCTCTTCACGTTCCTGATCAAAGCCGATCACCACGGCATAGTGCCATTTCGGGTACCATGACAGGCCGAGATTGACCAGCACGATGACCGGAGTGCCGGCAGATACTTCCGCCAGCAGGGTTTCACTGCCGGTGATTGGATAGGCGACCCGGCCATGCCTGCGGGTCGCACCAATCAGGGCACTTTGGAGGCTGCCATGGAGATCGGGGGTGAAAACTTCGGGGGTAAGATCGGAAGGCTGGACGGTGACACCGCTCCAGTTAAGTGTCATGGCCAGTGCTGCAGGGCCGCATTGCAACTCTTCCTGGGCAAAAAAAGGCACGTTGTCAACGATTGCTCTGGCAGGGCCGCCCGGCATCTGGAGCAGTGACCCTGTCGACAGGAGGCCGCAACCGGACAACACGAGGGACAGCGCCAAAAGCATCAGGCCGATAAGCAGTTGTCTATCGGCCTGAAGGAAATGCAATTGTTTCTCGCGCTTAGCGCCTGTGGTTAACAAAGGGGAAAAAATGGGTGAGGCCGAGGAGGTCGGTGATCAGCAATACCACAAAGATGAAAACCACCGCGCCGATAATCGTCCCGAGCCCGCCATCACCACCGGCCGGCAACTGATCCATGGCCTGGGAAATTTTTGTCACCTCTGCATCGGAAAGACTCGCCACCCGCTGCTGTGCCTCGGCAGCATCAACACCGCGCTGCACCAAAGCCCGCTGTACATCGTCGCGACCGAGAAATGCCGTAACCCTCTCACGGCTCGCTTCCTGCTTCTGTGCCGCGATCACGGTATGGGTCCCGATCATCTGTGCCTTTGCCGGCTGCACGGAAACATCAAGGAATAAAAAGGAAAAAAGCAAAAGGAAACTTACTGGTTTGATTATTTTCTGTATCATGGTTACTCTCCCTTGTTTTGAAATTGAGGACACCTCATACCATAAATAATTTTCCACGTCAAATTAAAGCAATATGCGTAAATTAGTTGTATCCGCGTTCTAAAGCTGAATTACAGCCCTTTCCCCGCCAACTCCTCCACCAGTTTTTTCTGCTCACCATTTAACGCTTCCGGAATATGCACACCGATCTTTACATAGAGATCACCTCTGGTATTTGAACCGAGCGCTTTAATACCGCAGCCCTTCAGCCTGATTTTGGTGCCGGGCTGAATACCGGCGGGGACTTTAATGCGCTTATCTCCTTCAAGGGTCGGTACGTCGAGAGAAATCCCGAGACAGGCGGCGCTGAAGGAGATGGGGCGTTCAACAATCAGGTCGCCGCCATCGCGGATAAACACCGGGTCAGGTGCGACATGGAGAATAAGGAACAGATCACCCGGAGAACCGCCACTGTCGCTCTGGGCCCCTTTGCCGCTAATACGGATTTTACTGCCGTTATCCACGCCAGCCGGGATTTTTACCTTCAGCTCTTCCCTCTGGCCGTTGCGCCTGAAAGCAACCTGCTTTTCAGCGCCCTGAGCCGCATCACGAAAACTGATGGTCAACTCCATTTCGTGGTCAGCGCCATTTTGTTGTACAGAGCGAAAGCCGCCGCGACCTCCGCTGCGACCGAACAGACGCGAGAAGATATCCTCGGCACCTCCTCCGCCGCCCATATCTTTATAGGCATTGCCGAAGTCGAAGCCACGGAAAATATCCTCCTGACTGTACTTATTATGGAAACCGCTGGAACCGAAGGTGTCGTACTGCTGTTTCTTCTCCGGATCGGAAAGAACCGCATACGCTTCATTTATCTCTTTGAACGTATCCTCAGCGCCCTTGTTATCAGGGTTACGATCGGGGTGGTACTTGACCGCGAGCTTACGGAAAGCCTTCTTGATATCATCTGCCGAGGCACCTTTTTCAATTCCCAACGCCTTGTAATAATCTGTCTGTGCCATCGTGTTCTCCAATATTCAATAGTTGGAAGTTAATGTAATCACTAACTCTGTGGCTGTCAACTCTCACAGCGGTGTATGGCTTGACAGAGGAGGCCGACGCACGTAGTATCACCTGCACGGTAAACAATCACAAGTGGGGTATACCATGAAAAAAATAGTTATCATCGGTGGCGGCATCTCCGGTCTTGCGACCGCCTGGCTGCTGCGGGCCAAGGCACTGGCAGCCGGAAAAGAGCTGCAGATTACCCTGCTGGAGAAGGAAGAACAGTCGGGCGGGAAGATCAAGAGTATCAAGGCGGACGGCTATACCTGCGAATGGGGGCCAAACGGGTTTCTCGACAGTAAGCCGCAGACGCTCGATCTCTGCCGGGCGCTTGGTGTGGAGAGCAACCTGCATCGCAGCAACGATAATGCCCGCAAGCGTTTTATCTTCTCAGGCGGAGAACTGCACCAGCTGCCTGACGGCGCTCCGACATTCCTCACGAGCCGCCTGATCTCCTGGCCGGGCAAGCTGCGACTTGCTCTGGAGCCGACCCCGTTTATCGCCTCGGCACCAGCCGGTGTCGACGAAACCCTCGCCGATTTCGGGCGGCGACGCCTGGGGGGGGAGGCGCTCGACAAACTGATCGCACCGATGGTTTCCGGCATTTTTGCCGGCGACCCGGAAACCATGTCGCTGGAGTCCTGTTTCCCCCGCATTGCCGAACTCGAGCGGGAATACGGCGGGTTGATCCGCGCCATGATCATGCTCGGCAAAAAGAAGAAAAAAGATATCGCCGCCGGCAAGGTGGTTTCCAGCGCCGCCGGACCGGGCGGGGTGCTCACATCGTTCCGGGAGGGAATTCAGTATCTCTCTGATGCCCTGGCGGCGTCGCTGGGAGAGATTGTAAAGACCGGCATTACCGTTACTGTCGTGCAACGAGAAGCGGGGGGAGCGTATCAGATAACCTGCAGTGACGGCACTTTGTATGAGGCTGATCAGGTGATTATGGCATCGCCGGCCTTTGCGGCGGCAGAGATGTTGGCTCAATTGGATAACGGTATATCTGCAGCTCTTAGGCAGATTCCGTACGCCAGTATGACGGTGGTCTGTTTTGGCTACCGTCGCGAGCAGATCAAACGTTCGCTGGATGGTTTCGGCTACCTGATCCCGAAAAAAGAGGGACGCAGTACCCTCGGCACTCTGTGGGATTCAAGCATGTTTGAAAATCGTGCTGCCGGGAATAAGGTGCTGCTGCGCAGCATGATGGGGGGAGCCTGCTTTCCGGAATATGTCAACCTGAGTGATGATGAAGTCGTGGCACGGGTCAGGCAGGATCTGCAGATGACCATGGGAATCGACACAGCCCCGGAATTTGTCCGGGTATTCCGGCACCCGCAGGCCATCCCGCAGTACACCGTCGGGCACGGCGCACGCCTGCAGAAGTTGGCGGATCTGCTCAAAGCCCATCCGGGGCTGATCCTGACCGGGAATTCCTATCGCGGTATCGGCCTGAATGACTGTGTGGCAGCGGCGGAGCGGGCGGCTGACGAGGCACTGCAATCGGTTTAGTCGTCGGGGACTCCAATGGCATATGAACAGCTTTTCAGTATTGGTGCAGGCATGCGCATTATATTAGGGATTATTTTTGCCCTGTTCGTCGTCTGCTTTATCGCCATTATCATCGAAGAGACGTTTCTTGGCGGAAGGAGGAGGCGCAAGGCGCTGAAAAACGCCAGGGAGCGGGCATTGGCTGATTCTGCTACAACAGGCCCCGCTCCACAAAACTCATATACTCCCCGTCACCAACGATAATGTGATCCAGCACCTTGATACCCATGATCTCTCCGGCCTCCTTGAGGCGTCTCGTGATGGAGATATCCTCGCTGCTCGGTGCCGGGTCACCGGTAGGATGATTATGTACCAGGATCACGGCGGCGGCTGACTCCTTCACCGCCGGGCTGAACACTTCACGCGGATGAACGATGGATTGATTCAAGCTCCCTTCCGAAATCTGGACCCGCCTGATGATGCGGTTTTTGCCGTCCAATAACAGAATGAGGAAATACTCTTTACGGCTGTCGCGGAATTCGTGATGGAAGTAGTCAAAAACCTGCTGCGGTGAGGTGAAGCGGTCGAGGCGCTCCAGCTTGCGGGCCTGGAAGCGTGACGCCAGGGTAAACGCGGCCTTGATGCTGGTCGCCTTGGCCAGGCCGACTCCTTTGATAGCGCAGAGTTCGTTTATATCTGCGCTCGCCAGCTCCCGCAGATTGCCGCTGAAATGTTTGATCAGCTCCCGGCCAAGATCGATGGCGCTCTGTTGGGAGCTCGGGTCTCCAGCCCTGATTATAAGGGCTAACAGCTCGGCATCGCTAAGGGCTGACGCCCCCAACTTCTGCATCTTTTCACGCGGGCGCTCGTCTTCCGGCCACTCCTTGATGCCACCCTGCATAAATTCCCCCTACCCTTTGAATCCCGTCATTATGGCAACAATCAAAGCGCCGCCTACGATCACCCGATACCAGACAAATGGTGAAAGGCTCTGCTTCTGCACAAAACGGAGCAGGAAGGCAACACTGATATAGCCGGTAACTGCAGAAAAGACGATCCCGACCAGCATCGGCACGCCTTCACCGGCAGGTATGCCATGCTTGAACAGATGCACGGTTTTGAGCAGCGCCGCTCCTGCGACGATCGGCAGTGACATCAGGAATGAAAAACGGGCGGCGCTCTCGCGGGTGAAGCCGAGCAGCAGAGCTGCAGTGATTGTTATCCCGGAACGGGAAACACCCGGAATGAGCGCCAGGCATTGAAGCAATCCGATATTTAGTGCGCCGGCAGGTGTAATATCGTCAAGTATCAGGCGTTTTCGCCCGAACATATCCGATAACCCGAGAAGAAGGCCAAACACAATCAGGACGGAGGCGATAAGAAGCGGATTGGAACGGAAGATCGCCTCAATCTGCTGTTCAAAAAGCTTGCCTACCAGCGCTGCCGGAATAGTAGCAGCGATAATCAGAAACGGCAGTCTTCTCGCAGGAGTGTTCAATCTGCGTGCGGCAATGGCATCAAAGAATGAAACAATCATTTCAATGATGTCGCGCCAGAAATAGAGCGACAACGCCAGAAAGGTTCCGAGATGCAGCGCGACATCAAACGTAAGACCGGATTCAGGCCACTTGAGCAGCCACGGGACGAGAATCAGGTGGGCCGAACTGCTGATCGGCAGAACCTCTGCAAAGCCCTGAATGGCTCCGAGGACAGCGGCATGTAACAGGTTCATGTACTCACTCCTTTCTGTTGGAAGGACGGAGAATACTGCAACTCTCAGGCAAAGGCAATTGTTGTTGCCATTTTCGCTCCTTTATTGGCAGAAACAGGAAAATTTACTCTGTGAACAAGGCCAAAAGTGTGCTATTGAATGCCATGGTAGATTGTCTCTGCTGTCTAAATTTTTTGGAGGAAACAGTACATGAAAAAAGCACTCATTACCGGCATAACCGGTCAGGATGGTTCCTATCTAGCGGAACTCCTTCTCTCGAAAGGATACGAAGTCCACGGCATGATTCGTCGTTCCTCCTCCTTCAACACCGCCCGCATCAACCATCTCTACCGCGATCCGCATGAAAAAGATGTCCGCATGTTCCTGCACTACGGTGACCTGAACGACGCCAGCTCGATCAATATGCTGCTGAGGGCAATCCAGCCGGATGAAATTTACAATCTCGGCGCCCAGAGCCACGTCCGTGTCTCCTTTGACGTCCCGGAATATACTGCTGAGGTAGACGGTCTTGGCGCGGTACGTATCCTGGAAGGAATTCGGGAAACCGGACTGAAGACCCGCTTCTATCAGGCTTCATCGTCCGAACTCTACGGCAAGGTAGTCGAG
Source organism: Desulfuromonadales bacterium (assembly GCA_013349405.1). Lineage (GTDB taxonomy): Bacteria > Desulfobacterota > Desulfuromonadia > Geobacterales > Pseudopelobacteraceae > JACRCG01. The sequence goes on along the minus strand of DUZS01000033.1, from coordinate 10,166 downwards.
ACGCCACAGAAGGAAACGACCCCCTTTTATCCCCGCTCTCCTTACGCCTGTGCCAAAGCGTACGCCTTCTATATTACCCAGAATTACCGTGAAAGTTATGGCATGCACGCCTCTAACGGTATTCTTTTCAACCACGAATCACCCCGGCGCGGCGAAACGTTTGTTACCCGGAAAATAACCCGCGCCGCCGCCCGCATCAAACTGGGGCTGCAGGATTGCCTCTATCTCGGCAACATCGATGCCAAGCGTGACTGGGGCTTTGCAGGCGATTATGTTGAGGCGATGTGGCTGATGCTGCAGCAGGACCAGCCGGAAGATTACGTCATTGCTACCGGCGAAACCTACATGGTGCGTACTTTTGCTGAAAAGGTGTTTTCCCGCCTCGGTATGCCGCTGGTATGGCAGGGAAACGGCGTTGATGAACAAGGGATCGATACAATAAGCGGCAGAACAGTAATCCGGATTGATCCAAAATATTTCCGCCCGGCAGAGGTTGACCTGCTGTTAGGCGACCCGGCCAAGGCGCGGAAGCAGATGGGATGGGAGCTTAAAACCAGTTTTGAGCAGCTGGTGAATATGATGACTGACGCTGACTTCGCCCTTGCAGAGCGTGAAAAGCGGGCAGACGGGTGACATGGGGGTAACATGGCTTTGATCCGATCATTCCAAAACTGCCACCCAAAAGTGGACGAGACCGCCTTTATCGCTGAGACCGCCGTTATTATCGGCGATGTTGAGATAGGGGCTCACGCGAGCGTCTGGTATAACTGCGTGGTACGGGGCGACGTTAACAGCATCCGTATCGGCGCGCGCAGTAACGTGCAGGATCTCTCCATGCTCCATGTTACGCACAAAAAAAATGCAGATGACCCCGGTGCTCCACTGATTATCGGTGATGACGTTACTATCGGCCATAGTGTCACCCTGCACGGCTGTACCCTGCAGAACGGCTGTTTTATCGGCATGCAGGCGATGGTCATGGACCATGCTGTCGTCGGTGAAGGTGCCCTGGTGGGAGCACGGGCACTCGTCACGGAGGGCACTGTTATTCCACCCCGCACCCTCTGGGTTGGCGCCCCGGCGAAATATAAGCGCGACCTGACAGCAGATGAAGTCGCCTGGCTGAAAAAATCGCCCGGTAATTATGTGAAATATTCGCTGCAGTACATCAACGATGAGCATGAACGTGCTGCGGCGGCCCGTGGCGCCGATTTACCATAACAGGGCGTAACCCAAAAACCACATTATGAATTGGCTCTCCCACATCGGCAGGCAGGCTTCGCGCCTGACATCACTGGAACTGTTCCGTTATATCGGCCCCGGTTTTTTTGTCACGGTCGGCTTCATTGATCCGGGTAACTGGGTCACCAATGTGGCAGCCGGTTCGCAGTTCGGCTACCAACTCCTCTGGGTTGTCACCCTCTCCACAATTATCCTGATTATAATACAACATAACGCTGCCCATCTCGGCATAGTCACCGGCTTATGCCTTTCTGAAGCGGCATCAAAATTCTTCAAGCCCTGGCTGCGCATTGCCATGCTCGGCAGCGCCATGATCGCCTGTGTTGCGACGGCACTGGCAGAACTGCTCGGAGCCGCAATCGGTCTTAATATGCTCACCGGCCTGCCGCTGATTTTCGGTGCCATACTCTCAGCTTTTTTTTCGGCCTGGATGCTCTTCTCGAAAAACTACCAACGGCTTGAAAAATGGATCATGGGTTTTGTCTCTCTCATCGGCCTCGCGTTCGTCTTCGAAATCTGCCTGGCTGACGTTTCGTGGGCTCAGACGTTTGTCGGCTGGGTAACGCCGGTTTTTCCTGCCGGAGCGCTGCCGGTTATCATGGGTGTGCTCGGTGCCGTCGTCATGCCCCACAACATCTTTCTTCACTCGGAAGTAATCCAGAGTCGCCAGTGGAATGAGCAGGGTGATGATGTTATCAAAAAGCAGCTCAAATATGAATTCTTTGACACCCTGACCGGGATGGCTGCCGGCTGGGCTATCAACAGCGCCATGATAATTATGGCGGCGGCGGTTTTCTATAAACAAGGAATAGTCGTCAACGATTTACCGCAGGTGACCCTGACCCTTGAGCCGATTTTCGGGCGGGCTTCTGCCGTCGTTTTTGCCCTGGGGTTGCTCTTTGCCGGCCTTTCCTCGTCAGTAACCGCAGCGATGGCAGGCGGCAGTGTGTTTGCCGGAATATTCATCGAACCATTTGATATAAATGATCCGCACTCCCGTATTGGTCTGGCGATTACCCTGGTCGGTGCATTAGCAATGATCATGCTCCTTGCCAATCCTTTCAAGGGCATCCTCTGGAGTCAAATCGCACTTTCCCTGCAGCTCCCTTTCACAATTATTCCGTTGATCATGCTGACTTCATCAAAAAAGGTCATGGGTGGATATGCCAACAAGCCGTACGGCGCTGCCGTGCTCTGGATAGTGGGGTTGGTTGTTATCGGCCTCAACGTAGCCCTGCTTGTTGATCTGGCCCGATAAGCGGCTGTGGCTCCAGACCCGGATAACCGGAAAACCACCTTGCCTGCATGATCCGATTCTGCTATTTTTGAGCTCATTATTCCAATTTCAAATCAAAGATGCCATCAAGGCGGCGAGGAATGAGGCGACGAAGGCATACAAACAGTATGCTGAGGAGCCGAAGACGAGCCAACGAAGATGGAGCTTTGATTTGGAATTGGTATTACACATGAAAGTTGACGAGCATGAAGATCACTATTATGGGGTGTGGCACCTCTACCGGGGTGCCGATGGTTGGCTGTGACTGCCCGGTCTGTACCTCGGGTGACCCACACGACCAGCGGACGCGCGCATCACTCCTGATCTGTTACAATGATCGCACCGTACTGATTGATACCTCAACCGATTTGCGGGAGCAGGCGCTGCGGCATCATCTCAAGCGCATTGATGCCGTTCTGTTCACCCACGCCCACGCAGACCATGTCAACGGCATTGACGACCTGCGCGGGTTTCATTTTATTCATCAGGAGGTCATCCCCTGCTTTGCATCCCGGACGACACTTGAAACGTTGCAGAGTGGCTTCAGTTATATTTTTAACGAGCATGATGGTTCAGGCTACACACCGTTATTAACTGCACACGAAATCAGCGCAACTTTTGAACTGTTCGGACAAAGCGTTATTCCGATACCTCTGCTGCATGGCAAAACCTCTTCGCTCGGCTACCGGATGGGGAATTTTGCCTACCTGACCGACTGCAGCGCAATTCCGGAACCATCGCTTGAAATTCTGCAGGGAGTTGAACTACTCGTGATAGACGGCCTGCGCTGGACCGAGCATCCATATCATTTTAACATCCCCGGTGCGATCGCAGCCGCACGTCAGCTACACTCACCTCGCACAATCCTGACACACCTGACCCACCAGATTGCCTATTCTGAGGGAAACAAACTCCCCCGGGGTTTCGAATTGGCGTATGATGGCATGGAGTTTCATCTGTAGCTGTTGACAAGAGGAGAAGTATGAGATGATGTACAAAGACATCCGTTTGCACGGTATGATGGGAGAGCAGATAGAGTATTTTGTCATGGCAGTCGGCTTTGATGCCTACCAGCGCTATTTTTTCAATATTCTGCAGGAGGATAACAATCTGCGTATTTTTTCCCCCGGGAACGAAATGATAATTTCTCATGAGGGGCTCAGGTATCAGGGAAACGGTGGTAATTTTTGCGAATATATGTTCGGCGTGGATCAGCCGATCTCCGATCTTTCCAAGCCGGAAATTATCAACCGGCTCGTCATGTTTGGAGCCCGTTCTGAAGATAACGGCACCGTCCGTTTCAGTGACCGCACTTCAGGCACGGAAACATTCGACAACATCTTTTTTGAAGGGAATGCCGTCTGTAACTATTTCTTTTTTGTTCATTCCAATCTGCTTTCTCGCACATTGAAAAAACAGCAGGAAGAGTTGGTTAAACGACTCGGCAAGAGCATCAAACGCTCTGAGGCCGTTGGAGAAGAGCGGGACGATATTCTTATTACAGAACTGTTTCCGCCATTAAGCGATGAATCTTCCCAGCTGTTTATCGTTAAATTAATCCATCGCCACCATCGTGAATATCGTGACCTCTTTCGCAGTTTCTATTACAAAAATAAACAAATTGCTGACGCCGACTTTGGCCAACTTGTCAATCTTGCCAAGACCTATAAAATAGATCGCTATCAGCAGGAACGGATCCGCATAGATGCCATGTACCGCTGCCCCGCCAATAAGCGCATCGTTGACGAATATCGGAATATCCTGCTGGCGTGCAATGCCAAGGGGGAGATCAGCGCCCTTGACAATGCCCGCCTTACCCGTCTTAAAACCCTGTCGGTACGCAATAAAATCCCGGGGGCTTTATTTTATACTCTGGATGAAATGCTGAAAAAAGACCAGAGACTCAAGAATTTTCAGGAGCAGGAGTACGTCGCCGCAGCACGTGAAGTGCTTGAGGGGATTTTTTTCCGGGAAATTGAGATTGAGAGCCGTATCGACCGGGCTGATATGCTGAAACTGCTCCGGGCCAAGAAAAAAGCATTGGAAAACCGGGATCACAGTTTTGACCAGCTCATGCTGGACGCCAGCAAGGAGTGTGATGAAAAAATCCGTGACGGTGCCGACACATCTCTTCTGGATGGTTTTTCATATGTGATAACGTACCTTGATCGCTTTGATTCGGTTTCAAATCTGATCAGCCAACTGGCTTTCATGGAAAATGTCAAAATTAACGTCGAGATGCTCCGGGGCCTGCTGGAGCATAAGGCGGCATTTGACAACCTGCATGAAGACAGTTTTTATGAGCTGTTTATCCGGGAGCTTTTTGCCAATGCCTATCTTGGTGCGTTCGGGCGACGCAAGGTAAAAACGCTGATGGAAGGTCTGATTCTTGTAGAGGCACAGCAGTCAACGATTGAAGAACTCTATATCAAATTGGGCACGATTGATCAGGAAGAGCGCATAGCGATTGTGCTTTTGGAACATGTTCGTGATCGTATCCGCAATTTTTACTCCAAGTTTATCACACAGGCTGACCAGGATGTTTTGCGCAGAGAAGTAACAGAAGAATTGAAAACAAAGAAACGGACCAGCGTTGACATTCCTGACCACCTTTTTGCTGAGACTATCTTCACTATCAAGAAAGAAGCCATGTACCTGCATTCACTGTTGCCCCAAATCATTGCTGATCGCAACGTCGGACTGCGGGAGGATTTTCTTGAAAATTCCGGGCTTGACCGTTTCTATGTAGAAGAGCTTGAGCGCGAGTTTTACGAGAAAAACGACCTGAATATTGAAGAACTGTACCAGATCAGAAAGGGGCTCAGCTGACCTTCTGTGTGGAGGAATCTAAAGTTTATCGGGATTCTGCCGATGGGGGAACCATCACTGCAAGAAGACGTTTTTTCCGGAGTCAGTTATGAAAGTAGATGCTCGCGTTTCAAATTACATCGACGTATTAAAAAATGAACCGGCGAGACCCGCAGTACCTGCTCAGCATCCCATCGCGACGCAGACTGTTGCTGAAGTGCCATCTGTCGCAATAGATTTTTCCTCATCGGCGCTGCAGCTGGCTGAAGATGAGGCGCGGCGCGAACGCCTGAACATCATCCGGCAGCAGCTGGCCGAAGGTTCCTACAATATCAGCGGTAAGGACGTTGCCGAAAAAATGTTGAAAGTACTCAAAGGGTAGTTCCGCCACATTAGCAGAGCATCAACACCATCCCGACTTCCCGCTTGACCTGAACAACCTCCAGCGCTATATTCTCACAGTGTAGAAATTATACTCATTCGTGTTTACGCACTAAACGAAGTGCTGGGGATTTATGCCTTTACCTTCCCGATTCAAAGAATTTCAGAGCGCGATCGCGTTTTATGGCAAGGAAAATCTCGGAGAATTGCTGTATGCTCTTGCTGAAATTGCAACAGAACTGTCAAAGAGCGAACAGGTCCGCGTCTACCTGGAAGATCTGACGCGGGGAACTCTTACCTGCGCTCATGCCTCAGGAGCTCATAGTAAAGATCTTATAGAGACGACATTTCCCATCGTTTCCAGGGAATCAATCGTTTCCAGGGTATTCGTCAGTCAACTCCCGGTAGATTTCAAGTTCCCTGATGCCGATAAAAACTCATCTGACCATGAATATGCGCTTCGCTTCAGACTCCGCTCCAGTTACATTATCCCGATTGTCAGTCTCGGCAAATCGATTGGTGTACTCTGCATTGACCGGGACCATCCGGGAGAGGTGCTGAACAACCACGCGAAAACCGAGCTGGCTGAGCTGGTCGGCGTTGTAGCCGACGCCCTTGACCAGGCCAGAATTTATCATCAGCAGGTCCGGCTTGCCCGGCGCCTTGAAGAGCTAAAGGCGCGAGAAGCCGCCGATATGATGGTCAGATCGGCTGTCAAGCTCATTGAAAAAGTTTCCCTGGCGGCGGTGCTGGTACCGACTCACCAAGATGGCGGCACTGGAGTACTGGAAAATCTTGCCAGCTTTTCTGCAGATGAGCATTTAAAAAAGACCTACGACCTGCTGGGTGCACTGGATCTCCGCAAGGGGATGTCATTGATCTCCAATTACATTAACGATCAGGGCATCATCACCGATGAACGCCTGCTGAAGCCGCTCTTTATTGGCGATCTGACCCAGCACAACCTGCAAAAACGGGCGCTGACGGAATCGATGGAGCTTCGCTCGTTGTACGTTGTTCCCCGCTACAACCCCGAAACACGCCACATTATCTGCCTGCTTAATTACTATTCGCATGATTTGTACCAGTTCAGCGATTTTGAGATGGGGCTGCTGCAGACGCATGCAGAAATGGTCGAAAAGGTCATCAGTGAAGTTGGCGGGGAGCATCTTGAAATTCGCGTGCTTTCTGAAATCAGTGATCTTCTCAATGAGCGGACGGAAAGTCTCCAGCCGTTTCTCACCAGAGTCCTTTCCAAAGCGACAGAGCTTATTGGCGCCGATACCGGCAGCATAGCCGTTGTCATAGAACGGGACGGCATGAAATGGCTGGTTGTAGAGGACGAGAATGGGACGATAATTGGTGCGAAAAACAAAGAGTGGCTGAAAAAATACATCCCCCCACTTATGGTTGGCGGCAGCGGCCTGCCGAAGGAAGATCGCAGTCTGACCGGGTACGTTGCCTTCAGCAAGCGGCCGAAAATTACCGCACGTGTTGAGGCGGAAAAACAGGGGGAAGGCTTTCATCGTTCCATGAGCCCGCTTTTGAAGAGCGAAATCGCGGTTCCGGTTATCTGTGATGACGAAGTTATCGCCGTAATCTGCCTGAACTCGCTCCAGTACGACTATTTCCGTGAGGAGCATCGCCGCATTCTGCAGATCATCGGCTCTCTGACGGCGCGCCATGTATCTGATCTGCAACGCATTGAGCGTCTTCAGGGAGAGGTAAACCGCCTTACCTCTGACGTCGCCTACAAAGACCCGCACGTTTCCTCGTACCGGCTCGGAAATATCATCGGTAACAGTCTGAAATCCCAGGAGGTCGTCGATTTCATCAACACGGTCTCACCGCCACTCTTCAATCGTATCGTTTTCTGGTCACGCAACCTTCTACAGGAAGCGACCATCGGGCTCCCGTCAATTCTGGTAACCGGACAAACAGGCTCCGGCAAGGAATTTTTCTTCAACAACCTCTACAATACCCTTAACGAACTGTATCGCCGCGATATCAACCCGAAAGGGGAATTGCCGGTCAAGAAAACAAATATTGCCGCATATTCCGGCGATCTGACCTATTCAGAGCTGTTCGGGCACAAAAAAGGTGCTTTTACCGGGGCATATACCGACCGGCGCGGGATTTTGGAAGAAAATGTCGGAGGCATAGTTTTTCTGGATGAAATTGGTGATGCCGACCCCAAAACCCAGGTACAACTGCTTCGTTTTCTCGATAATGGCGGCTTCATGAAGCTCGGGGAAAATACCGAGCGCTACAGCAGGGTTCTGCTGGTCGCAGCAACCAATAAAAATCTCGCCGATGAGATTGCAGTCGGCCGCTTCCGGGAAGATCTCTATCACCGGCTTTCAGAACTTTCGATACGCCTGCCGTCACTCAACGAACGCCGCGAAGACATCCCCGATCTCTCCGTTCACTTTCTGGGCAAACTCTACCGCACCTATCGCGCCGAGAACGATAGCGGAGAAACACCACCGTACCTGTCCAAAGAAGCTAAAGAAATCCTCACACGCCACAGTTACAAGGGCAATATTCGCGAATTGAGGAGTATCCTGTTGCGAGCTCTGTTTTTCAGGAGAAAGAGCCTCATAACCGGCGAAGCTATCAGCGAAGCGATAGCCGGCACCGGTCGCCTTGAAGAGCGCACACCGTCGTTAACCATCCATGACCTCGATGAACGCCTGGCAGTCGAAATCATTGAGAAGATTGTCGCCGGGGGGGATTTCTGGGCGGATGTCTATGAACCGTTTTCTCGCAATGATATTTCCCGGGAAACAGTGAAGCTGATTATTGAAAAGGGGCGCGCTCAAGCCGGCAAGACTATGCCTGCCGTTGCTCGCTATCTGAAAGCGCTCGCAGTGGGATTGAAGTATGAAGAGGAACAGCGGCAGCTGTTTCGATTCAAGAACTTTTTATATAAAACGGTCAAGCTGTAAATACCAGATACCACACGGAGGGAACGCGCATGAAATTCTACGACGCTTCTAATGGTTGGACGATTCACCCTGATTCGGCATTTTTAGTTTTAGACAAGAAAAATCCCCATGTGACGAGCGACCTTGAAGCAATTATTGTTGCATGTGACGAAGCCATTGCGAGCGGCTGTGGCGATTGGGCGGAAATTCTGAGGTTTGAAGCGGTTGATTATCTGGCAGGCGAAGAGTAGGCAGTTTTCAGATCGGGAGGCGGCTGCTTAATCTACCTTGAGAGTGACCTGATCATAAATGAATGCTGCCACTATCGTCAGGAATATGCCCCAAATATACATGACATCGTGTTTTCTGAGAATGCATATCGAGAATATCGAGTAGCAGCCAACTAACAAGATAATTGTTTTAATAGCCAAACCCATTATTTTATTCATTATTTCTGTTTTATTTTTCAAACTATACGCCCTCTGAGCGACCATTTTTAAATTGTCAAAGAATTTTAGGTTTGATTTACCAGACAGGTTAATGATATTCTCCGCTCCTGTTATCAGAGGAATGTTGCCGCCTGGCAGGGTAAAATGACCAATTTGACGAAAGACAATAACAAAGAAGATATCGTGCTTTTGTTCCTGAATGTCTGCTCAAAAATAGAAGGGCTTTCAGCGGAGCTTTATCATTACTACAGCGAGTTATTCCACGATGATGAAGAGAGCTCCAAGCTCTGGAAAAAGACGGCGCTGGAAGAAGAGAATCACCAAAAGCTCTTTGACTTGGCAATCAGACTCAGGCACGAGTGCGAAATAGAAATAGTTACCGATTATAATAAAGCGTGCCGGGTCCACGAGAAACTTACGGCGCTTCTCTCTCATGTTCGTGTAACACCACCTGATATATTCCTTGCGATAACAAAGGCTATTGAAATGGAATCGGCTCTTGCCGATCTTCACATTGATAGCTCTATAAAATTTTCAGATATTCAGATAAAGAACATGTTCAAATCGCTCCAAGGTCACGACCAGGAACATGTTGATGCATTACGCCACCATCATTCGATTTTGTTTCTTCCGAGAACTGAAATGGTTCCATGACTATCCGGTTGTTTTTCAAGTCCCTGCATCAAATGCTACTGTTTGATCTTCTTATTCTCATAAATCGCAGCCATAATACTTTTCACTTTTTCAATATCAAAAACCCTATATCTCCTACCTGTTTTTACACAGTAACCGACTGACTTACCACTCGGAGAAATATTCACGCCCTCACTACCCTTAACGTAAGTGCCTTCCCTTGTGCGTCTACTGTTAAATTAACAAATAAACAGCATCCCTGAGTCATTCCAAAAAGCTTCGATTATAAGCGATAAGACAGAAGATCCTGGTTTTAAATCGTAAAGTAATCGTGAGGCTGAAAAAGTTAGTTACTAAAAAAAGCCCCGCCTTTTCAGGCGGGGCTTGATACATACGGACATAATTTACCAGGAAGCTAGAATACACCACCCGGTGTGTAGGTACTCATCC
>DUZS01000032.1 GCA_013349405.1 Desulfuromonadales bacterium | reverse complement strand
CAAGGCCAAGGTAATCAGTCACCGGGCCTATGGATTCAGAACGGCAAAAAACTTCATTCTCAACTTGTATCACTGCATGGGCGATCTAACCATGCCAACTACTTTGCACAGGTTTGTGTGAGGAACCCTTTTTTGAAAGATACTGGGGAGAAATCCACTGGCAGCTTTGTTTTGGACTGAACTGTAAGAGAATGAGTACAACAATTGTGCCACTACTGAAACAGGGGGGAGGGATAACAGCCCAGGGCCCATAAAAACCGGCTTATGTTGAGTTTGGTGGGTTTGTGGAAACTACTGCGAGATGGCGGGAAACTGTAGCATGCTACAGTTTAAAGTGTCACAAGTGTGCGGCAAAACTGTAGCATGCTACAGTTTCCGATATAACGTCCAGCGACTGATACCCAGCAGTTTTGCCGCACGGGTTTTATTACCGCCGGCTTTGACAAGAGCCTCTGCGATGGTGAGTGGCTGCCGCGTGGTTTCTGAAGACGGGTATGTTACTGTCGCAGTTGCAGTGGTGACATGCCGGGAATCATGCAGCACGGAATCAGGCAGATCATTGACTGCTATGATATTTGATGTGCAGAGGATGATGGCACGCTCAATAACATGTTCAAGTTCCCGGATATTGCCGGGCCAATCGTGGGCACGGAACACTTCCATGACATTCTCGGATACACCCAGAATTTCACGGTCGAATTTGTCATTGTAGCGTTTAATGAAGTGAGTGACCAGCAGAGGAAGGTCGTCAAGACGGTCCCTGAGAGGCGGCAACTCAAGGCGGATTACATTGAGGCGATAGTAGAGATCCTGCCGAAACATACCCTGCCGGACTTTTTCCTCAAGATTCATGTTCGTTGCGGCGATGATTCGCACATTCACCCTGATGGGGCTTGACTCACCCACCCGCTCGAATTCGCTCTCCTGTAATACCCGTAACAGCCGCATCTGGACGGCGGACGAGATGTCGCCGATCTCGTCCAGAAAAAGCGTTCCGCCATCCGCCTTCTTGAAGCGCCCGACCTTGTCGGCAATCGCTCCGGTAAACGCTCCGCGGACATGACCGAACAGTTCACTCTCAAGGAGCGATTCTGATAATGCTGAGCAGTTGACCTTGATAAACGGTCCTTCAGATCGCTTTCCGGATGAATGCAGCGCTGCGGCGACCAGCTCTTTGCCGGTCCCGCTTTCTCCCAAGATCAGCGCCGTCGTCGGTACATCGGCCAGGGATTCAATCAAGGAGTAGACTCGCTGCATTGATGCGGAAGCACCGACAATGCCGTGAAACCGGGTACGAATTTTCAGGGAGCGCTCCAGGTCCACCAGATGGGTTTCATCCCGGATGACCGCTACCGCACCGCTGACTGTGCCATCCTGTTCGGTCACAGGAGTTGCCCTGAGGCTGAAGATACAGTTTTTGCCTTCAGGGGTACGGATCTCAAAACGACGTATTTCACGGGGAAAACCACAGGAGAGTGCTTCCAGTAACATATCACCAAAACCGGGACCGATTGCAGTTATCTTTCTACCAATCATGTCAAGCGTGTACCCACAGACTTTTTCCGCCGCCACATTAAAGTTTGCCAGGCAGCCTTCCTTATCGATCATGACGATTGCATCGGAAACTGCCTGAAATAGCTGAGTCTGCTGGAATTCACGTGCCATTTTCAGCCGGTCTTCTTCCGCCTGCATGCGCCCGGTGATGTCACGGGCTACCCCCAATACACCGACCAGCTTACCTCCACTGTCGTACATCGGTGTCTTGACCGTTTCCAGCAGGGCCCGCTGACCGTTATCTGTAAAGGTGATCCACTCCTCGTTACTGGTCGGTTCTCCCGCCGCCATCGCGTTGCGATCGTGTTCACAGAAGAAATCAGCCAGTTCACTGTCGACAAAGTCATAGTCGGTGTTACCGACTATATCCTCTTCTTTGGCACCGAAAAATCGTTCAAACATTCTGTTGCAGGCCAGATAAATACCCTCCACGTCTTTCAGCCAGACCAGATCGGGAATGGTACGCACCAGTGTGCGCAGGCGGGCTTCATTCTCTGCCTGCGTGTGGCGCAACTCTTCGTTCTGCATCTCCAGTTCAACCAGGCGCAGTTGTAGTTCGTGGAGCCTCAGGAGCACCTGCACAGGAGAATCGACTGGATCACACACATTCTGGTCCGCTTTTATTTGAGTTTTTGACATGTTCTTTCTCTTCAAGCAGCAAAAATTCAGCAGCAGTATTTTACGGTAAACCATCTTTTTTACTTTTGGAGTGATCTCTTTTTTGAGATTCATCTACTTGAGGTTCTTCTATTATTTCTTCTCCATTGTCGACAGCCTTTAAAGGCGCTCCAACAGCAGCAATCTCTTTCTGAAGTTCTTCAAGTGCATCCTTTTTAGTTAGTCGTGCTGTTAATACTTCTACTGTTAGTTGTGATAATGTGGACATTTGTTTTATACCTCCTATATTGTGAAACAAAACCTGCTTCCCGTACCTTCCCCCTCCGACTCCACCCAGACCCGGCCCCCATGCACCTCGATGATCCGCTGCACCAGCGCCAGTCCCACCCCGCTTCCCTCGCTGATTGTTTATTTCAGTCGTCCGCTAAAATTCTACCCGGTTGCGCCCACAGAATTTTGCACGGTAGAGCAATTCATCCACCGGGGCGATAATATCCGGAGCGGAAGCATCGCCAGAACACTTAACTGTCACAACGCCTATACTTACGGTAACATAGTCCGATACATTGGAGTCCCGGTTTTGTATGGTAAGATCCATGACGCCGCAACGGATCTTCTCGGCGATTGCAATCGCTCCGTTTTGGTCTGTCTCAGGCAGGATGCAGGCAAATTCATCGCCGCCGTAACGAGCAGGCAAATCGGCTGGCCGGGTTGCAGAGTCTGCTATCGCCCTGGCAATCTGACGCAAACATTCATCGCCTTTGACGTGACCATATCGATCATTAAACTCCTTGAAGTGGTCGACGTCCAGCATGAGCAGTGACAATTCACCGTCCGAACGGGCATGCCTGGCATGTTCCAGGACTAATACCTCGTCGAAATACCGCCGGTTTGCTATTCCGGTCAGACCATCGGTAATGCTCAGGATTTCGAGCTTGCGGTTTGATTCCTCCAGCGCCTCCTTGGCCCGGATATAATTGGTGATGTCGTTGAAGGACCAGACGCGTCCCACCACGTTATTACCGATTCTTTGTGGTTGGGAATACCATCTGAAAACGCGGCCGTCGGTAAGGTTGAGCGTGTCGGAACTCGATTCTTCAGGTTTTTTGTACAATTCCTTGAACTTGCTGATAAACGCCTCCGGCCGGGCAATTTGAGAGATAATCAGATTAAGTACCGGGACTCTACGCTGCGTATTCAGACACTCTTCAGGGATGTGCCACATATCGATGAGTTTCTGGTTCCACCTCGTAAATATCCCATGTGTGTCCACAACGATGATTCCATCCGCCGTCGATTCCAGGGTGGCATTGAGCAAAGAGATGGATAATGTCAGCGCGTTCTCAGCCTTTTTCCGTTCGGTGATGTCACGATGAAAGCATAAAAAATAAGATTCCCCGCCGAAGGAGATCGGACTGGCCGACACTTCGAGCGGAAAAACGTAGCCTTTTTTGTGATAGTGCTCCACCTCGAATGTCAGAGCCTCCTCGGCCAATAGTCTCTTCATTCTCTCAGGTAACAGGCGGGAGGTTTCATGCGTGTAGAGGTCTTCCATCCGCATCTTCAGCATTTCTTCGTGGCTGTGCCCATGCATCCTGGCAAAAGATTCGTTAAGAGACACGATGACTCCATCCAAAGAGAGCAGAAAAATACCGTCTTTTGCACTTTCAAATAATGCCCTGAATTTTTCCTCACTCTTGCGCAGTTCCTCGCCTGCCCGTAAATGTTCCTGAATCAGCGCCCATTCACGCAAAGAGCGCTGTACAATGCGCGGCATTGCCAGGAATGCCTCCGACGTTTTAACCACGTAATCCAGCGCTCCGGCTTTCATTGCTTCAACAGCGATCTGTTCGTTGCCATGAGATGTGGTCACAACCACCGGGCATATATCTTTCACATAGGCCACCAGTTCACAGCCGTCTCCGTCAGGCAGTCGGTAATCTGTCAGAACAAGATCGGGACTCTGCTGTTCTATGGCTGATCGTGCATCGCACAAAGTACCGGCCATCACCAGCCGATACTCTTCCAACGCATTAAGAAAAGATTCTTTTATCAGCAGGGCGTGGCTGTTGTCGTCTTCAACAAGCAGTATCAAGGGCGCTGTGGGGTTGTCTGTCAGCATGGGATGAATCCTTTCTCTCCCAGAGTCCTTCGGTCTTCTTAAACAGTTCCCGGCAGAGTAAAACAAAACCGGCTCCCTTTTCCCTCACCTTCCGACTCCACCCATACCCGACCGCCATGAACCTCGACGATCCGTTTCACCAGTGCCAGACCGATACCGGTTCCCTCACTGTTCGCATCCAGCTTATTGAAAAGGCCAAAGATGATCTGGTGATATTTCTCATCAATGCCTATACCGTTGTCCAGCACAAAGAAGATGGTTTCGCCAGCTTCCTCTCGCATCCCAATCTGGATCTGCGGTTCTGCCTGCTCACCCATGTAATTGATGGCATTTTCAATAATATTATGCACTACCTCGGCCATGCGCCGTTTGTCACACATAACCTCCGGCAGGTTGGGTTGTACTGCAACATTAAGATTGCGATTTTTCAAAGGACCCGCCAGTTGCGCCAGCACATCCGTCACCAGCAGATTCATATCCACCGCTTCCGGTTCTTTAATAATTCGGCCGATCGTTGAGAGCTCCAGCAGATCACGAAGCAGGTCGTTCATCTTGTCGGCAGCGTCACTGACCCGCTTCAGGTCGCCAGCCATCCGCTGATAATTGCCATTTTCAAGATCCTTTTCGAGAGAACCGGTAAAGCCTTTGATAGTGATAATTGGACTTTTCAGGTCGTGTGATACGGTATAGGTGAAACGCTCCAGTTCGGCGTTTTTTTGCCGGAGTTCTTTTTCGTCCCGCACGCGTTCAGTGATATTCATGGCAACAGCCAACAATTTTGAGCAGCTGCCGTCTGATTCGAACATCGGAATTTTGGTGGTTGTCAACCAGTGTATCGATCCGTCAGCATAAGTAATTTTTTCTTCAGGTATCAGAATGGTTTCTCGTCCGACAATTACCTTGAGATCATCTTCCCTGAAGGTTTTGATTTGTTCTTCTGTGGGGCTGAAGTCGGAGTCTTGGTGCCCTTCGAGTATTTCTACGGTAGTTCCGTAGGCGTTGGCCAATGCTTTGTTGGCCAGTGCATATGGCCCCTCAAGGGTTTTTACACAGATGAAGGCCGGTACCGTATCAATAATCTGGCGCAAAAATGAGTGCTGTTGCCGTAAAGCTTCCTCCTTCTGCTTAAGCTCGGTGATATCGTAATTTGTGCCGATCATGCGAATCGGTTTGCCGTTTTCATCGAAAAATGTCCGCGAGGAGGCCTTGAGGGGTATCGAATCGTGCCATCCGAATGAATGATGCGGAACTCCGGCCTGGACTTCACCTCCAGCATAGTCGCGATCAACTCGTACCATTCTCAAACAACCAAGCTGAAAACGATCTGAGAATGACCAAAGTTCAACAGAAGATATCCGGATGCTTTCTAGCAATGGAAGGCGCGAAAGTCTTCTGCCGAATCCGGAGCTATCTGTCAACCTGTATGAAACAAGGTATCACTGCGTCCGAAGGATTGCGCTTGCTGTTTCAGGGAAAGTTCCCCGAGTTTATGAATGTGAAAGAACAAGGTGCTGAATAGTTACTAATTTTTAAATATTCCCTTATACGTTATTGAGTAATCCCGTAATGAGTGTTTTTATTCCCGTGGCAGAGAAATTACAAATCGACACCCACCTGCCGGAGGTGATTCTACGAACAATGAACCGCCATGCGCTTCGATAATGCGATAGCTGATTGCCAGACCAAGTCCCGTTCCGGCGACTTTTGTCGTCCAGAACGGTTCGAATAGATTCTGAGCATCTTCAGCAGCGATCCCGGAACCATTATCGGTAACGGTGATCATGGCTGATTCAACTGACTGCCTGTATTCTAGTTTGATCCAGCCACCGTCAGGCATGGCATCAGCGGCGTTTTGCAACAGGTTTATGACAACCTGATGAAGCTGATTCGGGTCAACGACAACTTCCGCCGCATCAGGAATGAGATTCTGCAATAATACCTTTGCAAAACGGGGATCATTGCCAATAAAAATAAATTCATCCTTGATATAGTCGCACAATGCAACCCTTTCTGGCTGCGGTTTCCCTGGCCGCGCATACATCAAGAATTCAGATATCAACGTTTCCAGCTGTTCTGCTTCCCGGGCAACAATAGCCAGAAGCCGGGCATCACTTTCCGGCAGGCCTCTGGTACTTGACAGGAGCTGGACTGATCCACACAATGCCGCAAGAGGGTTTCGTATTTCATGAGCCATGCGGGCAGAAAGTTCACCTAAAGCTGCAAGTCGATCAGCTTTTTTCAATGCCGCTTCCAGCCGCCGATAATTGGTAACATCCCTGAAACTTATAATATAGCCGGCAGGTTTCCCATCACGATCATTGAAGGAGGCTACTCGATAGCCCAGAATTATTACTGTTCCATCAGTTCTCAGGTATTCGAATTCCAGCTTGGTGCTGTCGCCGTTCGCATGAACACCATACTGCAGCTGGGGGAAAACTGCTTCAATCGGCTTGTCATACGCATCAAACTGGCTAAGACCAACGATGGCTTCGGTGTATGGATTAAAAACACGAATCCGCCCGGTTACAGTGGTTGTCAAAAGGCCACTGTCACTATGAGTCACTATGGCTGAGTTCAACTGGGCCAGTTCGTGATAATCGATTGAAGAGCGCTGCAGGGCCTCTTCACTCAAGCGGGCACGTTCAGCAAGCAATCCGGTAACGAAGGCTGTCAACCCGAATGCTATCAGGTTAAATGCTATCGTATAAAAAAGTCGTAACGCTCCGAACTGATAGGCATCCTCCTGGCTTAACCCAATAAATGTAAGATAGCCGAAATACTGAAAATCGAGAATTGTCCCATAGAGGATTCCGCACAGTGAAGCGGTATAGAGCGCCTGACGCCGCCCCAGCAGCATACCGGCAATCATAATCGACAACAGATACAGAAACGAATACGGACTGAGGATTCCACCCGTAAAAAGAATAAGAACCGTCACAAACAGCAGGTCCCAAACGACCTGAATGTTGGTTAATAACTTGGTAAATTTCAGTTTTTTCAAGAAAACGAGGGAAATTATCGAAAAGACAAAAGAAAACGCCATCAATCTGATAACACCAGGCTGAAAGCGTTCAAGTTCAATAGTCTTATTGAGGAGCAGTGTTGCTGCTAAAAAAAGAAAAGAGACAATTATTCTCGCGTAGATGAAGAGCCGGAGTCTTCTTTCTGAGCCCATATTCAACCGCCAACCGCCCCCGCGAGTTTGAAAATAGGAAGGTACATGGCAACAACCAAACCACCAACAGTTGTCCCCAGAAAGACCATAAGCAGCGGCTCCATCATGGCAGTCATTGCACCGACCGCGTCATCCACTTCATCATCATAAAAATCGGCAATCTTGTTCAGCATGGCATCCATAGCACCGGTTGCCTCTCCAACGGCAATCATCTGCACTACCATTGGCGGAAACACTCCGCAGGCGGCGAGAGGCTCGGCCATGGTTTTCCCTTCCGATATTGCCTGACGGACTGAATAAATTGCCTCTTCAATAATTTTATTGCCAGCGGTTTTGGCAACGATCTCAAGACCGTCCATGATAGGAACTCCAGAACTCACCATGGTGCCAAGCGTTCTGGTGAATTTTGCAACCGCAACCTTCCTGATCAGTGGACCGGCAATTGGAGCTTTGAGAGCCATACGGTCGATATTCTTTTGTCCGACGGGCGTAGAATAGTACTTTTTTATGGCCCAGACAGTCGCATAGAAAGCCCCGATGATAACCAAAAAATATTTGACAAGAAAATTACTGAGGGCAATGACAAATTTAGTGGGTGCAGGTAATTCACCGCCAAACTCGACAAACATCTTGGCAAATGTCGGTATAACAAAAATCAGAATGACGCCGACTACAACCACTGCTATTGACATGATCGTTATCGGGTAGACCATGGCTCCTTTGATCTGTTTTTTTAACTTCATCGACTTTTCGATATAAGCGGCCAGACGGGTGAGGATGGTGTCGAGAATACCGCCAATTTCTCCTGCTGCTACAAGGTTTACAAACAATTGATCAAAAGCACGCGGGTGTTTGCTCAAGGCATCAGCAAACGTAGAGCCGCTCTCGACACTTTCTTTTATTTTATATAATATTTCCTGAAATGCTTTGTTTTCCTGCTGGCTCGCCAGAATTTCGAGACACTGGACAAGCGGCAATCCGGAATCAATCATAGTCGAAAACTGCCGTGTAAAAATTACAAGGTCTTTTTCGTCAATCTTTTTGCCACCTCCAAAGCTTGGCAGTTTGAAGCCGAGACCCTTGGCTTCGGCTTTAATTGATATATTACTGAAACCGTATTTCTTCAGCTGTGCTTCAACAAAATCAACAGTTGCTGCCTCGATAACACCTTTTTGCGTGCCACCGGTTCTCGTGCGAGCTTCCCAGTTGAATTTAGGCATTACGGCTCTCCTTCACTTTATATCAGTGCATCTGGGGGCTGCGCTGCATGGCTGCCCCAGGGTTGCTGATCATTTTTTTAAGCTCCTCCGGATCCTGTGAGCGTCCGAGTGCCTCATCAAGAGTAATCATCCGTTTACGAAAAAGGGAATGCAGGGATTGATTCATTGTCTGCATGCCAAATTTTTCCTGCCCGATCTGCATCTGGGAATAAATTTGATGGATTTTGTCTTCACGAATCAAATTACGGATAGCGGCATTCGGCACCATTATTTCAAGAGCAAGTACGCGACCTTTTGTACCCATTTTTGGAATGAGCATTTGCGACATGACACCTTCAAGAACAAAAGAGAGCTGCGCCCGGATCTGAGTCTGCTGATAGGGCGGGAAAACATCAACAATTCTGTTTATGGTCTGAACACACGAGTTGGTATGCAGGGTAGCGAGACAGAGGTGCCCTGTTTCTGCAAGTGTAAGCGCCGCTTCAATGGTTTCAAGGTCACGAAGCTCTCCCACCAGAACGACGTCAGGATCCTGACGTAACACATATCTGAGTGCATTTTTAAAACCCTTGGTATCAGCTCCGACTTCCCGTTGATTAACCAGACAGCCTTTGTGAGGATGGAGATATTCAATAGGATCCTCAATCGTGACAATATGCTCACGTCGATGCATATTGATAAAATCGACAATTGAAGCCAGAGTGGTAGATTTACCGCTCCCTGTCGGGCCGGTGACAAGAATCAAACCGCGCGGTCTGGCAGCTAATTCCGTGACAATCGGCGGCAGGCACAATTCTTCAAAGGTCATTATGCTGTAGGGGATAACCCTGAAAACACCGGCAACGGCACCCCGTTGAATAAACATGTTACCTCTGAATCGGGAAAGCCCTTTAACACCGAAAGAAAGATCGAGTTCGTTTTCCTCTTCAAATTTATGTTTTTGAACATCAGTAAGAACACTGTAACAGAGCTGTTTTGTTTCAACCTGGTTCATGGGGGGAAAATCCATGGGTACCAGTTGCCCATCAACACGCATTTGCGGGGGTGAATTCGTGGTTACATGAAGGTCGGATCCATTTGATTCAACGAGTATTTTTAACAGCTGATGTAGATTGAGCATTGAACACCACCTGAGTTAGTCGTCGGAAACCGTTATTCTCAATACTTCTTCAAAGGAGGTTACCCCCTCCTTAAGTTTTGTTAAACCCGATTGGCGCATGGTTTTAATACCGATTCGCATCGATTCACGTTTAATTTCAGCAGTATTTGCACCGTTTAGAATCAGTTCCTTGATTTCTTCCCGCATCGGCATGACCTGATAGAAACCAACACGTCCCTTGTACCCGGTGTTATTGCAAACGGGGCACCCTTTACCACGCATGCACACAAATGACGGTGCTTCTTCCGGAGAGACACCGGCATCAATTAACGCTTGTACCGGGATATTTTCCGGCTGCTTGCATTCCCCGCAGACACGACGGGCCAAACGCTGCGCAGTAATCAGATTAACCGCAGAAGCAACCAGGAAGGGTTCAATACCCATGTTAAGCAGACGGTTAATAGTAGCCGGTGCGTCGTTGGTATGGAGCGTTGAAAGAACCATATGACCTGTCAAAGCGGCCTTAATGGCGATCTCTGCAGTTTCGAAATCACGAATTTCTCCAATCATGATTATATCCGGATCCTGACGCAGAAAAGATCGTAACGCGGCAGAAAAATTGAGTCCGATATCTTCATGCATCTGAACCTGGTTTATGCCGGCAAAGTTAAACTCGACCGGATCTTCGGCCGTTGAGATATTTTCAGAGACTTTATTCAATTCAGCGATGGCAGAATAGAGCGAAACCGTTTTGCCACTGCCGGTAGGTCCGGTAACCAGCACCATACCAAAAGGCTTATGGATTTCGTGCATGAAGTGCGCTAACGCTTCCGGTTCATAGCCAAGTTTGGTAAGATCGGTCTGCAGGTTACCTTTATCAAGAAGACGCATGACGATCTTCTCACCAAAGAGTGTCGGCAGGCATGAGACACGAAAGTCCATGTCCTTGCCGCCACCAAGTTTAATTTTAATGCGGCCATCCTGCGGGAGTCGGCGTTCGGCTATATCCAGCTCAGCCATGATTTTGATTCGCGAAGTAATTGCATTTTTGAGCTTTAACGGCGGCTTCATTACTTCGTAAAGTACGCCGTCAATACGATAACGGACTCTGAAAAGTTTTTCGTACGGCTCAACATGAATATCACTGGCTTTCTTTCTGATGGCATCCTGTAAAATGGCATTGACCATTTTTACTACCGGTGCATCCTCTGTTGCCCGTTCAAGCGAATTAAGATCAACCTGCTCTTCATCGCCGACTATTTCAAAATCCTCAACATCAAGATCGCTCATAACGTCGGCAAGTGATGCCGACTGGTCATAATATTTGTCTATCGCAGCTTTGATATCCCGCTCTGAAGCGACAACAATTTCAATGTTGTAGCCGGTCATGAATTTGATATCTTCGATTGCAAAAAGATTTGACGGATCGCTTACTGCAATAATCAAAGTAGCCCCGGCTCTGTTAACCGGCAGAAGCTGATATTTTTGTACTACTTCAGGTGGAATTGATTTAATGACGGTAGGATCTACTTCATATTCGGAAAGGTTGACACTCGGCACTCCATACTGTTTGGATAAAAACGACGTAAGTTGCTCTTCAGAAATAATTTTCTGGCTGATAAGAATCGAGCCGATGTGGAGTTGATTACCGGAAAGCCTTTGCTCGTCTAACGCGCTACTTAACTGCTCACGGTTAATGAGATTGTTTTTTACCAGGATTTCCCCGAGCCTATTTGCCTGCATGGTTACTCCGTTTGCATTTATAATGCGCCATAGTAGGGAGAATACCGATTATTGTCAAGATGTTGTAGTTAAGAACGACACATATAGTTTCAGAATGCAGATCATCAGCGTCCCAAACCGTAACGCATCCGGATCTGGTCAGCAGACATTCGCATATCAGGCGAAATCAATTCCGCTTTGCGCAGCATCATAATCGCATCCTGATATCTGTTGATTCCAGCAAGAAATTCTCCAATCTCAAGAAAGCTGTTTGCATAAATCAAGATCGCCTTCCCGGTATCCAAATCAAGAAATGACTGTTTTTCCATAATGCCACGGTTGTTATAATTATCCCACATTGAAATATCAGGAATTCCTGACGGCTCATTTATTTTTCGTATGCGATACACTATTCCTTGCTGAATTGGCTGATATTCTTTGAATTCCACCGAATATCGTGTGGAAAAATCAATGAAGACCGGCCGTACTCCGATGCACTCATTTATCGCAATGCGTAATGCGGCCTCAGGTCCAAAAGAGGTTATATCAAACTTCCGCAGGTTGCTCTCTTTAAAGATACGCGGCAGAGAGTCAAGATACCACTCAAAGACCAGATGAGGAGTATGCGGCAGGTCAACGTCTTCCCGTAACCGTTCGACTCCTTGTAAATACCAGAGCGGAAAGGCACCGCTGTCTCCCCAGGTAAACATGACGGAATTCTGAGGCAATGTTCGTAAAGAGTTTGAAGCGTAATCAAACGCGATGTAGTTGTTATGTTGATCATTTTCGAAATAGTTAACGGCACAGAGCGCTGCAGGGAGGGAAAAAAACAGTACGGTGACAACTCCATAGACCGGAGCGGTAATACGTTCAGGTGCCCGCGATGATCGTACTGCATAGCCAAGAAGAGAGAAAAGTCCGAGACCGATTATAACAGCAGTCAACAGATAAAGGGGTGTGAAGAATTCCTCCGTAAGAAATATCATCTCCATCGGTGTATTAAAATAGCCGACAATTACAATCAGAAAAGCGGCTATTGTGACAAAATAAGCGATAAAAACAATCCTGTCCTTCCGCCAGAGATAGATAAGACCGATTACAGTCAAGAGCGCGCCGAGCCAGGTGAATTCTCGAGGAATGTTAAATGCCTGTATTTGAGCCCACAAAAGCGGGACATTCCGGAGCGGTGGTTCAGAAGGATAGCCTTTTCTGAGAAAATGCCATAAAAACTGATCTACTGTTTTTGCATCTCCCCAGTTAAGAAGGGGCATGCTCAGTGCTCGAAGCGGGAGATACAGATGAATTGAAAAACCAAGCAGCGCAAAAGCGGTGGTAAGAACCAGTTCCTTAAACCGGGTTATCATGCGCCAGTCGGTCAGAACTATCATCAAGACCCAGGCTGGCAACATCAATACAATGGTCTGATGAACTCCCATAGACAGGCCGGCCAAAAACGTGCAGACGTAAATAAATGAAGGGCGCTCTCTCCCTTCTCGATACTGCTCCTGCCATTTCAGCAACAGATAAAAAATAATCGCGGCAATGAATGCCAGAAGCGGATATGGTTTATCGTGATTTGACTGCAGCCACAAACGCGGTGTAACGGCAAATGTCAGTGCCGCCGCCAGTCCGGCAAACTGCACCGCTACCCTGTTAAAGCGGGCATCAGGCAGTAACGTTTCCTTTTTCAGAAGTAATGTTGTCAGGATATACACAACCAGACATGCCAGAGAAGAAGAAACCGCAGTAGCAACATTAACCCGAAATGCGATATTGCCAAGAGGAAGCCAGGTAAACGGTTTTGCATACATTAAAAAGAGCGGGTAACCGGGAGAATGTGCTGAACCGAGCGAAGCCGTTGCGGTAAGAAATTCACCGCTATCAAAAAAAGTCACTGATGGCGCCAGTGTTCCCATATAGACGGCAAAGGGGATGACAAAGGATAGAATGAGAAAAATATTCACCGGAATATTTTTAAAATAGGGAAGTTTCATCTGCTTTTTTCCATCCCCTGAAGTTCATTGAAAGATAACTTGTTTTTCCAGACATAGTAAAGGCCTGCAATAATTACGGGAAAAAAGCCGACTGCATGAATAACCAGTGCAACAGTGACAGCAGTTGATTCCGGAATACCGAACGCTGAAAGCCCTTTGAAACAGGCATAATGGTACGTACCGATATATCCGGGCGAAGCGGGGACCATAACGGCAAACACGAGTAACACCAGTATAAACATTGAAGCTGTGACAGGAAGTGTAATGCCAAATCCGAGCAGCACAGAATAAACCGGAATAATGCAGCAAATCCAGATCAACAGAGATGATACCAACAGAGCGCCGATATGCCCACCTTTGGAAGAGAGCCGTATACCGCTGATAAACGAGCCAAGTGACCGAATAATCCGTTCTGAAAATTTTTGCGGAAATGGTTTCAGCAACACGCCGGTCCAGTGCAAAGTCCTCATGGTTTGGCGTTTTAACAGAAACAGAAAGATGATTATACCGGCATACAGGGCAAAAGTCACAACGCCCCCGGTTTTTAACACACTCTCGGCATCAGTCATACCCTGCGGCAGCTTCAGGGTAAACAAGGTAAACAATAACATCAACAAGACGGTAAAGCCATCAAACAGCCGGTCGATAACCAGTGAAGCAAAGACATTCGGCGTTTGCAATCCTTCCTTCTGGGCAAGAACGTACGCCCTGATAAACTCGCCGAGTCGCGCCGGAAGGAGATTATTTGCCATGTACCCGATAATTGTTGCCGGAAACAGCGAGCCAAGCGAAATCCGTTTTTCCGGGATGAGGAGATAGTGCCAGCGGACAGCCCGTAAAAAATAACTGGCAAAGGTAGCCATAACCGCCAGAGCAACAAAGCGATAATCAACCTTGTAAAGGGCTGTCCAGAGTTGATGAAAATCAATTTTCCTCAACAGCAGCACTATAAAAAATGCACTGATGGCGATTCCCGACCACAATTTCAGATCAATTTTATTTTTCATATTATTCCGGAACACCATTGTAAGTTTTAAATTTCACATCCAGGCTCTCAAGAATACTGCGGGCAGCTGCAACATCCAGTTCGATTTGAGCTTTTAATGCCTGACCATCGGAAAATTTACGCACTGAACGCAGCCTCTGTACAAAATGTACCTGCACCGGCTGATCATAAATCTGACCTGAAAAATCAAGCAGGAAAACCTCCACCGTACGCACATTACCTGCAAAAGTAGGATTACAGCCGATACTGCAGGCACCGTTACTATACTGCCCGTGAACCTCAACTTTCACTGCATACACACCATCAGCAGGGAGCAGTTCGTTGGCGGTGTGTATATTCGCCGTGGGAAATCCGAGTGATCGGCCAATTTCCCGGCCATGTTCAACAGTCCCGCAAATCGGGTAATAGCGACCAAGAACTCGTGCCGCGGCCTCAATATCCCCCCTTGAAATGGCTGACCTCACCAGACTGCTGCTGAAGATAACACCTTCCTCTCCAATTGGTGGAAGATCTTCGAGGGTGAAGCCGTTCAGTTCGCCCAATCGTTGCAGTGTGCTGAAATTACCCTCTCGGCCCCGGCCGAACGCATAATCATGCCCGATGATTATATGCTGCATTCCGAGTGGAGAGCAGAGAACAGAGATGACGAAATCCCTCGCCGATAACCGGGAAAACTCTTTGGTAAAAGGGACCACAACCAGGTAGTCAATACCGGATTTTTCAATCAATGAAGCCTTTTGCTCAAATGTCGTAATCATGGCCGGTGCGGATTCAGGTGCCAGAATTTTCAACGGGTGCGGTTCAAAAGTGACCACTACTGAAGGAATGCCACGACTGGTACTTGTCTGCTTCAAGTGGGCAAAAATCTCTGCATGGCCGCGATGAACGCCATCAAAATTACCAATGGTGACAATGGAAGCAGCTAGGATTTTATCATAGACATTTGTGCCGGATATTATGTGCATTATTGATTCATCCTATTGTCGCAAGCTCGAGCCGCGTACCCCAGCGCCGGAGAAGTTCATCATGGAGCGGTACATGCACCGGGCACACCAGTTCCGGATCACCTTCAAGCAGGGAAAATGCCGCCGATCGCGCCCTTTCAAGCAGTGAACCGTCGCGCAGGATACTGGCAACCCGGAAATCGGGCATTCCTGCCTGTCGAGTACCGAGGAAATCACCTGCCCCCCTGATTTCGAGATCTGCCTCTGCAATTCGGAAACCGTCACCTGTGGATTCCATAACACGCAGGCGTTTTTCACCATCTTCAGACATTTTCCCGGACGACATCAGAATACAGTATGACTTCTCGCTCCCGCGCCCTACCCTGCCCCTCAGCTGATGCAGTTGAGAAAGTCCAAAACGTTCGGCATGTTCAATCACCATCATGGTGGCATTCGGCACGTCGATACCAACCTCAATCACGGTAGTCGCAACCAGAATATGAAATTCTTTGGCAATAAAGGCAGCCATAACCGTTTCTTTTTCCACCGGGCTCAGCCTGCCATGCAGAAGTCCGATATGCAGATCGGGAAAAATGTCGGATTGAAGATGCCCTGCCATTATGGCGGCCGCCTTCAGGTCCGTTTTTTCAGACTCTTCCACCAACGGATAGATGACGAAGACCTGCCGCCCTAATCGGATCTGAGTACGCATCATATCATATAGTTGGCTGCGACGTGACTCAAAGAAAATTCTGGTCTCAATCGGGAGTCTGCCGGGGGGCATTTCGTCAATGACCGAAAGATCAAGATCACCGAACAGCGTCAAGGCAAGAGTGCGGGGTATCGGCGTAGCGGTCATAACAAGAATATCAGGATTAGTGCCCTTCTTTTTAAGAATACCCCGCTGCAGCACGCCGAAGCGGTGCTGTTCATCAATGATGCCAAGGCCAAGGCGGGCAAATTCAACCTTACCCTGAATAACGGCATGAGTGCCGATGACAATACTGGCCAGACCAGCGGCAATACGCTCGAGAGCGTCTTTTTTTGCCTTACCCTTGAGACTTCCCGTTAGCAGAATCACCTCGATTCCCATGTGACGACACCAGCGGTGAATCGTGTGCCAGTGCTGTTCCGCAAGAATTTCGGTAGGCGCCATAATAGCCACCTGAAAATCATTCTCTACAGCGATCAACGCCGCCATGAGCGCCACGAGAGTCTTGCCGCTGCCGACGTCACCCTGAACCAGACGGTGCATCGGCTGCGGCACCATCATATCGGTTTTAATCTCCGCCAATACCCGCCGCTGAGCTGCAGTCAGTTCAAAAGGGAGGATGCGCACGAGCTCTTTGGTATAGCGATGGCTTACTTTAAAGGCAATCCCTTCTTCCAGTGTCACGCCGCGTCTCTTGCGGGCAAGACCCAGTTCCCAGAAGAAAAATTCATCAAACGCGAGCGCTTGGTGAGCCAGAGTAGCACCGTTATTGAGATCGTCAAGATCGGCCTCGGGTGGTGGCGCATGTACCTGAACAAGCGCGTCGCGGAGAGCAGGAAAGCCGGTCGGACAGAGTTCCTGCGGCACAATGTTCTCAATATTCGCCAGATATCCAGCCACCACTTCTCTCATAACCCGGCGCATCGTTTTCTGATGGATCCCTTCCGTAAGCGGATAAACCGGAACGATCCGCCCGAAATTCGCAGGATCAGCAGACAGCAGCGCTGTAAGATCTTCGCCTTCCGAAAGCCACTCGACATCGGGATGATGCACTTCACGCTGGTAACCGAACTGCCTCACCTCGCCGGTGAAAACTCCGGTCCGCCCGATCTTCCAGGTGCGCTTCATCCAGACGGCATTGGCGCTGAACCATTTACAGACGATGCTACCGCTGTCATCTTGAACGAGCACCTCGAAAACACTCCTGCCGCTCTTGGTCCTGGTGGCTTCAGCAGACAGTACCTTTCCGGAAAAAACAGCACTTTGTCCGGGACGGAGTGAAGCGATAGTGAGCAGTTGGCGACGGTCTTCATAGCGAAGCGGCAATAAATAGAGAGCATCCTCAACTGTGCGGATATCCTTTTTTTCAAGCAGTGCCGCCAGTTTTGGCCCGACGCCCTTTATAAACTGGATGCCGATGCCAAGATTTTTTCGGGCAATAGCATCATTCAGGCTTTTACCGAGAGTGACAGCCGCACTGTTTGGAGATTGAACCTCCATTCGAATCGGGCGCATGACAAGTTCACCATTCACCTCTTCCAGTGAAAGAGAATCGCCCGACTTAATCACCAATTTTTTTAGAATTTCAAATGGAATAACAATGGAGTTGTTATCGGCAAGCGTGACAGTGGGCATGCACATTCCTACAACGGGACAAAGTGGAATTCTGGCAGCGAAGATAATATTCTTTTCTATGCATTGTCCACACAAATTACCCTGATATATTGACAAGCACGCACTCAACAGGCATATCAGTTAAAATAAACAACACGAAAGGTTACATTCATGAACCCGCCCTACACATTTGAACAACTTATTGCCATTATGCGCACACTGCGCGCCCCCGGCGGCTGTCCCTGGGACGCAGAGCAGACTCATGAAAGCCTCACCCGGTATCTGCTTGAGGAAACGTACGAAGTTATCGAAGCTATCGATGAGAAGAATCCCCGACATCTTGAAGAAGAGTTGGGAGACCTGCTTCTTCAGCCGGTTTTTCATGCAGCTATTGCCGAGGATTCAGGTGACTTTACGATTGATGATGTCATCACCACACTCTGTGACAAACTGATCCGCCGCCATCCTCATGTATTTGGCGATCTTGAGATCACGGACAGCACTGCACAGATTGAAAACTGGGAGAAAATCAAAAAACTCGAAAAGGGTGTTGAACGTCAGTCTGCGCTTTCAGGAGTCCCGGCACACCTTCCCGCACTGTTGAAGGCTCATAAAATAGGTGAGAAAGCTTCGCGGGTCGGCTTTGACTGGGAGCATGCCGACCAGGTATTCGCCAAGGTTATGGAGGAACTGCATGAGTTTGAAGAGGCGTGGGCCGGGGGGAATCCGGCACGCATGGAAGATGAATTGGGTGATTTGCTGTTTGCCATTTCAAACCTGGGACGGTTTTTACAACTCAACCCGGAAGAGGCACTGCGCAAAACCATAACCCGTTTTCAAAAGCGCTTCGGTTATGTGGAAACCGAGTTACTTCGACAGGGGGTGCCGATGCAAACCGCAACACTTGAAGAGATGGACCTGCTCTGGAAAAAGGCAAAAAACGCTGAACGTGAGGGCATTCTGTAGTCAGTTTCAGCGATGTAATTCCAATTATAAATCAAGAGTGATATCAAGGCGGCGAGGATTGAGGCGACGAAAGCATACAACCAGTATGTTGAGGAGCCGAAGACGAGCCAACGATGATAGTGCCTTGATTTGGAATTGGAATAACTGTTTTTACACGGTTGTTGTTCTTATCCACAGAAATTGTGGATAACTTGTGGAGAACGATGTTGACGGTATGCAAAAGTGATATTTTTACAAGAGTTTTATCCAAAATGCCGTTTTTTTATACAACACTATTTATGAGTATTTTCAGAGTGTTACAATCATGTACTGCAAAAATAGGGGGTTACGCTGTCAAGCACTTTCAACACTTAAAAATATTTTTTTACCGGCTTGAAGTTCTGTGCATAACCAGCTGATTTGTCACAACGACCATCCCATTCAATTCAATACCTTCCAACTGTAGCAGCGCTTTTTTTGCGTTTACTCCCCCTGGAGCGGAAAAACCGGTCAGGCGGCCATCAGATGCCACAACACGATGGCAGGGGATAATCACCGGTACCGGATTTGCCGCCAGCGCTCCCCCGACGGCCCTGGCAGCTCGTGGAGATCCACACAGCTCCGCAAGCTGGCCATACGAGCAAATTTCACCAAAGGCAAGTTTTCGAATCATATTCAGAATATTCTGGCGAAACGGGGGAAGATTACTGAGATCCACCGGAATGTCACTGAAGTCGGCACGTTCGCCGTGAAAATACCTTTGCAGGAGCAAAGCCGAGCGAGTAGAAATGTCCGATTGCTCTGATTCGAGCGGTACCAAGTGACAAACGCGATCACATCGGCTTACGTCAGGCAATTCAACTCCAGCCACTCCCTGATCTGTTGCTATCACAACTCCGGGGCCGTAGGGGGTCAGAAAATACGAACGGTACTCTCTCATTTATACTCTCAACTTTCTGCGCAGCATCGACAGTGCTTCAAGCGCCTCTTCCGATTTCAACAGTTTCGCCAGCAGAACATAGGTAGTGCCGCCACAGATAATTGATCCGCCTAACACAACACCTTTGAGAAGCTTGTGGCCGTCCTCTGCCCAATCTGCAAACGTGCAGCCATACCAGACCAGTATCGCCATCGGCAGCGACGCTGCCGTCGATTTAAGTGCCGTCACCATGATCGTTCTCCCGCCAAAAGAGCCGATTTTGCGCCTCAGCAGCCAGAGCAGCATCAGCATATTGCAGAACGCTGACAGCGTCGTTGCCAGGGCCAGTCCGCCATGTTTGAGTGGCCCCATCAGAGCAAGGCTCAGGCAGAAGTTGACGATAAAGGCTATAAGCGCCGTATAGACCGGTGTTTTTGTATCTTTGAGCGCATAAAATACCGGCGCCAGCACCCGGGTCAAGGCAACAAAAGAGAGACCGGCAGAATAATAGAGCAGCGCAGTCGCAGAATTGACAACCGTGCTGTAATCAAACGCCCCCCCCATAAATATCAGACTGAAGATAGGTGTTGAACAGACCATTAATCCGGTCATGGCTGGAATAGTGATAAAAAGCATCAGACGAACGCCAAAAGTGAGTGTTTCTTTCATGCCGGCAATATCGCCCTCTGCCGCCTGCCTGCTCATCGAAGGCAGCACCGCCTGCGCTACCGACACCGTAAAGATACCCTGAGGAAATTCGAATAATCGCTGGGCATAATAGAGGTATGAAACACTCCCTTGCGGCAACAGAGAAGCGAGGATGGCACTCACCGTAATGTTCAGGTAATAGACACCCACCCCGAACACCGACGGCAGCATCAACAGGGCAATAGTGCGGATTTCAGGAGTATTGAAGCTGAAATCAGGCGTAAGTGCAAAACCTTTACGCCAGAGTACCGGCAGTTGCATGATCAGTTGGATACAACCGCCGATCAGCACGCCAACGGCAAGGGCGGTGATGGGAACCTCAAAGTATCCACGGAGACAGAGGGCGGCCAGAATCATGGCAATATTGAGAAATACCGTTGAAATGGCAGGGGTAAAGAAGTGCCGCAACGTGTTGAGAATCCCCATGCAGAGTGCTACCAGGCTGATAAAAAATATGTAGGGGAACATCAGCCGATTGAGCAGCACCGTCAGTTCAAATTTGCCCGGTACAGACCTGAAACCGGGAAACATACCGCTGACAATGACAGGCGAGCAGAGGATACCGAGCAGCGTAATAACCGCCATGACAATGGTAAGCAGGGTAAAGCAGGTATTGGCGAGCTCCCGGGCTTTTTCGTCGCCACGTTGAGAAAGAGTCGCCGAAAACGTAGGGATGAAAGCTGAAGTCAGGGCGCCCTCGGCAAAAAAACGCCGCAGCATGTTGGGAATCTGAAAAGCCGCAAAAAAGGCATCCGTGGCCAATCCGGCACCAAACAGTCGCGAGACGACCATATCACGAACCATGCCCATGATACGCGACAGCACTGTGGCGCTGCCAAGAATTCCCGCCGCTCTGGCTATATTCCGTTTTTCTGACATGACGGGCGCAGTTACCCTATGTGAGCGATAAAAAATTCACGAACCTTGCTGATATCTGCATCCATGATCTCGCACCGGGTAGGTTTGCCATATAATGCTGTGACTGATTCAGGAACGGGGGGCTGAAAGCCGAGTGACCGCTCCACGGTTTCACTGAATTTTGCCGGATGGGCTGTCGCAAGACAGACCCGTGCAGAATCTGGTGGCAGAAGGTCGAGAGCCGCTTTGACACCAACGGCGGTATGGGGATCAAGCAGGTAGTCGGTCTCAGCAAAAAAATCACGGATTGTCTGCAGCGTCGCCTCCTGATCAACGGATGCGGAACAAAAATCGGTGCGAACCTGAGTCATCTCATCAGGAGTGAACGAAATACGGCCCCGCTCCTTCAGTTCTGCAAAAGCCTGTTTAAGTCGGGAAGAGTCATCGGCAAAGAGATGAAACAGGTAGCGCTCAAAATTGGAAGCGATTTGGATATCCATAGAGGGAGAAACCGTTGCAACGACCTCTCCCAATGAATAATCGGACGAATTGATGCAGCGGGTCAGAATGTTATTCTCATTTGTTGCCAGTAGCAGCTTGTCAGCAGGCAATCCCATTCTCTTTGCAACATATCCGGCAAAAATATCACCAAAATTTCCGGTCGGCACCGAAAAATGAACCGGTTCAGCGGTCGTATCAGTGACCCGCAGCCAGGCGTAAAAATAATAGACTACCTGAGCCAGCACCCGTGCCCAGTTGATGGAATTAACGGCTCCGAGAGAATATTTTTCCTTGAACTCCAGGTCTCCGAACAGCTCTTTCACCATATCCTGACAGTCATCGAATGTTCCATGCAGCGCAATGTTGTGAACATTGGCATCGGTGACTGAGGTCATCTGCAGGGCCTGTACCGCGGAGGTTTTGCCATACGGATGCAGGATAAAAATTGAAATACCCTTCTTCCCGCGAACGCCATGGATGGCGGCGCTGCCGGTATCTCCCGATGTGGCCCCGATAATGTTCAATGTCTGCTTGCGTTCCATCAGGATATATTCAAACAGATTGCCGAGAAACTGCAGCGCAACATCTTTAAAGGCCAGAGTAACTCCATGAAACAGTTCAAGAATATAAACACCATTCTTTTTGATCAGCGGGGTAACTTCGGTGTGTGTAAAGGTAGAATATGAACGGTTGATCAGAGATTTCAGATCGTCGGCAGGAATATCTCCGACATAGAGGGATATAACTGCAAAGGCAAGCTCCGGATAAGTAAGTTTCCGCCACGATTCAAGCTGTTCACTGGAAACGTTCGGATAGAATTGCGGAAGAAGCAGACCGCCATCGGAAGCCAAGCCCATCATGACGGCATCTTTAAAGGTGATAGGACCGATGCCGCCACGGGTACTGATATAACGCATGATATAAACCTCTTGTTCGTAAAATGTGCCGCTAAAGGTTTTAAATAACACACTTTCATCCAGAATACAAAACTTGTTCCGGAGTCATGCTTAAACCTTATTCAGCCTCACGATTACTTCACGATTTAAAACCTGGATCTTCTGCCTAAACGCTTTAAAATCGGCCTTTTCGTGAGGCTCAAACCATTTTTTAACCTCTTGACTTCCGGTCACTTCATGCTTAACTCTTAACTGTACGATGTAAATAATTGTAGTTAGAGGTTACCCATGGATTTCAACAAACTGACACAAAAATCTCAGGAAGCTTTTACCGAGGCACAAAACAAGGCCGTTTCTTTCGGACATGTCGAGGTTGATGGTGAGCATCTCCTCTGGGCGCTGCTTGATCAGCCGGATGGCCTGGTTCCGCGCCTCCTGCAGCGCATGGATATCCGCCCGGAACTCGTCAAAAACGAGGTTGCAGCGCTGCTTGATCGCATTGCTCGCGTATCAGGCCCTGGTGCGGAAGCCGGTAAAATTTATGTTTCGCAGCGGTTATCTCGCATTCTGGTGGCGGCCGAAAATGAAGCAAAACGGCTGAAAGACGAATATGTCTCGGTTGAGCATCTATTTATGGCGCTGCTGGCAGAGGGTGAAAAGGTTCCTTCCGGGAAAATTTTAAAACAGGCCGGCGTTACTCACGAACGTTTTCTCAAGACGTTGACAGAAGTGCGCGGCAGTCAGCGGGTGCAGAGCGCCAATCCGGAGGCGACCTACGAAGCGCTGGAAAAATATGGCCGCGACCTGGTGAAAATGGCCCGGACAGATAAGCTTGATCCGGTTATCGGTCGCGACGAAGAGGTACGCCGGGTGATTCGGGTATTATCCCGCAAAACGAAAAACAATCCGGTGCTGATCGGTGAACCGGGGGTCGGAAAAACCGCAATCGTCGAAGGGTTGGCCCAGCGCATTGTGCGGGGCGACGTGCCGGAAGGATTGAAGGATAAAAACATTTTTGCTCTTGATATGGGTGCCCTGATAGCCGGAGCAAAGTATCGCGGCGAATTTGAAGAGCGCCTGAAAGCAGTGTTGAATGAAGTAAAAGAAGCTAATGGTCAGATCATCCTCTTTATTGATGAACTGCACACCATCGTCGGTGCCGGGAAGGCCGAAGGTTCCATGGATGCCGGGAATATGCTGAAGCCGATGCTTGCCCGTGGCGAACTGCATTGTATCGGTGCGACCACACTTGATGAATATCGGCAGAATATCGAAAAAGATGCCGCTCTGGAACGGCGCTTTCAGCCGGTTTTAGTAGAGCAGCCGACCGTTGAAGACACCGTATCGATCTTGCGGGGCTTGCGAGAACGCTTTGAAGTTCATCATGGCGTCCGCATTCAGGACAATGCCCTGGTAGCGGCCGCAACCCTCTCCAATCGCTATATTACCGAACGCTTTCTTCCTGACAAGGCGATTGACCTCGTGGATGAGGCATGTGCAATGCTCCGCACTGAAATCGACTCGCTGCCGTCTGAATTGGACACCCTTTCCCGCCGGGTTATGCAGCTGGAGATTGAAGAGGTCGCTCTCAAAAAAGAAAAAGACAAGGCGAGCAAAGAACGTTTGGAGACACTGCGTAAAGATCTGGCGGACGACCGTGAAAAAGCCAACACCATGCGGGCCCGCTATGATTTTGAAAAAATAGCGATCCAACGGGTACAGGGGTTACGGGAGCAGCTTGAAAAAACCCGGCGCGAAATTGAGCAGGCAGAGAGGACCGGCAATCTTGAGCAGGCTTCCCGCCTGAAATATTCGGAACTTCCCGGGCTTGAAACCGCTCTGAAAAATGAAGAAGCGGCTATGAACCAGAATCAAGGGGGACAGAAACTGTTACGCGAAGAGGTGACAGAGGATGAAATAGCCGAGATTGTCGCGCATTGGACCGGCATACCGGTGCTCCGTCTGGTGGAGGGTGAACGGGAAAAGCTGCTGCGGCTGGAGGACATACTGCATCAGCGGGTTATCGGTCAGGATGAAGCGGTGCAGCTGGTGGCCGACGCCGTACTCCGTGCCCGCTCAGGCATCAAGGACCCGCGCCGTCCGATCGGCTCCTTCATTTTCCTCGGCCCGACCGGAGTCGGTAAAACCGAATTGGCGCGCACCCTCGCCGAAGCGCTCTTTGATTCTGAAGAAAACATGGTGCGCATCGATATGTCCGAGTATATGGAAAAGTTTGCTGTCTCACGTCTTATCGGCGCCCCCCCCGGTTATGTCGGTTATGAGGAGGGGGGGCAGTTGACCGAAGCGGTGCGGCGCAAACCGTACAGCGTCCTGCTGTTTGATGAAATCGAGAAGGCGCATCCGGATGTGTTCAACATCCTCTTGCAGATTCTCGACGATGGCCGGGTCACCGACAGCCATGGCCGCACGGTCAGTTTCAAAAATACCGTTATCATCATGACTTCGAATATCGGCTCAACGTATCTGCTGGAGGGAATTACAGCAACGGGTGATATCCGTGAGGACGCACGCAAAAATGTCATGAATGAGCTGAAAGCCGGCTTCCGCCCCGAGTTTTTAAATCGTGTCGATGATATTGTATTGTTCAAGCCGCTCCATATTGATGAGGTTATGAAAATTGCCGATCTTCTTGCAGAACAGCTCAAGCAGCGCTTGAAAGATCAACGCATAACACTTCAAATTAGTGATGAAGCTCTGGAATTTATTGCCAGAGCCGGGTATGATCCGGTCTATGGCGCCCGTCCGCTGAAGCGCTATCTGCAGCGCGAACTGGAAACGCGCATTGCGCGAGCAATTATCGGCGGGACTGTGACTGAAGGTGGAACGCTGACGGTGGCATTGGAGAATGGGGAGCTCTGCGTTAAATGCTGATTTATGGCTGTCAGAAGCGTGCTTCTGATGGCTGCCGCATGCTGCTGTCAGGTTGACGATAGGGAGGCGCATATGAAACGGATCAGTCGTACATTAGTGGTTGTTTTAATGTTACTCTTTGCGGGTGCTGGAGCAGTTCAGGGAGACCATTATGGCGGGGGGCATAGAGGTGGCTACTACAGGGGATGGGACTGGCTGCCGTTCTGGTTTGGGGTAACGGCGATAGCCACATTGCCTTATTACCTGGCTCCACGTAATCCCCCACAAACAGTTATTATTCAGCAGCCAGCACCTCCTGAAGAAGGTTATGTCCAGCCACCGCCTCCACTTGTACAAAGTACCGTTCAGTACTATTGGTATTACTGTCAGAACCCAATGGGGTACTATCCGTATGTCAAGGAATGCCCAAGTGTCTGGATGAAAGTGGTTCCTAACGTTCCTCAGTCAATTCTGCCACATTCACCGGAGCCTCCTGACTTACGGAAGTGATTGATGGGGTATCAGGGAGGTCAATAGACCGCCCTCTCGGAAGCAGTTGCCGCGCCCCGAATATTAAGAATAGCGCGAAAAATCTTTTGCAGCAATTATAGAGTCAGGTCAACCTGTTGCAATGTTCCGGCACTGCCGTTTTCCTTGAGATATAATCCGCTCGACCTGATCGTGCCGAGAGAACTGTTACTGCTGGTTTTCAACTCAAACGGCGCAGTAGTTGTGCCACGATACAATGCTCCAACCCCTCTCGATTTTAACCCTGACAGTGAATCTTTCCCCTGGCTGTCCTTGGACCATACTTTCAACTGACTGAACACCGCGTCGCTTTCGTCAATCCAGCCGTTCTTGTCCTGATCGTAGCCGAACAAATCCTGAAAGCCGTTACCACTCATCGCTCCAAACAGCTCACTGCCGTCATTTATCGTGCCGTCGTTGTTTTTATCCAAAGCAATAAAGCCGTTATTTATTCCCGCAAAGGAAACCTGTTCGGCGCTGCCATCGGCATTTATATCGAAACTGAATTTTGTTGCAGTAAGCTGCGCTGCCGAACCGTCAAAGTTGATCATTAATGGATCTGTTTGTCGTACTGCGTCACCCAGGCGGATACTGACGCCCTTTTCGCTCATAAACGCCCGCTCCATCGAAAGTTTAAGATTGAATTGAATCTGTTTACCGTCGGCAGTCCTGATCATGCCGTGCGCCGAAAAATCCATGTTTTCAGCTTCAGCATACGTTTCTCTGGCGTCGTATTCGAGACCGAAGCCTGACCGTGGTGGCGCTTGCAGTTGAGCCTGGGCGTTGGTCTCGTTTATAGCCTGCTTCAGTTCGGCTGCCTTGTCCAGATCAATACCGTCATCTTGGGGTGCGCTTGACGTAATTTTAATTTTCTTTCCGGTAATCAGTTCTGTCAATATGCGCACCAGCCAGGAAACAGGATCTGTATCTATGCAATCGCCCCGATCCCCGGCTTGAGAGGTGGCTCTACCCTTCCCTGTGTCATGGCTTGCAGACTTTGCCAGAAGGGACAGATCTGCCGTGTCTTTACCGTGCACCATAAAGCGTACCGCAGCATTCTCAAAATCGGGACGCCTGTTGCCAATCCAAACCTTTATAGATTTTGACGTGTTCTGTTCTTTTACGGCAAAGTGCTGACTTGACAACAGGACATTGGAACTCTCGATTCTCATGGCAGCCTCCTCTCAAAGACGTCATCAACGTAGGTATCTTATCGGGATGCTGCGCAGAAAAGTGAGGACAACTACAGCGGCAGTCTGACAGGAAAGATGTCAACGGTGTCTCCAGGGGCGCCAAGGACGCATGAAACCCCGGAGATCTCCAATTATCAATCAATGAGGACCTTTCGTATCAGTAAAATCTCACAAAAAAGGGCCCCGTAATTAATACGGAACCCTTGAATTTGTTGGTGGAGGTGAACGGGATCGAACCGATGACCTCTTGGCTGCCAGCCAAGCGCTCTCCCAGCTGAGCTACACCCCCACAAAGTGAGCGATCTTTTTAACAAACTTATACATACGTGTCAATGTTTTTTTCCTGCCAACTCCGTCACCTCAAGTGACCACACCTTGACGCTCCATACTATCCGGTGTAAAGTCCAATGCCTGACATCTTATACAGTAATTGGAGAACCTCATGCCGCATACTGATCTGACCTGGAACACCACTCTTCTCTACCCTGCCCCCGATTCTCCGGAACTGGAGGCCGATCTCGGCTCATTTGAACAGTTGGCAGCTGATTTTCGCAGCAGCTATTTCGAACAGGTGGCTGCTCTTGACAACCCGGCTCTTCTGTCAGCTATTCGTGCATATGAGGCACTTCAGTCACGTATGGCTAAGCCGTTTTGTTACGCACATCTGCTCTTTGCCGCCGACTCCGGCAATGAACAGTTTCGTGCCCTTTCCCAGCGCTGCTCTGAATTAGGCAGCAAACTTTCCCAGCAACTGCTGTTTTTCGATCTGGAGCTTATGGAACTGGAAGACGGGCGCTTTGAATTATTCCGTTCGTATCCTGAAGCTGCCGGATATCTCCATTTTCTCGACGGCATTCGTAAATTTCGTCCCCACACCCTGAAAGAGAATGAGGAACGGCTCCTGACACGCAAGGATTTAACCGGTGTCCGCGCCTTTACCAAACTGTTCGATGAGCTTTCAGCGTCGTTCGTTTATCAGATGGAGCTTGATGGCGAAGAGCGGAAGTTCACCGGTGAAGAGTTGCTGTCACTGCTGCACCACACATCGCCTGAAGTCCGCTACCGGGCGATGACAACGTTCCTGGAGCGTCATGGTGAGCATGGCATTGTCTATAACGCCGTCTTCAACAATATGGCCCTCGATCATGGGCAGGAGATGGAACTGCGCACGTATCAGACACCGATCCAGCCGACCAATATCGGTAACGAGATCCCGGACGAAGCGGTTGAGCACCTTATGTGTGTAACTGAAGCAAATTACGGCCTGGCTCAGGAGTATTTCCGGCTCAAAGCCGGGATGCTCAAGATGGACAAGCTGCGGAACTGCGATATCTATGCACCGGTGGCGGAAGCGGAACGTGCCTACTCTTTTGATGAGGCCCGCGCACTGGTTGTGGAGTCATACCGGAACTATTCCCCTGAATTTGGTGCCATTGTCGCGGCGTTCTTTGATGAACGACGGGTTGATGTCATGCCGCGCACCGGAAAATCTGGAGGCGCGTTCGCCATGGGAATATCTCCTGAACTGCCGCCGTTTCTGCTCTTGAACTTCACCGGCACATTGCGTGACCTCGCCACCATTGCCCATGAAGCCGGGCACGGCCTCCACTTTGTTATTTCCCAGAAGCAAACGGCACTGAATTATCACGCCCCGCTCCCGCTTGCCGAGACCGCATCGGTGTTCGGCGAAATGCTGCTGACCCGCAAACTGCTCGATAACGAGCAGGATCCCATCATCCGCCGCTCGCTGCTCTGCGCCAAAATTGAAGATATCATCGCCACGACGTTCAGGCAGACCGTGTTGACACGCTTCGAGTTGCGACTGCACAACGAACGGACGGAGGGACTGCTTTCAAATGAGCGGATTGCTGAAATATGGCTGGAGGAAAACGGCAAACTGTATGGCGATACCGTCGAGATGATTCCCGCCTATCGGTGGGGATGGAGCTACATCAGCCACTTTATCCACAGCCGCTTTTACTGTTATTCGTATACGTTTGCCGAACTGCTGGTATTGGCGCTGTTCCAGAAATACCGCGAAGATGGTGAGGCATTCAAACCGGGCTATCACGCCCTGCTCGAATCAGGCGGGGCACTTTCACCGGCAGACACTGCACGCCTCGCCGGTATCGACATCAAAGACAGCGGTTTTTGGCAAAAAGGGTACGATGTGCTGGCAGGCTTGATAGAAGAGTTGAAGCTGATCGCCTGATTTAATTACACGAGGGATGCTCACAATGGCAATTCATGAAAAAGAGCTTCTGGAAGCGCTCACCAGCTCCCGGATTTTAACCTCGATGATCACCCCGGCGGTTCTGATATCGGCGTGCGGCACGCTGATATTTTCGACATCGGCACGCCTGGGGCGCATCTTCGACCGGGTAAATGTCATGAAGGGTGAAATTGAAGCGATTATAACGGGGAAAATTTCCTACCCGGAAGAACGGATGGTACACTTGCGGGGACAGATTGATCTGCAGAGACGCCGGGCGATGTTGATCCAGAAAGCCATGGTATCCCTCTATACTGCAACACTGCTCTTTGTGGCATCAAGTTTGGCTATCGCGGTCAATGTTGCCTACGGTGACTCTGATCTGGCCTGGGTTCCGACGCTGATCGCTCTCTGCGGCGGACTGTTTCTTTTTGTAGCGTCAGTTGTATTACTCTACGAAAGCCGCTTTAATCTCCGCTTTGTCCACCGTTCCATCGATTTTATCGAATTCCTTGAAAACAAAGCGGAGGAGCAGCATAAATAGCTCCCCCGCTTTTCACCCTACCCCTTCAGTCCCGCTTCTTTTGCAAGCGCACGCCATGCCGGTATGCTCCGTTCGATCATCTCCATAGCAAAACAGTAGGCAATCCTGAAAAAGCCGGGCGCACCGAAACCGGCCCCCGGAACCAGCAGGATATGATGTTTCTGTGCCATCTTGACGAACTCGACATCATCAGCCAGCGGCGATTGCGGAAAAATGTAAAATGCGCCATCCGGCTTAACAATAGTGAAACCCATGCCTCGCAACTCACGCACCAGCAGGTCACGCTTCGCCTGATATTCGGCGATATCCACCGATTCGTCCTGCAGCTTGGCCACCAGGCGCTGCATGAGGGCCGGAGCGTTGACAAAGCCGAGAACACGATTACTGAAGACCGCACCCTCCATAAATTGTCCGGCAGTCGCCATCCGCGGGTTTGCCGCCAGATAGCCGATCCGTTCACCCGGCAGAGCCAGGTCTTTACTGTGCGATGTTACGATAACAGAGCTTTCAACCAACGGGAATATATTAGGTACATGATTGCCGTCAAAGGCAATGCGGGCATACGGTTCGTCGGAAATCACATAAATCAGATGGCCGTTCCGTTCATGAATATGTTTCAAAATCCCACCGAGACGCTTCAGACTCTCCGCAGGGTAAATAACGCCGGTCGGGTTATTGGGGGAACAGGTGATAATGGCACGGGTTTTCGCTGTGATCGCTTTTTCTATGGCGTCGATATCAAGCTGAAAGGTATCGCGATCCGTCCAGACTTCAACCGGCACACCGCCATGGTTATCAATATAGAACTTGTACTCGACAAAATAGGGCGCAAGAATGATGACCTCTTCTCCCGGGTTGAGGATGGTCTTGAGTACCACATTCAGGGCACCACCGGCACCGCACGTCATAATGATGTTGTCGGCGGGCACGGTAAGACCGGCGTCTCTGGATATTTTTTCTGCAACAGCGCCTCTGGTTTCGGCATATCCGGCGTTGTTCATATAGCGATGCATGCCGCGCAGCGGATTCTTCGCCAATGCCAGCAGCTCGCGGCTGAAAGCTTCGGGTGGTTCCACGTCCGGGTTGCCAAGAGTAAAGTCAAAAATTTTATCGGCGCCGAATTCCTGACGTAAGCGCTCACCCTCTTCGAACATTTTGCGGATCCAGGATGATCTGGATATCTGACTGGCGATCTTCATTGCAATTGCCATAGTTAAGTTCCCCCATGTTTATTTTTCTGATATAGATAATGAACGCGAAATATTACAGTCAATTTACGGATAACTCAAATGGAAATTCCACCGTACCCTGCGTCACGCCCGTTAGCACTGGCCGACAAACCGCTCCTCGATCACTTGTGTTCCAATTTTCAACCTCGTATTTCCGAAATGTCCTTTGCCGGTCTGTACCTTTTTCGCAAGGCACATGAGTACAAACTTGCATCAGTTGACGGTTCAATTGTTGTAATCGGCACAGGCTATGACGGCTCTGTGTATTTTCTCCCGCCTCTCGGTGGTGATACTGCGGCCGCCCTGACAGTCCTGTTTGCTGATGGCTTGCCCTTATACGGCGCTGACGAATTATTTATCGAAAGATACCTTGCCGTATATTCTGTACAAGTGGCAGAGATGCGCGACTCATTTGACTATCTCTATCTTCGTGAGGAACTGGCACTGTTACCAGGAAGCCGTTTTCACAAGAAAAAAAACCGGATAAACTATTTTACCAGTCGTCACGACTACAGAGTTGAGCACTTTTCTCATGAGCATGTTCCCGGGTGCCTGGCTCTTTTGGAGAGATGGCATCACAGCTTGCGGGATGAATCCGGAAGATCGCTGCTGCTTGAGGTGGAAGCGACATCGGAGGCATTACACTCAGCCGGCATCCTCGGCCTTACCGGAATTGCCATTCTGGTGAATGATGAGGTAGCAGCCTTTGCACTTGGTGAACAACTCAACCGGGAAACGGCTGTCTGCCATTTTGAAAAGGCCGATCCATTTTCAGAAGGATTGTACCAGCTCATAAATCGCGAATTTGCAAAAAATCTGTTTCAGGAGTGCACATACCTGAATCGGGAGCAGGATCTCGGTGAAACGGGACTTCGCAGCGCCAAGCTTTCCTATCATCCGGTTGAGTTGGTAAAAAAATACCTGGTTACCGCCATAACGTAAAAATCCAGGCTATTATACAGAGGCGGATTCTTGATGCTGGTCTTGATTACTATTTTGTTAAACGTGGAATATGCCACGTGATATCATACTCGAGGTCGTGATAAAGGAATTGCCAAATCTCAGGGAATATGTTCTTATGCGTTTTCAAATGCGGAACGGAGAAATCCGAGTAAGTACCAACTGAGAATTTATAGGCCAGGGTCAAGTGTCACACACAAAAGCAGCAAACAGAGAGGGCGGTTAGCTCAGCTGGATAGAGTACAGGCCTCCGAAGCCTGGGGTCGTGCGTTCGAATCGCATACCGCCCACCAATAAAAATAGGCACTTACAATTATCATTGTAGGTGTCTTTTTTGTTATATATTCTTGTGTAACCTCTGGTGTAACCTCTGTTCGCCG
The DNA here is from genome assembly GCA_013349405.1 of Desulfuromonadales bacterium. GTDB lineage: Bacteria > Desulfobacterota > Desulfuromonadia > Geobacterales > Pseudopelobacteraceae > JACRCG01. The sequence continues at coordinate 6,363 of DUZS01000032.1, read as the reverse complement.
TGCTAGAACTGAGACGTACTGATACAAATAATCTCTCAAAGAATCTACACAATAAAGGCCGCCCCTGAATATTATCAAGAGCGGCCCCCTATGTCGCCGCCTGCTCAATGCTTATTACTCTTGGTATAAGGTTTATCATCAACCGGCAAGTATCGAGAAAACTTCATGTTGTTAACCGTACATATAAAATGCAGGGGTGCTGGTGTTATGCGCGGTTTTCTGTGCGGGAAGCATAAACATCATGAGCGATGACACCTTTCGACCCTGTACCGAATCCGCAGGTAACAGTGACGATCTGATTGCATTGGCACAGATGCGAATGCCATACGGTGCTCATAAAGGAAAACTTCTGATCGATCTGCCGGAGCACTATGTCGTATGGATGGCAGGCGAAGGATTCCCGTCAGGACAACTCGGCGAAATGCTAAAGACGGTGTACGATATCAAGGTAAATGGCTTGGAGTATCTATTTGTACCGTTGAGGAACAAAAATTATCGCTGAGGGTCTTGGCTCAGAAAATTGAATTTGGTACATGCCCTTATTACTCAGGAGCCTTAATCAATGCGACACAAAATTGCCAGTAAACAACACAACTCTAAAAAATGCTTTATATGCGGACTTAAGAACAGTTCCGGTCTTAAAGCGTCATTTTTCGAAACAGAAGGAAATGAACTGATCGCGAGATTTATGCCTACTGAAGATCATCAGAGTTATCCAGGTCGACTTCACGGTGGCATCGCATCTGCAATTCTTGATGAGACCATAGGTCGGGCAATTTCAATTGGCAATGCCGAGCAGATCTGGGGGATAACAGTAGAACTGTCAGTTCAATTCAAAAAACCGATTCCTCTCAACAATGAAATAAAAGTTATTGGCAGGATAACCAATCAAAATAGCCGCTTTTTCGAGGGTACCGGCGAGATTGTTCTTGAAAATGGTGAAATTGCTGTTGTTGCGAAAGGTCGGTATATGAAAGCACCGCTCTCAAAAATAGCTGATTTTGACCCTGAAGAAAATGATTGGCGGGTTGTAGAAAATGAAAATGACCCGAAGTTTATTGAGCTTTAAAGACTGGCATACATAATGTGTCTTATCGTATTTGCATATAACTGCCATCATATGGCGAGGTGAGCGGCATTGGCACAGCATTTGAGAGGATGTCGCGAAGGGTGACACGGAAAAATCCGCTTGCGGGTGGTGAGGTTGAGTTGGAACGGTACTTTGATGACCTGCGTGCTGGTACCGATCACACAACTTCGGCACCACCGAACGGCTCAGACGCGGAGTGCCAGGAATAAAGGCTACGAAGGCACCAGCCAAGAAAAAATAGTATCCTGCAGATAAATAAACTGCCATTTAAACGGCGATTCTCTGAAATATTGAGGTCGCCGTTTTTTTTGAATCACATTTCTGTTTGACATGAATAATCAAATCAAGTATGGTAGTCGCATGACTACCTATGGACAAAAACCTCAAAACGAGCTCACCCAGCGCCAGCGACAGGTACTGCAATTTATTACTTCGTTCGCGGATAGTAACGGCTATCCGCCAAGTCAGCGGGAAATAGCGAGCCATTTGAACGTATCCGGCACCCTGCCAGTTATGAAACATCTCGATGCGTTGGAGCGTAAGGGGTATCTGAAACGGGGAAGCGTAAACCGCGGAATCACTCTGAAAACTCCAAACAGTCGTCCTGTCTCACTGCCTATAGTAGGCACTGTCCGTGCCGGTCAACTCTCTACGGCAATTGAAGATATCCAGGGGTATTTTTCAGTTGATCAGATGGCGGTCAAGGGAGCAGATTGCTTCTTCTTGAGGGTTAGCGGCGATTCTATGATTACTGCCGGTATATTGGATGGAGATCTGGCTCTAGTCCGTCCACAACTGACTGCTGACAACAAGGATATTGTTGTTGCCATGCTTGAGGGTGAGGCAACCGTCAAGCGGTTTTACAAGGAGCACGACCATATCCGTTTGCAACCGGAAAATCCCGATATGGCACCGATCCTCATCTATCCTGAAGATGGTGATGTAACAATAGTCGGCAAGGTTATAGGCATTTACCGTAGCATGTAGAATCAGCTTTTAATCAGAAGCGAATAGAGAAAACAGGAGATCTCAAGATGGAACCAATTACGCTGTGTGGGTTGGTAATTGTAGCATTCGGATTATGGGTTGAGCTTGAGTCGACAATGATGGCCGTTGGCAAATGGATCTACAAAAACAGGATTATTACGATGGTAATTTTACCACCGACAGTTCAGAGACCTGTCTTTATAAGAAGAATGCCAATCTGTGTAGCAAAGGTCTCTCATTAGTAAGACATTGTCCTGCACATTCTAAAATCCTCCGCACAACTGTATGACCGCATTTTTTTTCCTGAAGTAAGCGCGGTTACCCCATGATAATAAAACCTATACGCGTCGCCGTTGTTTTTGGCCCTGGCTGTACCATCAAGCCGGTCTGGTTCGATTGGCAAAACAGAAAACATTCCATACTTGAGACGACTTATACCTGGACTGACCTGAAAGGAAGTGCTAAGCGTCTACACTTCTCAGTGCGTGATGAAGGCGGCCTGTACGAATTAACGTATAATATCGCCGAGCAGACCTGGGAATTGTGTCGAATCGAAGGTTATTGAGAATGGAGATTCCCGGCTTGGATCAGTCAACAGCGCACGCTGCCGGCCACGGATTCATTGTCGGCTGGGCCATTGCAATTACTGGAGACATGCTTTATTTCGCCGTCATTGCGATCACGACGTTGCGCCTGAATTCCTGCTTTAAAGATCCGAATACTACAATGCTGCTCGTCCTTGGCGCAATGATTGTAGTGCCCATGCTTGTTCGCTATTTCCGATCCAAACGCAGCGTTGCAATTTGAGTATTCATCCGTTGTCGTGGACAATATATGACTGATCACCGCACCATACTTCACATAGACGCCAATGCGTTTTTTGCTTCTGTTGAACAATCTGCCAACCCGGAGCTACGAGGGAAACCAATTGCTGTTGTCGGCGGTCATGGCCGAACGGTTATAACGACCAGTTCCTATGAAGCCAGGGCCAAAGGCGTCAAGACAGGCATGGCCATTTGGGAAGCCAAACGAACCTGTCCTGAACTGATCATCGTCGTTGGCGATAACAAAAAGTACCAGTACACTTCCACCAAAATAAATGAGATTTTCCGCGATTATTCCCCAGCCATACCGACAAGTAACCTATCAATGGACACCACATTTCCTTTATATATCAATGGTTATTGGTTGGGGCGACTGTCCATAAAAACTTTGAATAAGTGGACAACGATATGGAATAATGTCCACTTTTACGAGGCCTTAATAGCCTCAAAAACCTGAAAAAAGCTTACGGTAAAAAGGATGGTGCCTCCAGGATATGACCAAGCCTCGCATTATTCTCCATGTGGATATGAACGCCTTTTTTGCCTCGGTCGAGCAATCGGCCAACCCGGCTTTGCGCGGAAAGCCTATCGCCGTAGTTGGAGGTGGCGGACGGACGGTTATCACCACCAGCTCGTACGAAGCTCGGGCCAAAGGTGTTAAAACCGGCATGGCTATCTGGGAAGGAAAACGATTGTGCCCGGAGTTGATCATTGTTGTGGGTGACAACCGGAAGTATACCTATACCTCCACTAAGATTAACGAAATATTCCGTTCTTATACCCCCGAAGTGGAAGCCTTTTCGATCGATGAATCCTGGCTGGATGTCACTCACTCTCTCGGAATTTTTGGCACTGCTGCTAACATCGCGTACCGGATCAAAGCCCGTATCAGGCACAGTTTCGGCATTACCTGTTCCATCGGTATTGCCCCCAACAAACTCCTGGCCAAACTGGCAAGTGATATGCAAAAACCGGATGGCTTGACGGTAATAGAGCCTGACAATGTTACCCGGGTCTTGGAGCGTATGCCGATCAAGGAGTTGTGCGGTATCGGCAGGAAGATGGAACGACACCTCAACATGATGAGCATCTACACCTGCGGCGAACTGGGTCGATGCGATGAAGCAAGGCTGACCGGTAAGTTCGGAATCATCGGTAAACGACTGAAGGAGATGGGACAGGGAATAGATCACGCGCCGGTGATACAGTTCGGCGAGGAGGACGATGTAAAAAGTGTCGGACACAGCCGCACCTTGGAGCGGGATATCGATGATCCGGTAGAAATTCGGCGGTTTCTGCTGCAGCTCTCGGAGATGGTTGGCAGCCGGGCGAGGCGGTATGGTGTTTCAGGGAAGACAATCCATTTATATGTGAGGTATGCAGACTTTTTCTCTTCCTGGGGAAAACAGACGACGTTGAAAAACTACATCAACCAGTCGGACGAGATCTATAAGGCCGCTATCAATATTCTCAGTACCGTGGAATTGGAGCAATCCGTCAGGCTGCTTGGCATTAGTCTCAGTAATCTCAAACATCAAGCCGAGCAACTACCGCTGTTTGCCGAGGACCGGAGGAAGCTGGAGGCAACCAGAGCGATGGATGCCGTTAATCAGAGGTTTGGAGATATGGTTGTCACGTTTGGAACTCTGCTGCCGGACAAAGAAAAATCTGGATCTCACGTAATCCCTCCTAGTTGGCGGCCTGATGGGATAAAAAACATAGACATTAAATAGCAGCGACACATGAACAGGACATTACATGATCAATATATACGCTGCATTCCGCATCTATTATGCCATTAGTGCCAGCCTGAAGATCACAAAGCTGCCCTTCCGCGCAATGGTAAAAATTAGCACCTGTAAGACGCGCTATTTCCTTCCTCGCATCAAAAAGTGCACTTAGTAGCGATATCTCTCTTGCTATATCAATGGATCACTCGAGCACAATTCCACCAGAGCAAGGTAACGATCAGCGACCGTTTCAAAATCGAAAATTTCCTTGGTAAGGCCACTTATTATTTCTGAATATACACGGTATAATTCTGCATCATTATACCGCGCAGCACATAGTGCCGTGTCGCACTTATATACCACACTAATATGGACAAAACCTTATGTCAAGGTATTTCCGTCGCACTATTGTGCTAAATAAAATTTTTATGTGAGGGAGCCGATGATGATTTCGGAATCGATGTTGACAAGAGACATGATTGATAGAATTCAGAGCGTAGCGATTTTAAAAAATAATTGGTACTCGATTGGGGGCATTATTATTGAAATTCGTAATGCTCGCGATGTGCGCCCGAGCCGTCGTTTAATAGAAGTTTCAAAAATATGCGGATACAACCCAAATACGCTTAACAGAATGGCAAGCGTAAGGGCTTTCTTTGATAATTTAAAAATTAGCGTGCCAGAAGCTGCTGCAATAGATGCCAACACGCTTTCTTTTCCGAGCCTTGAAACAGTCAAGCGCCTCTATCAGGCAGATTCTGAGAATGGCCTGAAGATGTTTACCAAAGTAATACATGGGGAGATTACTTATAGAGAATTGGTAAGTAAGTATTCTGAAATAAAAACTAAAACGGACAGTTACTCAGTTGGATATTTAGCGAGAAAAGCATCTGATGAATTCGAGAGGATTGCTCTTGAATATATAAAGAAGGGTTCTGTAACTCTTTTTGACAATAACAACAATCTTCAATTCAGTGAACATAGAAATTCGGAATTTGCGGATGTAGTGGTAACGGCAACGACTGAAACAGGTTATGCAGAATATGGGATTGTGTTTAAGACGCTTGAAACTAATCGAATGCCTAGTCAAATACCTAATTGGATAGAAGCATTTATAGCTAAAACTGTACTATACGGAAATTTTTTCGATAAATACTGGATTGTATTTCCCTCTGATGCAAATGAGACTAAAGTTGAATCATTTATTGCAATCCTAAATAGCCTTGAAAAAGAATCCTATGGGGTTATTACGATTCCTTATAGAAATATTAAAAAGGGAAAAATGAAAATTTTGAAAAATGCGTCTGGTAAACCGGTTCCAGATCTGAGAGATAAAAAATTACTATATGATGAACATTTCAGAAAAATGAGACAATATTCTTGACGCTGCTGTCATGTCTGCAAGCCTACGCCCACTCAGCACTCAACGTCTCCGCCTGATCCAGTACCAACTGCACGGCTATTTCCTGCTGATCGGGTGGATATTTATACTTGCGTAATATGCGCTTCACCATCAATCGCAGCTTGGCTCGAACGTTCTCCCGTACCGACCAGTCGACACTGATGTTCTGGCGTAAGCTCTCCGCCAACTCATGGGCGATCTTTTTCAATATCTCGTCACCCATTTCCCGCACCGCTTCCTCGTTGTTGGCCAGTGCATCGTAGAAGGCCAGTTCATCGGCATTAAGGCCGAGTTCTTCGCCACGGCCAATGGCTTCTTTAAACTTCTTCG
>DUZS01000031.1 GCA_013349405.1 Desulfuromonadales bacterium | reverse complement strand
CACATCACACTGCGTTCCATTCCACTTCGGGACTATCCTACATGCACAATAAAAACGTGCATTTCGGATAACCCTTCGTTTCATTCCAGCAGCGTCATGTTCACCAAACCTGAAACGCCCTGTAAAATGCGATGAAACTGCATATTACAGGACAGAGGCAGGTGCAACACGCCACCCGTCAAGGTTAGTGCCCGCCTGCTCACCAGTATGAAACAAAATCACTGGTGTTCAGCCGTTCACGTCCCTTGCATGTGTCGTATTGCCCCCAAAGGCAAAAGACGCCCTGCAAAACGTATGAAACCACGTATTGCAGGGCAGAAGCAAAAACATTAAATTTTGTGCATCCGAAAATGCACAATTAATCCTGTCAGTGAGTATGAAAGACGAAATGAAATATGTAGGGAACACCGCACAGGCTATGCCAACACCCCTGCCGCTCCCTTCCCCCTCTGGACACCCCCATCCCTAGGCATACCCCCAGAAAGTAACTCCCAAAGGGGGAAGGGACGCTCTTAGGGGAGTTGTTGCTGCTGGCCGACCCTCCATTGGTTCATCTCATTTTGGTAAAAGCAACTGCCCGCCATGATAAAGGCGATTGCGGTCAGTTACCAAAATGGATTCACGCATATCCTGTGCAAAACCGTGTTCCCGATGGCTTTTGATGCTGTCGTGTTGATAAGGCTAACACTCCAGCTTAATCAAAAATCAAATTTTTGCGACTATGCGAATCATGATCCCCCGCCCTCCCAGCATAGGCAGGCTTACAGACAATGGCTCAACCAGCCACATAAAGCCGTGTCTGATATCGCCATGCCTGACGCACTGCCTATGCTTCCCATCCGCCCCAATGGGGCTCCCTTTTTAACATCAGAATCGGATTGACTTTGTATGTGGATGCGGTTAGAAAATATATTCGAAATTGAGCTATGTACGATTAAATCTAAAGGCGACCAAATGACTGACAGCAAAAAAACACCCATATATGAAGGCGTAATTCCACAAATTGAAAATATCCGTGGTGTAACACCACAACATCAAAGCGGTGGTACTTCTATTCATGGTGGTGTTCAACCGCAGCATACCGAAACGGGGCAAAACATTGAAGTCAAACCTCCAGCATCAAAATAGTTAATTTTTAACAAAACGAATATCTACATTAGCAATATCTTTTGCTTGCAAGTAAGTAATGCGATCTCCCCAAGTATCATGCCTTACAGCTTCTACGGAAGTTTCATTACCATCTGGCGTTGTTTTGTGCGTTATATAGATTGCTAAATTCCCTTCTGTATCTGTGTAATACAATGGAATTGGTGCATTTGCGAAAGACTGAACATCGTCACACGTGTATTTGATTCCGTCCTTCATTTGCACAACAATTTGTTTCGGTGCAACTGTTGTATCCTGAATTATTCTTGTCCATGTGGTTTTTATGCCATCTTCATTTGAAATTGCTGCTCTATGCAAAATCTTATTAAACCAGCGTCTACCGTATTTACGCCAAAACATGGAAATAAGCACTGAAGCTAATATTGCTCCAAACCCTGGTAATAGAAAAGATGCATAGAATTTTCTAACAAAATCATAATAAATGTACCCAAATATTCCGAATGATAAAATCCCATAAAATACATCGTCTTTTCGTTCATTCTCTCGAAAACCAGCGTAAGCGATAGAATACCCCAAATATCCAGACACAAATATGACTTGAAGCTGTTCAGGCAATGTTACTAAATCTTTTAATTCCATATTGTTTTCCTTCTTCCAGTGAATTTTAGATTCGTTTTATCTCACCTTTATTTATGTCAGTTTTTATGCATGTTATTTTTGGAGTCCGCATTTTGTGCGGCACTTCAGCATAGTTATACATTACTCCATGTTTCGAAGTCTGGATATTCTATTACAGCATATACTACAGCACAACAAAAAATGGCTTACAGCGATTAACTGTAAGCCATTGATTTTATTGGCGTCCCCGAGACGATTCGAACGTCCGGCCCCTTCCTTAGGAGGGAAGTGCTCTATCCTGCTGAGCTACGGGGACGTGGAGTGAGTTATAACCTGTTGAATCATGAAATGCAACCCCTGCATGCCGGTCGGAAAAGTTACTCACCCTTCATTTCATCGCGAGTATGTCGCTCCTGTTCCTCCATAACAAGTTGTCCCAGTTCGCGTTTCAGATCGTTAAACTCAGCACCGGCAGGGTCGCGAGGGTGCGCCATGGTAACAATCTGATTTCGTTTAATCGTGCCGGGACGGTAAGTCATGACTACGATCCGGTTTGACAGATAGAGCGACTCCTCAATGCTGTGGGTGACAAAGAGTATGGTTTTGCCGGACTTTCGCCAGATACGCAGCAGTTCGTCCTGCAGTGTGCGCCGTGTGAGAGCATCCAGAGCTCCGAACGGTTCATCCATCAGCATGACCGGGGAGTCGATGGCCAGCAGTCGGGCTATGGCAACTCTTTGGCGCATACCGCCGGATAAATCTTTCGGGAAGCGGTCTCGGAATTCGCGAAGCCCCAGCGTATCGAGCAGAGCGTCAACCCGTTCCCTGATTTCCGCATCCCCGGTTCCTTTTATTTCGAGTCCGAAAGCTATGTTGCGGGCGACCGTCATCCAGGGGAATATGGCGTATTCCTGGAACACGACACCCCTGTCCGGCCCGGGCCCCACGACCGGCTGTCCGTTAACAATGATGTCACCTGACGTCGGCTGAATAAATCCTGCGATGGCGTTCAGCAGCGTTGATTTGCCGCAACCGGATGGCCCCAGCAGACAGACGAATTCTCCCTGCGACAGAGACAGGTTGATATTCTGCAGCGCCGCTACGCTGCGTTCACTCCCTTCAAAGGTTTTAGAGAGATTGTTGATCGAGATGTATTCCATATCAGCTGTCAAGGCCACGGTGCCAGCGCAGCAGATAGGTGTTAAGGGCGTTCATCATCTGGTCGATAGCGAGTCCCAGAAGCCCTATAGTAACCATTCCGGCGATGATCTTGTCGGACCACATGAATTCGCGCGCTTCGAGGATGCGGTATCCAAGACCATTATTAACAGCGATCATCTCGGAAACAATAACAACGATGAAGGCGGTACCGATGCCGATGCGGATGCCGGTCAGGATATATGGTGTTGCTGCGGGGAGAATTACCCGCCGGAACATGGCACTCCGACCGGCACCCAGATTGCGGGCGGCTCGCAGGTAAATGCTGTCGACATTCTGTACGCCGGATATGGTATTCATAAGAACCGGAAAGAAGGCTCCCAGTGAAATCAGAAAAATGGCCGGCGGATTGCCGAGACCGAACCAGAGGATTGACATGGGAATCCAGGCGATAGGCGGAATCGGGCGCAGAACCTGAATGATAGGGTTGAAATACTCATAGGTGCGGGGAGAAGATCCCATGAAAAGGCCTAACGGAAGAGCCAGTCCGGCTCCGAGCAGGAATCCGCCGGTAACGCGCCCCAGGCTGCCGAGAACATCAACAAGCAATTCACCGGAACGGAGCCACTCAAGCCACTTGATCACGATGGCGCTGGGAGACGGCAGCATGATTGGAGATACCAGTCCGGCCCGGCAGACTGATTCCCAGACAATCAGCAACAGCAGCGGCATGGCAATGCCGCGCATAAGAGACTTCATACCGGATGGCATCACTATTTGACCTTGAGCATCGCTTTCGCTTTCTGCAGCAGGTCGAGTTTGACCCAGTCGGCAGCTTTTGGTGGTTTGGCCATTCTGCCGACGCCGTATTTCTGCATCAGGCTGGTGGTGATGTCTATGTGTTCGACGCTGATGTCGTAGGTGTATTCGGCATTATCCAGGGCGTCGCGGAAATCTTCAGAACTGATCTGCCCTTTGAACATATTTTCGCGGACGTATTTTTCAGCGAGATTCATATCCTTGCGAAACAACGCGGTGGCCTCCACAAAACATGCCATGGTGCGCTCGGCGACGTCGCGCTTTTCCTTGTACATCTTCTCGGTCATGACCAGAGCTCGAATCGGTTCTCCCATTGGAGTGTCGTAGGGCTTGAGAATTTCAACGCCGAATTTCTTATTGATGGCCTGGGATGACTGTGGTTCGGACTGGCACATGGCGTCAATATGTTTGGCCGCCAGAGCCTGATTCAGATCGGCGAAAGCCAGATAAATTATCAGTACGTCTTTGCCCGGCTTGTCGGACCAGCTCAGGCCGGCTTTCTCAAGTTCCGCCAGCAAGAGCAGTTCCTGGGCACCGCCACGGGCAACGCCGACCTTTTTGCCTTTGAGGTCTTTGACCGACTTGATGGCAGAGCCGGTCTGGGCGACTATTCTGGCGCCGCCTTTGGCGAATCCGGCAACGACATAGACCGGGGCTCCGCTGGCGCGGCCGGCAATGGCAGCATCGGCTGCCGAGGCGGCAATATCAATTTCGCCGGCCATAATCGCCGGGATTATGTCGATACCTTTGGGGAACACCCGCTCCTCGACCTTCAAGTTGTATTTCCCGCACATCTCCTTCATGTAGGAAACGGCACCGTAGTGGGCAAATTTCAGATTGCCCAGTCGTACGAGATCAGCAGCGGTTGCAGGTACGGCAGCAGTTGCAAGGCAGAGAGCGATCATTACGGCGGCATATCGGTTCATGGTGTTCCTCCTTGAGAGAAATTCGTTGAGAAGTCAAAAGTTAATCAGTGAAAAGACCTTACCCTCCGGTAAACGTGTGCGGCCATTGAGAAAATCGAGTTCTGCCATAAAACAGCACTCTACAATCTCTCCGCCCATGCTCTGTACCAAGTCGACGACGGCCGCCATGGTGCCTCCGGTGGCAAGCAAGTCGTCGGCAATGAGGATGCGTTCACCCGGTTTGATGGAGTCCTTGTGTATCTCCAGAGTGTCTGTCCCATATTCAAGGTCATAGGTTTTACTGTATGTTTCAGAGGGGAGTTTTCCCGGTTTACGCACCAGCACGACACCGGCACACAATTTATACGCCAATGCCGAGCCGATGATGAAGCCCCGTGCTTCAACGCCGACCACTTTATCGATTCGTTTGCCGATATAGCGGTGAGCAATGAGATCAATCGTTTTCTGATACGATTGAGCATCCTGCAGCAGTGTTGTGATGTCTTTGAAAAGGATACCTTTTTTAGGGAAATCAGGGACATTCCGGATGATTTTTTTTAATTCTTCCATCTGCTATTTCTCCTTGCTTTTTGTAGGTGATTCCTGACTTTGTGCGTAAAAGACTCGAAGTTTTTCCAGGCCTTTTACTTCGATCTGACGAATGCGTTCACGGGTTACGCCGAATTTTTGACCTATTATATCAAGAGTTTGCGGCTCATGGTCGTTAAGGCCAAAGCGGAGAGTGAGAACGGTTTGTTCGTGCTCTGTGAGTTTATTGAAGTGTGTGGAGATCAACTCAAAGATGTTGATATTCTCCATCAGTGCAGTCGGAGCAGTCATGGAGGAATCTTCGATGATGTCGATCAGTGCAAAATCGCTGTCACCACTTATCGGGGATTCAATAGAATTGGTATGGCGCAGCAGCGTCATCAGATGGCTTACGTGCTGAATTTTGGCCTTCATAGCTTCGGCAATCTCTTCAATGTCGGGCTCTCGATTCAGCTCATGCGAAAGTCTTCGGATGGTACGAATCATGCGCCCGATATCGTCAGAAATATGAACCGGCAAACGGATCGTCCGGGACTGGTTGATGAGAGCCCGCTCAATTGACTGGCGAATCCACCAGGTTGCATAGGTAGAAAAGCGGCACTCTTTTTCCACACTGAAGCGCTCCACCGATTTAATCAAACCGAGATTGCCTTCTTCAATCAGATCCAAAAGCGGCAGGCCCCTGTTTAAATAACGCTTGGCTATTTTAACTACCAGGCGCAGATTTGATTCGATCATCTTTTTGCGGGCTGCTTCATCACCATTTTCAACTTTGCAGGCGAGCTCTCTCTCGGCAGTTGCTGACAGAAGCGGGGTGCGCTGGATATCACGCAGATAGATCTTGATGGCGTCATCATACCGCTCTAGCTCAGTCAGGGGAATTTCTGCTTCGCTCTCATCTTCAATGCTGTCATCGTCAGGGAGGAGCAGTGGCTCCTCAATGTCGCCAAGGGCCAAAACAGAGAGCTCTGTAGCGGTTGATAATGCACAATAGTCATATTGTGCCGAGGGCTCTTTAATCATACGCAGATGCTTACCAAGGTCAGTTTATTCATGCCTGCCAGCCCTGCCTGCCTATCAACGGCACAAATCGGCACATGACGGAAGGTTCGTACAGCAGATCGCCCGCCTCATCCTTAACGATTATAAGCAGTTGTTGCTCTGAATCGGTTCCAACCGGAATCACCAGTCGTCCGCCTTTGGCAAGCTGATCGGTCAGGATAGTCGGTACTTCGGGTGCACCTGCGGTAACGATGACGGCATCAAAGGGAGCTTCTTCCTCCCACCCGATCGGACTGCCCTCGTTATCATTGATACGGAGCTGAACATTGAACAGCTTCAGTGAATCAAGACATTTACGGGCACGCAGGGCCAAAGGCCGTATCCGTTCTGCTGAGAATACTCTGTCGGCAAGAGTTGCGAGAAGGGCGGTTTGATAGCCGGAACCGGTGCCGATTTCCAGCACCTTTTCAGTCCCGGTTAACGCCAGCTTTTCCGTCATCAATGCGACAACATAGGGCTGGGAAATGGTCTGTTTTTCGCCGATCGGGAGAGCCTTGTCATTATAGGCCTGAGCAGCAAAAGCTTCCTGAACAAATATATGGCGGGGGATTCTCAGCATGGCGTCAATGACTCTCCGGTCACGTATTCCACGTGACACAATCTGATCCTGCACCATTTTTCTTCTCATGATTTCAAAGTTCACATTCATGCTCCGCAGGAATATATATCGGAATCAATGTCCCCATCATTCGCAAGTGGCACAAACAACTGTACTAAAGCGGGCGAAACTATAGCAGGAGAAGGATTAATTGTCCATATGTGTCAGAAAGCCCATTTCGAGAGGATTGATAACGATTTATGATTTGTCAGGTCGATATGGAGCGGTGTAATGGATACGTGCCCGAGGGTAATGGCATGAAAATCGGTGCCGGGCTCGTCAGTAAGGTGTGATTCTTCACCCCCGAGCCAGAAGTACTTCCGACCGCGGGGATCAGTTTTATCTATAATTTTCCCGACAAAGGAACGCTTGCCCTGACGGGTTATTAATGGTGGCAGCATACTGCTTCTCGGGCAGTTTGGAATGTTGACGTTCAGATAGGTGTCAGACGGCAGGCCGTGTGCAAGTACCGTGCGGGTGACGTGAACTGCAATTTGTGCCGCCTCGGCAAAATGTTCGCTTGGCCCGAAGGTTGCGAGTGAAAAGGCAATTGCAGGGATGCCCATTAGATTGGCCTCCATCGCTGCCGCTACAGTGCCGGAATAGGTGATGCCATCGCCGAGATTGGCACCGTGGTTGATGCCGGAGACGATCAGGTCGGGAATAATCGGCAGCATGTTGTGAATGCCCATGTTGACGCAATCGGTCGGAGTGCCGTCTACGGCATACCACCCTTTGTGCAGCTCAAAAATGCGCAGCGGCGTGTGCACGGTCAAGGAGTGCCCGACAGCACTTCGTTCCCGGTCAGGTGCGACAACGGTTACGCTGCCGAGTTCAGTCATAGCCTCAGCCAGTGCACGGATGCCGGCAGCATGGATGCCGTCATCGTTCGTTACCATGATGTTCATGGGGTATATCCTCTTATATCAATTAAGGTTTTTAGTTTATCGCAGAAATAGCTGTGGAAATCAAGCTACTCTTCGGATATGGTTTTATGTTTACAAAACAACCGTAAATCGCTACATTCGTGACGATATAACCAAAAGTAGCGTGCAGATTCAATCAAGCAGGAGGAGCAGGCATGAAAGCAGTGTTGATAGACTCTTTTGGAGGTGTGGACGTTCTCAGGGTCGGTGAGGCTGAAAAGCCGACGCCTGCAGAAGGTCAGGTGCTCGTAAAAGTTTTTGCTACTTCAATTAATCGTCCGGATCTTGTGCAGCGCGAAGGGAAATATCCGCCGCCTGCCGGAGATTCCGATATTCTTGGACTTGAAGTTGCCGGTGTTATCGAAGCGCTGGGTGCCGGTGTTACCGGTTGGCAGGTGGGTGAAAAGGTTATGACACTGGTAGGCGGTGGTGGATATGCCGAATTTGCCGTGGCATACGCCTGTCATTTGATGCGCATTCCGGAGAGAATGAGTTTTGAGGAAGCGGCATGTGTGTGTGAATCATATATTACCGCTTTTTTAAACGTATTTATGATCGGTGAATTCAAGGACTCTCAAACGGCGATTCTCCATGGTGGCGGCGGTGGGGTAAATACGGCGGCAATTCAGCTCTGCCGTGCGCTGACTCCTTCCAGCACGCTGATTGTAACCGCCTCTCCGGCAAAAATGGAGCGTGTCAGGGAGATCGGTGCCGATTTCCTGATAAATTTCCATGAGACTCCTGATTTTACCGAAGTGGTGAAAGAGTATACCAACAAGAAAGGTGTTGACGTCATTCTTGATCATGTCGGAGCAAAATATCTTGCACCAAATATGAATTCACTCGGGTACAAAGGGCGCCTGGTTATCATCGGTGTTGTCAGTGGTATCAAGGCCGAGCTTAATCTTGCATTGATGATGGTTAAGCGCCAGCAGATTATCGGCAGCGTACTCCGCTCACGGCCGGTTGCCGAAAAAGGGGAGATAATCGCTGAATTTACCCGTCTGGCTCTTCCAAAATTCGCCGACCGCAGCATCGTGCCTATCATCGAGAAAGTGTTCACCATTGATCAGGTCGCTGATGCCCACCGCATGATGGAGGAGGATAAACACTTCGGGAAAATAGTCCTCAGGATTCAGTGACTATCGGCTTTACTTACTCACGGTAGTTCGGTAATACAAAAAAATAATTAACGATACGGAGGAACAGATGGCAGAACAGAACCCGCAGGTCATGCTGGAAACATCCATGGGAAATATCAACATTGAACTTTTCAAAGAAAAGGCACCCATTACGGTTAGAAATTTTCTTTC
Source organism: Desulfuromonadales bacterium (assembly GCA_013349405.1). Classification (GTDB taxonomy): domain Bacteria; phylum Desulfobacterota; class Desulfuromonadia; order Geobacterales; family Pseudopelobacteraceae; genus JACRCG01. The sequence continues at coordinate 32,071 of DUZS01000031.1, read as the reverse complement.
CTATGTGAAAGACGGCCATTATAACGGCTTGATATTTCATCGCGTTATCAAGGATTTCATGGTTCAGGGCGGCGGTATGAATGAAAATATGGAAGTTAAAAAGCCGAAGTTTGCCATCAAAAACGAGGCGACCAACGGCCTGCTGAACAAGCGCGGCACTCTGGCAATGGCCCGCACTTCGGTTGTCGACTCCGCCACCTGCCAGTTCTTCATCAACACCGTTGATAATGCATTTCTTGATCATAAAGGGAAGCGCGATGAGGACTACGGCTACTGTGTCTTCGGGCAAGTACTGGAAGGAATGGAAGTCGTAGATCAAATCCGGGGTGTTAAAACGGGTAATAAAAACGGGCATTCGGATGTTCCGGTGGAACCTGTGTTCATTATTTCCGCCCGACTGATTGAATTGGAGGTATAACATATGGATAACGATCAGGTCTGTTATACCTTCGATGCGGCCCTTGAAATGGCTATTACTATGGAGGAGGAAGGGTTCCGCAATTATCTGGCCGCCATCCGTCAGTTGACAAACAAAGGTGCCAAAGATTTGCTGCGCGGAAATGCGCTTGATGAATTGAATCACAAACACCAGTTGGAGAAAGCTCTCCTGGACGGTCGAATGGATGGTGGCGATGACCTTGATAAACCCATTCCAACAATGCACCTTGACTATGTGTTTAAAAAACAGGAGCTCGGTCCGCAATCCGGGGTGCGTGAGGCACTTATATATGCCATACACCTGGAAAAAGGAGCCGTAGACTTTTATGGCAAGGTTTCAAACGGATGTGCCGGGGCGCCTATGGGAAAGCTGTTTGCTCAGCTCCATCAGGAGGAGAGTAAACACTTGCAAGCCCTCGAAGACCTCTATGAACAGCATTTTATGACCGAAAACTGATTCATAGCTATCGGGGCTGTAGCTCAGCTGGGAGAGCGACGCGTTCGCAATGCGTAGGCCAGGAGTTCGATCCTCCTCAGCTCCACCAATTATAATTTAATGGCCTACAGGTATTTTTGCAGGCCAAATGCCGTTTAGATAAAGCGGTTCCAATAGTTTTGATTAAAATACAATTTTATGTTATCCAGTATTACAGGCGCACAAGTTGACTCAAAGGTTTGTAGCGGTTATATGGTGAACCAGTGATTTCTATTCGAGAAAATATTTTTATTTTAATAATAATCTTTATGGCAGGTATTCTGAATGTTTGTCCGGCACGAGCCGAAATACCTCCCGATGTCGTTCAGACCTTACCTTCTCACAGCAGATCACTTGAAAAGAAAATTGTTGTTTCCCATGAAGTCTTGCAGCGATGGAAGGCAGTCAAGATTGCAGTCATTGATAAAGTCCGGGGAACTGAAAATATTTATGTTGTTCACATTGGTGCGCCATATTTAATCCCGATTTCAAAGCTGACCATCATGGTAGAGGCCTTTCTTCCCGCATTCACTATGGAAGGCACAATTATCACATCATCTTCAAATGAACTCTGGAATCCCGCTGCAAAGGTGACTATTACTGAAAATGGTACGTTAGTCTTTCATGGGTGGCTTTTTACTAAATTTCCCAACACTCATGCAGTTACTCACCCAAAATTCGGTTTCAGCCTTATCGGCATTGTGCCTCGCTAAAACCGGAATTCCAACTATACTAAACGGGGATTCCTTCTCGTGCAAGTTGGTCACATCGCTCATTCTCAGCGTGTCCGGCGTGTCCTTTAACCCAATGCCATTGCACTGAATGACTCTTTGTCAGCGCGAGCAGAAGTTCCCACAGATCCTTGTTGAGTACCGGTTCTCTCTTGCTGTTTTGCCACCCCTTTTTTTGCCAGCCGGATATCCATTCCGTCATCCCTTTAACCAGATACTGGGAGTCTGTTGTAATGACAACCCGGCAGGGGCGTGTCAGTTGACGAAGAGCTTCTATGGCCGCTGTCATCTCCATCCGGTTGTTGGTGGTTTCTCTGGCGCCGCCGCTGACCTCTTTCACTCGTCCGGCGCAGCGCAGTATCGCACCATAGCCACCCGGACCGGGATTGCCGCTGCACGCGCCATCACAGAATATTTCTACCGTTGTTTCTTCAGTCTCTGCCACAATCAACCCCTTTACCGGATAACAGGAGGGCAATTCCCTCCATAAGCCGCTCTACTATCAGCAGGTGCGTCTCTTTGCAATCTTCCCGCTGAAACAGGTCGCTAAAATCAAGTGCCGCACCGAAAACAACGGAGCCTTTTTGCTGAAACCGGAGAAATTTCCAGCTGTTCAGCCCAATTAAAGCTGTCGGAATAACTGCCGGACGGGTATCGTAAATAATTTTTCCGACGCCGCGGTTGCCCGGCCCCAATTTTCCGTCTTTATGGCGGGTGCCTTCCGGGAAAAGCATTACTTTCTGGTCGAGCAGGAGATCATGCAATTTGCGCCCGGCGCGTACATCGCGTTTACGTCTGACCGGAAAAGCCCCCCAGGAAGAATAAATCAGGCGCAGGAAGAGGTTTTCAAATAATTCTTCTTTGGCTGGCGCCCAGAGCATTTGGAGATGATTAGATTTTATAACGGCCCAGGGGAGAAAAACGGTGTCATAGGCAGATATGTGATTCGAAGCGATCAAGACTGGCCCGTCGTGTGGGATGTTTTTGCTCCCTTTGATAACAAGCCTGTTCAAAAGGGATGCGTAGAGACCAATAACATAGACGGAAAATGTAACCCAGCAACGTTGCAGCAGAGGTGCCTTCACAATGTTCCCTTACCCGGCCTGTATTTTAAAGCTATGGTGTGCTTATAGCACAGCGGAGCGTTTCAGGCAATAATGCTAAGGACCGCAGAAAATTACCTTGAAATAGAGAGTTATCTGATATAGGTACGGTACATCCTGTGCCGCTGATTCTCAGGGGGTCTAAGTTATTGCGATCGGGGGCCGACCTCACCATGACGGACTTTGCAGTACGTGAAGAGAAAAATCGTTGGCTGCAGCTTAAAATGGCCGAGCTGGGGGTTCGTGAAGACGATTTTGTCGAGACCTTTGTCCGTTCATCAGGTAACGGCGGCCAACATGTTAACAAGACGTCAAGCTGTGTTCAATTAAAACACAAACCATCCGGGATCCAGGTTACCTGTATGCGGGAGCGGAGTCAGTCTGTGAACCGTTTTCTGGCCCGCCGTGAGTTGTTGGAGCGTATCGAAGCCGCCTCCGGTGTCATCACCCCGGAGATGAAGCGGATCGAAAAAATGCGTCGGCAGAAAGATCGCCGCAGGAGGCGGGCGGTTGTGCCGTCTGTTGCAAAGGTGCCTGAAGTATGAGTAGACAAGATGCTCAGTAAAGTCCACCCCTATCTGCTCCTGACTCTGACCACCCTGTTCTGGGCAGGGAATTTTGTCATCGGGCGGGCCATGAAGAGCAGCATTCCACCCTTCAGCCTCGCGTTCTGGCGCTGGACGCTCGCTTTTATCATGCTCCTGCCGTTCTCCATCGCCTGCCTGCGTCGCGATTGGCCGGTGCTCAGACAGAACTGGCGGTGGCTGACGCTCTTCGGCATACTCGGCGTTGCCTGCTTCAACACCTTCGTATATATCGGTCTCCACTCCACAACTGCTACCAACGCCCTGATTATAAATTCCGCCATTCCAATACTGATTGTGCTGCTTTCCCGACTGCTGGCGGGCACAGTGGTTTCCGGGAGGCAAGCGTTCGGTATTGCGCTCTCCCTGAGCGGGGTGCTGACGATCATCAGCCGTGCCAGTCTTGACGTTATCCTGACGCTAAAAATCAACAGCGGTGATGCCTGGATACTTCTGGCTGTTTTCTGCTGGGCTTTCTACACGTTTTTATTGCGACATCGCCCTGCAGCGCTGCACCCTCTCAGCTTTCTCACTTCAATCGTCGCAATCGGATTAATTCCGCTGTCAATGCTGTACGCCTGGGAGCTCAGCCGGGGTGACTATTTTGACCTGGACCCCGCAAACATTACCTGTCTTCTCTATGTCGGCCTCTTTCCTTCGGTGCTGGCATTTATTTTCTGGAACCGTTCGGTGAGCATTGTCGGGGCAAACAGAGCCGGCCTGTTCCTCTATCTGATGCCGGTCTTCGGCACCGTACTCTCCGTTATATTCCTCGGTGAAACATTCCACCTGTTCCAACTGGCCGGTATCGGGCTGATTTTTACCGGGATATGGCTTACTACGGCACCCTCTGCCGGATAGTAGCGGTGCTCTTTCAGGAGCGCTTGCTATAAGTAGAATTTTGTTATATTTTCCAGCGAAACGGAGTTGTCAATCCGCTGGCGCCTGATGACCCCAACTCAACCAAGGAGGTATCAAATGAAGCGTGTATTGCTTGCAGTCCTGCCGGTCGTCATGTGTGCAGTAGTTGCACAGGCGGAACTTACCGGAAACCCGATCCCGATCGGAATCGGGGTGGCTCAAACCGGCAACGTGGCATTGCTGGGTCAGGAAGAGGTCGATGGTGCAAAGCTTGCCGAAAAATATTTTAACGCCAATGGCGGTATTAACGGCACCCCCTTCAAGTTGATTTTTCAGGATACCGGCGGTGATGAAGCAGGTGCAATCAACTCCTTTCAGAATCTGATCAACCGCGACAAAGTGGTTGGAATTGTCGGTCCGACTCTGTCTCAGCAGGCCTTCAGTGCCGATCCCATCGCCAACCGGGCTAAAGTGCCGGTAATCGGCCCTTCCAACACCGCCAAAGGAATCCCCCAGATCGGAGAGTACGTCGGCCGGGTTTCCGCACCGGTCGCAATTGTCGCTCCCAACGCCCTCAAACAGGCCATGAAGGAGACCCCCGGCATTAAAAAGGTAGCCGTTCTGTATGCCCAGAATGATGCTTTCAATACCTCGGAATCCGGTACCTTCCAGGAAACCGTCAAGAAAATGGGGCTACAGATAGCGACACTCCAGAAATTCCAGACAACCGACACCGATTTCACGTCTCAAGTAACCGCAGTACTGGGAGCCAATGTCGATCTGGCCATCGTCTCCGGGCTCGCTGCCGACGGCGGCAATCTGGTGAAACAGCTGCGGCAGCTCGGCTATAAAGGGCCGATTGTTGGCGGTAACGGTCTTAACACCGCCAAAGTATTCCCGGTGTGCGGTCAGTATTGTGACGGTATCATCATTGCGCAGGCCTACAGCCCCTCGGCTAAAAACCCCGTCAATGATGCGCTGGCGGCTGAATATCGGGCCAAATACAAGGCGGAGCCGCCACAGTTTACCGCACAGGCTTTTACCGCTGTGCAGGTCTTTGTCGAGGCGCTGCGCAAGGTGGAGGCGGTCACCAAGAAAAAGATCACGCAACTGGATCTTGCCAAGGTTCGTGAAGAGCTGAACAAGCAGATTCGCGTCGGTTCCTATATCACCCCGCTTGGCAAGATCAGTCTTGATCAGGAGGGTGAAATCCATCAGGAAAATTTTTATGTCGCCAAGATCAAAATGGAAGCAGACGGCAAGAGCGGTAAATTTGTTTTTGTGAAATAAACGTTATGACGTTAGCTCAATTTCTCCAGAATATGCTCAATGGTATCAGCATCGGCAGCGTGTATGCCATTTTTGCCCTCGGCTACACGCTGGTATTCTCTATCCTTGGCATAATCAATTTTGCCCACGGAGCGGTGTTTACTCTGGGTGCCTACTTCACCTATTCACTGGCTGTGGGGCAATTCGGCATCAACGGCCTGCTGTCCGGGCTCAATCTGGGCCTGAATGTACCGTTTGCCGTGGCGCTTCTTATCGGCGCCCTGGCTGCCGGATTGGTCGGAGTGCTGCTTGAACGCCTCGCTTTCAAGCCGCTTCGAACCAGGGGTGGCGATTCGCTGCTGGCATTAGTGAGCAGCCTTGGCGTAGCACTGGTTATTGTTAACGCCATTCAGTATCTGGTAGGGGCAGAAATTTACACCTTCCCTTCCGGAGTGTTCGGGGATATCAAGCCGGCATTGATGTTTCAGCTTTTTGGCCAGACCGTGGTCGTCAGAACGGTGCAGATCATTATTTTCACCGTATGTATCGTGATTCTTGCGGTTCTTGGCTATCTGATCAATTTTACCCGTCTTGGCAAGGCTCTGCAGGCGGTGGCCGAGAATCAGACCACGGCAAGCCTGCTCGGAATCAGCGTTGACCGAATGATCCTTGCGACTTTTTTCCTGTCCGGATTTCTGGGGGGGGTCGCAGGGACTCTGGTTGGTACCAGTTTTGGCATAGCCGGCCCGTATTTCGGGGTGACGTACGGCTTAAAAGGGCTGGCAGTTATTGTTCTCGGGGGGCTCGGGAGTATTCCCGGCGCGGTGCTCGGAGGCCTTTTTATCGGTCTGGCGGAGGCTTTTGTTCCTCCTGACTACAGCGCCTACAAAGAAGCGGTGGCCTTTGCGTTCCTGTTTATTGTCCTGCTGGTTCGTCCACAGGGACTGCTCGGCCGGTCACTTATCCAGAAAGTGTAACTCATGGACGATTTTCTCCAGAATAACGGTTTCCTTATCGTAACCATGGTACAGCAGGCGCTCCTCGCCATGAGCCTCTACTATCCCCTCATGGCGGGGCAGCTGAGCCTTGCCAGTCCCGGCTTTTATGCGTTGGGAGGGTATGTTGCCGCGATAATCGGCACTGTCGAGCTGTGTGCCCCCTGGCGCGACTCACTTGGCTGGCTGATTTTTCCTCTGCAATGGCTTGTTGCCGGGGTGTTAAGCGGCTTTCTCGCGCTTTTGGTCGGCATTCCCGCCCTGCGTCTGCGCGGCATTTATCTGGCACTCGCCACGATCGCTTTTGTTGAGATTTTCCGCGTTGTCAGCCTGAATCTTGAGATAACCGGTGGTGCTATAGGTATTTTCGGCGTGCCCCAGCTCTTCGAGAATCGCTGGAGCTATATTTTCACCTTCGGGCCGCTGTTGATCATGATGCTGTTTTTCAGTTATCGACTTGATCACTCGCGGGTGGGAAGGGCGTTCAAGGCGATCCGCGAAGACGAGCTGGCAGCCGATGCCATGGGCATCAATCCAACCAGTTACAAGGTGCTGGCATTTGTTATCGGTGCGGTACTTGCGGGGGTCGTCGGAGCGATGAGCGCGCCGTTCCTTAATACCTGGAACGCTCGTCAGGGAACCTTTGATGCTTCGATCGCCTACCTGGCATACGTCCTGATCGGGGGGAGCCGCAACATGTGGGGGCCGCTACTGGGGGGGATGATGCTGTCGGCGCTACCTGAAGTTCTCAGGCCGCTCAAAGATTCCCGTCTGATCATCAATGGTTTTGTGCTGGTATTTGCCAGTATTTATATGCCGAGAGGGATTGCCGGCGCAGTCGGGAATCTGAGAGATTTTACCGCCCGAATACTCGGTTCCGGTCGGAGCGGGTCATGACGGTAATGCTTGAAGCAGAGCGGCTCTGCCGGAACTTTGGCGGACTGAGGGCCGTTAACGACGTCTCGTTTCAGGTCGCGGAAGGGGAAATCTTCGGCCTGATCGGCCCGAATGGTGCCGGCAAGACAACCCTGTTTAATCTGATGACCGGGCTTACCCCCGTCAGTAGCGGTGTATTGCGCTATCATGGTGAGGTTCTCACCGGGCTCCCCCCGTATCGCATCGCCGGAAAAGGAATCGGCCGCACCTTTCAGAACATCCGCCTTTTCAAGGGGCTGAGTGCCCTGGAAAACATCAAGGTTTCACAGCATACCACCACCAGATCCGGTCTTTTGAGCGGCATACTCGGCACCCCGTCAAGCAGGGCCGAGGAGAAAAGAGTTGAGGAAAAAGCCTGGGAACTTCTATCACTGGTTGGTCTGGCCGACAGGGCCGCTGAGCTGGCGGAAAATTTTTCATACGGTGATCAACGTCGGCTTGAAATCGCGCGGGCACTGGCGCTTGAACCAAAAATAGTATTGCTTGATGAACCGGCAGCCGGCATGAATTCTTCAGAAAAACAGGGACTCACTGAGTTTATCCGTGCCATTCGTGACCGCTTCAAGCTTACGGTGCTGCTCATCGAACACCATGTCCCACTGGTCATGAACCTGTGTGACCGGATTGCCGTGCTTAACTTTGGTGAGTTGATTACCGTTGGTGAACCGGCTGAGGTGCAGAAAAACCCGGCTGTGATTGAAGCATATCTGGGGGCTGAGTAACCTATGGCCTTACTGGAATTGAAAAACATCTGCGTCAACTATGGAGCCATTCAAGCGGTACGGGGTCTTGACCTGGAAGTACACAGCGGTGAGGTGGTGACTCTCATCGGCGCCAACGGTGCCGGTAAATCAACAACACTGCGGGCGATTTCCCGCCTTCTGAAAGTTCGTGAGGGGAGCATTCACTTTGAGGGGCGTGACATTACCGGTCAGGCACCGGCATCAGTCGTGCGCATGGGAATCGCTCAGAGCCCTGAAGGTCGACAGGTACTGGCCCGGCTGAGTGTCCTTGACAACCTGGAACTGGGCGCCTTTGTCAGGAAAGATCGCGCCGCGATCAAGTCCGATATTTCCCGGATGTTTCAGCTTTTTCCGCGTCTTGAAGAGCGCAAACAGCAATCAGCCGGAACTCTTTCCGGTGGTGAACAGCAGATGCTCGCCATTGCACGCGCCATGATGAGCCGTCCGAAGCTGCTGATGCTTGATGAACCGAGCCTTGGTCTCGCTCCGCTGATTATACGGGAGATCTTTGCCATAATCCGCAACCTGAATGCTGAAGGAACAACCATTCTGCTGGTTGAGCAGAACGCCAGGCTGGCCATGCAGCATTCCCACCGTACCTATGTTCTTGATGCCGGTCAGATGACCTTTACCGGTTCGTCGCAGGAACTCCTCTCTGATGAGCGCGTTCTGCATGCCTATCTCGGCGGTTGACGGGATCAGTGGGCTTCGCTCCAGTTCGACCCGTAACTGATATCAACCTTGAGAGGCACCCGCGCTGTTACCGCATGCCCCATCTCCTCTTCTACCAGCTGTTCCATCTTTACGAGTTCACCATCCGGAACTTCAAAAACCAGCTCATCATGGACCTGCATAATGAGACGGCTGTCCAGCTGTTCCAACCGGATTCTGCTGTCAACCCGGATCATGGCCGCCTTGATAATGTCTGCGGCTGAACCCTGGATCGGATAATTGATGGCATTACGGCGAGCGAAGGCGAGTACATTGCCGTTTGAACTATGGATCTCCGGGATCGGCAGGCGCCTCCCGAGGATTGTGGTGACAGAACCGGACTCTTCCGCCTGTCTGATGCACGAGTCCAGATATTCCATGGCGCCGCTGTGCCGCTCGCGGTAGGCGCTGATGAACTCTTCAGCGGTTTTGCGGGCAATGCCGAGCTGTTTTGCCAGAGAGAATGCCCCCTGGCCATAAATGATGCCGAAGTTGATGGTCTTGGCCTGACGGCGCATTTCGGGGGTCACCATCTCCGGGAACAGGCCGAACACTTCTGCGGCGGTGCGCGTATGGATATCTTCATCGTTGGCGAAGGCGTGGCAGAACACCCTGTCTCCGGATAAATGCGCCAGCACGCGCAGTTCAATCTGGGAGTAATCGGCAGAGAGAATGACGTGACCGGGCGGAGCGATAAAGGCGTGGCGGATCATGCGCCCCTCATCACTGCGAATCGGTATGTTCTGCAGATTCGGATCAGATGATGACAGTCGCCCGGTGTTGGTGACGGTCTGGTTGTAGGAGGTATGCACCCTGCCGGTTTTGGGATTGACCAGGCGTGGAAGAGCATCGCTGTAGGTTGACCGGAGCTTGGCAATGCCGCGGTATTCGACAATCAGCCGGGCGATTTCATGCTCTTCGGCCAGAGACGTCAGGACCTCGTTATCGGTGGACCACCCCGATTTTCCCTTGGTTTTTTTACCGGTCTGCAGCCCCATCTTCTCGAACAACACCTCACCCAGTTGTTTGGGGGAGTTGAGATTGAAGCGAGTTCCGGCAACGGTAAAGACCTGTTCTTCAAGCGTTGTCATGCGCCCGGCAAAATCACTGGAGAGCCCGGCAAGAAGAGTCGAATCGAGCAGAACGCCATGATTTTCCATCACTGACAGAATCGGCACCAGCGGCATTTCCAGAGTATGAAAGAGGGTGTCAAGCCGGCTTGCAGTCAGCATCGGCTCAAATTTGCGGCGCAGCAGCCAGGTGGCATCGGCATCTTCACAGGCATAGCGAGACGCCGCCTCAATGTCCACTTCGGCAAAATTTTTCTGACTTTTGCCGCTGCCGGTTACGTCACTGTAACTCACCATGCGGTGATTGAGATGCTCCTGGGCAAGCGCGTCGAGACCGTGACCCTGACGAGACGGATTGAGAACATACGAGGCGAGCATGGTGTCGAACCAGACACCGGCCAGGTTGATACCGTTGTTGGCAAGAACCTCCATGTCATACTTGATATTCTGGCCGACCTTGCGCAGAGTGGAGTTTTCGAAGAGCGGGCGGAGGCGGCAAAGTACGTCGTGGCGTTGGAGCTGCCCAAGGGTAAATGTATCCCCCCTCCCGACCTCCCCCCGCTGGGGGGAGGAGAAAAATGACCCACTATCTTCTGCAGTAAAAGAAAATAAAGTTCCCTCCCCCAGCGGGGGAGGGGTAGGGAGGGGGGATGTCGTCACATGCCCCACCGGAACATAATACGCCTCATGATCTGCACACGAGAACGATAAGCCCACGATCTCGGCGAGGCGCGGGTCGAGACTGGTGGTCTCCAGATCGAAAGCAAATTCACCGGCTTTCTCCAGCTCGTTAGCAAGTGATTCAAGCGCTTCTGCCGTGGCAACGGTGTGGTACTGCTCCGTGGAGAGCGTCGCCGAAGCGGTAAGCTCTTTGATCAGTGTGGTGAAACCGAATTTTTTAAAGAACCGGTTCAGTGCCTCCTGATCCGGTTCACGCGCTGTCAGAGCTTCTATGGCAACATCCAGCGGGACATTGCTCTCTATGGTCGCCAGACGGCGTGAAAGCAGTGCCTGCTCACGAAACTCGCGCAATCGCTCGCCATTTTTCCCTTTGACCTCGTCCGCATGTTCCAACAAGCGGTCAAGAGAACCATATTCGAGAATCAGCTTGGTGGCGGTCTTCTCGCCGATACCCGGAACTCCGGGGATATTGTCCGAAGTATCACCCGCCAATCCCAAAATATCGATGACCAGCTCCGGTCCGACACCGAAGCGTTCGATCACGTCGGCAATACCCGATTCCTTCCCCTTCATGGTATCCAGCAACGTTACGCGGTCGGTGACAATCTGCATCAGATCCTTGTCGCCGGTAACCACCACCACTTTGCCGCCCTGAGCGGAGAAACGTCCGGCCAGGGCGCCGATAATATCATCAGCTTCGTAGCCCGGCAGTTCGAGCGCCGGGATGTTGAACGCCCGCACCACCTCGCGAATCGGCTCCATCTGCATCCGCAGGTCGTCCGGCATGGCGGCGCGGTTGGCTTTGTACTGGGGATACATCTCCGTGCGGAACGTCGTCCGTCCGGCATCGAAAACGACGGCGACATGCCGCGGGTTGTAATCCTTCAGCAGCTTGAGCAGCATCTGGATGAAACCGTAAATAGCATTGGTGGGGTGCCCGCTTGGAGAAGAGAGGTGACGGATGGCAAAATATGCCCGGTAAATGTAAGATGAGCCGTCGATCAGGTAGAGAGCATCCTTTTCGCTCATGATGCCACCTCACCACTCCCTGATTCCCTGGTGAAAAGTGCAAAGGCCATCGCCGGGCGTTTGCTCGATTCACGCATGGCAAAATGAAGTCCATCGAAATGCCATCCCTTGGTACTCCAGTCGTTGAGGACCTGTTCAATTGTATCTTCAGTAACGGTTCCAATTTCTATAACTTTGTAAGTCAGCATAGCATGTCCTTTTTACGGCCGAGAATGCTTCATAACAGCCTGTTTCTGTACAGAGTACATAAAAAAAGGCGGCTAAAAAGCCGCCCTTGAAGTGTCAGTAAAAATATGGTTACTTCTGGAAACCAAGCTTTGCAGAAATTTCGTCCCCGGCTTTTAATACCAGAGGAATAAGTTCATTTGTAATACGTTCATCAGAAAAACGCATCGACGGTCCGGAAATGCTGACTGCTCCGATTATGCGGCGTGTGTAGTCACGAATCGGAGCGCTGACGCACTTGACACCGATATCCAGCTCTTCATTGTCGTACGCATATCCCTGTTCGGCAATGAGTTTCAGCTGCTTTTTTAGAACGTCACGGTCGGTGATCGTATTCGGAGTATAGCTTTTCAGCTCTTTCAGCGGCAGGTACGCTTCAAGTTCCTCATCGCTCATATAAGCTACTTGTATCTTGCCTGCTGCCGTGCAGTATGCAGGCAACCGCGATCCTACACGTGGCACGACCCTCACGGTCATGGCGGTTTCAACGACATCTAGGTATACTATATTGAAGTCCTTGAGAATCGAGACGTAGGTCGTTTCATTGCAACTTTCAACCAATGCTTCCAGAACCGGCTTTGCCTGTCTCAGAAGACCCATCTGCTTGATAAAGGTCTGTCCCAATTCAAGCGTTTTCAAGCCGAGACGGTAGTTTTCAGTTACTTTGTTTTGTTCAATATAGTTTCGGGATTCAAGTGTTGCAAGCAGTCGGAATACGTTATTTTTATGTAACTTCAAACGCTTACTGAGTTCAGTGACACCAAGCTCATCTACCTCACCATGAAACTGCTCGAGAAGATCGAGTGCGTGCGAAACTGCTTGTATGAGATATTCTGATTTTTCTTTTTTTGCCATGGATGTAGTCCTTTTCAAGTATGAGAGTAATGGAACACGATATAACATGCTGGAATATAGCCGGTTATTTAAAAAGAAGCCAAATGTCACGTTTTTTTTATTTTTCCTGACAAATGTAGAATATTGTTTTACGGTTGTCAAGCAGTAAAAAGTGCGATATACATAAAATCTAAAATAAATTTAGTTCCCGCTGTTTATGTGGTTACAAAAAATGAGGATGCCATGCTTAGCCTGCGTAAAAAAATACTAGTGGCAATTGATGGCTCCCCCCATTCTGATAAAGCAGCAGAGGAAGCTATCCGTCTTGCCGCCGGTAACCAGAGCCAGCTGAAAAGCCGAGTGTATGCCTTGCTTGTGCTGCCAAATGCCCCTTCTTCAAATTATACTGATTTTGTGCCGTCAGCACCAATGACGGAAACAAAAAAATGGGACGAACTGAGAGAGCGGCTTTTTTATGTCGTAGAAAAATGTGCAGCCGATCACGATATTCCTTTAGAAATGATCGTTGAGTACGGGAACCCTGCTGATAAAATAATTTCTGTTGCCAAGCGGGAAGAAATAGACGTAATTGTTATCGGGAGCTCTGGCAAGGGGATTATCGAGCGCCGGCTTAAAGGGAGTGTCTCCCACACCGTTGCCAGTAACGCCATGTGTTCGGTATTTATCGTAAGAGGTTAACCCGGGAAATTTTATGTCATTATATCGTTTTATTTTCCAGCTGATATTCGTTACTACTGTCGCTTCACTTTTTCCGCTGCCAGCTTCTGCTGCGGAATCATTCCGAGTCCCTATTTTGTTATATCATCGTTTTGGTGCAACTGTTGCTGATGGCATGACGACCACGACCCCTGTTTTTGAAGCACAGATGAAATATCTGCATGATAACGGCTATAAGGTGATTCCCCTACGGCAGCTGGTTGATCATTATCACGGTAAAGCCCCGGCACCTGGCCCTAAGTCGGTTGTTATTGTGGAAGACGATGCACACAAGTCTGTTTATAGTGATATGCTGCCGATTATAAAAAAATACCGCTATCCGGTTACCATTTTTGCCTACCCGTCTGCAATTTCAAATGCAAAATATGCCATGACATGGGACCAATTGCGAGATCTGACAAAAACCGGTCTTTTTGAGATACAGTCACATACCTATTGGCATCCGAACTTCAAAAAAGAACGTAAGAAACTCAGTCGGCCGGCTCTGGACCAACTCGTCAAGACACAGCTGAATAAATCGAAAGCGCGCCTGGAAACTGAGCTCGGCGCAAAGGTGGATATGCTTGCCTGGCCGTTTGGCCTTTACGATGATTACCTTATCGGCAAAGCCACAGAGTCTGGTTACAATGCAACCTTTACCATTGAACGCCGCCACGCGACGGCAACTGATTCAGTACTGAAGCTGCCGCGGTATCTTCTGGTTAATGCTGATAGTGGTAAAGCTTTTGTGCAGCTGCTTGAAGGCAACGCTGTCAAACGCACTGTTGCGTATTAATGCCTGATAAAGCGGTAAAAAAACACCCGTGCCCAGATTGCTTGATCTGCCAATGGTGTTCGGATGAACGGTGCCGCATCTGTTTGGGGCAAATATGCTGCCATCGTCGTAAACTTTCAATCGCGGAACAAATTGCACTGTACGAATCACGTAATAATGGGGAAAATAACGAATTAATGCATCAAATATAGGTAGTTACCCCTTTTCAGGGCCGTTCAATAAACAGGTTAATTGAGAAATAGTGTTATATTATCGGATGTTTTAATATTTATCTTGGAATGCCTGACAGTAATGTGTTAAAAGGAGAAAGATATTAAAATTTCAGGAGGTCGCAGGTGAAAAAAACAGCATTAGTAGTTCTCAGTATCGCCGCTCTCGCCCTTACAGGGTGCAAAGACAAACCTAAAACTGAAGCTCCGGTCGCAGCACCACAACAAGGTCAGATGCCGGCTGCTGCACCGGGTGCAGTACCTCCAGGTGGTGATCCACATGCTGGTATGAAGGCTCAGGAAATTCCCGCAGGAGCAGGCAAGAAGGCAACCGTTACCCAGACGATGAACTCGGGCGGTTATACCTATGTTGAAGCAGCCGATGAAAAAGGTGAGAAGGTCTGGTTGGCATTGCCGGAAATTAAAATAGCAAAAGGGGACAAGATAGAGTACCCGGAAACTCCCCCTTTGGCTAACTTCCAGAGTAAAACTCTGAACAAAACGTTTGATAAAATTTCATTCATTCCTGGTATCAGGATAGTGAAATAAGTTAAAATCAGAACAAATCTGCGGGGCTATGAAAATAGCCCCGTTTTTTTATGGTACAGAACGGGCCGCTTTTGATGGGCCATGTTCTGGTATTATTGCCAAAACTTTCGCATAGAATTCTTTCCCTTTCTCCGCATTTCCCCGATCAGTATATAAATCTCCAAGAAGAAACCACCCCCATGGATTTTGCGGCTGATGTTTTGTAATCGCCCGAAATTCAAGTTCGGCTTTATCAAATTCTCCCCTCTGGCGGTACCACTCACCAGCTATAACATGTGTCGCGTAGCAATAGCCAAGGCGGGATTTCTGTTGTTTAAAAGTGTTCGTTTTGTCCAGTTGATTTTTTGTCAATTCCTTAATGTACCGCTGCCCTGATGTGCCATGAGCAGAGACAGCGTAAAGAGCCGTTTGAGGCGAGTCGGTAAATATTGCGGACGTGATACGGTGTGAAGCCACTGCCTCTTTATAGAGCTGTGTGCCTGGATAATAGGCAAGTGGAGAAACATAGCCGTCATCAGGGTGGATGTGACGCACAAGCTCAACGGTCTTCAGGATGTCTTCTTTTGTTTCTCCCGGGACGTCACTGATCAGGTAGACTGAAAGATTAATGCCGATCTCTCTGATCAGTGAACAGGCCTTCTCGATCTGCGCTGGAAGAATGTTTTTGCCAAGCTGTCGAAGCATACGAGGAGACCCTGATTCAACGCCAAGTTGGATGCATTCACATCCTGCCCGCTTCATCTGAATGACAAGCTCTTCGTCAAGTGCGGTAACTCGTGACTGGCAGTTCCAGAGGATATTGGCTTCCTGTTCCTGTAGCAGTCTACAAAACTCAAGGACTCTGTTGCGGTCGGCGGTAAAAGTGTCATCACGAATTGAAAAATAAATGAGTCCATATTTCTGACGAATAAAGAGAATTTCCTCAACAATGGCGCCTGGAGAACGGAAACGGACTTTCTTTCCCCAAAAGTCTGGCGAACTGCAGAAAAAGCAGGTTGATGGGCAGCCCCGGGTAGTGACAATAAATTCAGATTGCATTTCCAGGTCAACGCCGACTGAAATATCAAGGTAGCGCGCTGGAAGAGGCAGGCTATCAAGGTTGTCAATGGTTTTCCGGGGTGGGGTTACTACTATTTTTTCTCCATCG
This sequence comes from Desulfuromonadales bacterium, assembly GCA_013349405.1. Taxonomy (GTDB): domain Bacteria; phylum Desulfobacterota; class Desulfuromonadia; order Geobacterales; family Pseudopelobacteraceae; genus JACRCG01. The sequence goes on along the minus strand of DUZS01000031.1, from coordinate 15,968 downwards.
CGAAAAACAATCCCAGGTATGGTATGCCACACACTCTTTGAGTCGGCTGCTGTAACAAGCTCCAGCACTGTTATTTCAGCCTCGCCTCGAACAACAACGTCCACCGGTGAACGTTCGATCAAAATATCCTCATAACAGAAGGTCGCATGGCCTCCACCCATGATAATAATACAGTCGGGGAGGGCGTCACGGCACAATGTGGCGAGTTCAACTGAATGGTGCCTGTTGTGGGTCCATTGTGAAATGCCTATGATATCAGGCTTGAAGTGCAGCAATTCATCTGTTATTTGAGATGGCGTCCAGGCAGAAAAATTGGCAAGAAGCGAGTTGAATCCTGCATTTTGCAGGCAGGCATGCAGATAGCACAATCCGGTTGGCAGGATATTTATATAGGAATCGTTACGGTGTGGTAGGCCGGATTGGTAGGTGAGGAGAATTTTCATGGCGAAAAAAAATCCGGGTCAGAAGACCCGGATAGTGTTGGTTTGCCTGCGTGATACGCTCTATTTTGCAAGGTTGAGTGAGACACCCATGGTGTCGTTCGTTAAAACATCATTTTCAGTTTCCTCTTCAACTCCTAACAGTAAGTCACTGAAATCTATAAAGTCAGAAGCTGTCTCAGCCATTCGCCGTGCGCCGAGATATCGTGACAGGTAATAGGGGGTATCCATTGACGAAATAACGACACGATGTTCACGGGATGATGCATGAATCATTTTGCGGTTACCAAGATAAATGCCGACGTGCGATGGGAACCGGGCATACGTCTGGAAAAAGACAAGGTCGCCTTTTTTTAGGTCGCCGCGTACTACTTCATTGCCGACAACAAACTGCTCACGGGCAGTTCGGGGAAGTTTAACGCTCTGTTCACGGAAAACCTGCTGCGTAAAACTTGAGCAGTCAAGAGCGCTGCGACTGGTTCCCCCGAAACGATAACGGGCTCCCAGAAAACTGTACGCACTTTTTTTGATGCCGCCGATAGCCTGGTTTGCTTCAATTGATTTCGCAAGGTCAACCGGTCGATCTGATTCGAGATCGGTCAACTCTGCCAATGTGTCAGTCAGTTCCTGCTCGTTCAACAGGTCTTTGTTGATCAGTTGCAGTCTGTTGGCAGTGACGATCCGGTTTGGCGTGTCAGTAGCGACAAGAACAAGCACCTGTCCCGGTTTAATCCGGTTGCCCGTAAGGCCGTTCATATTTTTTATATCAGCAAGCTTGACGCCGGTTTTTTTTGCGATTTTGGGGAGTGTATCACCTTTGGCTACTTTATAGGTTTCCTGAAGAGGTGCGACGGTTGCTTTTTTTTGCTGTGATTCGGGGTGCGACGGAATTATGAGGCGCGCTCCCTTGGAGACACGCGAAGCGGTCAGGTTGTTGACGGATTTCAGTTCATCAACTGACACATGATATTTACGGGCAATTGACTGCAGCGATTCGCTGGTGCGTACGACATGGGACTTTGAAGCTAAAACCATCTGAGGCAGCAGTAAGAGCACGAGGCAGGTCGCAATTGCAATACGAATATGGGCCATGTTTCCTCCTGATGTTGTTTTAGATTTTGTCAATAGGGAGACGTTTATATAACAATAAAACCTAAAAGTCAATCTTTGTTACTACGCATTGATTTTTAGTTAATGCAAATATCACGCCAAAAAATTAACGTTTGTGTTGTTTGCGTGGTAATAATTTTACTGTGATGGGGATGTCGAGATGTATAGACACCCGTTTTTCCGGTACGCGCAAATTTTTCAGATACGCTTCTCCCGCTTTCAGTTGGCTGGCGTCAATGTCTTCAGTCGTTACTGAACTTATCTTTGCAATCTGGCTTGCCGGACCCTCAATGTCGACAGAGTCAGGTTCACAGATGACTTCCGAAAATGTCAATACAGACGGCAACCTTCCTTTCAGTGCAGCTTTTACCGGGACTCTTTTGAGAAGTTTCTTTTCAGCGGAGACTCGAACAGTGGTAGGAGATACCGCCGTAATTATCATGCCGGAAGGAGCAGAAATATCTGCATGGTTTACTCGTAAGGCGGTGGTACCTTCGGTTATTTTCGAGGCATCGACTTCGGCTGTCAGGTCCAGCTTGGAAGGTGGAGGAGTGAGGCTTGACATTGATTTTATCTGAACTGTTACATCCTCAGGGAGAGTGCGGAGCAGCACTATGTTGTCAGGTACTCCATGCAATCGTACCGGGACTGTTGCGGTTGTGATTTGTCCCTGCCGGGTTGTTATCAGGCCCCAGAAAACGCAGACACCAAGCAGGAGGGAAACCTTCGGCAGCATATTGGAAAAAAATCGATGTCGCTGAGTGATGCGGGGTTTGTCCGTTTCGCTATGGAGCAAGGTATCAAGTGCCAAAATGAGATCAGTGGGGGTGTTCATACGTTGCAAAGATCCTGTGGTCACGAGAGAAACTTCTCCACGCTCCTCGGAAATGACAACAATTACCGCATCACTCCGTTCCGACAACCCGAGAGCCGCTCGATGACGGGTTCCGAGATGCTGCGGAATATCGGGACTGGTGGAGAGCGGCAGATGACAGGCGGCTTTCTCAATCCTGCCGTTATTGATAAGTGCCGCACCATCGTGAAGTGGTGCCCCGTTATAAAAAATTGATTCGAGCATTTGCGGCGAAATTTCACTGTTTAATGTGACCCCGTTAGTCATCAGGTCGTGCAGCGATTCATTGCCTTGAAAAACGATCAAGGCCCCGGTCTTATTGGACGCCATCCGGAATAGAGTCTCGGCAATATCCTGAAACTGGCTGTGTTGCGTTTCCTGACGACTATCAAGAATGTGGCGGAGGAGGCTGAAGCGATACAATGCCTGGCGAATCTCGGTTTGAAACACGACAATTATAAGGATTATGAGGACGGTGCCGAGTTCCTGAAGTACCCAACTTGTCATGTAGAGATCAAGAAAGCGGGTGGCAAAATAGATGAGGGTCACAACTCCCAGCCCGATAAGCACCTGAATGGCTCGTGTTCCACGAAACCAGGAGTACATCTGGTACAGAATAACCGTCATGATCAGTATATCGGCAACGTCCTGTATGCGAATGGCGGGAATCACTCTGCAGCATCTCCTGCATGAAATGGAATGGCTGTTTTTTCTGGTTAACGGTCTGCAAAATATGCTACATAAATTACGCACGTTTTATAGCACATTAAATCTGCCAAAAGGTAGTGGAAACGAATGTTCAGGCTTTCTGATAAAGGGGAAAAAATTCAGCAGATGTTCGGGGCGATTGCCCCGCGCTATGATTTTCTTAACCGGTTGTTAAGTTTTGGCATCGATCGTCGCTGGCGTACCAAAGCGGTGCGACTGCTCAAATACCGGGAAGGCTCCCGTATTCTGGACGTAGCAACCGGTACTGGCGATGTGGCACTGGAAATTGCCTTGCGCACGCCCGATTCTGTCAAGATTACCGGGGCGGATTTTTGCAGGGAGATGGTTGACCTCGGCATTGTCAAAGTGGCGGCATCGCCCTACGCCGGTCGCATTGAGCTCAAAGTTGCCCCCTGTGAAGATCTGCCGTTTGCCAACGATACATTTGATTCAATTACCATAGCATTCGGCATCAGGAACGTTGTTGACAGGAAGCTGGGATTGGCCGAGATGTGGCGGGTACTCCGCCCCGGAGGCCGGATGATAATTCTGGAATTTTCTACCCCGCGTTCGCTGCTGTTCCGGCAGTTGTATTACTTTTACTTCCGCCGCCTGCTGCCGGTTGTCGGCGGTTTGTTCTCGCGCTACAACGCCTACAAGTACCTGCCCGACTCCGTCCTTGAATTTCCTTCTCAGGAAGATTTTTCACGCATGATTGCCGCTGCCGGTTTCCGCAACATCCATCTCCACGAGCTGACCTTTGGTATTGCCACGATCTATGTCGGTGAAAAAGAGTAGGATTCGTGTCCGGATTATTTTGTTGAAAGGTGTCTCACTTCCCACAGCACTTTTTATATTTCAGACCACTTCCGCAACTGCAGGGATCATTTCTGCCGATCTTGGATGTTGTCAACGGCTTTGGCCTAACCATCCGCCCCTCGGTAAAATACCAGCGACCATCTTTTCGCTTAAACTGGCCGGCCTCATGGTGCTCAAGGGCATTGCCTTTTTCGTTGAAGCGGGCAATAAACTCTACTTCGCCGATGGAGTCTTCCTCCCCACCCCTGTCAGTGCTGATAATTTCAAGCCCCTTCCATTCTGCTGTTTCTGCCCACTCTTTGGTACCTGCATGGTCGTAGCCCTGTACATGGTCTGGGTGGGTACTTTCAAAAAGAAAATTCATTTCGGCGAGAACATAGCCCGAATAGCGGGCTCGCATGAGTTGTTCGGCGGTAAGCGCCGCCTCGCCGCCTGAAATAATTTTTTCGCAGCAGTCGGCGTATGGATTACCGCTTCCGCATGGGCATACAGTCATGGTCGTTTCTCCTTCGTCATATATTAGTGCTGCTCTGGTGACATATTCTTGGCTCTTTTGTCAAGATAAAGAACTGAAATAGAGCTTGTATGGAATCTGATTTCCCTGTATTTATAGCAGTTGCAAAAATTACCGGTACAGCGGAGATGGGTATGAAAACTTCAAACAAAGAATTATTACAGGCGCCACTGACCGCAGAGGAAACGCGGTGGGTGAGTGAGCTTGCCGATAAATTACCCGATGATGTTGACCTGACCTTTGAGGAATCGAAAATATTGACCAGGCTCTCAATCAGGGAGTGGCCGGACGCACTTGTACACAAGGTTAAAGATGTCATTGAAGTGGAAGATTTTCTTGTTGATGATCACAACCAATAACTGCCTGACTCTGAGCTGAAAACGTAATTAAAAAAATATGGAGTACCATTTGAAATACCGAGGTAACGCATTTCTCCCCTTGTGGTTCGTGTTGATCCCGCTTGCACTGTCAGCATGCACAGACAGCAAAAATGTCGAGTTGCAGGTAAAAGCCAAAAAAGAGATTGAGCGGAAAGCTGCCGAGGCGGCGTTTGCGGCAACAACTACTGCTGCTAGGAAGGCGGCGGCGTTTGCGGCAACAACAACCGCGACAAGAAAGGCAGCCGCGTTTGCGGCAACAACCAGTGCAGCCCGTAAAGCTGCACCGCCGATAAAGTATAATGCCGGTGAGAGCCCGGATTATGCCGCAAAATGCGGCTGGCCGGTCAAATGTCCGCAACCGCTCCCCGGTTCAATCCTCCCGGCAAAGCGCATCGTAGCTTATTATGGCAATCCGTTTTCAAAAAAAATGGGCGCTCTTGGAGAATTTCCCAAAGATGAAATGCTGCTTCGCCTGAAGGGTGAAGTTGCCAAATGGCAGGCGGCCGATCCGGCAACTCCGGTACAGCCTGCTCTGCATCTGATTGCCGTGGTGGCGCAGGGGGCACCTGGAAAAGACCGCAAATATCGCATGATTATGCCTGATAAAATCGTCAATCAGGTGTATGGGTGGGCCAAAGAAGCCGGAGCGATCATGTTTATCGATATTCAAACCGGTCATGATGATATCCGCGCGGTTCTGCCCCGGTTTGAGTGGATTCTGAAGAATCCCGACGTGCATCTCGGCATTGACCCGGAATTCAACCTGATAAAAAGCGGTAAAAAACCGGGCAAGAAGATCGGCACCTACGATGCGGCCGATATCAACTATGCTTCCGGCTATTTGAAGGATCTGGTCAAAAAATATAATCTCCCCCCCAAAGTGTTTACCGTACACCGCTTCACCCGCAACGGTGTCACAAATTCAAAAAGCATCATACTCCGACCTGAAGTACAGATCGTCATGCATATGGACGGCTGGGGCGCTCCCTGGCTGAAACGCGATTCCTACAAGGATTATGTTGTTGCCGAGCCGGTGCAGTATACCGGATTCAAGCTTTTCTATCACAATGACACGAAGAAAAAAGACCCGCTGATGACACCGCAGGATGTCCTCAAGCTGAATCCGAAGCCGCTCTATATTCAGTACCAGTAATTCGCATGCTGCTTATATTCCCCCCTCTCGCAAAAGCGTGTGAACCGCCGGCCGGCATTGCCCGTCTGGCGGCACATCTGCAGGCCCATGGAGTGCCGTGCCGGCTGCTCGATGCCAACCTTGAAGGGCAGCTCTGGCTGCTGGACCAGCCGCCAGGTGCTTCTGATACCTGGAGTCGTCGGGCTTTCAGGGGGCGGATTGCCAATATTGCAGCACTCCGCGATATCGCCACCTATCAGGTGCCCGATCGATATCGCCGCGCAGTCAGTGACCTCAACCGCCTCCTGGCTGTCTCAGCTGCTGACCGTGGTGTTGCCATCGGACTGGCCGATTATCAGCACAAAACGCTCTCGCCGCTGCGCAGTGCCGATTTACTCAAAGTATCTGAGCATCCTGAACAGAATCCCTTTTTTCCTTATTTCAACCAGAGGCTCCCGGATCTTCTCACCGGAGTAGGCACGGTCGGTTTTTCCCTCAATTATCTCAGCCAAGCGCTCTGCACTTTTGCCATGATCGGCTACGTCCGGGCACATTTTCCCGGGCTGAAAATTGTCGTGGGCGGCGGCCTGATAACCTCCTGGATGCAGCGCCCCGACTGGCGCAACCCTTTTGGTGCTCTGATAGATCACCTTGTCAGTGGCCCGGGCGAAGGGCCTCTCCTTGAATATATGGGGAGCAGTCCGGCTCTGAGTCATCGTGTGCCTCCCGATTATACCGCCCTCCCGCTTACTGAGTACCTGTCTCCCGGTCTGATTCTCCCCTACAGTGCCGCCAGTGGCTGCTACTGGAATCGCTGCGCGTTCTGCCCGGAACGTGCTGAAGGGAATGCCTATCATCCGGTACCGGTAGCCACGGTGTTGTCAGATTTGCAATGTCTGACTGACCAAACTGCTCCGCGCCTGATCCATCTGCTTGATAATGCCATCAGCCCTGCACTGTTGCACGCCCTTGTGGAGCATCCGCCCGGTGCGCCCTGGTACGGTTTCGCCCGGATTGATGAACAGTTGGCTGATGCCGGCTTCTGCCATGATTTGAAGAGATCCGGCTGTGTCATGCTTAAGTTGGGTCTGGAGTCCGGTGATCAAAATGTCTTGGACCGGATGAATAAGGGGATCGATCTGGGGCTCGCTGTGCGGGTGCTTACCAATCTTAAAGATGCCGGGATCGCGGTGTACTGTTATCTGCTCTTCGGGACACCGGGGGAAACTGTGGTTGAAGCGCGCCGGACTTTGGAATTTGTTGCCCTCCATGGTCGGGCGATCACGTTTCTTAACCTGGCGCTGTTCAATATGCCGCTTTACGGAGATGAAGCGGCAGAATATGGCAATCAGCCGTTCTATGAGGGAGATTTGTCCCTCTATACATCATTCCGGCATCCGGGCGGGTGGGATCGTAAACAGGTGCGTCACTTTCTGGAGAGTGAATTCAAGCGTCATCCCGCCATTGCCCCGATAATCAGGCATGATCCGCCGCAGTTCAGCTCAAACCATGCCGCGCTGCTCTGTGGTACACAATAAATATCACCTTAACTTTCAGGCGGTACTGTGATATAAGCGAGCAGAAATTGAGCGGGAGTTGATATGGAAGTTTTTGGCGGTTTCATGGTAATGATGAGCATCATCAGCCTTTTTCTGGCTGTTGTCTGGCTGATCATGCCGTTTGTCGTATTTGCGATCAAGGGGAAGCAGGACCGGACGCTGGAGATGCTCGAAGCGATCGAGAAGCGTCTGTCCGTTATTGAAAACACTCTTGTGTCTGCTAAGACAGTGCCACCGCAGGGTGAACAGGAGGAGTGCAAAGAATGTTGCTACGAGGAAAAAAAGTCGTAATTTTTGGTATTGCCAACGAAAAGAGTATCGCCTGGGCGATCGCCCGGCTGTTTCATGAACAGGGAGCCGAACTGGCGATAACTTACGCCGGGGAGGCGCTTGAAAAGCGGGTACGTCCCCTGTCAGAGTCAATTGACGCCGCAGCGATACTGCCGTGTAATGTTACCAGTGACGAAGAAATAGCTTCCGTATTCAGCGAACTCGCCAAAGTGTGGGATGGTGTTGATATAATTATCCATGCGGTTGCTTTTGCCAACAAGGAAGAGCTTAAGGGGACTATTCTCAGCACTACCCGGGAAGGTTTCGCCACCGCCATGGATATCAGTGTGTATTCATTTCTGGCCGTCCTGAAAGCGGCCCAGCCGATGATGCAGGGGAGGGGGGGGGCTGCATTGACACTCAGTTACTACGGGGCGATGAAGGTGTTTCCGAGCTACAATGTCATGGGCCTTGCCAAGGCGGCGCTGGAAGCATCGGTCCGCTATCTGTCCGAGGCGCTCGGCCCGGAAGGAATCAGAGTAAACGCTATTTCCGCCGGGCCGATCCGCACGTTGGCGGCGGCAGGGGTGAACGGTTTTCACACTATCCTCAACCACGTGGAGTCAAAGGCGCCGCTCCGGCGATCGATCACCCAGGAGGATGTCGCCGGCGCCGCACTCTACCTCTGCAGCGACCTGGCAAGCGGTGTCAGCGGTGAAATCCATTATGTTGACGGCGGTTATAATATCATCGGGTTGTAATTCGGAGTCATCCCATTAAAGAAGTATTTGGCAATCTTGCCGGTTTAAAATCAAGTCAGATTCAGTCTCTGGAACGCCTCTATCGCAGGCGGGTACCGGTTGCTGAATTCTGCTCCCACGAACTTGCTTCCCGCCTCGTCGAACTCTCCAGTGAACTCCGCCGTCAAATCGGTCTCCTCGTTAATCGTGCCGGCAATGTGGAATATGTCATTGTCGGCGATGAAAAAGGGGTCGTCATACCGGAGTTGCGCGATTACCCCCTCGGCAAAAGAGTCATGCGCGGCCTTCGCTTTATCCATACACATCTGAAAAACGAGCCGGTCTCTGAAGACGATTTGACTGATCTTTCCCTGCTGCGCTTTGATCTTCTTGCCGCCCTGCTCTCCGTGCCGGGTAAAAACCAGATTTTTGCCCAGCTTGCCTTTCTGGCCCCCGATCAACGGGGTGCAACGACGACCCTTGATCCGATTGTTCCGCTTGAAAGAATCGACCTTGACTGCGTTCATTTCATCCCGGAGTTGGAAGCAGATCTGGAAAAGGCGGCCCGAGCCCTGCCTCAGGCGAAGGATGTTCTCGAACGGGCTATTCTGATCTCCGTCACAACCTCGGGTACCCGTCAGGAAGCTGAAGATTCGATGGCGGAGTTGCGTGAACTCTCCCGCACCGCTCAGGTGGAGGCGCTCGATGAATTCATCCAGCGCCCAAAAACTCTCAACCCCCGATTTCTCATGGGGGAGGGGATGATGCGTGACGTTGTCATCAGGGCGATGCAGCGTGGCGCCAGCATGCTGGTGTTCGACCAGGAGCTGACGCCGGCCCAGATACGCTCCGTTTCTGCAATGACGGAATTGAAGGTCATCGACCGGAGCCAATTGATACTTGATATTTTTGCCCGACGGGCAAAGACTCTGGATGGCAAGGTTCAGGTTGAACTGGCGCAGCTCAAATATCTTCTGCCGCGTCTGACCGGTCGCGGAGTGCAGATGTCGCGGCTGATGGGCGGCATCGGCGGGCGCGGGCCGGGTGAGACTAAACTCGAAACTGACCGGCGCCGGGTCCGGGACCGGATCACTACTCTCGAGCGGGAGCTGAAAGAGCTTTCTCAAGGGCGCGATCAGCGGCGCAAACAGCGGGTGAAGGCGGGAGTGCCGATCATTTCGATCGTCGGCTACACCAATGCCGGCAAATCAACGCTGCTGAACGCCCTGACCAAGAGCGACGTTTTTACCGAAGACCTGCTCTTTGCGACGCTTGACACCTCCACACGGCGTCTCCGCTTCCCGCGTGAACGGGAAGTCATTATTACCGACACGGTCGGCTTTATCCGTTCCCTGCCGAAATCTCTGTTGGGTGCATTCAAAGCGACACTGGAAGAGATGCGGGATGCCGACCTGCTGCTGCATGTCGTCGACGCCTCCCACCCCCGTTTTGAGGATCAGATCACCCAGGTGCGTACCATTCTGACGGAGTTGGAGCTAGGGGATAAGCCGGAACTGCTGGTGTATAACAAGGCGGACCTTCTGACGGATTTGAAAAAGAAAGATACGGTGGCTTTTATCAAGGTGCGTCAATCAGCGCGAACCCGCAACAGTGTCACCGTATCGGCCCGTGACCGGAAAAGCCTCAAGCCGTTGATGGATGAGTTGCAGAGACGCTTCTGGTCAGAGGACCAGGACGTTATTCAAACTGCTTCTTGAACTCCTCCATCAAGCGCCGCAGGGCCAGAATTTCTTCACGTAACGAAGCCACCTCCGCCTCCAGCTTCGCAACCCGCTCATTTTCTGCAACTACCCTCTGCCGGGCCGGCTCGGGGCGTGCTTCTGAACTCTCTTCGCTGTTCTCCGGAATTCCGGAAAAAAGCTGGGCATAGCGCCCCTCTTTTCGCCCCGACTGGCGCGGCAGGAGGGTAATCAGTGGCGTTTCACGCACCAGCAACTCCTGCAGGACCTCTTCAACTGCAGCCAGATCACCAAACGGGTGCATCCGCTCTCCCCGGGTCCGCAGCTCACCGACAGTCTGAGGGCCACGCACCAGCAGTTCGCAGATGATCGCCAGTTCAGCCGGCATCAACCCTGATTTTTCGGCCATCAGATGACGATACTTCGGGACACGGCCGCCATCAGCGGAAAGAACCGCCAACTGCTTGAAGCGGAGCGAATCCAGTGCCCGCACGACCTCCTCCTCTGCCAGAGTCATGGCCGGATCTCGGTTGGATTTCTGGTTGCAGGCGTTGGTGAGTGCATTGAGCGACAGCGGGTAATACTCCGGGGTAGTCAGCTCTTTTTCAATCAGGCTGCCCAGTACGCGCACTTCAATGTCGTTCAGGATGATGTCCATGGTAAACCTCAGTGAAATGTCGGCATTTTTTCCTGGAACAACACATACGGGCTGACAATCAGCATGGCGAATTTTTTCTGTTTATCCTCTTCCCATGCGCGAATTTTTGCATCAGATGGTTTGCCGATCATGCCGTATTCAACCAGTCGCTGAATAATAGTGATGTCATCGGCAGCTACTTTATGAGCGGTATCAGCGAGATCAAGGGAATCATCAACCAGAATGAGTCCACCACGATTGAGGTGAGCGCGCAGGCTGCCCCAGTCTGTTTCATCGATGGTAAGAGCCATCTCTTCTTTGCTTGGTAACATCGGCTACTCCTTACCTTTTAGTTCTTTTGCTACATTGTGTCATATGGTCTGCTGATTTTTATCATGCGACACAGACAAAGTCCATGCCTTCGTGCCACCCATATGTTTTTGCGACACTCCGAAACTGCTCCCGCGCACCGCGCACGCCGATCGCCACAATCATTTTTCTGCCAAACAACTGAAGCTTATTGGGGGAAATTACCGGTGCACCGTGCAATGTCCGCCCGATTTTTTTCGGATCAACATCAAGCCATGTTGACACCGTCACCCCTGCTGCCGCCAGCAGACGCTGCCAGGCCCGCGCTTCCAGTCCCGCCCCGGCGATGACAACGTCAGCAACGCCTCTGAGAAAGCCGTTCAGCAGGTGGTGGCATTTGCAGGCGCGGAAGGCGTGTGCCGCATATTCATCCATGGTGCGGGTGGCCCGTTCCGGGTGGTCACGCCAGAACAGGAGGTTCTGCGGCAGACGGGCAAAGCGCACTCCTGCTGCTGCCATGCGCAGCCAGAGATCATAGTCCTCGGGCCAGCCGTTATCCTGATAACCGCCAAGACCTGTCATGATAGACCGGCGTGTCATAATAGAGGGATGGACAAAGGGCGATTCAACCAGCAGATCACGAATGACGAGGGCATGATCAGTCAGGCTGTTCTGCCATGACTCATAGTCGATCATCCCCTGCTTGAGTCCGGTCCGGGGGAAATGGCGGAAGGCGCTTGCCACCAGTCCGATTTCCGGCTGTGCATCGAGAAGAGCGGCTTGCAGCTCCAGACGGCGCGGATGGCAGATGTCATCTCCGTCCAGTCGGGCCAGCAGAGGTGCCTGGCATGCTGCTAATCCGCTATTGAGTGCTGCTACCAGACCGCCTCCGTCGCGCCTGATCACGGTAACACGGGCGTCACCATGAGAAGCCTCAAAGAGGATTGCCGCCGTGCCGTCATTTGATCCGTCGTCAACAGCGATCAACTCCCAGTTGGTAAACGTCTGTCGATATATCGAGTCGAGTGTTGCCCGGAGGTACTGTTCTTCGTTGCGGACCGGCATGAGGATTGAGATCGCGGGCATGTCTGAGTGCACCTTACTGTTCAATAGATACTTCCGCCGAATCATTCATATGCAGGGCAAACATGCACTACATGAGAGTAACAACGATAAATTACCAGTAAGAAATCTCTCTGGCAAGACACAAGTGGCTAAAAAAAAATCGGCTTCAAAGAGTCTTGATCACATTTGTGCTTGACGATGGTCGTCGATATGGAGAGGATGTGATTGAAGATGAAAGGAACATGGACAATATGCAGAGCAGGCACGTTCAAAACGATAGAGTATTTGAATCAATTACGAAAAACCTGGCCCAGTATTCAGCCGTCGCTGATCCTTGTTCGGGTGATCGTACACCCGCAGCAGTCGCCATGATATTACATCAGGATGCGCACGATCTTGAAATACTCTTTATTCAGCGGGCATCTCATGACCTGGACCCGTGGTCGGGTCACATCGCCTTCCCGGGTGGTAAACTGGAAGAGGGAGAAATGCCCTGCGACGCGGCGTGCCGCGAAACGCTCGAAGAAATCGGTATCGACCTCATGGAGGGAACATACCTGGGGCGGCTATCAGACATCATCGGCGCCAACCTGCCGGTACAAGTTTCCTGCTGTCTCTTCGCGGTTGATAAGAACAAGATTCGACCGGAATTGAATGAAGAGGTTCGCAAGCTTTTCTGGGTGGCTCTTTCGGACCTCCGTGATCCTGAACGACATGCCAGCAGCCCCGTTGCTTTTGATGATAAATCGTTTAACGTGCCGGCAATACAACTCCCTGTTGACAACATGCCGGTGCTGTGGGGGATCACCTATCGTCTGGTGATGCAATTGTTGACTATTTTAGCCGATGATCGTACAGAGTGTGAAGAGTGCAGCAGACTACCTGAAACGGTAGAACTTAACGAGGAGGATTGATCATGAGTGAGAAAACAGGAATCATTACGTTTAAAGGAAATCCGATGACTTTGCTGGGCCCCGGGCTCACGGTTGGTGACGCAGCTCCCGATTTTAGCGTTGTTGATAACAGTTTGGCCCCCGCATCGCTCGCAAGCTATGCAGGGAAAATAAAAATCATCAGTGCGGTACCGTCCCTCGATACACCGGTCTGTGATACGGAGACCCGCCGTTTCAATCAGGAAGCAGCCACGTTGCCGGGAGATGCCGTGATTCTGACAATAAGTCTCGATCTCCCCTTTGCCCAGAAACGCTGGTGCGGAGCCGCTGGAATCGATAAGGTGATCACGCTTTCCGATTACCGCGACCGCTCGTTCGGGCTGGCTTACGGGGTGCTGATAAAGGAGTTGCTGCTGCTGACGCGTGCGGTGTTCGTCGTTGATGCCGCCAATATCATCCGTTATATCGAAATTGTTCCCGAAGTCACCGGGGAGCCTGATTATGCCGCCGCTATTGCAGCAGCGAAGGCACTTGTGTAGTTTTTCATCCGGTCGCGTCCGGAACAAATGTAAGGGAGATTCTATGTCAATAAAGGAACATTTTTTTCTGGACCGTGATAAAGCGGTGCTGGTGGTAATTGACGTGCAGGAAAAACTGTGTGTCGCCATGGATGAAGCTGTGCTGAAGAGCCGTGTAAAAAATATCGGTATTCTTCTCGAGAGTGCCGCTGAATTGAATGTTCCGGTGATTTTAACCGAACAGTATGTGAAAGGACTGGGCGCGACAGTGACGGAACTGAAGGCAAAGGCAGCACTCGCTCCCTGTTATGAAAAAATGGCTTTCAGCTGTTGCGGCAGCGAGGAATTTGTTGCAGCGCTCAAGGCAACCGGCAGGAGTCAGGTAATAATAACCGGTATGGAAACACATGTCTGTGTATTGCAGACGGTGATCGAGCTTCGTGATGCCGGTCTGACCGTCCATGTTGTGAAGGATGCCGTCATGAGCCGCAGCAAACAGAACTGGGAGACCGCTCTGCAGGCCATGACCCTTGCCGGAGCGACCCCGACCTCAACAGAGTCTGTCCTGTTTCAGTTGTTGAAAGTCGCCGGGTCAGATGAATTTAAAAAGCTTTCGAAGCTGGTACGGTAACAGTCTCTGCTAAACCGGTGAGAAAACATGCCGGACTATCTCTGAATGGTGCTCAATCCGGGCCAGTCCGGGTAGATCGGATTTGTAGGAGATGAACGGAACGCCGGCACCCTGAGCGGCCTGCATGTCAACTTCACCGTCGCCGATAAAAAGAGCCTCATCCGGTTCAACTCCAAAGTGTTTCAATACTTTCAGGAGCGGTTCCGGATGGGGCTTCGGGTTAGTTACCTGTGCAGCCGTCATGATATATTCGAAGTACCCTGTCAGCCCGAAATCCTCAATTATCATCTCCATCGATGTCGCCCGATTGGTGCAGATTGCCAGGGATGTGTGCCCTTTTAATTGATCAAGGGCGCTGACAAAACCATCCTCCATTTTCATAAACGGCATCAGATCGCGATAATGGATGGTCTTGGCAAATTGGAAGGCCTCTTCCCGCCGCAGATCATCGGCAAAGAAATACTCCATCACATTGTTGAATGAATAGGTGTGCAGAACCCTTTTTGCCTCACGGTCATCCCGGTCGATCTCACCCCTGCCCAGAAATTCCATGACGCGATTGTAAAAAATATAGTTGGATTCCATAGAATCAAGGATTACGCCGTCACAGTCATAGATGACAACTTTGTAGCGGCTTTTCAATTTACTCACTTGTAGTCTCCGCTGGTTGGCTCTCTTGCCCGGCTAAGTACTCTTCCCACTCAATCGGAAGCAGATATTTTTTACGGCTGTTGCACTCCTTACAGGCGGGCACAACGTTGTTACGCGATGCTTTTCCGCCCCGGGACACCGGGACAAGGTGATCCATGGTCAAATCTTCCGAAGAGAAGTTACCGCTGCAATAGTGGCACCGCCCAAGGGCAAGGCGATTCTGCCACCAGCGACTTTTACGAAGCTCGCGTGATTTTTCACGCTCTCGCTTCACATCAGATTCGTTGATTTCGAGAATAAAGTGTTCCATCACAGGCCCTTCATGAAAATGTCAGTTCTACTGAAGCGGGACAATATATGAAAATAACCGGTTTTGGTAGAGATAATACGGCCACGATGGCATGGATGCAGTGGCACCATCAAAAAACAGTTGATATATTCCGTCCAGTGCGCTATAAAGCCTTCTCTTAATGCGCTTGTAGCTCAGCTGGATAGAGCAACGGACTACGAATCCGTAGGTCGGGCGTTCGAATCGCTCCAGGCGCACCATAAATAACAAGGACTTAGGCTTAATTGCTTGAGTCCTTTTTTATTTCTGTTACGAAATAGCTACGATTGTCGCCATACTTTCACCATATTTGCAGATATGCTATAATAATCATGTAAATATCATATCGGTAAAAAAAATTTCCCCAAAAAAAAATTCTCTTTTCTGTTCATAAAATTTTGACTTACCTACGCAAAATTAACAATCATAGTGGCAAAATCATTGTCCTTTGGAGTTGCACTCACAAAGGCCAGCTCGATACTTGGTCGGTTACTAAAAAGCGATAACACGATACCAACTCCCGAGCTGGCCTTTGAGACCAGGCCAAGATTTTGCCTTATAAATATATAGACATCATAAAAATCAGGTTCGTCACAGTAATTAATGCATGATTTTGTTCTTTAATAATTGAAAAGCATGAGTTCCCTCAGGTAGTTATGGAAGCGCGACCAACCATTCTATCTGAAAGAGGAACCCATGCTTATCGAACAG